>JAFGLV010000177.1 GCA_016927855.1 Sedimentisphaerales bacterium
CCCGCCGGGTCGTAGACGTAGGTGACCGTCTCCCAGGTGTCACCTGCGGGCGGGTCCGGCGGCTGCGTCTCGCCCGCCCACTGGAGGTAATCCACCCAGGCGCAGTCGTCGCCCTCGGACGTGCTGCCGTCCTTGACGTACTCCCAGCGGAACACGTGGGCGCCTTCCGTGCTGACGGTGTACTGCTGCTGCGCCCAGTCTTCCTCGCCGCTGATGTAGTCCTTCATGACGCCGTCGATGTAGAAGTACAGCTCGTCCTGGTAGGCCTCCGACGAGACCTTCCAGTAGAAGCTCACGGTCCCGGTCCCATAGCCGACGGCCTCCATGACCGCCGTCTGGTCATCGCCGAGCTCGTAGTCGCTCTCGGCCGCGTCGCTGCCGGAGTAGTACGGCCAGCTCGTATCGTAGAAGCCCGCATCTCCATCGTGGCCGCTGTAGACGTCCAGGTCGGTATCCAAGGCTGCGGCCAGCCACGCCAACGGGACCACGGTCTGCGAGGGCGTCCAGCGCACGTAGTCCACCCACGCGCAATCGTCGCCGCCCGAGACGCTGGCGTCCTTGACGTAACGCCACTTGAGGGCGTGCTGGCCCACCCCGGTCACCGACTGCGTGTATTCGCCCCAGCCCTGGCTGCCGGACCAAGTGGCCTTGAGCTGAGCGTCCACGTAGAACTTGAGGCTGTCGCTATTGTCGGCGGAGACCTTCCGGTAGAACCTCACCGTGCCCGGACCGTAGACCGTCATCTCCATCCAGGTTTCCTGACTGTCGCCGATGATCCCGCTCTGGGCGGCGTCATCGTCGCTGTAGGCGCAGTATTCGCTGGCCTGGCCGTACCATTCGGCGTCGCCGCCGGTGGTGAAGGTCGCTTCGATATCGCAGACCGCCGCCAATGACCCGGCCGTATGCACTTCGACCAGGCGGTTCTGGGCATCGTAAACGTACGCGTACCGGCCGTCGTAAGTCATATTGCCCGCGTCGTCGTAGGTATAATTGACATCCGCCACGTCCGTGTACTGGTTCAACTCATTGGCAGTATACACGTCGGTCCCGCTGGAGTCAACCACCGAGGTGCGGTTGCCGACGGGGTCGGTGTCCTTGACGCGTGGGTTGGGAACCCACCCTGCATGTCGGCACGATGGCGCGGTACGTGGGACCTGAGCATTCACGCGTCTGCCAACGTGGGCGGGACGTCCACAGCACGCGCGGGCGAGACGCCCGCGACACGTTACATTTGTCCTTGCGGGGGATGCCGATCTGTCTTAGTATGCGGATGGTGCGTGGCGCGTCGTTCCGGCGGTGTTTTCGCGCGACGTTGACGCACGACGATGGAGTATCGCACGAGGAGCGCTCATGACGGACAGCCGGCTGAGGATACAGGACAGCCCCGAGTTTCGCGAACCCCGCCTGATCGTGGGTTTCTCCGGGTGGATGGACGGCGGCGACGTGTCGACCGGGACGTTGCGCGTGCTGGTGGAGAAGCTCGAGGCGCATCAGTTCGCGGAGATCTCGCCTGAGGGGTTCTATATCTACAACTTCCCCGGCGCGATGGACCTGACGGCGCTGTTTCGGCCGCACTGCCGTATCCGCGAGGGGCTCGTTCGCGTCCTGGAGTTTCCCAAGAATGCCTTCTACGGTTCCGTGCAGCACGACGTGATCCTGTTTCTGGGTAAGGAGCCCAACCTGGACTGGGAGAGCTACGCCGACCATATCCTGCGCATCTGCGCGCGGTTCGGCGTGAGGATGATCTACTTCATCGGCAGTGTTTCGGGCCTGGTGCCTCACACGCGCGATCCGCACATGTTCTGCTCGGTGTCCGATCCACAGCTCAAGCCGGTCTTCGACCGTTTCGGGATTGGGTTCAGCGACTACGAAGGCCCGGCGAGCATCGCGACCTACCTGACGGTCAAGGCCAGGCAGTCCGGCATCGACATGGTCAATCTCGTGGCGACGGTGCCGGCGTACGTGCAAGGCAACAATCCCAAGTGCATCGATGCGGTGGTGCGCCGGATCGCCGGCATGATCGGCGTCGAGCTGCACCTCGACGACCTGCGCGCGGCGGCCGATGAGTTCGAGAAGAAGCTCAACGAGGTGGTCAACGAACAGCCCGAATTGGCGGAGAGCATCGTTAAGCTCGAACAGGACTACGACAACGAGGTGTTCAACAACGAGATGACCGATCTGAAGCAGTGGCTGCACCAGAAGGGGATCCGGCTGGACTGATGGCATTGATGATGGATGATGAATCATGGATGATTGACGCCGCGAGTGGGCAGTAGTGACCGATCATCGTTGAGCGAATGCGACGCACTATGCCAAATCCGAATATCGAAATTCGAAATCCGAAACAAACCCAAATGATCCAAGCTCCCAATCCACTTGCCCCAGCAGGTCGTCCTGAGCGCAGCGAAGGATCTCGTTTCGATGACCAGGTCCTTCACTTCGTTCAGGACGATGTTTCGCATCGGGTTTCGGTCATTTGGATTTTGGTCTTTTTGATTTGTTTCGTATTTCGAGCGTCGAGTTTCGTGCTTGCGGCGCAGCCGGTCGAAACGGCGCAGCAGCGCGACGCACGGATGAAGTGGTGGCGCGAGGCGCGCTTTGGGATGTTTGTGCACTACGGTTTGTACGCGATCCCGGCCGGGCAGTGGGACGATAAGACCTGGGAGCGAGGCGGTATGGAGTGGATTCAGCGCCGCGCCGACGTGCCGGCTGATGTGTATGCACGGCGGTTGCTGCCTCAGTTCAAGCCCAAGCAGGGTTTTGCGGACAAGTGGGCGAAGCTGGCCAAGGAGGCCGGCTGCAAGTACGTCGTGTTCACCGACAAGCATCACGAAGGTTTCGCTCTGCACGATAGTGATGTGACGAACTTCGACGCGAAGGACGTCACCGGGCGCGACTTGTGCCGCGAGATGGTCGAGGCGGTGCGGCGGCAGGGCTTGCGGGTCGGCATGTACTATTCGCTCTGGGACTGGCACCATCCGGATGCCTACGCGGGCGCGGGAACGAACAATCCGCCTTGCCAGACGATGGAAGGGCGCGAGCCGGCCAGGTATCTTGACTTTCTCAACAGCCAGGTGGAGGAGATCGTCACCCGTTACGGGCGGCTGGACGTGTTGTGGTTCGATTATTCCAGCCAGGAGTACCAGGGCCAAGCCTGGCGGGCGAACGAGCTGATGGCGCTGGCCCGGCGGCACCAACCGGGCATCATCATCAACAACCGGCTTTACCGAAGCCCCGAGGCGGGCTGGTTCGACGACCATCACCTTGAGCCGTTCGACAGTCGGTACGGTGACTTCTGCACGCCGGAGCAGCGCATCCCGCCGACCGGCGTGCCGGGTGTCGATTGGGAAACCTGCATGACGATCAACACAACCTGGGGCTACTCGAAGTTCGACCATGCGTGGAAGAGCGTGCAGGTGCTGATTCGCAACCTCGTCGACATCGCCAGCAAGGGGGGCAACTACCTGCTCAACGTCGGCCCGATGGCCGACGGCACGGTGCCGCCTGAGATCGTCGAACGCATGGAGGTGATCGGCAGGTGGATGGCGGTCAACGGCGAATCGGTCTACGGGACGGTCGCCGGCCCGTTCGCGGGGCTTACGTGGGGACGCTGTACGATGAAACGCGCCGGCGACGGGACGACGCTGTACCTGCATGTTTTCGACTGGCCCGCCGATGGCAAGCTGGTCGTACCGGGACTGAGGACCAAGGTCGATGCCGCCCGGTTGCTGGTCAACGATGTCACGTTGAACGTTACCGAGAGCGACTCCGAGCTGGTGGTGCACGTGCCGTCTGACGCCCCCGACGTCGATGACAGCGTTATCGCGCTCAAGATCGAGGGCGAGCCGCGGATATCGCAAAGAAAAACAGACCTCTTTCGTCCTGTGAGGAGATATGGAGGATGTTGCCATGGCAAGGTTTACTATCAGCAGGAAAGCATCGTTGTGTTTCGTTGCGGCGTTGTTGAGCGTGGTCGCTTGCGGCTCGGCGTTCTCGCAACAGGTTGTGGGCCGGCCGGGCGAGACAACCGAGCAGAGAGACGCGCGCATGAAGTGGTGGCGCGAGGCCCGCTTCGGTCTTTTTTGTCACTGGGGAGTGTACGCCGTGCCGGCGGGGACGTACAAGGTCGAGCGGATCGGCGGGATCGGTGAGTGGATTATGAACCGGGGCAAGATTCCGGTGGCCGAGTACAAGGAATTCGCTAAGCAGTTCAATCCCATCAACTACGACCCCGACGCCTGGGTGCGGCTGGCCAAGGAAGCCGGGATGAAGTACGTCGTCATTACGAGCAAGCACCACGACGGGTTCGCGCTGTTCGACTCGAAGGTCACCGACTGGGACATCGTGGACGCGACCCCGTACGGCAAGGACCTGCTCAAGCCCTTGGCGGAGGCGTGCCGCAAGCACGGCCTCAGGCTGGGTTTCTACTATTCACAAGCCCAGGATTGGAACCACTCCGGCGGCGCCGCCTCCGGAGGCCACTGGGACCCCGCCCAGGACGGTGACATGGACGAATACCTCCGCACCATCGCCGTACCGCAGGTGCGTGAGATTCTCTCGAATTACGGTAAACTTGACATTTTATGGTGGGATACTCCCAATAACATGACGAAAGAGCGAGCGGAGATGCTCCTGCCTCTGCTCGAGCTTCAGCCTCAGATCATCACGAACAACCGGTTGGGCGGAGGCTACCAGGGTGACCTGAGCACGCCGGAGCAACGCATCCCGGCCACCGGCACGCCCGGCCGCGACTGGGAAACCTGCATGACGATGAACGATACCTGGGGCTTCAAGAGCTACGACGACAACTGGAAATCGACGCAGACGTTGATCCGCAATCTCGTCGACATCGCCAGCAAGGGCGGCAACTACCTTCTGAATGTCGGCCCGACCGCGTTGGGCGAGATTCCCCAGCCGAGCATTGCTCGGCTCAAGGAGATCGGCAAGTGGATGGCGGTCAACGGCGAGTCGATCTACGCCACCACCGCCAGCCCGTTTCCCAAGCTCGCGTGGGGTCGCTGCACGAAGAAGCTGCGCGATGATGGCGCGACGCTCTACCTGCACGTCTTCAACTGGCCCGAGGACGGCAAGCTGCTGATCCCGGGTTTGCGCAGCGAGGTCCGCAGCGCTCGCCTCCTGGCCAACGGCCAAAGCCTGCCGACTTCCACCACCGAGGACGGCGTGATCGTCTCCGTTCCCGCCGAGCCTGTCGACCCGATCGACACCGTGATCGTCGCGCGGATCGACGGCAAACTCGTGGTCGAGAAGGTCCTGCCGGGCCAAGCCGCCGACGGCACCCTGACGCTTGCCGCGACGATGGCGGACATTCACAATCCCAACGGCGGCGACACCCAGGTCGAAGACATCGACGGCCAGCCCAACATCGGCTGGTGGACCAACGACCGAAGCTGGGTCAGTTGGAGCTTCAAAGTCGACAAGCCCGGCAAGTTCGACGTGGTCGCAACGATCGCGACGCTGGCGACCGGCAGCAAGTTCGAACTGGTGGTCGGCGACGCGAAGCTCACCGTCGACGCGCCTAACACCGGCAGCTATCAGAGCTTTCGAACCGTGACGTTGGGCCGGGTCGAATTGATGGAAACCGGTGCGCATGAGTTGAGCATCAGACCCTTGCGCCGCCAGTGGCAACCGATCAACCTGCGCTCGGTTGTCCTCAAACCCGCTTCGTGACGGATGGACCCATGGCGCCAACGGGCCGCTCTAGGTGACGGATACCTATGACCATACGCAATCGCCTGCTCGTGCTCCTGTTAGCGATCGCGCTGACGCCGCTGATTATCACGTCGGCGCTTCAGCAGATATCCATACGCGTGGCCCGCGCCCGTCTGGCTTCCCGGACCATGGAGGCTCTCAACGCCAACGCGCGGGAGGTGCTCCGGGAGCAGCTTCAGAGTCACGTCGGCATTCTGGAGCGTGAGCGGCAACTGGCGGATGCCTTGCTGGCGCGCCAGGCGCGCGAGGTGGAGCTGCGCCTGGCGAGTCTGACGCCGCCGGCCGAGCCCAACATAGGCGACGGCTTCTTCTCCACGGAACGCCGTACCGACCTCCGCGACGCGCGACCGCCGAGAGTGGAAGACAGGGTGCAGAGGCCGGAGGAGAGACAACGCAGGACGGAAGAAGACAGTCCCCGCCGTCCGGCGCCATTCGGCCCCGTCGCAGTGGAGATCGTCTCGTCAGACTATCACTTCGGCTTCGATCCGAACCTCGAGAGCGAGCCGGCCCAGCGTCACGCCTATTTTGACCAGCCGGCCGAACCCAATGCACCGTCTGTGCAGGCCGATTACCAGGCCCAGACCTGCATCGTTCTGCGCAGCGACCAGGAAGCCCTGGTCGAGCAGGCCAAGCAGGAGTTGGCCTCGATGACGCCCGTCTACCACGAAATCTGCGGCTACCAGCCCAAAGGCATCTTGTGGCTGCACACTTGCCTCGACGCAGGCCTTTACACGACCTATCCCGGCGGCGTGCCACTGCCCGAGCCGGCGCGGTACGATCCCCGCCGGACCGATTGGTATCGGCGAGCCGAGGGCTTCGCCCGCGCCGCACGCTTCCCTGGCGGGTCGCCCGAACGGGAGCCCGGCGCCGACGGCGCGCCGCAACGGGTGGGAGGGCAACGTGGAGGCGCGCGCCGCGGCGGGCCGGACTCTCAGGATACGGGACGTCGCCGCGGCCCGGGTTTCAGGCGGAGCCGGGGCAGTTGGGCCCTCATCCGGATCGAAGCCAGACAGGGCGCGCCGACGAGGGACCCTTTCACGAATCAACCGGTGGTCGTGCGGTCCGTTCCGGTGCGGTATGCCGACGGTTCTTTCGCCGGCGCCACGGCGGTGGTCCGCACGATCCCGGAAATCTTCGCGAGCATGCAATTGCCCGAACGGTGGGGCACCGACATCGAGCGCATGCTGGTCATGGTCGACCCGAATGCGCCGCCGGACCAGCACCCGCAGATCCTGCTCCACGATGGGCTCGCCGACGACAGCGACGAGCGCGACCGCCGACGCCGGATGTTCGCGCCCGAGCTGCGCTCCGCAGACGCCGAGATGCTGCAGACGGCAGTGGGCGACATCGTCGAAGGCCAGTCGGGCGTGCGGGTGATGGAGTACAAGGGTCGGACGTGTCTGTGGGCGTATCAGCCGCTCGATATCCCGCAGGTCGCGGCCGTCCTCATCGTCCCGCAGGAACGCGTGGTCGAGCTGGCCCGGACGATGAAGCAGTCCTTGCTCCGAGAGAGCCTCTTCTGGCTCCAGGGCGAGACGTTGATCGTGCTGCTGGTCGCGGTGGTGGCGGTGGTCCTGGCGGCGCTGAAGGCGCGGGACGTGACCAAGCCGATCAATGCCCTGACCGAGGCGGGCAAGCGGCTCGGAGCCGGCGACTACGATGCCCAGGTCGATATCGCCACCGGTGACGAGTTCGAGCAGCTCGGCCGGGTCTTCAACGAGGCCGGTCCCAAGCTGCGCGAGCGCGAGAAGATGAAACGCTCGCTGGAGCTGGCCGCCGCGATCCAGCAGAGCCTCCTGCCCGGCCGCGCGCCCACAGTGGACCGCTTCGAGATCAGCGGTCGCTGCCTCTACTGTGATGAGACCGGAGGCGACTATTACGATTTCATCCACCTGCCCACACGGAAAACTGTAGAGACGCAACATTTTGCGTCTCAGCCATCGGAGGACGAGGGACGCAAGACGGGGGGCGTAGGGCGAGCGTCCGCGCTCGCCAGTCGTGCGGGGACGCACGACCTACCCACGCAAGCCGACCGTGTCGGCCTGGTCGTCGGCGACGTCAGCGGTCATGGCATCGGTGCGGCGTTGCTGATGGCCGCGACGCGTGGCATGCTCCACGCCGAAGCGGGCCACCACGCCGAGAATCTCAGTGGCCTCTTCCAGTCACTCAATACGAGACTTGTCGCTGAGACCGTCGACGACCGGTTCGTTACGCTCTTCTATGGCCTGCTCGACAACGAGGCCCGCACCCTGGTCTGGGCCTCGGCGGGCCACGAGCCGGCCATCTGGTACCACGCCGAGTCCGGCCAGATCGAGGAGCTGCCCAACACCGGCATGCCGCTGGGCGTCGTGCCCGACGCCGCCTTCGAGCAGGCCGGACCGGTTGTCCTGCAGCCGGGTGACGTCCTGGTCGTCGGCACCGACGGCATCCACGAAGCCCAGGACCCCAAGGGGAGCTTCTTCGGCAGAGAGCGTTTCCTGGAGATCATCCGCGCCAACGTCACCCGCTCGGCCGACGCCATCTGTGCCGCGGTTATCGATGCCGTCACCCACTTCGTCCAGGCCGCCCCCCGCACCGACGACATCACCCTCATCGCCATCAAAGCCAAGCCGTGAGGCTCGGAGGACAGAAGGCGGAAGACGGAGGACGGCGGACGCGCGAACCGCGTGACATTTGTAGGGTGGGTTCTCAACCCACGCGGCCGGCTTGTCATCCTGAATGGAGCGCAGCGCAATGAAGGATCTGGGCCGCGACTGAGAAGGGCCTCCTTATGCTGCGGTTGTCACTCTATCTCTCGTTCTCTCGGGCATGCGCTTCCACCTACGGTCAGGGCGAATGATTATTCGCCCCTACAGGCGTTTCTGGAGCTCCTCCAGCGCGAGCAATTCACCGGGATGCTGTTCGTACTCAGCCAACCTCCTATCCAACTCCACTCGATGGCTTTCCGGCACAGGCACGCTCGGCTCCTCCGAAGTGATGCTTTCCCATATCTCCTTGACAAGGAGGATCTTCTCGGCGACGCTGAGTTTCTCAATTTCGGGCGCATCCTTAAGGTGCATTATCGATGCTCCTACCGCTGTACAAGAAGAAGCTATTCTCTGGGTGTATCCATCATACCCTTAAGGACACCCGCCGACAAGCCTCTTGCGCTGCTCGGACATCCGGCGATGCGGCCGGCCGGTCCTCCATAGGAACTCATCGTCATCAAAGTCAGCCGTAGGGCTCTGTTCGCAGTGTGCCCGTAAGGGCATACCCATGTGGCCCAGCCGTCCTCGGCTGGGATTACCGCCGCCGTAGGTATGTCATCTTTCGGTTCCGTCACACTGCGTTTGAGGTGGCAGGGCGCAGTGCCGGGCCCTCCCTATGTCGCCTCAGGTAGGAGCCGGTTGTCCTCGGCAGGCGTGGGCGAGATGCGCACGGCGCAAAGGGCCAGTGCCGGCGAGGACTCGTTCCAGGAGCGGGCGCGTCCGACTGACGAGGCCGGTCTTGATGAGCAGGCCCCAGACGAACTCGAACTTCTTCCAGCCGCCGGTGTAGGCGAGGTGGCGCAGTGCGCTGAGCGTATCCGGTTTTACGCGTGCGGACCTGAAGATGCTGGACCATTTGTAGAAGGTGTCATACGCGCGGCGGTATCCGTCTTCGAGCTGTTGCGCCGTCATGTTCCTGGGCTGGTAGACGCAGTGACGCGTGTCGTAGAGGTTCCAGTTGTGCGTGAGGATGCGTCCCTCGGCCTCCATGCGCTTGTGCAGGCGCGTGCCCGGGTAGGGGGTGAGGATGTGGAAGGTGGCGGTCTCAATGCCCTGCGCGATGGCCCACTCGGCGGTGCTGTCGAATACCGAGGGACTATCGGCGTCCATGCCGAAGACGAAGCTGGCGTTTATCATCACGCCTCGGTCGTGGAGCCGCCGGACCACGTCGTCGTAGTCACGGCCGAGGTTCTGGAACTTGTGTTGTTGACGCAGGTTGTCACCGTTGAGCGTCTCGAAGCCGATGAACAGGCTCTTGAGTCCGCTCGCGGCCGCGCGGTTCAGCAGTTCGTCGTCCTGTGCGGCGCTGACGGTACCGGCCGCCTGCCAGAGCCGGCCCATGCCCTCGAGCCCCTCGAAGAGGGACAACGCGAACCGCCGGTCGGCGAAGAGGTTGTCGTCGAGGAAGAACAAGTGGCGGCCGGGCAAAGCATCGATCTCCTTCAAGACGCGATCTACCTGCTGGGTATAGAACGGCTTGCCGCCTCGGAAGAAGGATTCTTTGTAGCAGAAGTCACACGCATGAGGACATCCGCGCGAGACGACAAGCGAGTTGGGAACCAGGTACCTGTTGCTCTTGATGAGGTCTCGGCGCAGAGGTGGGATGTTCGCCAGGCTGCGCTGGCTGGATTGATAGCGTGGGGCGGGATGGCCCTGCGCGAAGTCGCGAAGGAAGGCGGGCCAGGTGGCCTCGGCTGGCCCGCAGAAGATGCTGTCCGCGTGGAGTGACGCCTCCTGCGGACGAGTCGTGACGTGCAATCCGCCCAGGCAGACGTAGGCGCCGCGGGCGCGATAGAAATCGGCTAGTTCATAGACTCGGTAGGCCGACGTGACGTACGCTTCGATCGCGACGAGGTCGGGCCTGTCGCTGAGATTCAGCCGCTCCACGTGCTCATCCTGGATGACGACCTGGTCCTCGTCGGAGAGGTAGCCGGCCAGCAGCGCCAGGCCGAGCGGAGGGAAGAGCGAGTACTTGATGGGGCGCCAGTAGGGACTCTTGGCTTCGGTCAGCGCGGGCAGGATCATCTTGACCTTCATCGTGAACCTCACAATAATGTTGGTGTCGCAAATTACTTTGCATGGCAAAGTGTGCGGGCATAAGGCGACCGTATGAGAATGGATGTGTACTTTTATGCATTAGCCAGTCGGGTGCTGAAGAGGGTGCGTTTGGGTGCGGGCTTGCCATCCTGGACTGCGACTTTCTCAGCGGCGTCCAGGAGCACCGCCTCCAGGGCCTGCAGGTAGGCCATGAAGTCCTCACGGCCCTGTTTGGATAGCGAGATCGTCGTCTGGGGGCGAGAGCCGGCGAAGGACTTCTTAATGTGGACCGCCTTGGCGTTTTCCAGAGCGCTCAGATGACGACTGAGGTTGCCGTCGGTCAGTTCGCACGCTTCCTTCAATTCGGTGAAGGTCAAGCCGTCGATGGCGCCCAACAGATTGGACATGATGGTCAACCGGCCGGGCTCGTGGAAGATCCGTTCAAGTCTGGCATAAGGATTATCATGCGTATTGCTCATGGGAATCACGTCCTTGAGAGTAGAACCCGGTTGAAGCTGGTTGCGGAATTCGGTGGCAGTGGAAGATCAATCCGCCTACCCACTCGCCGACGCCGAAAACGAGCCCCATCGGCCAGGGATTGGTAAACGACACGCCCGCCCAGAACAGACAGAACGTGCCACAGCCGATATAGAAGAAACCCAACGGCCAGAGGGCCTTGGGCAGCACCTGACGGGACGACAGATTCGTGAGGCCGAACAGGCACATCCACGTGCCGAAGAGCGCGTCGTAGTCCCCTCGGCCGATCAGGGCCAGGCTGAGAATCCCGCCGACGATCAGCGACGGCAGCGCGTCCACCGTCGGCATGAGCCGCCGCACGTCGCGCTTTACGTCGGGGTGAAAGAAAAACCAGTAAAGGACCGCCGCGTAATTCGCCAGCACCGACACCGCCAGGACGGAACCCCATCCCATCAGGTGAGCGGTGGGGGACTTGGGATACCATCCGGCGCTGAGGATCATTGGTGCCAGCAAAGCGCAGGTTCCACCGACGATGCGGCAGCGCCCGGAGTATCCGGTGAAACGCTGGGCGTTGAGCACGCGCATCTTCAACTCGTGGACCTGCGCCAGAGCCTGATGAACATGTGCGGCGATCATACTCCACTCCTTGCCTTTGGCGCTTTTATAGTCAATCCGCTTTGCGGTGCAAAGCAAAAAATGCGATCCAATGCGGATTTTTTCCTTTGTGGGATGACGGGGCGATGTAGATAGAGGCTTGGTACGCGCGGACGACGCCTGGTCTGCAGGCTCGGGCGGCGCCCACGCCACGAAGTAATAGCAAAGGGACACCCCCTGTCGCAGGAGGTGTCCCTGTTTCAAGCTGCTTTGCAGATACGCTCGGCGCTACGTCGCGGCGCAGGAAGCGCGATTACTCTACCGGCTCGGGCTCGGGTTCCGGTTCGGGCTCCTCCACCGGCGGGGCGAGAATACCGAAGAACTGAACGTCGGCAATCTGCATCGAATTGGCAGCAGCGGCGTCCTTGACGGTCTCGAAGACCATCTTGTAGGACGTGTACGCTTCGGCCTGGTTGGCAACGACGTACAGCGGGCCCGGCGTGTAACGCTCGTCCGGCAGAGCCATGGTGCCGCCGCAGATGAGCGTCCAGTTCTCCGACTGGCCGTCGCCATTGTCGGGAGTCACGATGTCATCGTTGGTGCCATAGATCATCCACACGACCGGGTCCCGCTCGGGTGAGTCATTGGCGGTAACGCAGTCGAAGCCGTCCAGCAGCGTGGCACCGACCTGCGGCGTGACGATGAAGCCCGAGTTGATCTCGCCGAAGTTGAGGTACTTGGTCAGGGAGTTGGCGTCAATAGCGTTGGCCGGGGCCTCATTGGCCGGATAATTGCTCTGCCAGCCCGCCCGGATGGCGATAATCGCGTCGCCGACGCCCAACACGTTCGGGCCCTGGGCGTCCGGGAACAGGTAGAAGGCGACGTCCGCGATCTGCATGAGGTTGCTGCCCTTCACCCTCGGGAAGATCATCTTGAAGGAGGCATAGGTCTCCGTGCTGTTGACGTTGACGGCCGGACCGACGGTCAGGCGTTCGGCGGGCAGATTGACGTCACCGGCGGCGATGAGCGTCCAGTTCTCTGCGGTTCCCGCGCTGTTGTCGGCACTGGTGATCGGATCGTTGGTGCCATAGAGTTCCCACGTGGCCGGGTCGCGACCTTCGGCGTCGTTGGCGGTCGTGATCGTGAAGCTCCCCACGGCCAGCGCCGCCTGCGGCGTGACGATGAAGCCGCTGCCACTGGAGACGCGGTTGAGGTACTTCGTGCCGGGATCACCGTCCAGGATATTCGGCGGCGCCTCGGCACCCGGATAACTGCCGCCCGCAACGATTCCATCCTCATCGATGGCGATGATGAAATCGCCGGGTGCCAGCAGAGCCTCGCCCCAAGCTGCCGACGCCACCAGGAGTGATGCTACCAGAAAAGCCAGAACCTTTACCTTTTTCATCGCGATACTCCTTCGTCTTTCCCCCCCGGGTTCTTTGGGGACAGATTTTCCCGTCCTTCCGTCGCGCACTGTCCTCGCGCGTAAACGACGTGGCCCTCGATCCATAGTTCCAAGTGCCAGTATAAGCAGAACGAGACCCAAATGCAACCAGGAAATCCGGGCATATCGGCCGCTAGGGGCGAATTTGGCCGCCTGCGGGGACAGGCCGTTGGGACGAGCTGGACCCCGTCAGGGGCCCTCCCGGCCCCTGGAACGGGGCCGGAAAGGCCCGCAAGCCTGCCTGGCGGATTTGCGACCGCGGCGGGGCGTTCAGAATTGGATGCCGGCGCCGAAGAAGACACGCGGGTCACCGACATTATTGCCCTGGATGAAGGCGGTGGCGGCGTCGGCGTCGGTGCCGGTGAAGCCGGCAAACGTGAACGTGCTGTCGTCTTCGCGGTCAAACCAGAAATCGCCTGCTATTCCCGCCACGGTGTTGCCGGTGAAGGTCGCTGACAGCGTGCTGGTCTCCTGCGACGTTACCGCGAAGGCGATGCCGGCGCCGCCGCTGATGACACTATCGGTAGCGACGACCTTGGCGGATGCGGAGCCCAAAGCTCGCGCATCGACGCCGCCGTCCGGGCCGGTGATGTTGCAGAACGCCAGAGCCAGCGTTGGGCCGTAGTGCTTGCCGTCTTCCGCCGGTGGGCCATCGGCGCCGTTTTCCATCGACCCGACTGCCCAGCGCAGCGCAGGCCCGGTCGTGCTGGTGCTGGATATCAAGACCTCGGTGCGTGTGGCGTGGAGGCTGCCATTCTCGAGATCGACCTTGGCGCCGGGACCCGTGGCCCTTACGTCGTACAGGGTGAGCCGCCCGAAATCGGTGCCTTTGATCGCGTAGCCGTCGGGCCCGACGCTGAGGCTAATGCCGATCAGCGCGTTGTCCTTGGCCAGGGTGACGGCAGTGCCGGTGGGACTGACAATCGTGGCCGGCTCTTGGGGAAATTCAAACGAAGCCGGCAGATAGAGCGCACTGTAGTCACCCCACCGACTGGCCGATTCGGCCAGGAAGTCGTCGACCTTGGAGGCGACGATCTGCCGGTCCTGGAGATTGGGCGAACCGGTGTAGGTTCCTGATTGGAAGAAGGCGATGTCACCCGGACGCGGCAATGACGACGCGTTGTACAGGTCGATACTCACGAACGGATTTGCCTGCGTTCCTTCATTCGTTGAGCCGGCGGCGACCTGCGGATCGTTGTTGAGGAACCAGACGGAATGCTGCACGGAGATGTGCGGTCGCTTCGGAACCGTCTTGGCGCGTGTAGGTGAACGCGTCGTCACCCACGAACCCCGGCGCCGGCGTGTAGTCGAATCCGCCGTCGGGTGTGACGCTGAGGCTGGCGCCGTTGATGGTGGGCGTGTCGTAGCCGACGACCGGCCCGGCGCTCAGCGCATCGTTGGCCAGAAGCCCGCGCACGGCTGGCACCGAGATGCCGACGTTGCCGAAGCAATCATAACGGTCCTCATACGCTTTCCCGGTCCCTGAGGGGACAGGGCCCAGCAGGCCGAACGCCAGCGACGGTTGCTGACCCAGGCAGTCGGTACCGACGTTCCAATCGGTACAATTCGGTGCCAAGGCGCCACCGGGGTTGCGCCAATGGTAGGGTTCACCGCGCAAGGTGCTATTCTCGTTCAGACGCAGTTCGGTGCCGATCGGCACGTTGCCCTGAAGGGTGACCCAGTATCGACCTTCAGGCACCTCGCGCGTCTCGCCCAGGAAGGCGTCCCAGATGCCCGGAATGTTGGTTGGGCTTATGGGTACGCCCGTCGCGGAGAACCATTCGTCGCCGGGTCTGCCGGCGTCATCGGCGAAGATCGTGATATCCGCAGTGGGATTTGGCGGCGCCGACGGCACATAGACTCCGCCCAACCTAAAGCCGCCCACCCGCCAGCTTTTGCCCGCCGGCACGGTGAAATCGTCGGCAGCCTGCGCGTCGAACGGATTGTCACCGGGGAAGTTGAGCGAGTAGATCGTCGTGTCCACCCGGTCGCGCAGTTGGTCGTAGAGCACCTTCGGCGCACGCGGGTCACCGGTCGCTTTGATGCAGCTCAGGGAAAGGTCCACTTCGCCGGTGAAGCCGCCGGTTCCGATAACGACGAGGATGGCCGTGATCGCGGTCAGATCGGCGCCGTTGCCGCTGCTGGCAATCAGTTCGGAGTAAGGATACCACACCGTTCCAGGCTGCTCGCTGGCGGGAATCGGCCTGGTGATCTCCGAGCCGTTCTCCACATCGGAAAAGACGACGAACGACAGATCGATCGGGCTGGCGTTGCTGAAGACTTTGACGGCAAACCGGTCCAGCGCGCCGCCTTTGGTCAGGTCGATGCCACCCAGGCCTTCACTGGCAACGATGTGAGTCGGATTGAGGTCGACACCATCATAGTGCCAGATTACGCTGCCGGTGGTGCCGGGGTCCTGGTGATAGTGCAGAAGTCCGCCCAGGATTTCCAGCCAGACGCGCGTCTCAGGGCTCTGTACACCACGCAACTCAAACAACACGTCAAATTCGCCACCGATCATCGATCCCTCCACCGTTGCCGCGACCGGGACGGGAAACGTGCCGCCTTGGTCGACCGCCTCCAGACGCGCGACGGACGCCTCGAACCCATCAATGAGGAGTTCGTAGCGTCGGCTGAAACGCCCTCCGGAAGCATAGTGGTTGGTTCCGTATCCATGCGCCGCGGCCGCAAAGGACAGACAGAACAGGGTGATACCTGCCGCGGCGAGCCGTCGGCTGAGTGCGTGGGTTGCGCGCGCACGCCCTCTGGGTAACTGGTTCGTTTCCATGATTTCCTCCTTGCTGTTAGAGAGCCGCTTATATTCAGCTTCCTCCGTCCTCACAGCCTTTACGCGGTACGGGGTCGGTTCCCGGCAGTTCGCGAAAACTCAATGGGGCACCTGACTGTGACGGGCCGAGCCCTGGCCAAGTTACCCCGCGGGCGGGGGCGCGGCGTACCGGATCCCACAGTGCTTGGTCCCGCTGGCACGGTGGCAAGAGAGCAGCTCTGAAGCGGGGTTGGCCCCGGAGAACCCTACCTCGACCGATGGGCGTGCCGGTTCATCTGTCATACCCCGCACCGTTTCAGACGTTACCCATGTGCCTCTTGATAGCGGCGATTACCTTGAAGGGATCGAATGATACTACGGATGAACCATAGAGTTCCATACCACCGACGTCTGAGGTCTTGCTCTTTCCCGAGGGAAGGGGTGATGGGTCCCCTCGATCCACACAGCGAATGATCAGAGGCAGGCGGTAGTTGCTGACCTCGAAGGGACGCAAGTAGATGCCTACGTTGAAACTAAGCACCGCCAGGCTCTCATCATCCAGGAACGCGCGCAGAACCGTTGTCAAGGCGTCCATGGCGCCCTCCCCGACGGCCATGTCTCGGAACCCGAAGTCGAGGATCACCACCTCCTTTTCCTTGACCGGTGTGATTGCGGCGGCAATCACGACATCTCCGGATTCTACGGCAAGCCCGACCTCCCGGTGAACGGCAGTCCAGTCGCGCCAATAGTCCCCGCTTCTTGTGCGGCTGCGCGTCTGATTTCCCGTTTGGCATCTCTCCTGGTAGTTGTGCGTTGCGGATACCAGTGACGCATGTCGTGCGTAGAAGCCATACGGATTGAGCAGCATGTGTAGGTGACCGTGTACGAGAGATGCGCCGGCACTGCCCAGGCAGTTCCACATGATGAATGGATACCTGAGATTGCGGTCGCCCTTATGAGTCCGGTTGAGCCACTGGAGGGCGGTTTGCACGTAATCCTGTATGTGCTCTCGATCGAAAGCATGTGGATGGTGCGGGCCGAAGATGACCATTCCGTGGTTGGCGTCGTACTTGGCCGCGTTGGCGGCCGTAATGCAGTCCTTCCCCTCGATCCGACCCCATACATCGGCGCACGTCATGTTGAGCGGATCGCAGAAGTCGCACTCCTCCTTTGCGTCCTCAATGAAAGCTGCCAGCGATCGCGTGTCCGGTTTCGCTACGGGGCGCTCTGCCCGGCGTTCGTTGAATTGTGCTCCTTCAAACGTGTAAGCGTTGAATGTCTTGACGACTCTCTGCTCGCAGGCGCGCGCGAGAGCAGCATCAGGACCGCGGCCACCGGGCCGTCCGTACCACCGGGCTATCTTGGGAGCCAGGGCCGAGGGAACAACCAAACGCCCCTGCAAGACTTCGGCCTGAAAGATATCTTGTTCGAGTTCCCTCAGTAGCTCCGGCAGATCCAGAATCGTAGCCATTGTCCTTACCTCCGCTTCGTTTTTGTCCATTCAAGTCGCAGTCACATGAGCGTCCGCGCCGTACACCGATATCTGCCTCGCTGGCGTTCCGCCAGGGACTCGATATCTTGCGCAGCGCCAACATGGTCATCTCCCTGAGTCACAAGAATCATCCTGTGGCGATGGGGCGGAAAAGTCAAGCGTGCCGACGGCAGGCGCGGGAAATACCGACACCGGCACTGGAGACTTCCTGCCGCAGATGCACCCGTCCAATCGCTCCTCGGTTACGCCTGCGCGGGCGCAGTCCTGTCGCTCCGGACGGGTCTTACGCAGGACTGACGGATGGGCTACGCCTGCTGCGATACCTGCCACATTGGCATGTTCTGCGAGGGTCTGGGTCACTGCCGGACCTGTGCCGTCGGGAAACGGGCATGGTCAGGGCCGGCCTCACCTGTCTTGTGTCAGGGCCAGCGATCTGGTAGAATGCGTACACAGGGTGATGTCCCTTCGTGGAGACGTATTATCTTGCGTGTCCGTTCGAGTATCTGATCCACCCATCGCAAGGAGCGCCGCGCGAATGAGTGAGTTGTCCCAAAACGTACTTGTCTGGGTCGTTGCTGTTGCGGGACTGATGGAGACTCAGGATATGGCGTCTCTCCAGGCAGCGCAAGGACTCGACACGCCGGCGTCGGGGCTGATGATCAGCGAGTTTCTCGCCTCCAACGATCGTGGGTTGCGTGACGAGGAGGGCGATTATTCGGACTGGATCGAGATCCACAACGCCTCGGCGAGCATTGTGGACCTGGAGGGTTGGTATCTGACCGATGATCTGGGCGACCTGAAGCAGTGGGAGTTCCCGGCGGTCGTCGTCGAACCGGGCGGCTACCTTGTCGTCTTCGCCTCGGGCAAGAACGAGCGCGATCCCCAGGATGAACTGCATACCAGCTTCTCGCTGTCCAGCGGCGGCGAGTCCGCCGCTCTGGTCGAGCCGGATGGCGAGACCGTTGCCCATGCATACGCTGACTATCCGCGGCAGTTTGCCGACATCTCGTATGGCCTGGGCAGTGGGGGCTTTGCGGGTCAGACGGAGACGGTTCTTGTCGCCGCCGGTGCAAGCGCGCGAGCACTGATTCCAACCAGCGGAGTACTCGGCTCGACATGGAAGGAACCGGCATTCGATGATTCGCAGTGGCTCAGCGGCACGACTGGCGTCGGATACGACTACCCCGGGCTCGTGGGTCTCGACGTCGGCGCCATGCGAGGGGTCAACCAGACGGTTTACGTCCGCATTCCATTTCACGTCGAAGACGTCGAGTCGGTGGACCGCCTGATTCTGCGACTCAAGTACGAGGACGGCTTCGTTGCTTGCCTTAACGGCTACGAAGTGGCGCGGGCCAATGCACCTGAGACGCCTGAAGAAGCGGACCTACCCTGGAACGCCGGCGCGACAGCGACGCGTGACGACAACGAAGCGGTGGGTTTCCAGGAATTCGACCTCACCGCCGACAAGAACTGGCTGATTCAAGGCGACAACCTGCTGGCTTTCCAGGGCCTCAACACGACTCTGACTAGTTCCGATCTGCTGATCCTGCCCGAGTTGGTTGCCATCGACGTCGAGCACGTCGATCTGTCGGGCGTCGTGCAGGGCTATCTACTCCAGCCGACCCCCGGCGCCGCCAACGACGCATCGCTGGCGCAGATCGGTCCGGCCATTCGAGATGTCACGGAGAACCCGCCGGCTCCGAGGGCGGGAGAAGACCTTGTCATCACCGCGCGGGTCGCGGAGAGGCTCGCTCCGGTGCTGGCGGCTACGATGACCTACGTGGTGAATTTCGATTTCGACAGCCGTACGCCGCGAACGGGAACGCTCTTGATGACTGACGACGGCACCGGCAGCGATGCTGTCGCAGGCGACGGCATCTACACGGCCGCAATCCCCGGCACATCCTTCGACGCCGGCGATATGGTGCGCTGGTACGTCAACGCGATCGACGCCGAGGCGCAGATGTCCCGCAATCCGCTCTTCCCCTATCCGGACGACTCGCCGGAATACTACGGGACCGTGGTGCAAGACCCGACGATCGACACGCCGTTGCCGGTCTTTTGTTGGTTCGTGCAGAACGTCGGTGCTTCCGAGAGCCGCTCGGGGACGCGCGGCTCCCTCTATTGCTTCGGCCAGTTCTACGACAATGTCAAGATCGCCATCCGCGGCGGCAGCACGGCAGGGCTGCCAACTAAACATTTCAAGTTCTGGGCCAATCACGGCTACAAGTTCCAGTACCGCGAAGACGCGCCGCGCGTCGATGAGTTCCGTCTGAACAACACGTATAGTGACAAGGCTTACCTGCGCCAGGCGCTGGCGTTCGAGTCCTACGACTGGTGCGGCTGTCCGGGCAGCGAGGCGTTTCCCGTCCGCGCCGAGCGCAACGGCGAGTTTTACGCGGTCCAGATCTTCATCGAGGAGCCCGAAGAGGAGCTGCTCGAGCGCGAAGGGCTCGACCCCGACGGCGCTCTCTACAAGATGTACAACACCTTCAATGTTGGAGGCAGCGCCGAGAAGAAGACCCGCCGATGGGAAGGCCGACAGGACCTGGACGATTTCTGTCGGAGCATCAACAACGCCTCCGGCGCGACGCGGCACAACAACATCTTCGATCAGGTCGATCTGCCACGAACGCTCGGCTATCTCGTCGCGACGATCCTGTGCCACCAGAACGACCATCCGCACAAGAACCATTTCCTCTATCGCGATTCGGATGGGTCGGGCCAGTGGTGCTTTCTACCTTGGGACCATGATCTGACCTGGGGCTCGAACTGGACCGGAAGCTCGTTGCACGACTACATTTACGCCGCCGACGATCAGGTGCCAGGCAAACCGACCGACGTCAAGCCTTCGCATCCGTTCGTGGGCAAGCAGGATTGCCAGGAATGGAACTACCACTGGAATCGTATGATCGACGCCCTGCTGAACGATGCGACGGTGCGCGAGATGTACCTGCGCCGGCTGCGGACCGTGATGGACGATTTTCTCCAACCGCCGGTGACGCCCTACGATCATTTGTTCATCGAGAACCGCATTGACGAGCTGGTCGCGCTGATGGCGTCGGATGTGGCGCTCGACTATGCCAAGTACGCCAACCCCTGGTCCTGGGGTGGGCAGGGGGGCTATCCGCGCGATCAGTCCTTTGCCTATGCGCTCAACGTGCTCAAGAACGACTACCTGGCCGTACGCCGGACGCACCTGTTCGTCACCCACAACGTCGACCGCGTCGCCTACTACAACATCCCGGGCTCGTATTCCGCCGCGATCCCCAACGCCCAGCCCGCTAACGCGACGATCATGTTCGGCGCGGTCGAGTTTAATCCATCCTCGGGCAACCAGGACGAGGAGTACATCGAGTTCGTCAATCCTAATACATACACGGTGGATGTCTCCGATTGGCAATTGTCCGGTGGCGTGGAGCACGCATTTCTGCCTGGCACGGTGATCGTGGCCGGCGGTCGTATGTACGTCACGCCGGACACGCGGGCGTTTCTGAATCGCGCCAGCAGCCCCAGAGGCGGAGAAGGGCGGTTCGCGCAAGGCAACTATAAAGGCCATCTGTCCAGTTGGGGCGAAACCTTGACCCTGACGGACCGGTCTGGCCGGACGGTTGCGACGCTGACATACGCGGGCAATCCCAGCGAACAGCAGCGGTACCTCCGTGTCAGCGAGGTCATGTACCATCCGGCCGCGGGCGGCGCGTTCGACGCCGACGAGTACGAGTTCATCGAGCTGACGAACATTGGCCCGGCACCGCTGCTGCTCGACGGTGCCAAGCTGACCGACGGCGTCTCCTACGTATTTGAGGAGGGCCGTAACGCGATGTTGGCTCCCGGCGCCTACATCGTGATCGCGAAGAACCGGGTCGCGTTCACCGCCCGCTATGGCAGCGGGATCAACCTTGCTCCCGGACAATACTCGGGTGGCCTGAGCAACAGTGGTGAGACCATCACCCTGGACAATGCGACCAATAGCACCATCCTCGAATTCAAGTACGTCGACGGCTGGTATGACGAGACTGACGGACAAGGTGCTTCACTGACCATCATCGATTCCGCCCACCCTAACTTCGATGCTTGGGATACTCCCGAGGCCTGGCAGCCAAGCTCTGAACCCCGCGGTTCACCGGGTATCGGTTGACTGCAACCGCCATGGCCTGTTAAACTACCTTGCTTTGACCCGTTTCTATGCGCTGCGCGCCAAGAGAGTCATAAGCGTCGTTCGCCCATCGGCGAGAGAGGTTGGTATGTCGGTCTTTGAAGCCGTGATGTTGCAGGGAGGTTCGAAATGACGGTCGGCACGAGCGTGGCATTACTGCTCTTCGCAGTCGCGCAGGCTGCCGCGGGGACGCCACCGGTGGGTTTGGCCGGCAAATACTCGCGAGACCTCGGGATCGAGAAGGACCCGAACGTGGTCTTCGCCGAGAACTTCGAAGCCCAGTCGTTGGAAGATGTCACAGCTCGCTGGGAGAGCGTCACGAACGCCCAGATGATGTCGCTGTCGGCGGATGTGCCACAGGCAAGCAGTGGCTCACGCTCGTTGCTGATGACCCATGTCGGTGGGCGTAGCACCGGCGGGCACCTCTACCGCCGGCTTCCGCCTGGTTACGACCAGCTCTATCTCCGCTTCTACGTGAAGTTCGATCCTAACTGCTATCCGATCCATCACTTCGTCCATCTGGGCGGATACAACCCGCCGACACCCTGGCCTCAGGGCGGAGCGGGAATCCGACCGAGCGGCGATGAGCGTTTCACCACCGGCGTCGAGCCCTACGGCAAGGCCTGGCGGTGGGACTTCTATTCGTATTGGATGGGCATGCGTTCTTCACCTGATGAGAAGTCGTGGGGACATGATTTCGTCAACGACCCCGCGCTGAGGGTCGAGCGTGGCAGGTGGATCTGCGTCGAGTTGATGATGAAGATGAACGATCCCGTCGGCGCGAGCAATGGCGAGCAGGCCCTCTGGGTCGACGGAAGACCCTGGACGAAAGACGGACAGCTTGTCAGCCATCTTGGTCCCGGTTTTCCACGCGGCAGGTGGGTCTGGGACAGCTTCTGGCCCGACCCGCAAGGCGAGCCCTTCGAGGGCTTCCGCTGGCGTAGCGCCGAATCGTTGAATCTGAACTTCCTTTGGTTGCTGCTCTACATCACCGAGTCCCCGCCCGACTACATCAGCAAAATCTGGTTCGACGATATCGTCGTCGCCCGCGAATACATCGGGCCGCTGCGCTGAGAATGTAGGATGGGCTTTAGCCCATGCTGACCAAACTCACCCGACGACCGACTACGGCGGCGGATATGACTGCTGCCGTGTGTAAAGAAGGGGCCTCAAGGACACAGAGGACCAAAAGGACGGAGCCGGCCCGTGGCGTCCTTTAAGTCCCTTAGGTCATTTTCGTCCTTCACTGCTTAGCGAGAGCGACACGGCGGCCGTCAATCGATGTCGAAGTCGGCGATAACGGGGGTGTGGTCGCTGGGACGTTCAGCGGCGCGGGGGCCCTTGTCGATCTCGCAGCGCTGGCACTTCTGCGCCAGCGGAGCGGTTGCCATGATGTGATCGAGGCGCCAGCCGAGGTTGCGGCGGAAGGCGTTAGGCGCGCGATAGTCCCAGAAGGTGTACTGGCCGGGTCCGGGACAGAGCATCCGGAAGACGTCGGTGAAGCCCCAGCCCATCACTTTCGCCAAGGCCTCGTGGACCTTCGGATGAAAACAAACGTGGCCCAGCAGGCCCTCGGGGTCGTACACGTCGATGGCCTGCGGCGCGATGTTCAGGTCACCCACCCACAGGAGAGGGTCGGTCGGCTGGAAGCGTTGCTGGAAATACGCGCCGAGCCGCTCGAACCATTCCAGCTTGTACAGAAACTTGTCCGAGTCAGGCAGATACCCTTGCGGAACGTAGGTATTGACGATCGTCACCCCCTTGACGCAGGCCTTCACCAACCGCGGCTCGTCATGCGGCTCGTCGGGCAAACCGAAATCAACGTTCTCAATGGCGTGCGGCGAGAGCAGCGCGACGCCATTATAGCTTTTCTGGCCCCGGAAGACACAGTGGTAGCCGATCTCGACGAAGGCCTCCGTCGGGAAGTCGGCGTCCTGCACCTTCGTCTCCTGTAGGGCAAGGACGTCCGGCCCATTCTGCCGCAGCCACTCGACGACGACAGGCAGCCTCGCCCGCACGGAATTGACATTGAAACTGGCTACTTTCACAGGTTTACACCTCATTTAGGACCGGCCATGATCTCCGACATCGTACTCGGCGCCAGGCAATTCTGGCAAGGACATTCGCGTCGGGCGCCGGGTCCTGAGGCTTTCTCCGGAATACTGAGGCGCCAGCCTCGACTAACGGGATGACTCGTATGTGATCTGGAATGGTGCAGTAGGAGTTGAATGCATGAGTGTCGAATGCGCGTCGCGAAAGAAAACCGGGTTGGAAGATGTCACGTTTCTGGTCGTACTGGTCGCTTGCAGTTCACGGTCTGGATCGAGGCACGGAGATGGTGCGCTGGTACGACTACTGGCTCAAGGATATCAACAACGGGATCATGGACGAGCCGCCAATCTACTACTGTGTCCTGGATGCGCACCAGAACACGAGGTGGCGTTGGACCCGCCGGTGGCCCATCTCCGAGGCCGACCCGGTTCGGTACCACTTCCATGCCGGCCCGTCCGGTTCCATTGAGTCCGTCAATGACGGAGTGCTCGTCACGGCACCGCCAGAGGGGGGCTTTGATGCCTACGTGGTGGACTACACGACAACCACGGGACCAGCGACGCGCTGCACGGGATCGACGGCACCGGCCTATCCGGATATGGCGGCCGACGACCAAAAGGGCCTTACATACACGACCGCGCCTTTGGCCGCGGCGCTGGACCTCATCGGCCATCCGATCCTGCACGTTTGGATTCAGTCTTCGGCCGACGACGTTGACCTGTTCGCCTATCTGGAGGACGTCGATCCTCAAGGACGGTCCACGTACGTAACCGAAGGCTGCCTGCGCGCGTCGCATCGCACGCTCTCGGAGGCACCGTACGAAGCGCTCGGTCTGCCGTACCGCCCCAGTGGCGAAGGGGACATCGCAACGTTGAACGGCGAGCCGGTCGAGATGGTGTTCGATCTGCTCCCGACGGCCAAGCATTTCGCCGCTGGCCATCGTATTCGCATTACACTCGCCTGCGCCGACAGGGACAACTACCGACACCTCACGCACGATCCGGCGCCCACGATCAAGATCTTCCACGACGCGCAACACCGTTCGCATGTGATCCTGCCCCTCGTGGGAAGGTAATGCCGCTCCGCCGATTCCAGGCCGGCAGTCAGACCTAGCTCTGCGCGGGGTCTTTCTCGTCTTCGGTGCTGTCGGCGTGCAGGAGGGGCTCGGCAGGATTGTCGGTTGCCTTCGGCTGCGCTTTGTCGGCGATCGCGTAGCTCTCGATGATGGTCAGCAGGCTCAGGAGGAAACTCACGGTGCTCTCGGCACCCTGGTTGCCGTTGATCCCGCCGGGCATGAGGCCGTCGGAACAGCCTTTGGTGGTGAAATCGTAAAGAGCAGTACCGAGGTCGTTGGCGCCGAGGAACCAGTCGAAAGCCCGGCGTTGGAGCGTGAGAAACTGCGGGTTCTTTGTCGCGTCGTAGGCCGCCCGGAGCATCATGACGGCACCGGCGGCTTCGATGGGCTGCTGATCGAATTCGGCGCGAGGTTTGCCACGTTCGTACCAACCGTTGCAGCCGACGAAGCTGAAGTGATCGCCGTCAAAGGTGTTCTCCAGGAGGAAGTCGGCGGTCTTCTGCGCGACCTCAAGGCAACGGCTGTTGCCCAGGTTCTCGCCTGCAACGAAGAGCGCGTGAGGCAAAACCGCGTTGTCGTAGGTCAGAATGTCCTCGAACCAGTCCCAGTCGGGGTAGCAGCTCTCTTCGTACTGGCGGACCAGGCCGTCCGCGGCCACTTCCAACTCACGCTTGATGTCGCTGGCGCCCGGGAAACGCCTGAGATAGTCGCACATACCCAGCACGGCGTACGCCATACCCCGTGGATGCTGCCTCGGCACCAGCCCCACGGATCGGTCGAAACAATCCTTGGCGACGGACAGATACGACGGCGATGGCGGCGTAGCGATGACGGCTCCCCAGGCCCACAGAACTCGACCGAAGGCATCGTGCGCCGGCTCGTCGGCCCACCAGCCTCGGTCGAAATCCATGAAGTTGCGGATCGTACCGTCCGGATTCTGGGCATGGACCAGGAAGGACAGGTAGATGTCGAGCAGGCGCAAGGCCTGCGCATCGGGATACTGCGAGTGATACCAGGTCATCGCGATCAGGCCGCGCGCGTTGTCGTCGGTGCAATAGCCGTGCGCGCGGTTGGGAATCGTGAACTTGGCGTGCTGGTACAGGCCGGTGTCGTCCGTGAGGCGGATGAGGTGATCCAGCGCTGGCTCGGGGACCTCGATATTGGACAAGGTCTCGGCCGCTGTCAGCGCGCTGCCGCTCGTGACATGCGCGGAAAAGTCAGTTTCGCAGAACAGCTCCCAGTAGGTTTGTCCGATCCGAGGCCAGGTCCGCGAACGTCCATAGTCATAAGCCTCTCCACGCAGCGAGTAGAACAGCGCATCGTCTTTCAAAATGGCGATGACCTCTTGCGCGAGCCGATCGGAATCGGCAAACGGGACCAGGCAGCCGCGGCCGTCCGCCAGCAGTTCGGTCGCGGCCCAATAGGGGGTCGAGACGACGGCCTTGCCCGTCCCGACCGCAAAGGCCAGCGTGCCGCTGGTCAGTTGCGCGTGGCTCAAGTACGGCGTCACGTAGACGTCGGCGGCGCAGAGGAAATTGTGCAGCTCGGCGTCGTCCACGAAGCGGTTATGGAAGATGACGTGGTCTTCCAGACGCAGGTCTTTGACCATCTGCTGGAGGCTGAAGCGATAGGATTCGCCTTCGTATTTCAGTACGAGCGGGTGAGTCATCCCCAGGACGATATACATGACGCTGGGCTCGGCGGCCACGATCTCAGGCATGGCGCGCAGCATGTACTCGATGCCTTTGTTCTTGTTGATGAGCCCGAACGTCAGAATCGTCCGCCTGCCCTCCAGGCCGAACTTGTGCTTGTAGTAGTTGCTGTCGACGAAGGGCAGATCGGGGATGCCGTGGGGGATCAGGCGGGCCTTCTTGGTATCGATGCCGTAAATGTCCGCGAGCATGGTCACGCCTCGTTCGTTCATGGTCACGACCAGGTCCGAACAGTCGCAAAGGTCCATCATCGATTTGCGGTAGTCCGGCTGCGGATGGTCGAGCACGGTGTGCAGCGTCGTGACAACCGGCGCCTTGAGCCGCTTGAGCAGCAGACTCAGGTACGAGCCGGCGTCGCCTCCGAACAGGCCGAACTCGTGCTGGACCGAGACGAGGTCCACATGGCTGAAATTGATGTAGTCGGCGGCACAGAGGTAGTCCCGGCGGACGTTCTGACGCACCTCGAACTTGACCGGGTCACTGTACTTGAGGGCATGATCCGAACACATGGTCACGATGAGCGGTTCGAATCGGCCACCGGCAGCGGCCTCGACGTTGCGTACGAGGTCGGCGGTGAATGTCGCGATGCCGCACCTTCGCGGCGGGAAGGTCGAGATGAAGACGATTCTCTTGTTGGCGTCCTTGGCCATACCCGTAATCCAAACTGAGTGTCGCGGCCTGATTGGGTTCCTATCATAGACGGCGACCACTTGTTCGTCAATAAGCTTGGCTCGACGGTGCAGGGACCCGAGTTTTGCTCGGCCATATATCATCAACGGGTGGTACATCGCGAAGTGCGTTCTCCCATATATGGGGGTACGGCAGGTAGGCCGATGAAAATCATCACCATTTTTATAGGAAATGCAGCGCACCGCTTGCGTTACGGCGAACCGCGGACAAAATGGAAAGTAAATTTCAAGCTGAGGATAGATTCTGTGTCGTTCTCGGGCACAGGGGCTTGACGGTGGCGTAGACGTTGTATAGTATTGAAGTGGGAATAGTAGGAGATATACGACAATGAAACTATCCACGAGAACGCGTTACGGCATGCGGGCGGTCATTGAGCTGGCCCACCACGAGGAGAAGCGCCCGCTTCAGCTCAAGGTGATCGCCGAGCGTCAGGGGATTTCGGTCAAGTACCTCGAGCAGTTGATGAGCCTGTTGCGCTCGGCGGGATTCGTCCGGAGTATTCGAGGCTCCAAAGGGGGTTACGTTTTGGCGCGTCCGGCCGACCAGATCAACGTGTATGAAATCTTCCGATGTCTCGAAGGCGCCGTCACGACAGCCGAGTGCACCGACGACGCGGCCTACTGCGAACGGGCGGCCGATTGCGCCGCGCGGGAGATCTGGCTGCGCGTGGAAGAAGCCATCCACGGCGTGCTCGGCTCATTGACTCTGGCCGATGTGGTCCAACAGGCGAAGGCCTGCGAGGTTGAGTATCAGATATAGACTTAGGAGGCGACATGAGTGCCGTTTTCGAGGACATCGTGGCAGCCGTGGGATATACCCCGCTCGTGCGGATCAACCGGCTTGGCTCAGGTCGCGCGACCGTTCTGGCCAAACTCGAATCGAAGAACCCTTGTGGCAGCGTCAAGGACCGGATTGCCAAGTACATGATCGAAGCGGCTCTGGAGCAGGGAGCGATCAAGTCGGACACGATGATTGTCGAGCCGACCAGCGGCAATACCGGCATCGGACTGGCCTGCATCTGCGCTTCCAGAGGGCTCAGGTTGACGTTGACGATGCCGGAATCGATGAGCCTCGAGAGACGCAAGCTGCTCCAGCTCTTCGGTGCCAGGATTGTCCTGACGCCAGCCGAGCGCGGGATGTCCGGCGCGGTGCAGAAGGCCGAGCAGATTGTGGCGGAGAACCCGAACGCCTTCATGCCTCAGCAGTTCAAGAACCCGGCTAATCCCGAAGCGCACCGCCAGACCACGGCCAAGGAGATCTGGGTCGACACCGACGGCAACGTCGATATTCTGGTGTCCGGCGTCGGTACCGGAGGCACCTTGACGGGATGCGGCGAGGTCCTCAAGGAAAAGAACCCCGATCTGCGGGTCATCGCCGTCGAGCCCAAGGATTCGCCGGTGCTCTCGGGTGGCAGTCCGGGGCCGCACAAGATCCAGGGGATCGGCGCCGGGTTCGTTCCCGACGTGCTGAACGTGGGTCTGATTGACGAGATCATCCAGGTAGCTAATGAGGACGCGCTGCGGACGGCCGGACAGTTGGCTGCCAAGGAAGGTATCCTCTCGGGCATCAGCGGCGGCGCCAACGTCTGGGCGGCCCTCCAGGTGGCCGAGCGGCCCGAGAACGAAGACAAGACCATCGTCACCTTCATCTGCGACACGGGCGAACGTTATATCTCGACGGAATTGTATGATGGATTACCGGAGCCGGAGAAAGCTCCGGCGTAGACGCGGATCGGTATCGGACGACGGAATGATCGAAAAGAAGCTGACGGACAAGCGGCTTGAGAGGCTCGTGGACCAGATCGCCAGAACCTACCGGGGCGATTCGGGCATCAATTTCATCGACGCGGCCAACCTGCCTGTGCGTGGACAAATCCTGGAGGTCCTCGATCTCCTGTTCGAGGTGTTGTTCCCGGGACATACCGGCACCAAAGCTGTCAGCCAGTCGAACGTCAAGTACGTGGTCGGCGACCTCCTGAGCCAGATCTACGCCGGTTTGGTCGATCAGGTCAAACGCGCCTATCAATACCAGTGTCGCATCCGAAAGTGCGCCGACTGCAACTGCGAGAAGATGAGCCGCAAGGTGACACTCGAGCTCTTGGGCGAGCTGCCGCGAATACGCGAGCTGCTCAAAGGGGACGTTTGCGCCGCGTACGACGGAGACCCGGCGGCGCGCAGCTATGAGGAGATCGTGATCAGCTATCCCTGCATCATTGCTATCGGCGTTCACCGCATCGCGCACGAGCTGCACGTCCGCCAAGTGCCGCTGATCCCTCGCATCATGTCGGAATGCGCGCACGCGAAAACCGGCATCGACATTCATCCCGGCGCCGTGATCGGCAAGAACTTCTTCATTGACCACGGAACTGGCGTCGTTATCGGCGAGACCACGATCATCGGTGACAACGTGAAAATCTACCAGGGCACCACGCTGGGCGCGATGAGCTTTCGACGCGACCAGCGCGGACGTATCATCAAGGGAGGCAAGCGTCATCCGACGATCGAAGACGACGTCACGATCTACGCCGAAGCCACCATCCTGGGCGACGTCACGATCGGCAAAGGCGCCATCATCGGCGGCAATACCTGGATCAAGGAATCGGTACCGCCGGGCGTGACGGTGTCGAGCCCGAATCCCGATCTGATCTATCGAAAGCACAAGAAAGTCACGGCCGGGCGCCCATGAGCCTCGCATCGGAGAGTATCTTGGACAATCGTCTGCTTAGCAGGATCAAGGAGTTGAAGGCGCGACGTCGTGCCGTCATCCTCGCGCACAACTATCAGCCGGATGAAATCCAGGACCTCGCGGATTTCTGCGGCGACTCGCTTGGCCTGAGCGTGCAGGCGTCACGGACGGACGCGGAGGTCATCGTTTTCTGTGGCGTTCGCTTCATGGCCGAGACCGCGGCGATTCTCTCGCCCGACAAGCTCGTGCTCATGCCGGAGCCCAAGGCGGGCTGCCCGATGGCCGACATGATCGACGCCGAGCAGTTGCGCCAGTTGAAGGGCCAGCACCCCGACGCGTTGGTAGTGTGCTATGTGAACAGCTCCGCGGAGGTCAAGGCCGAGAGCGACTACTGCTGCACGAGCGCCAACGCGGTTGAAGTCGTCAGATCGCTACCGGCCGATCGGGAGATTATCTTCGTTCCCGACCAGCACCTGGGGCGCTTCGTGCAGGAGCGGACGGGCCGGGACCTGGTCCTCTGGCCCGGCTACTGCGCGACGCATGTCCTGATCGCAGAGTACGACATTGATAAGGCGCGGCGTGAACTTCCGGGCGCGGTCGTCATGGCCCATCCGGAGTGCTCCGAGCCGGTCAAGGCGATGGCCGACGAATTGCTCAGCACCGGACAGATGCTCAAGTTCGTCAAGACCAGCAACGCGACGCGGTTCATTGTCGCTACGGAGGTTGGCATCCTGCACGCTCTGAGAAAGGTCAGACCCGACGCGGAATTCGTCGCGGCCAGTGCGCGGGGCGTCTGTCCGAACATGAAGAAGACCACCCTCGACAAGCTCGTGGCATCGCTGGAGAACCTGCAATACGAAATCCGCGTACCGCCGGAGGTTGCCGCACGAGCCAGAAGGGCGCTGGAACGGATGGTGGAAGTCCTGCCGGCGTGAATGCGCCCTAGCACACCCTGAACTTTGGAGAACGGGACCATGGCGGATAACGATAAGCTTCACCTAGAGACCCTGGCGTTGCACGCAGGCCAGACAGCGGATCCGACGACCGGCAGCCGGGCGGTGCCCATCTACCAGACCACGAGCTACTGCTTCAAGGACGCCGACCACGCGGCGCGGCTTTTTGCCCTCCAGGAATTCGGCAATATCTACACCCGCCTGATGAACCCGACGACAGACGTGCTCGAAAAGCGCCTGGCCGCGCTGGAGGGCGGCGTCGGCGCGTTGGCGCTGAGTTCGGGCCAATCGGCCATCTATGTGAGCATCTTCAACATTTGCGGCGCCGGTGGGCACATCGTCTCGTCGAACTCGCTCTATGGCGGGACCGCGACGCTGTTCGAGCATACCTTCGCCAAGCTCGGCATCGAGGTAACGTTCGTCGATCCGAAGGACCCGCAGAACTTCGCCAAGGCCATCAAGGACAACACGCGGCTGATTTACCTTGAGACGATCGGCAATCCGAAGAACGACATTCTCGACTACGACAAGATCGCTCAGATGGCGCACGACCACGGCATGCCGGTCATCTGCGACAATACCGTCCCGACGCCGATCCTGTTTCGACCCATCGAGCACGGTATCGATATCGTCGTGCATAGCTGCACCAAGTTCATCGGTGGCCATGGCAACAGCATCGGCGGCGCTATTGTCGATTCCGGCAACTTCGACTGGGCCAACGGACGCTACCCCGAGCTAACTGAGCCTGACCCCAGCTATCATGGCGTCAAGTACGTCGAGACCCTTGGCAACCTGGCTTACATCATCAAGGCGCGAACGCAATTCTTGCGCGACATGGGCAGTTGCATGTCTCCCTTCAATGCCTTCCTGTTCCTGCTGGGTCTCGAAACGCTGCACCTGCGCATGCCCAGACACAGCGAAAATGCGCTGAAGCTGGCGCAGTGGCTTGAAAAGCAGTCCCAGGTCACTTGGGTCAACTACCCTGGTTTGCCTTCGCACCCCGACCATGCCAAGGCGCAGAAGTACATGCCCGACGGCCAAGGCGCCATTCTCGGCTTCGGCATCAAAGGTGGCAAAGAGGCCGGCGTGAAGTTCATCAACAGCGTCAAGCTGGCCAGTCATCTGGCCAATATCGGCGACAGCAAGACGCTGGTGATCCATCCGGCCAGCACGACGCACCAGCAGTTGACCGAGCAAGAGCAGCTTGCCGCCGGCGTCACGGCTGATTATATTCGTGTTTCGGTGGGTACCGAGCACATTGACGACATCATCGCCGACTTCGGACAGGCATTCAAGGCCGGCAAATAGGTCCCATTCACGTGAAGGGCTTGGATAGGCATGTGGGATTATACGGACAAGGTCAGAGATCATTTCTTCAATCCTCGCAACGTCGGGGAGATTGAGGACCCGGACGGCGTCGGCGAGGTCGGCTCACTGGCATGCGGCGACGCGCTGAAGCTGACCTTCAAGCTCGGTCAGGACGGCCGCATTGTGGATGCCAAGTTCAAGACCTTCGGCTGCGCCAGCGCGATCGCGTCTTCGTCGGTGCTGACAGAGCTGATCAAAGGCAAGACTCTCGACGAAGCGATGAACGTGACGAACAAGGACATCGCCGAGTACCTGGGCGGGTTGCCTGAGCAGAAGATGCACTGCTCGGTGATGGGTCGTGAGGCGCTGGAGGCGGCCATCGAAAACTACCGCGGCGGCGCGACCGACAAGCACGAACTCGAAGGCCATATCGTCTGCACCTGTTTTGGTGTCACCGACAAGGAGATCGAGCGCGTCATTAGCGAGAACGACCTGACGACGGTCGAGCAGGTGACGAACTACTGCAAAGCCGGCGGCGGCTGCGGCGGCTGTCACGGCGAGATCGAGAAGATCATCCAACGCGTGCAGGGCGAGAAAGTCAAAGAGCGCCGCGCGCCGGCGCCCCGAAAGGGCAAGAAGCTGACCAACATCCAGAAGATGCAATTGGTCCAGCAGACGATCAACGAGCAGGTGCGTCCCGCCCTGAGGGCGCACGGCGGCAACATCGAGCTGGTCGACGTCGTCGATAACAAGGTGATCGTAGCGTTTCGCGGCATGTGTGCTCAATGCCATCTGGCCGAGTTCACGATGAAGGACGTCGTGGAGACCAAGCTGCGAGAGTTCGTGGCGGAGGACCTCTTCGTCGAGGAGGACAGGGATTCGGTCGACGAGCACCACGTCCACAGAGGATAAATGATGAGCACGGTTTATTTCGACAACAACGCGACGACGAAGGTGGCTCCGGAGGTCTTCGAAGCGATGGAGCCCTACTTCTGTCACCTCTACGGGAACCCGTCGAGCATGCACACGTTCGGCGGGCGCGTCGGCGTCAAGGTGCGCGACGCACGCGAGTCCGTCGCAGACCTGCTGGGCTGCGACCCGAGCGAGGTGATCTTCACGAGCTGCGGCACCGAGAGCGACAGCGCCGCAATCCTGGGGACGCTGGTCGCGATTCCGAACAAGCGCAAGGTCATCACCACCCGCGTCGAGCACCCGGCGGTGCTCGCGGCCTGTCGTGACCTCGAAAACCGAGGCTACCAGGTCGTCGAGCTGGGCGTCGACAAGCTGGGCCGGCTCGACCTGGACGAGCTGGAGAGCGAGCTTGACGACGACACTGCGCTGGTGACGATCATGTGGGCCAACAACGAGACCGGCGTGATCTTCCCCATCGAGCAGATTGCCGAAATGGTGACGAGCCGAGGGATCGTCTTCCACACCGACGCCGTCCAGATTGTCGGCAAGATGCCGTTGAACCTTTCGCAAAGCCGGATCAACCTGCTAAGCCTGTCCGGTCACAAGCTGCACGCGCCCAAAGGTGTCGGCGTCCTCTACGTCAAGAAGGGCACGCGCATCACCCCGCTCCTGCTCGGGGGACACCAGGAGGGTGGCCGGCGGGCCGGCACCGAAAACGTGCCTGGCATCGTCGGTCTCGGCAAAGCCTGCGAGCTGGCCGGACTGAACATGAAGGACGAAAACACCCGCGTCAAAGCCCTGCGCGACAAGCTTGAGGCCGCCATTCTGGCCCGCTGTCCCGACAGCCGCGTCAACGGCGACACCGCTCATCGTCTGCCCAACACGACCAACATCAGCTTCGAGTACATCGAAGGTGAGGCGATCCTGCTCATGCTCGACCGCTTCGGCATCTGCGCCAGCAGCGGCTCGGCATGCACGTCCGGCTCCCTGGAGCCTTCCCACGTCCTGCGCGCGATGGGTGTGCCGTTCACCGCGGCGCACGGGTCGATTCGCTTTAGCCTGAGCCGCTACAACACTGAAGAAGAGGTCGACCTGACTATCGACAAGATGCCCTCTATCATCACCCGCCTCCGCGAGCTGTCCCCCTTCGTCCAGCACGCGCAGGCCTGAAGGCGCGTGCTCGTACAGCGCGGCACTCTGCCGTTACCGGCGTCGGCCGCCATAGGCACTTTGTCATGCCGAGCGGAGCAACGCGCAGTCGAGGCATCTGGCTGCGAACGCGATATCTGTCCATGCCCAGCCAGATTCCTCCGCGCGGGCTTCGCCCTTGGTCGGAATGACAAATACCGCGTGCCTGTTCCAGTCTGCCTACGGCGTGAAGCGGGCCAGGTCGTACATGTCGAGCTTCCTCTCGATGGCTGCTACCTGAGCAACGATGCCTTGGAAGCCGGCCTCGCCGAACTTGTCGTGCTCGATGGCCTCGAACTGCTCGCCCAACTCGGCGTATTCTTCCGGCTCGATTACAGCGTGGATGTCGGGGAACAGCACCGTTCCTTCGTGGGCCGCGTGGGGTCGGTACATCCGAATGAAAGCCCGGATGTCACGCGATAGGCGCTCGGTAGGAGATGAATCGGTAAGCTGCTTCGCCTGTCGCTCGATTGCGTCGGTCAGTTGCCGACCAGCGGTGTGTTGGGCGCGAAGGACACCGACCAGTTCGATCTGCTTGCCGGCGCGGCCGAAGGCGGGGAAGATGAAGTTCTCCTCCAACTTCTCGTGGTAGTCCTCAACGAACTCGCGAATGATTCGTGTGGTTCCGGTGAGCGCCTCGACCATCGTCTCGGCAGCCATCCCGTTGGAAGCCATGACGTGTTCGTAGATCAGCAGCAGGCGATCGAGCACGGCGTGCTCGCGCATGAGGTCCTCCCCCGGCGTGACCTCGGTCTTCTCGGTCTCGGTGTTTTCGTTCGTCTCTCCGGCAGACGCAATTCGGCCCCAGACCAGCAGGCTGCCGGCGGAAAGGCCGGCGCCTTGGAACAGTCGTCGGCGCGTCAGATCGGCGTTCGATGTGCTCGACATCGGCTCACCCTTTCAATGCGAAGGGTCATCTGCAGGAGTGTGGACCGATACGCGCGCAGAATCGACGGGGGATTTCCTCGCTACGGCTAATCCAAATGCCCGCGCGACCGACGCACGTTGACGATGATGCAGACGGCCAGCATGAGCGGGACGTACGTCTTGAGCAGAAGCACGAACATGCCCGTCCCATGTGTGACAATGGTGACAATCGGAATCAGGACCACGCCCAAGATGGACACCGGCCTGCTCCATGTCCCCACGGCGGGCGGTGGCCAGCGGGGCGCGAGCCGGATGGCAGCCAGCGCCACCAGCAGGCCCAGCGCCGCGCCGGCGCAGACGTCCGAAGGATGGTGCGCCAAGTCTACGACTCGCATCACGCCGACCCCTGTTGCCGCGAGCAGAGCCGCCACAGCCCAGGGCCAGGCTGCTGCGGCACCGAGAGCAGCGGCTACGGCAATCGCCGCGGCCGTGTCACCTGAGGGGAAGGACAGACCTCGCAACTCCGCGGTCGCTGTCGCCGCCTCCGCCTGTGACTGCATCTGAGCGATCTTCTGTCTGGGACGAGGGCGCCCGACGAGCAGCTTGGTTGCGTTGAGTGGAAGAGCCAGGATCAGCAGCGCCAGCAGAGGCGCGTAGACCCGCCGCCAGCGACTGGTAGTCGCCACCCAGGCCAGCAGCAGCCAGACCAGCAGCCAAGCCTTGCCCAGCAGGCGGAACGCGTCGATCCACAGGTTCGAGAATGGCACGAACCCGCGCCGGAGTTGCCACTCGAAGACCGGCTTGTCGAGCAGCAGGTAGGCAAGCGGACAGGCCAGACAGCAGCCCGCCAGGAGAGCCCAGAACACCCACTGCGGCAGAGCCCGCAGCCCCAGCGGTCGGCGCGCCGTGGTCATCGTGGCGGGTCCTTTCGGCTCAGTGCCAGGATTTCCTCCGGGTCACCCTTGGAGTAGTTCACTCCCTCCTTGCGGGCGATCTCGACCAGAGGAAGCATTCCATGCTGCTGTTGCACTCGCTCCAGAGCGGCCTTCGTGACCACGAGGACGCCGGGTTGCCTGTCCTGGGCCCAGTGTGCGACCGCCTCTTCATTGGGCAGCGCCTCGATCGGCCGGTCAAGATAGAAGATGAGTGTTGGCTCCAGGAATCCGTAAGCCACGACCGGTGTGTTCGGGTCGGTCTGGGCCCGAATCGCACGCGCGATTGAAGGCGAGAGCTTGAACGCTTCCGTTGCCGGCAAGACGCCGACGAACAACGCCAGCAGGAAGACAATAATCCCGACCAGCATGATCCGCGCGCTGCGGTGGACCTGGTCGCGATAGTGCGGTCTTGCCGTCAAGATGGCCGCCGCCAGGAGCGCCGCGCCTGCAACCGCTCCCGGTCTGCGCATACCTGGCAAAGGCAGGAACCACGGAGCGAGAATGAGCGCAAGCGCCAGCGGAATGGCTATGGGAGCAGCGAAGAGGAGTCCCCCTCGCAGCCAGTCCCTGTCGCGCTTGGTCATGTTGTCGGGCCGCGCCTGGACCAACGTGGCTGCCGTCAGCAGCGCCAAGGCAGGCCAGATGAACAGGATATAGTGAGGCAGTTTTGTAGCGACCAAGGTCATGATGACGAAGGTCGGTACGATCCAGCCGATCAGCAAGGCGCCCCCGTGACGACTGCGTAGTCGCCGACCCAGCGCGAACGAGATCGCGCCCGGCAGGAACAGTATCCAAGGGAAGAAGCCCGCGATCACGACCGGCACGTAGAAAAACAGAAACAGCAGGAATTGGCCGCCGTGGCCTTCGAGCGGTTTGGTGGCCCGTTCGACGACGTGGTGGCCGACCGCCAGACGGTAGAGTTCGCCTCCGGTGGCATTGTTGGCCGGGATGCCCCACGCGATGAACAGTAGCGCGCCGATGACCAGCGCGCCGAGCATCGTCAGGGCGTGCCGACCCGGCGAAGCGATGCGCTTGCGGTCGATAACCAGCGTCGTGACGATGGCCGTGATGGGCAGCAGACCGACCGGGCCTTTCGTCAGCAGCGCCAGGCCGAAGGCCACGCCCATGAGCAGAAGGTGATAGAAGCGCAAACGCGTCGTGATCGCATGGACGAACACTGCCATCGCCGCCACCATGCAGGGCAAAAGCGTGCCGTCGGCGGTCGCGGCGGTGCCTTCGAACAGCATCAGGCCCGAAGTGGCCAGAATGCCCATGGCCCAGAGCCCCGTTCGAGCGTCCCAGATTTGCCTGCCGATGAAGAAGACCAGCAGGCAGGTCAACGCGGTTCCCAGCGCACTGGGCAGGCGCACCGCCAGCTCGGTCTGGCCCAGCAGCCGCACCGGGACCGACATGAGCCAATAGATCAGGATCGGCTTATCGGGTCGCAGGTTGCCGTTGAAGGTCGGGTAGAGATAGTTGCCCGACTCGACCATCTCAACCGTCGCCCGCGCGAACCGTGGCTCGTCGCGATCCCACAGTGTCGAGCGCGTCGTGGTGAACATATAGCCGGCCAGGACGGCCACCGCGATCAAGATCGCGGCCCGCCACCCTGTCCTCTTGTCGTTCCGAACCTCCATGTTGCAGTGCATCCCCACTTCATTCCAGACATGACCTTTGTGTTCAACAGGGCGTCAATATAGGCGATAATCGTGCTCTTGTCAGCCTGTTTCACTGCCAGCGGGCAGGAACGCACACCTGGCTTGGCTGCTTCTCATCCAAAATGCCAAAAAAAAGCGAACCCGATATTGCCGACGGGACACATAATAAGCGGTATGGACGAGAGCACCGAACAGGACTGTGTCGAACGAGCCCGACGGGGCGACCCGGCAGCCGTGGGCCTGCTGTACAGCCGCTACTGGCGCGCCGCTCGCGCGGCCGCCTATGGCGTCACGGGTGATATCGCGCTTGCCGAAGACGCGGCGTCGGAGGCCTTCTGTGCCGCGCTCGAACACCTGTCGGACCTGCGCGACGCGACGCGCTTCGGTCCCTGGCTGCGAACAATCGTCGTGCGCGTCGCACGACGGCTCCAACGAATCAGGACCGTGCCCGACGAAACCCGTAGGGGCGAATCATCATTCGCCCTCGCTGCGACGTCCCAGGCCGAAGAACGCGAAACGACACTGATGCTCCACGAGGCCGTCGGCAGCCTTTCCGAGACCTTGCGCGAAGCGATTGGCCTGTTCTACTTCGAGGGCTACAGCATCGAGGAGGCAGCGCAGTTTCTCGACGTCCCGTCCGGCACGGTCAAACGGCGTCTGCACGAAGGCCGCCGGCGGCTCCGCAAGGCAGTCGAACAGATTCTCAGAGGAGACAAGCCTATGGACCCCGAACGCGAGCGAACCCTTCAGCGATTGAAAGAGCTGTTGGATGAAGACGGCAATCCGCGTGATTTCCCCGAAGTGATGCGCCTCGGTCTGTCCCTGCGTCCGCCTCCGGTGGAGCTGCTCGACGCGGTTCGCAAGAAGTGGCTGAGCCAGAGAGTCGCGGTCCTCAAGCAAGACCCGCAGCGCGAGCAGAAGTTCCGCGCGATGATGCAGCGCTACCACGGTCCGTCGCGAAGGGTCCAGGACCCAAACCATCCTATCGGTGCGGCCGCCCAGGCGATTCGATCCGCACTGCCTCAGTTCGAGGAGTATCGCCTCGAGACCGACCAGGTGATCCAGAGCATGTTGAACGCGAATAAGTCCGTCCCGGTTCCGCCCGCTCTGGCGGAGGGACGTCCCGGTTCGTTTCTCAACGTCACACGCGGCATGCTGCTGCTCAGACCCGACGGTTCGATGCTCTCCATGCGCGAGTTCCTGACCGGGAAGCCACCGGCCAATAGCGACCAGGGGAAGGCGAGCAGGCGATCCTGTATTGCTGAGGTGATCGATCTGTTCTGGAACCGCGCCGATGGCATCGAGCTGCGCGCCGTCGAGGAGTTGCTGACGCGTCTGGCCGTGACGGTGGCTCTCGGCATATCGACGCACATCCTCAGTTACGACCATCCTCACTATCGCGCCGCTCTGGTGCTGCAGCTCGGAGACATCGTTCTGCCGGCGGCATTTGGCGGCGTGCTGTATCGTCGGCCCGAGACGCCCGAGGGCATCGGCTCGGCCCACGTTCGTCTCTACCTCGAAGCGTGGGCTACCGCCCGCACCGGTCAGACCTTCGAACCCGAGGACCTGACGCTCGCGCTCGATCATCTCACGGAATGATCGACCCGATGCGTAGGGGCAGGCCCTTGTGCCTGCCTGGGGCAACCACAGGGGGTTGCCCCTACACCGGCGGGTGGCAGCCTCAAGTCCCATGTGGCACCCCCGCCCTTGGGGGTGAGTCATTTGATGCCTCAGCCCAGGCTGAGGCCTCCCTTTCATCCCCAGCCGAGGGCGGCTGGGCCACATGACAGGTCCTGACTGCGAGTTCGCCATCCCCAAGCCCGTCCCGATGGACATCGGGACGACTTGAGGCTGCCACCCGGTGAAAGGGCTTGCGTTTGCCCGCTGCGGTCCATAGACTCTGGCTGCAATGGCATTGGCAATCGAAACCAACGGGTTGACGCGTCGCTTCGGCTCGCTCTTGGCGGTCGACGGTCTCGATCTGCGGGTCGAGGCCGGGACGTTCTACGGCTTTCTCGGTCCCAACGGCGCCGGCAAGTCCACCACGATCAAGATGCTCACCGGCCTGCTGGCGCCGACCGCCGGCGCCATGCACATCCTCGGCGAGCCCATCAGCGATCGTCGCAAAGCGCTGGAGGTCAAGCGGCGCGTCGGTGTCGTGCCTGAGGACCTGGCGCTGTTCGACAACCTGACGGCGCGGGAATACCTCACGTTTGTCGGGCGCATGTACGGCTTGCCTTTGCCGACCGTGCGCGAGCGCTGCGAAGAACTCCTGGCGATCATGGACCTCGACCACGAGGACAAGAAGCTCACGCTCGAATACTCGCACGGCATGAAGAAGAAGCTGACCTTGGCGGCTGCGTTGATCCCCAACCCTGACTTGCTCTTTCTCGACGAGCCCTTCGAGGGCGTTGACGCGGTCTCGTCGCGCGTCCTGCGCGATACGCTGAAGCGCTGCGTCCAGCGCGGCGCGACGGTGTTCCTGACGTCGCACGTGCTGGAGATCGTCGAGAGGCTCTGCACCGCGGTCGGGATTATCGCCAACGGCAAGCTCGTCCACCAGTCCACGATGGACGACATTCGCCGGAGCGGCTCGTCGCTGGAAGACCGCTTTCTTGAAGCCGTCGGCAGCGACCAGGTCGAGCGGCAGAAGCTCAGTTGGCTGGAGGGCTAGATGGACACGAGCCAGCTTCGCACGATCCTCTGGCTGCGCTGGCACCTGACGCGGAACCAATGGTACCGAGGCGGCTGGCTCAACAAAGCCGCCAGCTTCTTCGTGGCCGGCGCCGGGATCGTCATCGGTTTCGGCGGCGCCGTCGCCGGTCTGCTCGTCGGCGCCCTGGTTTTGACCAAGGCTCGTCCGCTCGTGCTGCTCGGCATTTGGGACGTGTTGGTCGGGATGTTTTTGTTTTTCTGGATGGCCGGCATCGTCTCGGATATCCAGCGCAGCGAGACGATCGACATCGGCCGGGTGCTGCACCTGCCGGTTTCGCTCAGGCAGGTCTTCTTCATCAACTACATTGCGTCGCATCTGACGCTGGTCGCGATCCTCTTCTTGCCCGGGATGCTGGGCTTCGCAGCCGGGCTGGCACTGGGTCGCGGCGGACTGATGGTCCTGCTCGTGCCGCTGGCGATCGGCTTCATCTTCATGATAACCGCGTGGACCTATTGTCTGCGCGGCTGGCTCGTGACGCTCATGATCAACCCGCGCCGCCGCCGAGTGGTCATCGCGGTAGTGACGTTTTCGTTCATCCTGCTCAGCCAGCTTCCGAACCTGTTGGGGCACACCTTCGGTCGAGGTCGCGACTCTCAGCCGAGCGCCAAGGAAACATCGCCTTCAACAGAACAAACGCCTTCACCGGATACGACTGCCAGACGTCCAGCGTCTCTGCCGCGGGCCTGGCAGATTGCGAACATTGCGGTGCCGCTATTGTGGGTGGGTTATGGTGCGATGTCCCTGGCGCAAGGCAACGTCTGGCCTGCGCTCTGGATCACTGCCGGCGTCTTTCTCATGGGTGGTTTGGGTTTGCGGCGTGCCTATCGCTCGACGATCCGCTTCTACGAGGGACAGGCGAAAGAGGGCGGAAGACCGAGGACGGAGGACAAAGGACGGATAGCGGCGCAGTCGCGGCCCATCCGGACCTCGTTGCTGGAGAAGGCGTTGCCGGGTGTTCCGGACGAAGCGGCCGCCATGGCGCTGGCGTACTTCCGCAGCCTGATGCGTGCGCCGGAGGTGAAAATGGCGCTGGCGACCAACTTCCTGATGCTGTTGTTCTTCGGTGCGATGTTTCTCCTGCGTCGGTCGAGTGGGTTCGAGGACGTCATCAAGCCCTTCATTGCCACCGGCGCGATCTCGCTGACCTTCTTCGGCCTGATTCAGCTCATGTTCAACCTGTTCGGTTACGACCGCGGCGGGTTCCGCGCGATAGTGTTGCTGCCCACACCGCGTCGGCACATTCTGTTGGGCAAGAACCTCGCGCTACTGCCGATCGTTGCCTGCATCGCGGGCGCGGTCCAGCTGCTCGTGACGTTTGCGGCGCGCCTGCCCATTCTGGTGGTTCTGGCTACGGCGCTGCAGTTGCCGGCCGCCTTCTTGCTGTTGAGTACGGCGGGCAATCTCGTTTCGGTGGTCGTCCCGTACCGCGTCGCACCGGGGTCCATGAAGCCGACGAAGGTGCCGACGCTCACCGCGTTGCTGATGTTCGTGACGCACCTGCTGTTTCCCGCTGCGATGGTGCCGATCTTTCTGCCGCCGGGCCTGGGCCTGCTCGCGTCCAGGCTGGGCTGGGCGCCGGCCGGAGCCGTCAATCTGGCCCTGTCGGCGCTACTATTGGTGCTGTTTGCCCTCTGTTACCGGGTTTGCCTGCCAGGCCTTGGGGCCCTGTTGCAGCAGCGCGAGCAAGCCATTCTGCAGGTCGTCACCCACGAAGTTGAGTAGGGGGCGAATGATCATTCGCCCTTGCTGCTGGGAGGATACTATGAGGCAAGCGATTCTGATGTTGACGTTGTGCCTGCCGGCGGCGGCCGGCGCCAGGATGATCAGTGGTGAGCCGCTGACACACACCTTCTCTATCGTCGCCTGCGACCCGAACAGCGGACAGATGGGCGTCGCGGTGCAGTCGCACTGGTTCTCGGTCGGTTCGATCGTCGCTTGGGCTGAGGCCGGCGTCGGCGCCGTCGCGACCCAGTCGTTGGTGAATGTGTCGTTTGGCCCGCGCGGGCTCGATCTGCTGAGAGCAGGCCGTTCGCCGCAAGAGGCGCTGAACGAACTGACGGAATCTGACGAAGGGCGCGATTTCCGCCAGTTGGCGCTCATCGACCCCAACGGTTCCGTTGCCGCGTTCACCGGGAGCAAGTGCATCGCCGACGCCGGACACATCGTCGGCAAGAACTACTCGGTCCAGGCGAATATGATGCTCAACCAGGACATCGTGCCGGCCATGGCCAAAGCATTCGAGGCCAGCAGCGGTCCGCTGGCCGAACGCATGCTCGCAGCCTTGGAGGCGGCGCAGGCGGCGGGCGGCGACATTCGCGGACAGCAGTCGGCCGCGATCGTGATCGTTCGCACTCGGTCAACCGGCAAGCCCTGGGAAGACCGACTCATAGACCTGCGCGTCGAGGACCATCCGAATGCTGTTGCGGAACTGGCCCGTGTATTGAAGGTCTTCCGTGCCTACGAGCACATGAACCAAGGCGACCTTGCCATCGAGAAGGGTGACGTCACACGCGCTCTGCGCGAATACGGCGCCGCCGAGCGAATGTTCCCGACCAACACCGAAATGCGGTTCTGGCACGCGGTGGCGCTGGCCAACGTCGGCCGGCTCGACCTGGCTTTGCCGATCTTCAAAACGGTCTTCGCCGCCGACGCCAACTACATCGAACTGACCCGGCGCATCGTCCCCAATGGTCTGCTCAAGGCCGACGGGGCCACGCTGGAAAAGATCTTGAGGACTGAATAGCTGCTCAGGTCCAGCGATGTTTATGAGGAGCCAGTATGAAATGCACGAACATGGTCGTCCTGAGTTTGGGATTGTTGAGCATGTCGTCATGTGAGTCTTCCTCCGCCAACTTGGGACTCTTCGAACGCGGCGCCGACGTCGGGCAGATTTCGCTGCCGGGTTCGACGCAATTCGACGCGGCGACGAAGCAGTATCGTATCACCGGCAGCGGCGTGAACATGTGGGGGACCGAAGATGCCTTCTATTTCGTGTGGCGTCCGGTTTCGGGCGACCTGAAGCTCTCGGCCCGTGTGGGCTTCGAACGCACCGGCGGGCACGAGCACCGCAAAGCCGGCTGGATGGTCCGCCAGAGCACCGATCCCGATGCGGCCTACATCGACGCGGTTGTCCATGGCAACGGCTTGATCTGCCTGCAATACCGCAGCGAGAAAGGCGGCGAGACCCGGGAGATTCAGTCGCCCATCGAAGCCCCGGCCACTGTCCGGCTCGAACGCGACGCCGATCTGTTCACGCTTTCCGTTGCGAAGGCTGGCGCCGTGTTTCAACCAGTCGGATCAATGACCGTGATGCTGAGCGATGCGGTGTGCGCGGGATTGGCGGTCTGCTCGCATGACGCGACTTGCAGAGAAACAGCCGTGTTCTCCGACGTCGATTTCGAGAACGTCGGTGTCGTCCCAGAGGCGTCGCGCGTACTGGAGAGCACGCTGGAGGTCATCGACGTGCAGACGTTGGAGCGGCGCATCGTCCATCGCGTCGTGGATCACCTCGAAGCGCCGAATTGGTCACCTGACGGCAAGACCGTCGTTTTCAACAGTCGTGGCCGGCTTCATGTGATCCCGGTCACAGGCGGCACGCCTCGACAAATCGAGTCGGGATCGGCCGACAACTGCAACAACGATCATGGCTTCTCGCCCGACGGTCAATGGCTGGCCATCAGCCACAATGCGCCGGGCACTGGCTCGCTGATCTACGTCATCCCGAGCACAGGCGGACGGCCTCGGCAGATCACTCAGCGTGGCCCATCTTACTGGCATGGCTGGTCGCCCGACGGCCGGACGCTAACCTACTGCGCCGAACAGGATGGCGAATTTGATGTGTACACCATCGGCGTTGGAGGCGGCACCGAGACGCGGCTGACCACGGCGCCGGGATTGGACGATGGGCCGGAGTATTCGCCCGATGGTAAGTACATCTATTTCAATTCCGTGCGCTCCGGCCTGATGAAGATCTGGCGCATGCGGCCCGACGGCTCGCAGCAAGAGCAGGTGACCTCGGGAGCAGACTACGCCGACTGGTTTGCCCATCCCTCGCCCGACGGCAAGTGGCTGGTCTTCCTGTCATACGACAAATCCGTGGAGGGCCACCCGGCCAACCAGCAGGTGATGCTGCGCCTGATGCCGGCCGCCGGAGGCGAGCCCAGGGTCATTGCGCACCTGTTCGGAGGCCAAGGCACGATCAACGTTCCCTCGTGGTCGCCCAACAGCAGCCAGGTCGCGTTCGTCAGCTACCGTCTCATCGCTCCTGTCGCTGCGCCGAGGTAACAAAGCGCAAGGCGTAGCGGATTCTTCTGGCTTGCGCAGGCAGCCTCGTTATACTGCCGGACAGTGGCGTGTCGTTGTGCGGCCGGCCGCACGGGAGCATCGCCTCGAATGTACACAGGAGGTGCAGGATGAGTGAGGGCAAACAGACGCAGATTCTGGCGGTCCTGATCGACGCCGACAACACGCAGCCGTCCATCACCGATGGGCTGCTGTCGGAGGTCGCCAAGTACGGCGTCGCCAGCGTCAAGCGGATCTACGGCGATTGGACCACCCCCAGCCTGACCGGATGGAAGTCGGTCCTGCTGGAGCACTCCATCCAGCCGATTCAGCAGTTCCGCTACACCGTCGGCAAAAACGCGACCGACAGCGCCATGATTATCGACGCGATGGACCTGCTCTATACGCGCCGGTTCGACGGCTTCTGCCTGGTCTCGAGCGATAGCGACTTCACCCGGCTGGCCGCACGCATCCGCGAAGAGGGCCTGCTCGTCTACGGCTTCGGCGAGCGGAAGACCCCCAAAGCCTTCGTCTCCGCCTGCGACAAGTTTATCTACGTCGATGTGTTGCGCTTCGAGGAAAGCGACGAGCAGACCGTCCGGCCCAAGACCGCCAACGAGCTCAAAGGCGACACCAAGCTCGTCGCGCTGTTGCGCAGCGCCCTGGAAGCGGCCTCCGACGAAAGCGGCTGGGCCCACCTCCGCGCCGTCGGCAGCAACATCGCCAAGCAGGCTCCGGAATTCGACCCGCGCAACTATGGCTACAGCAAGCTCCGCGAGCTGGCGCTGGCGACCAAGCTCTTCGACGTGGACGAGCGTACGCAAGGCGACGGTCACACCCGCGGGATCTACATCCGCGACAAACGCAAGAAACCCCCGCGCTAGATGCGCTGACCTGTAGGGTGGGTCCTTGACCCACGCGTGACTCGACGACGCGCCTTGCGGTTTGCCCGATCGCGTCGAGGGAACACCAGCATGTGTTATGAGCTCTATCTCTCAACGAGCAGCGGACAGGACCTATCGCAGTACAACTCGGACTTGATCCGCTTTGAGCGGCTCGACAAGGTCAGTGACGGGTACACGGCCTTTCTGAAGCATCCCTGGAATTGGTACGTGGGGACATCGACGGGATGCAGTTGCGCGCTGCGGCATTTCGCGCAAGACGATCCAGAGTTCTGTGAGCCGCAGGATTGGTGCCGGGAGGAGGACGATGATATCCGTGCCACGGCGGAGCTATACCGCGTGATCGCCAGCCTGATAGCAGGTGGAGGTCGAGTCGAGTGCCTGAACGCGTGGTCTGGCGCGTTGCACGACGAGATCAAGTCGATGGATGTTGACCTCTCCGTGGTCTCTGAAAGAGCCTTCTGTCTATTTGAGAACCATCATTTCGTTTTCAGATATGAAGCGCTGTGATTCCTGCGGAAGGCCCTTCGAGGTTTCGTTTGACACCCGGCAGGTCTCGACTATCATTTGTCCTACGATGTGTGGTGGTCTGGGCGGAGAACCGAATGTCAGTGATCCAGGAGAGGCAGACATGAGCAAGAGAATGGGTGCCGGGTCAACGGTCTTTATCGTGCTGTGCGTCCTGGCGGCTTGGGCGACCGGCGGGTGCATTTCGAGCCGCTCGGACGTGACCTACGGATCGAAAGGGCCCGCGGTCGGCTCGAGCACGTTGCGGAAAATCAAAGTCGGGCGGACCAGCAAGGAATGGGTGTTAGGTACGCTCGGCGAGCCCAGCAGCGAGACCACGACTCCCGACGGGACCGAAATCCTCATGTACGAGTACACCAAGCGGGTGGACAGCCATTTCGAGTTCGAGCCCTTCCTTGACAGCCACGACAAGCGCGAGGAGCGCACCGTCTACTACTTCGAGATCACCGACGGCATCGTCACGCGGTTCTGGAAGGAGTGATGCGCAGCCGTCTCCCTCGCGCGGCGCGCCGCGCCACTCTGGCACCTTATCCTTTCTTGGCTGATCCCGTTGCGCTGCTTGTCGGCGGGAGCGCGGCCAGAGCATCACGGCGGCATGGACCGATACGAATCTTGCCTGGTCAGTCCCCGTCGGGCAGGGAAGGGGGCCGGCCGGTCACCTGGTGACGTCCGATAAGGAAGTGACGGGAGATGCGCGACGTGATCTTCCCCTTCGCGAATGTCACTGGGCCCTGTTCACCCTGAAAAACCGCGTTTCCGCGCAAACTGAGGGGCCCTTCATGCCGATGAACGGAGGTACGTTCTCTTGTCAGGGGTTCGGACTTTGGTAAGGCGTTTCCTGCAGACAGGCTTTGGTCGGCGCACCTCGGGTAACGGGGACGGGGACCGCGCGCCGGTTCAGGACGAGACGGTGCACGTGCCGATTCTCGGGCCGCTGGTCGTCGCGATTCTCTTGCTGATCGGACTGTCCATCGGCGGCGCCTACGTCCTGCAGAAGCGCGATATGAAAGACCGCCTTTTGGATCAGATTGCCGAGGTCCGCCTGCTCTTCGGTGAGCGCTTCACGGCGGATGCGCAGTTGCTTCAGAGTCTTACCGAGTTTCTGGTGCGGGACGAGCAATTGCGGCGCCGCTGGCAGGCAGGGGACCGGCCCGCTTTGCTCAAGGACGCCGAGCCCATGTTCAGACAACTGCAAACGGAACGTCGGATAACGCACCTGTGCTTCCATGACCTGGAGCGGACGTGCTTCCTGCGGGTGCATGACCCGAACCGATACGGGGACCGCATCGACCGGGTGACGCTCAACGCCGCTGTGCGAAGCGGCAACACCTCTTGCGGCATGGAACTCGGGCCAGGGGGGACATTCACCTTGCGGGCCATCCGTCCCTGGCGAATCGATGGGCGACTCGTCGGCTATATCGAGTTGGGCGAGGACATTGGACACGTCATACGTACGATCAGAAACACGCTGGATGTCGAGCTGGTTGTGGTCGTCGACAAGTCGTTCCTGGACCGGGCCGCCTGGGAAGAACGCATGAGGATGCTGGGCCGCGACGCACGGTGGAGCCTGTCGGAGGGCGTGGCCGTGATCGACAGTACGTTGGACCGGATACCGCCCGACCTCGGTGCCTATCTGTCGCGTCTGGAGGAGCACCCTCAGAACCGCCTGTTCCGCTGCAAGCGGGACGGTCGAACGTACCGCGGCGGCATCACACCCTTGTTCGACGCGTCCAACCGAGCTGTCGGTCACATTATCACCATGAAGGACGTCGGGAGCCTGGAGGCGTCGCTACTGATGCTGTCGAGCTTGTTGCTGGCGCTCGGTGCCATCACGGCCACGGCGTTGATCGCACTATTTCGCTGGTACATCCGGCGGATCGAACGCCGTTTGACGGAGGCGTACGTCGCTCTAAAGACCGAGATATCCACGCGTAAGCGCGTCGAGGAGGAACTGAGACTGCATCGCGAGAACCTGGAGGAGATGGTCGCGCAGCGCACCGGCGAGCTGCAGACGACCAACCTTCAGCTTGCCCAGGAGATCGTCGAGCGCGTCAAGACCGAGCAGGCGCTGGACTGGCTCAATCGGGACTTGGAATCGGCCGTGCATAGGCTCAGCGTCGCCAACCGCGACCTCCAGGATTTCCTCAACGTAGCGGCCCATGACTTGAAAGGTCCTGTTCGGTCCATGGGGACCTCGGCCGGTTGGATTCAGACCGACTATCGCGCCTGCCTCGACAAACTGGGACAGGGCTACCTGGATCTGCTGGTCAAGCGAGCCCGACGGCTGACCAGTCATGTCGACGGCATCCTCCAGTACGCCGGCATCTGGTCGGTCACTCGCCCCAGACAACAGACGGACCTGAATGTGCTCGTCACTGAGCTGGTGCAAGAGATCGCTCCGCCGCCGGGCATTCGGGTGGTGCTCGCGACCGAACTTCCCACCCTTGTGGTCGACCGGATCCACA
>JAFGLV010000019.1 GCA_016927855.1 Sedimentisphaerales bacterium
AAGTCCAGACACCGATAGACCCGATCGCTGACAGCGCCTCCCTTGACCAGACCCACCTTGGCGACCTCGTCGATACCCACCTCGTGCACGCCGACCATGGCGGTGCCGCCGACGTCGGCGAAGGCGTTCACGACTTGTTTGAGACAGCAAGGGCGGCCCGGAGCGGCGCGGTGCACGTGATCGCCCAGCAGTACGGCAAACGGCTGTTCTTCAGCGAACGCGCGGCCGCACAATACGGCGTCGCCGAATCCTCGGGCCTGCGCTTGCTCGATGGTCCGAATGTCCGCCGGCAGCAGCCTTCGCGCGGCAGGTTCCAGGCTGTCGAGATAGCGCGCGATCATCTCCGCCTGCCCAGGCGATACGATCAGCGCGACCCGCGCGATACCGGCCTCCTGGACTTGTGCCAGAATCACGTGCAGCACGCATGTCACGCGGTCGCGGCGCCCGACCAGCGGAAACAGTGGCTTGGGCAGCACGCTCGTGACAGGCATCAGGCGTGTGCCTTTACCGGCCACCGGGACAATGACGCTGTGAATCGCGTGGCTCACGCGCTCACTCCTTTCCGCGCGCCGATCAGGGCTCGTCCAGAGAAGCGTCAGCCTCAAGGGCTCGCACCCATGGCTGCTGAAAGATCTGCTCGACTTTCCGCTCGAGCTTTCGTTGACGGCGGCGCTCGCTCATACGTTTTTCTTTCGTCACGCCGGCGGTGCCGTGCGCGACGTGAACCACCCGCGCCGCCATCTCCCGCAGCGGGATGACCCGGGTCTCGTAGCCGGCGTCCCAGAGCTGGGCGGCGATGGAATAGCCACCCCCTTTGGCGTAGGCCGGTGACTTGCCTTCATGCAGGAGGAATTGCAGGCCCTCGCGGCGCAGCACTTCGGTCCGGTACATCGCGCAGTAGTCGCGCGGATAGTGCCCCACCTTCCACTCGACGTGTTCCTTGCGTCCCACAACCTGCTTGACCCTGTCCACCAGGTAACCTGTCACGCGCTTCTGCCAGGCGTACACAGGATTTTCCAGGAAGAGTTTCCACGCGCCGGCGCCCGCGACCTTCGGACCCTGGCGCATCTGCTCCAGCAGAGGATCGAGCCAGTCGTCGGCCTTGACGAAAACGTCGGAGTGCATGGTGACGTAGAACCGGCCGGTGGCCTGCCGCAGACCTAGGTCCCAGCCGGTGAACACGTTCGTCGGCCAGTTGGTGTATGTCTCTTCGGGCCGCTCGATCAGCCGAATCCACTTGAGCGAACGCAGGTAGTCGAGGCTCTCGTCCTTCGAGCCGTTGTCCACGATGATGACTTCAAGGTCGTACCTGGCGGAATACTTGCGGATCGCGCGCAGGCAGACCGTGATGTACCGCTTGACCTGCCACTGGGGAATACAGATGGTTATTTTCTCTCGGCTCGCGGCCACGGTCCTTGCTCCGGCTCGATGCATACGACTATCAACGGAGGACCACTATACGACAGAACGTTCGGCATGACAACGTCGCTTTGCCCAGGTGGCTATGCATGCTGGCGCGGACGGAGGGTGAGAGGGAGACGGACGGCGCCGTGTGGCGCCTGGTTCCGTGCCGTTTACAGAGTGTCGTCGAAGAATTCGGTTTGGCGTACGCGAACGTTATGGCGCATGGGTCCTGGACCCTCCGCTTTGTCCATTCGGTGCTGCGCCCAGAAGATCTTCAGCGCCGTCAGGCCGCAACCGACGCCGACGACAATAAACAGCGCGGCGACCAGATACGCGAAAACCTCAGGCAAAGCCGCGATCAGCACGCCGAAACCGATCAGCAGCATGCCGACCACCAGAATGCCTGACGCCAGAGCCCGCGAAGCCTGCGAAAGTACGTTCGTATAATAGCGAAACACCATTTTCGATCCTCCTTACGCAGAGGCATACGAAAAAGAAGCGGGTCCCGTTCGGGACCCGCTCGACGCTTGGCTGTTAGTACATCCCGCCGCCCGGAGGCATTGGGGTTTTCTCCTTCTTCTCGGGGATTTCGCTGACGATGGCGTCGGTCGTCAGCAGCAGCGACGCGATGGAGGCGCCGTTTTGCAGTGCCGTCCGCTCGACCTTGGTCGGCACGATGACGCCGAACTTGATCATATCGCCGTACTGCTTGGTCAGCGCGTTGTAGCCGAAGTTCTTCTCGCTGCTCTCCATGACTTTCTGGGCCACGATCGAGCCGTCGAGCCCGGCGTTGGCCGCGATCTGCTTGATCGGAGCGACCACCGCGCGACGCACGATATCGACGCCGATCGACTCGTCGCCCTTGGTCTTGACCTTGTCCAGTGCCGGCAGCGCCCGCAGCATGGCGACCCCACCACCCGGCAGAATGCCCTCTTCAGCAGCGGCGCGACAAGCGTGCAGCGCGTCCTCGACGCGCGCCTTCTTTTCCTTCATCTCGGCTTCGGTCGCGGCGCCGACGTTGATCTGCGCGACGCCGCCGGAAAGCTTGGCCAGTCGTTCCTGGAGCTTTTCGATGTCGTAGTCGCTGGTGGAGTTGTCAATCTCGGTCTTGATCTGCTCGATACGCGCCTTGATGGCTTCGGTGCTGCCGGCGCCCTCGATGATCGTAGTGGTGTCCTTGTCGATGGTGATCTCCTTGGCCCGGCCGAGCTGCGTCAGCTCGATGTGCTCGAGGTCCAGACCCAGGTCCTCGAAGATCGGCTCGGCGCCGGTGAGGACCGCGATATCGCTGAGCAGCGCCTTGCGCCGGTCGCCGAAACCGGGCGCCTTGACCGCCGCGACTTGCAGCACGCCGCGCAGCTTGTTGACCACGAGCGTCGCGAGCGCCTCACCCTCGACGTCCTCAGCGATGATCAGCAGAGGCCTGCCTTGCTTGGCCACCTTCTCCAGCAGCGGCACCAGCGACTTGACCGAGCTGATCTTCTTCTCGTGCACCAGCACGTAGGGCTTGTCCAGCTCGACCGTCATATTCTCCAGCTTGTTGACGAAGTGGGGACT
>JAFGLV010000178.1 GCA_016927855.1 Sedimentisphaerales bacterium
AGGCAGTTGCCCATGCCCACCATCCCCAAGCCCTGCGGGCTTGAGGCTGCCACCCTCGGCTCTCTGGGCCTGAAATGGGCGTGCCACAAAACCTGCACAGACATCACCCGCCCCATCTGCCTCTTTCATGCTGGCTTTCTTGGGCGGTTTCGACGATAATGATACCGTGTGAAATGTCGCAGCCTTGAGACGTGCACCGGTGGTTGAGGCTCGTTGTCGAAGGGTTCGGTCATGGCGGAACTGGTTACGATCTACTGTACGCTGCCGGACGATGTGTCGAAGACGGTGCAGTTACTGGAAAGCCACGGCCTCCATCCGGTTGTGGTGGACGACGTCGACAAGATGGGTTCCTACCGGAGCCACGAGGTTCGAATCGCGGTGCCCGCACCCGAGCGCGAGAGAGCTGTGGCGGTCCTGGCCGAGGCTGAGCGGCAGGGCCAGGTACGCATATCCGAACTGGCGAAGGCGACAAAGGGAATCGTCCTGATTATGATGGCCGCGCTGGGCTTCGTGGCGCTGATCGGAATGTTCGATACCCACGGCACGTGGTTCTTCGCTGTTTGGATCGTCCTGATCGTTGCTGTCGGCGTCGCCCTCATCCGCTGGGCGTGGGGCAAAAGGACCGACGACTGAAGTCCCACGGGCCGACGATCTCGCGCAGTCTTGGAGATTCGTGTCGAATGCCTCGCAAACGAGAGACTCGAACGCGGGCTGCCTCTATTGCTGACGACGTGCTCTGTAGCCTGGCAGCCGCGAAAGCCGGCGTAAGAGACGCCAAGATCATCGCGCCGGCCGACGTGGTGACGGCGGCCTGGGTCCGGCTGAAATGCCAGTTCGGCTGCGATGGGTACGGCCAGTGTTTGGTCTGCCCGCCGTATACGCCGACGCCGCAGCAGATGCGTGAAGTCCTCGACGCGTACCGCCGGGCCGTGCTGATTCACTTCGACCCAAAAGCGAAGGTCAAGGCGGTGGTGGCCGACCTGGAGCAGGAGATCTTTCTGCGCGGTGCCTGGAAGGCGTTCGGGCTGGGTGCCGGTCCATGCTACTTCTGCAAGGCGTGTCCCGTGAATGAGGGTGCGTGCCATCATGCCGAGCGGGCGCGCCCGGCGATGGAAGCCTGCGGGATCGATGTTTTCTCCACTGTCACCAAGGCTGGCTTTCCTATCGAGGTCGTACGCTCCACGCGCCAGTGCCCCAACTTTTACGGCCTGATCCTGGTGGATTGACTGATTCGGAGTCCCGCCTTTAGGTGGTCCCGTTCAGAGCCGCGTAAACGCGGAACTCCAAACGACGCGACACGAAAAAGGGGCGCTGGTTGCCGGCACCAGCGCCCCTTGCACTATTGTTAGCCGCAGTTCTCACCGGGCCTGCGCCCGATGCGAACATGGAGCGGGGTTACTTCTCTGACGGCTGCGATCCCTCAGCCGACTTTGCTTCCACGACCGGCCACGGGCCGTCGATGTAAATCACGCCACCGTCATCATCGCCGCCGACCTCCGGCTCGGTGAAGAGCATGAACGACATGTCCTCACTGACGCCGGTCTGGTCGAATAGCTCCATCCAGTCCCAGCCGGGTGTGACGCTGTCGGTCTTCGTGGTGCCGACCACCGCGTCGTTGTTCTTGCCGGCGCCAACGAGCCTGAGGACATCGTCGTCGCTCAGTGTGATGTCATAGACCCGCACGTCATCGAGCATGCCGTCGAAGAATTCGTCGATCTCCGAGCCGCACGCGCCGATGGTCAGCGTTGACTGGACCGGAGACACGAAGCCTGCGGCGTTGGTTGCGGAGGCATCCAGCACCCCGTCGATGTACAGCCTCATCCGATGCGTGTCGCCGTCGTAGGTGGCCGTGAGCAGATACCAGGTGTTGGCTTTCAGATCGCGCGTCGTCTGCCAGGTGTTCTGGCCGACACGGAAGTGGAACCGGCCGCCGAAATCGAGCCACAGCCCGAAGCGATTGCCGTTGGTACTGTTGCGGTCGTACTCCATGATGGTCTGCCAACGTCCTCCCGTGGTGCGGGTGTTGACCCAGGCAGAGGCGCTGAAGGAACCAGGCGCGAAGTCGAACCCGGTAGGCTTGGCGACCTTGACGTAATCGTTGCGGCCGCTGAAGTCGAGCGCTCCGCCGATCTGTCCGTCGCTGGGCCGCCAGGTGGGACGACCGAAGACCGTGCCGTCGTTGCCGTTGCCGGAGCTGTCGGCGGCGACGGTGCCACTGGCTTCATCCAGCTTCCAATACGCCGCGAGATTGCTTCCCGGCAGGTCCCACGGCTCCGACGGATGGTTCGTCCAGCCCCAGGGATAGGTCATGGTCGTGGCGTCCCTGTACACGGCCACCACACTGAGCCAATAGACGTCCCGCGCTTCGGTCTGGATGAACCAGTCCTTCTCGGGCAGCCGAACCGTGTAGCGATAGACCGGCTCGAACCCTTTGATGCTGCTGTCTTGCGGTTCAGGGCGTTTGTCGAACCCGACCATGACCTCGTCGAAAGTCTCCGCCTGGTATTCCCAAATCTTCTCGCCAGGCCGGTCGTAGGTGGCCGCATACGAGCTGTTCGACCAGATCGACAGCAGGAAGTGGTCGGGCTTTCGCGGCGTTTCCATCTGCTGGCATTCGCATGGCTGATAGCCATAACCGATGTAGGAGCCCCACCAGACGATGCCGGTGACCGGTGTCCGGCTGCTGCATTCCCAGTCGTCGGCCACGAGTCGTTGGTAGGTCAGGCCGGCAGCGGCGCTCTCGGTCTCAATCGCAAAGGCCAGGTCGACCGACCGCGGCGAAAGCGAATGTCCCTTGGGGTACGTCAGCTTCTGCCATGAGCCATCGTAGGGTTCCTGGGCCCTGGTCCAGACCGCCGCGTCGTTCCAATGGTCCGGCGAGCTTTTCCAGCCGAAGCGTGTCGCGACACTGCCGGGCGAGTGGATCAGATAGGCCTGAGCGCACAGCCAGTAAACCGTCGGGTCCTTCGGCGTGCCGGTCTGCTCGAAGGCCTCCTTCGGATTGATGTCGAAGGTATACTTGTAGACCATCAGGTGGTTTCCGGCCTCGAAGGTCTCGTTGCCCGGGCTGTAGTAGCTCTGGGTCTGTGCTGCGGCGCTTTCGACTTCGAACGTGCCTGGTGCAAATTCTTTGCGCCACAGGACCTTGCCGGGCATGCTGTAGCCGGTCGAACTCTGGTTCGCGGGGATGTCCTCGCGAATACTCAACGTGAACGTGGCGTTCGCGGCGTTGCCGCCCGACAGAACGTCGTGGTACCACGAGCCCCAAAGCGTGATCCCGGTGATAGGACCGGTCGTCGTACACTGGAAGTCATCACCGGCCAACTGGGCCGTCCAGGTCGGCGGGATGTCTCTGGTGATGTCCACATCCATGCCGGTGGTGGTCAGATCGGGGTCCTGGAGCCATTTGATCGCATCAGCAGTGCCCGAGGTTGCGAGCGACTGCTCGTCCTTATAGTGCGGCCACTGGCGGATGCCGGTGAAGGGCTGCTCCCACTTGATGTAGTCGGGATCGGTGTCCAGCTCGAACGCCATATCGTACGTGTCGAGCCGCTCGCACACGAGGGAGTTCGTGATCGGCTGCACGCCTGTCGGGTCGGCGGTGATCCCCGCGCGCAGGTCGTCCCGCCGGAGATCGAACTTCACGGCTGCGTCCATCCACGGTTCCGGGCGGGTCTTCCACCCCCAGATGTAACCCGGTTCGGGCGAGCCGGTGTAGACGGCGGTAATGCTCACCCAGAAGATCGGATCGTCCGTGCCCGCGGTGACGTACTTGTCTTGCCAGAAGTACTCGGAGGAATCGAGCTTGAGAAGGTATTCGAAGCAGGTGTTGGAGCGCTGGCCGGGGAAGGCCTCGGTGCCGGCGGGCCGCTCTTCGACTCTGTCGGCCGACGCGTTAACCACCCAGAGCAGGTCGCCGGGCCGGCTGTACGCATAGCGCGAATCGGCCGGGATGTTGCTCCAGAATCCGATGCGCCAGGACTGCGGCCGGATGCTCGGCGCTTCGTCACCGCCCCAGGCCTGATAGCCGCCCCACCAGTGAACGGATGCCACCGGCATGCGGCCCGAGCAACGGAAGTCGTCGGCCACCATGGTCCACGAGCTGTAGGTTGTTTGCAGGGGCTTGCTGGTATACGAAGGCTCGTCCCATCCGCAGTAGATCGGTGTGTTCGAGCCGGGTATTTGTTCGAGAGGCGGCTGCGACCATTTCAAATGCTCGACGGGCAGTGTATCGGGGATCGTCACGTCCTCGATGCGTACCGCGTAATCCTCCACCTCGCCGTCAGTCGCCAAGCCGGTGTAGCGCAGGCCGCGCATCGTGCTGAAGCGCCAACGCGAGAAGGTCGAGCCGGGCATCGCATCGGCAGGCACGACAAATCCGAGCGTGTTGAGACCCGGCGCGAGCGTTTCATCCGTGAAGATGTGCTCGCCGGCGTCATCCCAGTCACCGTCGCTGTTGAAATCCAGCCAGGCGTTGAGCGCCCCTGTGACCGAGGCCGTCACCTCGACAACGGCGGCTTCGCCCGGCGTCAAAGCGGATACGAACACGACGCCGTCTTCATCGTCGGTCCCGTCATTGTCGTCGCCGGTGGCAGTCGCGTTGGGCTGTCCGTCGGTTTCGGCATCCACGCGGCTGCCCAAGTACACTCTCGAGCCAATCGTGTGGCGTGCGCCTTCCGAGATCTCCAGGGTTTGATACGTCGGGTCGGGCGCATCGCCGAAGTCCTTGTCCGCCAGGGCCTGCCCGGTGATGACGAAGGACAGATCGAGCGCCTTGCCTTCGTAGTTGTGTCCGCTGGGGTAGCTCATAGGCAACCATCCGAGGTCCGGATGGTGCCATACGGCACGGTCATTCCACTGGAGGATATTCTGCGTGGTCTTCCATCCGAAGACATAAGGCGCGTCCTCTTCCGGCATCTCCTCGATCGCGAGCCAGTAGATCGTGCCGCGCCGTTGGGTGAAGAGCTCTTTCTCTTCTTGCAGGCAGATGTTGAACTGGTAGGATCGCTTATGGTTGGAGGCCTCATAGAACTTGCTGGCCGGATCGAACCAGCCCTGGCGGTAGACGCCTGTCACCTGACTCACGTCGTACGTGAAGGGCAGGACCTCCTTGCTCCAGAGCAGTTGACCGGGTCGGCTCCACTTGACTATGTCGTCCGCCGGCTGGTTTGAGTAGATGCTGACCTTGAATTTGAGGCTGTCGGGACCGTGGACCGGCAGGGCGTCGTCGACAAAAGATCCCCAGAAGTGAATGTCGGTGATCGGCCCGGTCTCGTCGCATTGGAAGTCCTCGGCCAGGATCGTCTCGAACGTGTCGACCGCCAGCCCGGTGGCGCGCAGATCGGCTGGCTGAGGCCAGTGCATCTTGTTGGGGTCTCCCTCCTCCCAGTCGCAGAAGAACAACGGCTCTCCCACACACAGAAGATAGTCTTCGGTCTCCCCGTCTGTGAAGACGCCGTCGCCGTTCCAGCCTTCCGCGACCTTTCGGTCGCTGATGGTGAACCTGCTCCATACGTAGCCGGCGGACGGCCCAAGCTGGATGTTGGGAGGACTCAGTTCCGAAAGCGGGCCGCTGTAACCGCTGGGTACGGGGAAGTTGACCAAGGCGTGCTCGGGCACTTCACCATACGAGCAGAGCGCCGAGTCCTGCCATTTTCCGTCCTGGTTCCAGTCCACCAGCACGTTCACGTAAGCCTCTTTCAGGTCGGTCCTTCGGTTGTGCACCTCAATGTCGAGAGTGGTGCCCCAGCCGTAGGAGAGGCAAGCCGATCCGAGGTTCTCAAGCCCGAAGTAGATCAGCGGGTAGACGTCTTCAGAGCCGACGGCGCCCTTGATCGTATAGGCTCGGGGCTGTATCAGGCCGGCATCGCCGTCGTTGGTTCCCTCGTCCTGATTGTAAGCGTCGGGATTGAAACCCGGGCACATGCCGGCATTGCCGCCGGCCTCGACATCTGCTTTCGGGCCGAAGTACAGTCCTTGACTGGCGTGTTCGATCCAGGCGGCCGGGCCTACGCCGATGCAGGTCGGAAACTGCCCGATGACGCCGGATGACGGATAGGCGAGCGCCCCTTCGGGGGCATCGCCAAAGTCTCTGTCCGCGGTGGGTTTGGTTTCTCCGGCCGGGGCCTGACCCAATCCCGCGCAAAGGACCAACATGATCGCGACTATCCGCTGCCTGGTGAACAAATCTCTCAGCCCGTTCATGACTAACCTCCCAAAAATGAAGCCACACAACGCCGGCGCAACACTCGCCTGTGAGTGGTTTGACCGCCCTTTGAGGCAGGATTACTAACGTATAGTTCCAATCTGCCATCGGTCTGTAACGCGAATTCCTACACCAAAAAGAGCAGGACTTGACGTGAAAAGGCCGGGCGCTGCCTTCAGCAGTGTCGTGGACGCGGTTCTGCGGCCCGTTTGGGGCCTCTGCGGAAGCTGGCAGGAATCTTATGAGACCCTGCAAACGCCGGCACGCGGGACGGCATCGTTCGGCGGCTTGGCGGACGACAGGCCTTGCGGGCCCTGTGGGACCTCGGGCGCTATGATCCGGTTCACGGTGTTTGGGCGGACTTCTCCGTGCCGCCGGCCTGATACGGCGATTGGTATGTCGTCAGTTGAAAAGACATATCCCAGGGGAGTTTCGTGCTGTCCTGGACAAGCGTGCCATAGCTCCACTGCGCGCCCGGCGTGGGAGGCCACGGGCTCGCATTCGCCGGGGAGATCCCTTGAATGAGGGTGGCCGACGCGCTGGATTGGTGGACGCGCGTCATCCAACCCCACGCGTGCTCCGGCTGCGAATTCTCGAGGTCGTAGACCGCGGCGATACTGACCCAGTAGAACGTGGACTCAGGGCTTCCGCCGACCGCTTCGGTGGTTGGATAGAACCATTGGTCCTGAGACAGCGCCTGCGAGAACAGGAAGCACGTTTCGCCCGGGCCGCCCTTGTCGGCCTGCTGAAAGCCTGCCACGGCCCACGTCTGGGTGGTGCAGTAGGTCTCCCAAAGCAGCGTACCGGGATGATTGAACGTGTTCGGATTGCCCGGCTGCGGATCGGGGACATCGGACCAGATGCCGATGTGGAAAGCCAGCGGCAGCACCGGCGGCAGATGGGGCTGGGTCCATCCGTCGAACGACCCCCACCAGTGGATGCCGGTGATCGGCCGGCCGTCCTCGAACTGGCAATCATCGGCGGCGATTTGCTGCAGGTCGAAGCTGGACGGGACGGTGAACCCATCGAACAAATAGGGATCGGCCTCGTCCACAAGGGACGGAGGCTGATTCCACCGCGCCGCTGTCAAGCCCGACGTCGCCTGCGGGTCGAATCCCTTGGCGATCGAAATGCGATAGTCCTCGACTTCGCCGTCGGAGGCGAGGCCGTCGTAGCTGACGAGCCCGCGCGAGCTGAAGCGGAATCGCGCATACGTTGCGCCCTCAGCCGCAGCCGCCGGCACGGTGAACGTCAGGTGATTGACGCCGGGAGACAGCAGTTGATCGGCGAAGATCTGCTCGGCGGCGCCGGCGAAGCTGCCGTCGCCGTCGAAGTCCATCCAGGCATTGAGATAGCCCTGCGTGGACGCCGTCACGTCGAGGCTCGCCGATTGGCCCGGCTGGATCGCCGACGTGAACGCGACGCCGTCCTCGTCCGCTCCCTTGCCGTCGTCGCCCGTGGCGGTCTGATTCGGCTGTCCATTTGTCTCCGCGTCCACGCCTTGGCCCAGGAAGATGCCCGCCACGATGGTGTGCCGTGCGCCGTTGTGCGTCAGCAGCGTGGGATAGGTCGGATCCGGCGCATCGCCGAAGTCCAGCGTCGCCGGCGCCGTGCACTGGTCGCACGTACTGCCGGCGCCAAGCCACGTGTACGGCGGCGTGCAGTCGCTCTCGTAGCCTATGAAGCAATCTCCGGTGGCATAATTGCAGCAAGCGCCTTTCGCCGAGTCTTTCGGCAGGCAGTCATGAATGGCCCACCGATAAACGCGAATGTTGCGCCCCCGAATGGCGATGGCGACCCACTCCGGATTGTAGTCTTCGATGGTCGCAAACCTCCGCGGTTCGATACTCTCGAACCCGAACACGTTGCTGAAGTCGTGATGGTGTCTCTCCACTATGTACGGGGCTTCGTCCGAGGCCAGCGGAACGTCTCCCGGCAGCGGCGGACGACCCAGACCCAGCGCGGACCACGCCGGCGTGGTCCAGTTGAACATGATCTCAACGGACGACGACTTCGACGTGTCGAGCGGCATGATGTAGGCCCAGAAGTCCAGCTCGCCTTTGCGGGTCGTGTCGTACGGCCCATTGTAGTACCACATCCGATACCAGTCGCTGTCGGGATAATCGTACCAGGTCCCGCCGCCGTAACCGTCGCCGTCGCCGCCGATGTAGTCGCCGTTATTGTCGATGTTGATGCGGTACCACATGCCCGGAAACAGACTGGGGTCTTCGATCTGTCCGGCCGCGGTGAGGCACAGCAGGCTGACAATCAGCAGAGGGAACCAGGGGAAAGATGGCTTCAGTTGCGATCTGATCATGACTGAACTCCTGTAGCAAAGGTCCATTTCCAGCGCCGCAACGGCAGTTTCTTGGCGCGCGCACCTCCAAGTCTGCGCACGCTCCGTCCGCGCCTGAACATCCATGCCATCGGCACAGAGGCGAACCCACTTTGGGAAAAACTCCTCCTGCGGTGGTGACGAGACTTCAGCAGCCCCAATTTCGTTCAATTCAGGCAACACTTTATATGCGAAAACGCCCGCGGAGCAAGTTTTTTTTATTCCTTCTCTGCCAGCGACTTACATCGAGACCCGTGGCGAAGAGCCGCGCATTTTTCGTTCAAAACACGCAACACGCTCCTTCTATGGAGAGCGCTGTAGCGGCGTTGGGGCCGCGACGTGCCGCGACCAGGTGGGATGGGCCCGCGGCGCCGCGAAATTGTCTCGCGGCGCGCTGTGAGTCTGCCCATGCGGACGAAGAGCGGCTTGCCGCGAAAATGTGAGAATTGCTGCTACGCGTGCCCGTTGAAAGACGGGTCGCGCACGCTGCTGATCTGCGCCAACACCCCCGAGGCGCCGGGACAGATCGTTCGCATCCGGCCCGAGGACGCCTGTCCCAACTTCTGCACCCGGCGCCGTCCTGTCTTCGACGGTGCCAGGAAGACGGTACTGCCGAAGCCGCCCAACGACGAAATCCGCTACATCCCACTGACGCAGGGTCAGTTTGCCATCGTCGACGCTGCGGACTATGAGAGTCTCGCGCGGTACAACTGGTTTGCTCTCGGCAACGAGCGGACCGGCTTCTACGCCGCCCGCTGGCTGCCTGGCCACAAGACGCTGCTGATGCACCGCGCGATCATGAATCCGCCGCCGGGGATGGTGGTCGATCACATCGACGGCAACCGCAGCAACAACCGCCGGGCCAATCTACGTGTCTGCACTCCCGAACAGAACGCTCGCAACAGAAGGTTGCGCCGCGATGGCTCTTCCCGCTTCAAGGGGGTATCTTTCCACCGCCTCAGCCGTAAGTGGATTGCCTCTATCTGCTATGACGGCAAGCAGATCTACCTCGGCTCCTTCGACGACGAGACCGAAGCCGCCCGCGCCTACGACCGCAAAGCCCGCGACCTCTTCGGCGAATTCGCCCGCCTGAATTTCCCGGAGGACTATGAGTGAATGGGTGGGAGCGTGGAAGGGTAGAAGCGTCTGTGTGGAGAAACGGGGTTGCCGCTTCAACGCTTTCACGGTTCTACGCTTCTACGCTCTAACGCACCAACGCGCTTCCTCAACCGTCCGCTTCTCCGTCTCCAGACTCTTTCTCTTGTCACCCATAGCCATCGTCGTCCTTTCCCCCCTCCTACGCGAGACCCCCACTGTCGGTGCGATGGGCGAGCATTAGACTTCGACTCCGAAGGTTGCAGGTTCGTAGAAATAGAGGCGCATTAACATGCGAAATGCAACACGGTAGGTCGTGACAGTCACGAGCCGACCGGCAGTGGATGTTTCCTCTTGTTGTCTGGGGA
>JAFGLV010000020.1 GCA_016927855.1 Sedimentisphaerales bacterium
ACGGCAGCGGAACCCAAGCGACTCGTCATAACAGATCTGCTTCGACATCCCTGAGCAGGCAGTCGGCGTCGAAACTCCGGGTGTCGGGTTTCGCCGGCTGTTTGCCGACGCATCCGTCCGGCACCGGATCCTGGGTGTCCACCAGGTACATCGTGCCGGCCGCGAGGCGCCAACCCAAAGGAAGCGGATACAGAAGCTCCTGAAGGTGCACGATCCGCATCACTGGCATGGCACTTTCGGACGGGTTCAGTCTTTCCCTCGCCTGCTCGATCGTGTTCAGCGATCGAGCGCGCCACGAGTGCAGCATCGTCCGGACCGGATCGAGCAGCTCACTGAACCTGTTGGTGAGGCGGTTAGGCAGTGGATCAGAGGTCAGCACGATCAGCTTGACGTCCAGCTTGCCGGAAAGTCCCAACTCGTTCGCGGCTACTTCGATGGCATCCCTCAGCTCGACGGCTGTCGCGACACCCGAATTGTCATAGTACCCGCCGTCGACCAGCCGGATGTTGGCATTCTCCTCATTGAAAAAGGCGGACGGCGTCATCCAGGGGAAGCGAGCACTCAGGATCGCCGCAGTGCCCAAGGACATCGTCCCCAGGTCACCATCGCTCCATACGGGCAGGAACTGGCTCTCTCTTTTGCCGAAGACAAAGGGAGAGATGATGCGGCGCTCTCCGGAATCGACTTGAGTCGTGTTCAAGAGAAGAGCTGGAGCGGGGCCGTCGGGACGCCAATGCTCTCGATACGGCCGTGAGAAATAGTTCTCGGCTCCGCTCCACTGGCCGCCCTTTGTCCTTGCGAACTGCTCCAGCGTCGACTTCAGCGCAAACTCGAAGGAATATTCCAGCCAGCGCGACCGGTCGAACGGATAGACGGGGAACGGCAGGAGCCACTGCAGAAAATCAGGAAAGAACATGCCTGCGAGCAACGGCGACAGCATGTCCTTGTCGAGCGTCTCCTTCACGGCGCTGGCCAATGAATTCTTGCCGAACAGCAGCTTGCGAGTCGATACCGTTCCAGGTTGGCAGGCCGGAGCATCGGCGCCATTGATGGGCTCATTCTGGGTGAGACGAAGGGCGGCGAACAACGACGCGCCCACGCTGCCGCCCGACACCCCGCTGATCGCGAACAGATGATGCCCGAACGTCGGGCACCGGTCCTGCAAGCTCGCCAGCAGGCGCGCAGAATGATAGGCGGCGTAGATCCCGCCTCCTTGGGCTGCCACGACGTAAACCGGATAGGGTTTAGACTTGTCCTGGTACCTTTGAGCGTCCGTCCGGCTTGCGTACCAAAGTTGAAGCTGCTGCTTGAGAGCCGGTGCGGTTTGGGCGCTCTGCGCCCCAGGATAATTCGACCTGATGTTGTGATTGTTGTTCACACCCAGGAACGACAGGACCGCGACCCATATCACCAAGATGGTCATGAAGGGGATCCCGCTTCTGTCCGCCCAAAGCGAGAGTTGGGCGAGCAGGAAGGTCAGGCATATGGCCATGAGCGAAAGAATTGGCACCGATCCCAGGAACTGGGGCAGCGAGACCGGGAAAAACAGAAACGCGACCAAGAGACCCAAGCTGAGGGCAGCCGCCGCCTCAACCGTGCGCCAAAACGGCCGCGAAGGTGCGGCCTTGAGGATCTGCAATTTCGGTAGGAAAATCAGAGAGAGCAAAGAAAGCACCGCCAAGAGCGCTGCGCCGGAACTCAGCATCCCAGTGAAGTGCGTCAGCTTCTCTGCAACTCGCCTCATCACCTGGAGGTCGTCGTCCGTAGACGGGGCCTGGCCGATCTTGATCGCCAAGTTTCGTTTGGCGACATCCAAGAGCTCATTGGAGCCGGGCTCATCGAGGCGATAGGGGATGGCGCTGTAGAGGCCCGCCGCCGCCGCAAGCAGAAGCGTTGCAACCAGCACCTTGGGCGCCCACTCCACTGCGGTAAGAGGGAGCCCAGATCGAGCGGCCACGGGTAGCTGCGAGCTGGCCAGGAGGCGCATGGTCACGAACCAAATAGCCGCGCCTACGCCGACAACGCCAAGGACGCTGAACAAAGCCTCGCGAACAAGATCGAAGCGCTTGCACGTCTCCATGCCCAGCGTGAGTGAGCCGCCGCAATCAAAGGCGTACTTCATCCACATGTCCTGGACCACGACGCGATAGTTCTCCAGGGTCTGCGCCGGCAAGGCCAGAAACCCGCAGACAAGCACCGTGATGAAGATGGGAACACGAATGATGGACAGGACGTCGATCAAGGGAGGCAGCGTCGCTGCCAGCCATTCGCGTCGTTTCCGAAGCCATTCCCGTAACGTCTGAAGCCATGCCATCTCGGCGCTCCGTTGCAGCGTCGGCGTAAACTAGGGCTGCATCGAGCCCGACATGCACACCTTGTAGCGGGCCGAGCAAGAGCGCTGGCATTCGTTACGCGCAGTCCTGTCGGTCAAGCTGGAGCATTTTTCCATGCATTCCGTCATCTCGAGCTGACATGCGTCGTATCCGCATGAGGCAAGGCCGAGGATGGCAGCCAGTAAAAGTGCCGGGCGTATGACGCGTAACATTTTGACCCCCTTTGTGACCCCTTCAGACACTGTGAAACTAAGGACCTTCCATCGTGAGCCGGGTAACCCGGCGCTTCATTCTTGCGTGAGGCGCCGGACTTCCTCGCCGCTCTTGATGTCCCAGATTCGTGCCGATGCTTCGGAGACGGCGCAGGTCGCGATCAATCGCCCGTCGGGGCTGAACGCGAGGCTTCGCATCGGCGAGAATGTTGTGAGCGGCTCCTGCGATTGCTTGCCGCTCTTCGCATCCCAGAATTGGATGCCGTTATTCTCGCCCGAGGTTGCAAATTGCCGACCGTCTGGACTGAAGGCGACGCCCCAAATCCCTCCCTCGTGCTTCACTGGAAGCTGCTCTTTTCCAGTTCCGGCGTCCCATATGCGCGTCGTCGCGTCGGACGACACCGTCACGACGCGCAGACCGTCCGGGGCGAAGGCGGCCGAGTTGACCCCCCGGCCGTGGCCGATGAGCTGTCGCAATTCCTTCCCGCTCTGCGCGTCCCAGAGGCGCG
>JAFGLV010000179.1 GCA_016927855.1 Sedimentisphaerales bacterium
CTGGCTGGGCCGCTCACAATACACCGCCGATGCGTACTTCGACGGTTCGATCGATGACTTCCGCATCTACAACCGCGCCCTCTCGGCTGGCGAGCTCCGCTACCTGGTCGGAGAGCGGTAGCATCGTTATCGCAGGCGAGGAACATCCGTGTCAGCACGGGGCCCGTACCCAACGGTATGGGCCCCTCCCCGTTGGCTGGGCCGGTGCTGTTGCGCTCGATCAAGACTCGACGCTGCCCTCGCCAAACAGCTCGTCAAGAGCGTCGGCGTTGGCCTGAGCGGAGCGTTTCATTTCGGCAATGATCTCCTGGGCCTCCTGGACGCGGGATTCGGGGACAAGGACGCGTGGGACCATGCCGTCTATGCAGTAGGCAGCCGAGACGTTCTCGTTAGCGATCTGGACCGGGATGCCGGCGTCCTCGAGCTGCGCCTTGACCAGATACGCAAACGTGATGTCGGTGGCGATGTAGACTTCGACAAATGCGTCCATGGGGCCTCCACTCGCGCGTGAGCGAGTGCGTCAATGCGTAGAAATGTGGAAGCGTCGGAGCGGTACACGCATCTACGCTTTCACGCGCCCACGCTCACTGCTGCCTTCTGAGTCTGGCGATCTCGGCGCGAAGCTGTTCGTTCTCTCTGCGGAGCTTGGCATTCTCGTCCATCACCTTGCTCGTCACGGCGTTGACGCGCTCCGCGATCCCCTGCCGCACATCCTGCTTGAGGTCCTCGCTGAGCTTGCGGGCGGCGGCCAATTGGGCGTCCTTGCGTTCGAGCTGGCGCTCGTACTCATCCTTGAGCGCTTCCATCCGTGCTCGACAACGCTCGACCTCTTTCTTGAGTTGGATATTCTCGGCCACCGCTAGCCGCGCCTGGCGACTGTCGGGGTCCTGGTTCTGATGACAACCCGCGATCCAAACCAACAGCAGACCGGCCAGCGCAGCGGCAGCCAGCAGCCAATACCTCTTTCGTCTCATCGTGCTATCCTTTCGGTTCGGTCGTCATTCGGTTGCGGTTGCGAGGCGCGTTACGGTTGCGTCAAGCGGAGGACGGTCGCCTGGGTCCTGGTCGGAGCGAAAGACAACGACCGACGCAACCGATTGACGTAACGAGCCGCGCAACCGCCCAACGAAATACGCACACCAGCTATTCGAATAGAACCGCCAACTCCTTTTTCCGCGCCGGTTCGATCCGCTTCGGGTCGGTCCAGACAGCCAACTCCAGGCTCTTACGGCAGGCGCAGTCCTCGCAGGCGAGCGGCTCGTCACTTGCCAGCAGTGCCTTGACCAGTTCCAGGCAGTTCTGCGTCGCGGCCTGCAGGTTCGAGATGATTTCCTGGAGCAGGGTCTGCTTGCCCTTGGCCGGGTCGTGGGGCCTCCAGCAGTCGTAGTCGCTCGCCAGCGCCACCAGCGCATAGCACATCTGCGCCTCGCGCGCGAGCTTGGCCTCCGGCATCGCCGTCATACCGATCAGGTCGCCGCCCCAGGCGCGGTGCATCAGCGATTCGGCGCGCGTCGAGAACTGTGGGCCTTCCATGCACACGTAGGTGCCCTGGACATGGATCTTGATATCCATCGGGTTCGCGACGCGTAGCAGGGTCTGGCGCAGCCGCCCACAAGTCGGCTGCGCCATCTCGCAATGGACGGCGCCGTAGCCGGCGAAGAACGAGCCGGTCCGCCTGAACGTCTTGTCGATGAACTGATCGACGATAACGAGGTCGCCGGGCGCGATCTCCTCGCGCAGCGAGCCGACCGCGCCGCTGGCGATCGCGGTGCGTGCGCCCAGCGCCTTGAGGGCGAAGATGTTGGCGGCGAAAGGCACTTCGCTGGGTCCGAGCGTGTGGCCTGGGCCGTGCCGGTCGACGAACGCGATGCGCCGATTGCCCAGTGTCCCGACCATGATCGGCCCGCTCGGCCGGCCGAACGGCGTCGGCTCGTCGTGCTGTTGCACGTCCGTCAGTTGGGCTGCCAGCGCGTCGCCCAGGCCGGTGCCGCCAATGATCCCTATCAACTCCTGCGCCATGAGCTTGTTCTCCTTTCCAGAGTGGGTTATGATAACGCCTCACGGCGCCGCTGTCATCTGTGAAAGGCGGCACAGGTCCTATGGGACCTTTAAGACCGATGGGACCTACACGCGTCGGCGACGCGAGATTGGAGCTGGCAGAGATGGATTTGGTCGTGACGGTCAAAGAGGTCAAAGGGCATTGTCCCGTGCATCGAGTCGGCGACTCCTTCACGCTGAAGGCCTGCTATCAGTTGGTCAGCGAGATTCCCGTCTGCATGCATGGCCTGGCGGCACTGATGCCCTGGTACAACGCGCTGCGCGTCTCCGAGCCCGCCGACTGGGGCATTGACGGCCAGGATAAGACCAAGGCCTACATCCAGTGCCCCGACGTGTGCGAATACACCAACGGCGGCACCGTCGTCTACGAAATCAGCAAAGTCCGCTGATCCCGGTTCGGGCAGCATTTCAAGGAGTTCGATGCGGCACCCCTGAATCGAGGGGGAAATCCACACCGCCGGTGCAATTGCCCTATTGACTCAGGCCTTCCTCGCCCCATATATTATACTATCATAATCATAGATCCTGCGCCTCGGTACCTCCGTCGGTTTCGCCGACCCACGCGGCGGGCGGCAAGTGCAGTCCTGAACTTGGGGGGTGGGGGATAGAGCCATGGCAGCGGCGAGAGACTCACGAATTCTGCGAGGCATCGGCATACTGTTTGCAGTGGGTCTTTTCAGTTTCCCGGCCCAGGCCAAGTACAGCGGTGGCGCCGGAACACCGGAAGACCCATACCAGATCGCCACGGCCGGCGATCTGATCCGGCTGGGCGAAAGCACCGAAGACTACGATAAGCACTTTGTCTTGGCCGCCGACATCGACCTGAACCCCAACCTTCCCGGCCCCAAGGTCTTCGACAAGGCGCTCATTGCCGCGTCTTTCGGGACGAGCCAACAGGCCACCTTTACGGGCGTCTTCGATGGCAACGGTCACACGATCTCGCATCTGACGATCAGGGGTGGGAGATACTTGGGACTCTTCGGCGAATTGACCGGGGGAGAGGTTAAGAACCTCGGCTTGCTCGACATCAGCGTAATCGGCTCGGGCTCCTATGTCGGCGGGTTAGCGGGACGTAATTCCTACGGCGATGTGACGAATTGCTGCTGCAAAGGAAAAGTCGGCGCAGCTAATCTCGGCAGCGTGCCCCACTTCACGGGTGGCCTGGTCGGGTACAACCTGGGTCGCCTGAGCGCCTGCTACAGCCGTGGGGCAGTCAGCGGCGATGAGTATGTCGGCGGGTTAGTAGGGATCAACAAGGGTGCTGTGACTCAGTGCTACAGCACGTGTGCGGTTGCCGGCAGCGTGGCTGCCGGCGGCCTGGCAGGATCGAATGAAGGCACAATCAGCGACTGCTACGCCAGAGGCTCCGTCACCGGGAGCAGATGGGTCGGCAAGACGGGCGCTCTTGAAGAGAGTGCATATGTCGGCGGGTTGGTGGGGGCGGACTATGGCGGTGTGATCCGCTGCTACAGCACCGCTGTGGTCAGTGGAGATGCGACTGTCGGCGGCCTCGTGGGATATGGCGGTGCTTGGGCCGCTGTGACCGACTGCTTTTGGGACATCCAGACTTCGGGGCAGGCAGTCAGTGCCGCTGGCGAGGGCAAAGCCACCGGCCAGATGCAAACCGCGGGAACCTATCGGGACGCTGGGTGGGACTTCGTGGGTGACACCGAAAACGGCACAGAAGATATCTGGTGGATTCGCGAAGGTCGGGACTATCCGAGGCTGGCGTGGGAATTCTGGGCCTCTTCTCCGGATCCACCAGTCGGCGCCGCCGGTGTCATGCCGCCGCTTGTTCTGAGCTGGCGTGCAGGCGAGGCGGCCACCGGGCACGAGGTCTACCTGGGCAAGGATGAGGACACCGTGGCTCGTGCAACACCTCAAGACCTGGGTATCTATCGTGGGCAACAGGAGGCCAAGATGACCACCTACAATCCCGGGTTGCTGAGATACGGCACGACTTACTATTGGCGCATCGACGAGGTCAATGAAGCCGATCCTAACAGCCCGTGGAAGGGCAACGTTTGGAGTTTCACTACGGCGGATCTCATCGTCGTGGATGACTTCGAGAGCTGCGACGATGAGAACAACGTGATCTACGCCGTCTGGGCCGATGGATACGACATTCCTGAAAACGGTTCGGTGATAGGCTGCCTATGGCCGATAGGACCCTGCGTTGATATCGCCCACACTGGTCGCCAGTCGATGCAGTTCAACTACGAAAACACGGGCTTGGCACACTATTCCGAGGCCGTGCGCACTTGGCCGACGCCGCAGAACTGGACGGTCCACGGCATGGACACCTTGACCCTGTACGTTCACGGTTGGGCCGCCGGCGACGCCGACCGTTTGTACGTGGCCCTTGAAGACAGTGACGCTCATATCACTGTTGTCGCCCATCCGGACTCGAATGCCGTGCTTGTCGAGGAATGGATCGAATGGAGTATCCCACTCAGTGACTTTACCGGCGTGAATCCCGCCGCCATCACAAGGATGGTCATCGGCATCGGCGACCGCGATAGGCCGGCTTTCGGTAGCGAAGGCTTGATTCACATCGACGATATCCGCGTGACCAAGGCTGCTGCCCTGCCGCAACCCGTCGTCGTCCTGGATGACTTCGAGGACTACAATGATCTTCCAGGCTACGAGATATGGAGCACCTGGATTACTCCCTTCGATCTTCCGATCAACGGCGCGATAGTAGGCCATGACGTGCCGCCGTATGCCGAGCAGACCATCGTCCACGGCGGGACTCAGTCCATGCCCTTCTACTACGACAACACAAACGGCATCGTAAACTCGAGAGCTCAGCGGACCTTCTATTCCCCGCAGGACTTGGCCGTCGGCGGTGGCGCCGTACTATCGCTTTGGTTTCGAGGCGCGGCCAGCAACGGCCTTGATGTGTTCTATCTCAAGGTCTTCGACAGCGGCGGAAGGAGCAAGACGGTCTTCCATCCCGATCCGAACGCCGTGGTCGTCGAGGCGTGGACCCCGTGGTTTATTTCGCCGAGCGATCTAACCGCAGCCGGAGCAAACATCGAGAGAATCGCGACGCTGGAGATCGGAGTCGGCGACCAGAGCAGGCCCAGCCAGAATGCGCGCGGCATCTTGTACATCGACGACATAGGACTGGTGAGGGGAATGCAGTAGAGAGCGCGCCGAATCTCAGAGGTCAGGACCATCCTCGCCCGCGACAGCAGCGGAGCGCACTTAAGAACCAAGGCGCTGTGCGCGATCGTCAGCACCGACGTTACAGGTCGCGCGGCTCGTGGAAGTCCAGGTCGTGGTCTGTGGCGAGCAGCTCAACCGGCGTCTGGACCATGCGGATTGTGCGCCATTTGCCGCTGCGATAGCGGTGGTAGAAGACGCCGCAGAAGGCCATGAAGGCGACGACGACGCCGATCCAGGCCGCCAGCGGCGACATTCCGAGCATGTAGAGCATCACGACCAGGATCACCAGCATCAGCCAGTGGATCGTGACCGAGATACACATCGCCCAGAAAGTGTCGCCGGCGCCGCGCAGCGCTCCGCTGAAGACTACCACCACCGCTTCGAGCATCACGTAGAACGACGCGATGCGGATCATCCGTGCCGCCAGCGGCGCCGCCTGGCGAAAGACCGGATCGCCCTGCACGGGACTGAACACGGCGACGAGCCGCTCGGGGAAACCAACGAAGAGAATCAGGATCACGAGCGAGTAGAGCCAGCCGCCTTTGAGCCCGGACATCGCGGCGCGATGGGCCGTGTCGGGATCGCGAGCGCCCATGTAGCGTCCGACGAGGCTCATGACGCCGATCTGGATGCCGATCAGCGGCAGGAACGAGACCATGTCCCAGTTGAACATGATCGTCACGGCGGTGGCGGTGGCCGGACCGTGCGCGTGAAAGGCCAGAATCATCGCGTTGAACGCCAGGAGGTTCAGGAAGAACTCGATGCCGGCCGGGTAGCCGAAGCGCAGCAACGTGCCCATCGCTTCACGGTCGAAACGCAACGAGCGAGCCACCTGGTACGTGCGGCGGATCTGGGGGCCGAGATAGGCCGCCAGCAGAACACCCAGGCCGCAGAGCCCTCCGATGATCGTGCCGCAAGCGGCGCCGCGAATTCCCCAGGCGGGAAAGCCCAACTTGCCGAAGATCAGGATGTAGTTCATGCCGACGTTGACGATCATCGCCGTGACGGCTGCCACCATGACGATGCGCGTGCGCCCGATCCCGGAAAAGAAGCTGCTGAGACAGTTGCGGAACAGGCCAATCACGGTCGCATAGATCAGGATGTCGAAATACGCGATCTGCGGCGCCAGTTGGGCCACGGAGATTCCCGACTTGCGAAACGCCAGGTGTACGAGCGGACGCGCCAGCAGGATGAGCGGATAAGCCGCCAGAGCCACCAGCAGCGCCTGGGTCGTTGCCGTCGCGCACCGGTCCTTGCGACCTGAGCCGAGATACTGGGCCACCAGCGCCGTCGAATAGCCCGTCAGGCCCAGGAAGAACGTCATGACCACGAAGGTGGCCAGCCCACCGGCCATGGAGGCGTTCATCTGCTCGGGCCCGAGACGCGACAGAAAGAGCCGGTCGGTGAACGTCATGACGGTATCGCAGGCGTGCGAGACCACCATCGGCAGCGCGATAGCCAGCAGCTCGCGCATGCCGCCTGCTCCGCCGGCACGGCCGGTGCCATCGAAATGGATTGGGTCGGTCCTGGTCATCTTCCGTGTTCCTGCTGCGCCGGGGCGTACCGCCCGTGCGGTCGTCGCATCTTACTCGCACCAGACATGCAAGAAAACAAAGAAGACCCGCCGGCCTCTGATAGCGCGGCCGACCATGGGCCCTGGGCCGACCCGAAGAAGGTGAAAACCGAGAGTCCTCCAGTGAGGTAAGAATCGCCAATCCTGCCGCACAGCGCTGGACACTCAGGGATACGCAGGCAGGCACGCGCCCGAGGCATCAGGCACGCCTGCCGCGAAGGACAAGGTGCTCCGTGATCGCAATGCGGCGCTGGCGTCAGTAACCGTAGTGGGGATAGCCCGGACCGTAGTGGTGATGGTGCGGGCGGGCCGGTCGGACGATCACAGGACGCCGGTGACGGTGGTGCCCGTGGTAATGGGCGTCGACAATCACACAACCCGCCGAACCGATTGCCAATAGCGCCAACAAGGTGGCCGCGATGAGCGTTCTCATGGCCGGTGCTCCTTTACTTCTGCCTTCCATTTCCTGCCCAAGACGGACTCGGTTGTTTCTGGGCAACTGATTTCCGTCCCCTGTATAGGGCAGCGAGGACTGCGATGGTAACAACCGGCGCCGAGGAGAAGGCCGATGATCGACTGCGTAACACTCATGCGGGTCAACATGACCGGCGGTCTGCTCGTGCTGGCGGCGTTCCTAGTCTGGGGCTTCGAAACTCCGCATCAGCGCACGTGGGCGCCCGCCTTCGGCATCACGGGCTTGCTGGCGACCGTCAGCGGCCTGGCGATGACGTTCACCTGGTCGATTCCGGCGCCGTTCAGCATGGCCTACTGGATGCACATGAACCCACCCGAGTCGCAACAGCAGAGCCGTCTGCTGCATCCCGACGTCCGATACCACGAGAGCCAACGGGTATCAGGGATCTGCACACAGCGACTAGGGAGAGACGGTCAGCTCTACATGACCTGACGTCTGCGTGTCCTGATGGGCATGGACTGCACCGGCGAGCGCGTCGTGCAGACCCTCGACGTAATGGACGTATTCGACGTAGGCAGCTACGTAGGCGCGGCCGGCCGCTACGTTGTCTTCGGCATGCCGGCCGGCTTCCAGAGCTTCCTGGAACTTCTGTCGAATCCCCTGCTCGACGTGCGCGACGACCTTGTGGACCAGCGTGTCGACGCTACCTCGCTCAAGGGCCTGATCCGAGACTGCGATGATGGGCTCAATCCGGCCAGCGGGCTTGAGGCCTGTGTAAGGGGCGCCCTCGCCGGCTCGGTGGATGCGCACGAGCGATTCAAAGAAATAGCGTTCGGCCAGCTTCTGGGCCGCGCCGCCGTGCGCGCGGACGGTCATCACCTCGTCGAACAACGCGCGGATCTCCTGCTCATCCTCCGCTCGGACCCATTTCAGCACGCCCGTGACATGGCCGGACCGCAACGCCGCTTGCGCATCTTTGACAACCGGACCATCCATCGCGTCACAATGGGCGCCGGCCGTGGCGGGCACAGCCACGAGCAGGCTCACACTCAACAGCAGCGATAATGCCGACTTGCGTCTCATGGTCTCTTCCTTTCAATCAGTTCTCTCTTGCGCCGGTGCGACAATCATCGTTCTCAATGACCGCCACAGAGCGGCCCCTTCTCTTTCCAGATCGAACCCGTAGCCGGATAGACGCCAGCGGGTCACGAGGAAACGCAGCGAACCCATGATGATGCGAGCCAGGTCCTTGACGGGAATGTCCTTGCGGACTTGTGAGCGACCTCTTCGCGAACGGACGAGACTCAGGACGTGGCCTTCGACCGTATCCATGATGCCGGCCACCCGGTCGGCCAGACGCTCGTCATGGCGGAATATCTCCTCAGCAAAGATGACCGAAGCCAGCGACGGTTGCGCCGCGAAGCTGTGGAAGATGCGCATATAGACCGCCTGAATCTGAGCGAGCACGTCGCCTTCGCCGTCCGGGACCTCTGCGAACAGGGTGCGTATGCGGCCTTCGAACTGAGCCAGAATCGCCAGCAGGATGTCCTGTTTGCTGTCGAAATGCCGATAGAGGGCGGGTTCCGTCACCCCCACGGCCCGGGCCAGGCTCTTCGTCGTCAAGGCGGCCATCCCACCCTCGGAGAGCAGTTCGATCGCGGCCGCGACAATCTGTTCGCATCGCGCAGACGACGCCCCTGCCATAATCGCACAGCCGCCGTCCGAATCCGCGCTCGATCCTGTCTTCTTCCTGGTTCGCATCTGTAGACTCCTTCGGTGCCCGCCGGCACGTTAGTGAATACTCACTAACTCCACCTGCATACGTCCAACAAGAGCCAATGTTCTGTGGTTCTTCTCAAAGAGATGAAGTGGGTGCGGCCGGCACATGGCGGCGGATTCAGGGACTGCCGCCTTCTGATTGTCATTTTCGACTGGAGCGAAGCGAAATGGAGAAATCTGCCCCCGAATGAGCCGCAAGCCGGATTTCGCGTCGAGCGTTTCGGCTGCGCCGGGTTGCAGTGTGGGATTGAGGTTTCCCGATAGCGCAGGCAACCACCCGTTCGCTGGCAGATTTCTCCGCTGCGTCGTGGCTTGGCCACGGCTCCGGTCGAAATGACAAACGCACCCGCCACCGTATTCCGGCCGCATCCGACGAAGTTCTCGTATCGTCGCCAGCCGCCAGAATGACAGCGATTCCGGGCCCCGCCCGCCAATCATCCATCATCAATCGAAAGAGTCGTCAATCCGAAGAGTGGGTCTGTAAGCCGAGTTCTGTTCCCGCCGCGAGGGCGGGCGGCGATCATTTATCTGGACCGGCTGTTGCCAACCGGCTCTCCCGCTTGAAGCGGGACGCGACCTACCCGCCGGCCGAGCGACGCGAACGCCGCTCGCACTCGGGCCAAGTGCGGCCAAGCCGACCGGCTGCTTGGTCTTGCAGGCGGTGGGGTTTACCCTGCCGACGACGTCGCCGCCGTCGCGGTGCGCTCTTGCCGCACCTTTTCACCTTTGCCTGTGCCCCGAGGGGCCATCGGCCGTGTGTTTTCTGTGGCACTTTCCCTGGGGTCGCCCCCGGTGGCCGTTAGCC
>JAFGLV010000180.1 GCA_016927855.1 Sedimentisphaerales bacterium
AGCTCAACCAGGGTGAAACCTTGCCTTTTCATTTTGTTCTCCTTTCACTTGGCGCGAGATCGGCGGGTCCGACCGTTGTCCGGCACAGGGGATGTACCTGTAGTGAATGAAGACGATGTGACGCCAATACGGTTTGCGCCGGCACCATCGGTCCGGAGGGCGCACGCGGCCCTCTTCATGAGGCTCGAACTACTTGACCCGCCCATCTCCTGGTTAGTCGTTCAATCGGTGAACGGTCGGTTCGAGTCCGAGCCTGACCGATTGCTTTCGAGGAGAAAGGGGTATCGCGCACCGAGGGCGCAGACGACCGGCCTGGCAAAGTCCCAAGACCAAAACCGTCGAGCGCGCGTGGCGGACCGAGGAGAAACAGAGAAAAGGCAGAGGATGATAACCATCAGAGTAGAAGGTTCTCCGCGAACCTTCCCTGCGCGCAGCGGCACACGGTCATTCCGCGCTACCTGGTGCAGACATCGACAGGGCCCTGAAGGGCGAGGCGAGAAGCTCGTTGGTGCAGCGTGGCGCCGACGGAGGAAGAGGCGAAAGGAGATATGATAAATAATAGCGAATAGATACATCCATGACTATGAACCGCCTGGCCCGTCCGCTGAAGGTCACGCGACTGCAACCGTGGTTTCCGGCCGCGGCTTGCGAGCGCTGTCGCTGTTGCAGTACCTCGACATCATTGTCAAAGAGCACGCTGCAAACGAGAAAGGCGGCCTCGTACTTGCGCCGAGGCCGCCTTTATATACCCTTTCGAGCCAGCAATCTTGCCAACAATATCGCCCGTTGGCCTGTTTTTCGCCTCGGCTCTTATCCGATTTTAGAAGTCGCGAACGACGACGCCGGTCTTGCCGACGAAGTACTCATCCGCGTCCTGAACCTTCAGGTTGTAAACGGTGCCCACGTACGGGGTGGTTCTCTTGACAACCCAGGCAACCTTGACGCTGCCGTTCATGGTGTCGAGATCCACGCCGTGACGCAGTTGCTGAACCGGCACGAACTGGCCGCTGGCCAGACGGAACAGGTGAGAGCCGATGACGGTGATGCAGTCGCCGTTCTCAAGAATCACGTCGTGGCAGACGGCCCAGCTACCGGTATGGGCCTGCAGTTGCTCGACCTGATGAAGACCGACGGTCTGGCCGGCGGTCGCCTTGGCGATCGACTGCATGGCGCCGTCAACCCAGACGATGGTGTTGCCGGTGAAGCAGGCACGACCCTTGACCGGTCCGCCAGTACTAGCACCTGCGACCGGGTCGTGGACCAGCAGCGAGTCCTTACGATTGGCCGGCGGAACGCCAAACTGGGCGACGCTGGCGCCCTTCGGATCGCCGCGTACGGTGCCGTTGGCGGCCTTGGTGTAAATGTTGTCTTCCTCAAGCGAGCAGGCGGACGTCTTGGTGAATTCGACGTGCGTGTCGAGATACATGACGTTCTGGCCGTCGCCCTGGTGCGTGATGGAGTTGCCGGCACGGACCGCTTCGGTGCCGCCGGTGGGGTTGAAGGCGGTGAACTTGGTCAGATCGGGCTCGCCCGCCGGGCTGCTCAGCCACGGGTTGCGGTCGGCGGCCACTGCCAGACCCGGCTCGCTCGACGTCGTCAAAGCGTACGTGCCGAACGGATAGTGATAGGTGTAACTACAGTGCTCATACGGTCTGGCGCCGAAATCCCAAGCATCGATCAGCTCCATGCCCGCGACATAACCTTGCTCGTCGGCAATCTCGAACTCCGAGGTCCCGGTGTCACTCTTACAGATGAACGACTTGGGCGTGACCTCGGCGTACTTGACCAGTAGATAGAGGCACGAGGACAGCGAGGCACGGCTCGAACTACCGGTGCCGTAGGCGCCCAGACGATCGGCGGCCGCCCAGTTGGTCGTGCCCCAGGTCGCTGTCCTCTCACCGGCGCGAGGCAGCTCGTCGTCATAGTCGTTGGCATAGATCAGCATGGCTTTGCCTATGCCCGACAGGTTGGTGCCGCAGGTCATTCTAAACGCCAACTGGCGCACGCGCGCCAACGCCGGCATCAGAATGCCCATCAGCAGAGCTATGATCGCGATGACGACCAGTAGCTCGACTAGGGTGAAACCTTTTCTTCTCATGTTGCTCTCCTTTCAATACGTCCGAGATTCGCAGACCGACCGTACTTACGATCTTGCCACCATGGCTGTCAATACGATGAATACTGCTGTCGCCCGACCGGCGCACACATGTTCGGCGAACCTCAATCACAGAACGTTTCTACAGAGTAACGGCCGGTTGGATTTCACAACTCAGTCATTAGAACTTCCGCGTCCAAAGCGGAGCGTTCCAACCACTCCTCACGTTGGAAAACCTGAGCTCTTCCAGGCAGGCGGGTTTGGGTATGAGATGTTGAACAAGGATTATGATGACAGTCTGAATTATGATATAACGGCCTTAGGTAAACCCACCTGACCTAAACACGATATTAGCAGAACCTGGATTTTCTGTCAATCAGTATTCGATCCTTTTTCAGGATTTCTTGAATTTTTGTGACCACGACGATTCGAGGTCCAAGGGCCCACGCTACCTAGGAGTATACGATGGCCTACGATCGACAGTTTGCCCAAATCAAGAAGGACCTGGAAACCTGCGGTCAGTCGCACCTGCTGCGATTCTGGGATGACCTGGATGCCACCGGCAGAGCCGCTCTGACGGAGCAAATTCGCGATCTGGACCTGGGTCGGATTTCCGACTGGGTCGAGAGGCTGGTGAAGAACGCGCCGCAGGCACCGGTCCAACGGTTGGACTTCGAGCCGGCTCCGGCGTATGAACCCGAGCCGCGCGACGACACACAAAAACGTAAGTACTTTGAGGCCATGGAATTAGGAAAGAAGCTCATTTCGGAGGGTCGCGTGGCAGGATTCGTCGTAGCCGGCGGACAGGGGACCCGGCTGGGCTTCGAGGGCCCTAAGGGCTGTTTCGAGATCAGCCCGGTAAGGAACAAGCCCTTGTTTCAGGTCTTTGCCGAGACGATCGCGGCCGTGTCGCGCCGCTACGGGAGCGTCTGCCCCTGGTACGTCATGACCAGCCCGCTGAATCATGGTCCGACGGTCGAGTTTTTCCGGTCCAGGGATTTTTTCGGCCTCGGGCGCGAGAACGTGGTGATTTTCCAGCAGGGAACACTGCCCAATTTCGACTTCGAGGGCCATATCCTGCTGGACGACAAGGGCTCGATCGCCCGCTCGCCCGACGGCCACGGCGGCAGCATCAAGGCTCTGTGCCGCAGCGGCGCCCTGGACGACATGAAACGTCGCGGCGTCGAGTACCTCAGCTACTGGCAGGTGGACAATCCTCTGGTCAACCTATTCGACCCGCTCTTTATCGGTCTGCACGTCCTGGACGGCGCCGAGATGTCCTCCAAAGCAGTCATCAAGAACGATCCAGAGGAAAAGGTAGGCAATTTCTGCCTGATCGACGGAAAGGTGACCGTCATTGAGTACAGTGACTTGCCCCGTGAGCTGGCCAGAAAACGCAACGCCGACGGTTCCCTCGTCTTCCACCTGGGCAGCATCGCAATTCACATCATCAATACCGCCTTCGTGGAGAGGCTCAATGGCGAGAGTTGCTCGCTGCCGTTGCACCGCGCCATCAAGAAGATCGCGCACGTCGACGCGCAGGGAAATCACGTCGAGCCGGAGGATGTGAACGGGGTCAAGTTGGAATCCTTCATCTTCGACGCCGTGCCAATGGCCAAGCATTCCATCATCCTGGAGATCGTCCGGGCCGAGCAGTTCGCGCCGACCAAGAACGCTACCGGCACCGACAGCGCCGAGTCCACGCGTGCGATGATGGTCGAACGCGCGGCGCGGTGGCTGGAACGCGCCGGCGTGAGCGTGCCGCGACGGCCCGACGGCACACCCGGCTGCCTGATCGAGATCGCACCCGGTTTCGCGCTCGATCCGCAAGAACTCGCGTCAAAGCGAGAACAGATCCCACCGATCAGGCCGGGGGATCGGGTGTATCTCGCCCAGCCGATTGCGGATTGCGGATTTCGGATTGTAGATTATCAGGATCGGAGGGTGCCATGAATTCGGACGAGTTCAAGAAGAGAACCAAAGCTTTTGCCCTGCGGGTCATTCGGCTGGTCGGGGCACTGCCGAAGTCGCGCGAGGCCGGTGTGATTGGTGGGCAGTTGCTCAGGTGTGGCACATCGGTCGGGGCGAACTACCGCGCTGCGTGCCGGGCGCGATCCGCGGCCGAGTTCATCGCGAAGATGGGTGTCGTCGAGGAAGAAGCCGATGAATCCGCCTACTGGATGGAGTTGCTCCTCGAAGCCGGCATTATGAAGGAGATCCACATCTCCGGCCTCCTAACTGAGGCCAACGAGATTCTCTCCATGGTAGTGGCCTCGATCAAGACCGCGCGGCGATAATCCGCAATCCGAAATCCCCAATCCGCAATCGGATTACTTGGCCGAGAACTGGTGTACGGTCTGGCTGGTGTACTTCTGGCCGGGCTCGAGGACGACCGAGGGAAACTCCGGCTTGTTCGGCGAGTCAGGATAGTGCTGGGTCTCCAGGCAGAATCCCGCGTGCTTGTGGTAGGGGTGTCCGCCTTTGCCGACGAGCGTGCCGTCGAGATAATTGCCGGTGTAAAGCTGGATGCCGGGCTCGGTGGTCTGGACGGTCATGACCCTTCCGCTGCGAGGCTCACGCGCCTGGGCGCAGAGGCGTAGCGTGCCGGCTTTGCCGTTGAGGACGTAGTTGTGGTCGTAGCCATTGGCCAGTTGGTGCAAACGAGAACCGATAGGCCTGGGCCGCGTGAAGTCCAGCGGCATATCATGCACGCTGGCGATCGCGCCGGTGGGAATGAGCCCCGGGTCGATGACGGTGAAACGGTCGGCGTCGATCATCAGTTCGTGGCCGAGGACGTCGCCACTGGCGTGCCCGCCAAGGTTCCAATAGCTGTGGTTGGTCAGGTTGATGATGGTCTTCTTGTCGGTCGTGCCCTCGTAGCTGATGCGCAGCTCGTCATCGTTGGTCAGGGTATACGTGACGGTGCAGGTCAGGTTGCCGGGGTAGTTTTCCTCACCATCGGCGCTGAGGTACGTCATCTTGACCCAAGCCTCGTCCTCGGCTGCGACCGCCTCCTGGGTGGTCCAGAGCACCTTGTCGAAACCTCTCGTGCCGCCGTGCAGGTGGTTGGGCCCGTTGTTGATCGCCAGCTTGTATTCAACGCCGTCGAGGGTGAACCTGCCCTTGCCGATGCGATTGGCATAGCGTCCGACCGTCGCGCCGATGTAGGCGGTCTGCGTCAGGTAGCCCTGAAGGTCATCGAATCCGAGCACCACGTCGTCCAGAGTGCCGTTGCGGTCGGGCACGTGCAGGGACACCAGCGCCGCGCCAAAGTTCGTAATGCGAGCACGCAGGCCTTTCGAGTTGGTAAGCGTATACAGAGTGACTTCCTGACCTTCGGCCGTTTGTCCAAACGGTTCCTTATGCGCGTTCATCGGCACGTCTCCTTCACTGCCTGTGGCCACTTGCGGTTCGGCGATACTCGCAGCACGTCATGCGAGCCGCGTGGTCTCCGGGGCACGTCGGCGCTGCGGCCGTCGCCTTGTCGCCGTCGCTGCCACCGTTGTCGTAACGACAATCCTCCGGATTTGCCGTAAGTAGGTCGGAGTATACAGGATGGCGCCTGGGCTGTCAAAGGGCTTTGCCGGCGTATCCGGGTTCTCGCCGGTGGGATCCGGGGCTGGAAAAACGTCGGGGCCCGCATCGAATGGACACGGGCCCCGAAAGTGTGCTTCTGACTGCGGCGAGCATGGAAACTCTCACCACAGGGTAACCTGCGAGACCGTCGCGTCAAAACTCAACGCCGAGCGGTTCGGTCCGACTGGCCAGTCCGGCCACCTCTGCCGGCGAGAGCGGACGACTATAGATCCGCACGTCGTCGATCAAACCGTGGAAGAACCGACCGCTCTGCTGCTCGTTGGCGCCGATCCACAGGTTATAGTTGCTCTCGTCGATCTGGCCGGTGGAAGCCAACCGCGCCGCCTCGACGCCATCGATATAGACATACCGGTAGGCGCCGTCATAGACCAAGGCGATATGGCGCCACGTATTCGTGGTGACAACAGGGGCGCCATTTAAATCACCGCCGGTAGGACCATTGACGCCCCAGTGGATGCCGTTGCCGGTCGCCGGCCCACGACTCATGCGATAGGAGTCGTCGCCCATTGCGATGATGGCTTCCCAGTCGTTGACGAAGGCATCGACCTTGATCCAGCAAGCCACGGTGATCGCATCGCGAATGACCAGCGACGCGCCGTCGCCACAATCGACATAGTCATCCCCACTGAACTCCATAGCGCCGCCGATCTTGCCGGCGGCGACCCAGGCCGGGCTGCCCTGGGTCGTTCCGTGGTTTCCGTTTCCGGAGGAGTCACCCACGGTCGTGCCGGAACCTTCGTCGAACGTGTAATGGGCCACCAGGTTGGCATCACTGGGCTGCTCAGGGGTGATATACTGCGGCACGTCGGGATACAGGTGAACATTGTCGAAGTACAGCAGACCCGTCGCGCCAGCACCCTCAACGCCGATGACCAGCTTATTGACGGCCTTGACGTTGCCCACCGTCGACAGGTCGATGTTCCAGGCGTGCCATACCGTGCTGCTCAGATCGCTGGCAGGTCCGTCGTAGGGGACCTTGGTGCCGTTGATCTTGACGTAGAGTTGGCCGTCGCTGTCCGGAGTGCCTGCAAAGGCCAGCGAAAGGCTCTTGACACCCCAGGCGGTCCAGTCCATAGCCGGCGCGAGGGTGAATTCGGCCTCGGATGACGCCGCAGCGCCCGTGTTGCTGTAAGACATCGGCATGGACTGCGAGCCGCTCTTGCGGATCGTCCTTTCCACGTAGGGCGGGTCATTGTGGCCGACCTGCGAACCGTTCTCGTCTATCCCGAAGCCGTCTACCCACGCCTCGTAGACGAGGCTGCCTTCGTCGCCGGTGTAGGTCTCAAAGCCGTCGATGGTCACGAACGGCTGAACGCCGAAGTTCCACACCGTGCTGTCCCAGACACCGGGGCTCTCGGCGTCGTTGACTTCGCCGACCATCCAGTAGTACGTGGTGCCCAGATTCAAGGCACCGGCGTCATAGGTGTTGGTGGTCGCCGTGCCGACCAGAGCCTCGCCGGCTGCCACCGCGTTGGCATCGGTGCCGAGGTGGACCTGGTGCGAGACGGCTTCGCGACCCACACGCCAGCTCAGCGAAGGCTCGCGATCGATATCCGTCGCGCCGTCGGCGGGTTCCGGCTCGCGCGCGAAGACCGGCTTGTACAGGAATTGGATCTCGCTGAGCCCGACCTGGCTTCCTCCCGATTGGGTGCTGTTGACGTTGATCCGGATCGACTGAGCGGCCAAGCCGTCCAGGTCGATCACCTGGCCGGCATAGGTCGCTTTGTTCGGCGCTCGGTTCAACTGGTAGTCACCCAGGGTCACCCACTCGTTTGGCTCCGTGGCATATTCGATGGTAATGTCTTTCAAGCCGAAGCCCAGGATGAACTCATAGAGGCCGTTGTAGTTCCAGACATGGATCCCATACAGCTTGTACACACGGTCGAAGTCGAATTGAATCCAAGGCGTCTCGCCTGCGACACCCTCGGCCGACCACATCGTCAGATCACCGGTGCCGTGCTTGCCGTCGGTCAGACCCGCGCCGTTCACCGTGGCTTCAAGTGGACCGGAGCCTTCCACCGCCGGTAACGACGCCGTGACATTGACGTCCTCAACGGCATAGTACCGAGGCTCAGTCGTGAAGTTCCAGACCTTGCCCTTGAAGACCGTCGAGCTGGTCGGCGGCGCGTTGACCTCGTCGATCCGCCAATAGTAGGTTGTACCGTATTCCAGCAGGCCGGGTGGGTCGTAGGTGGTCTCGGCCTGTCCGGGGCTGACCAGCAAGGGACTGCCTGCCGTCGCGTCATTGACGTCGTCGAAGTTGGATCCGAGGTAGACGTTATGCGTCGCCGCGTATCTGCCCGGGGTCCAACTCAGAGCCACGTCGATCGGCACGTCCGTCGTCTCGCTTTCCGGTTGGGGGTTCTTGGCCTTGGTGGGGGTAGGCGGGATGTGGGTGATATAATCTGTCAGTTCCGTGGGGTTCGTAGGGTCATTGCTGAGTCCCGGCCCTGTCCAGCCAATGCCCATCCAGTCGTCGCCGCCGGCCTCTTGGTAGAACGCCATGATGGCCAATTCCTGGCCCGCCGCGAGGTCCATGGACTCGGAATGCTGGCTGGCGTACTTGTTCCATTCACGGGACGTGGTCCAGCCATCGACATAAGCCACTTCCACCGCGTTGGCCATTTCTTCGTCTTGGCTGACGTACAGCATGCCGTAGTCGTCACACCAGTAATGGAACTGGTATGTCCCGGTCTCGGGGACCGTAACCCAGCCATAGAACTTGGCCACGTAGTTGTCCCGACCGGCGCCAAGGAAGAAGGCATTGTCAATGACCACGTCGACGTCGGGCACCGGGTCGGGATTGACCAGATCTCCCAGGAAGGCGACGATGGCTGGCCGGCTGCCGTTGACGCCTGTGTTCCATTGCTGGCGCACCATCGTAGCGGACGCCGTCGTCGACAACGCCAGGCCGACCAGCAATGCACATAGGATGTGTCTTCTCATTTTGTGTGTCCTCCCAAAGGGTCCTTCTGAATGCAGCTTGACCACGAACTTCATGCCACCACTCGCTCTGCGTTCTGTCTGATTGCCACCTCCTTCCCGATGCAGCGCTTGGCGCCCTCGATCTGGGCACGACCGGACCGGCGTGCAAGAACGGCGTGTCACGTGGTCCCCTCCAACCGTGTACGAATGATACCCATCGTATCAGGGCCTCCGGTTCGGTGTGTCCCGATGTCCGTCCTGCAGCGTCTGCGCCGACGGTCTGTCGAGCCCAGACCCTTCCCACAGCCCATCGGAGCACGGAATCTAAAAATACACACACCTGACTATCGTCATTATAGCGGTCGCGCTTGATCCATGCAAGCGCATTCTCGGACCTTGCCGCCGCCGGGCTTCGAGTTCGTGTGGGCGAGAGCACGCAAATCGCCGCCACAGCACAGGGGAAATGGTCGTCGTGTGCAGGCACGACGGACGGTGGCGCACGCCGGGGTATAGGAAGGGCTCCCCGAGCGCACGCGGCGCCGTGGATCGGGCGCAACAGATATTGGGCCGCAGATACCCTTATAGGACGCGTGCGCCACCACCCGACACCTCGGTCGCAACACTGCGGGGCCTGCACCCCGGCGGATGCAGGCCCCGTCACCCAACGAAATCAACGCCGGACAGCTACCGGTCGCCGGCCAAATACTGGACTTCAGCACTCGTCAAGGCGCGATTGTAGATGCGGAACTCGTCGATGGAGCCGGCATAGTACGAGTCATCCGCCCACTGGGAGCGACCGAGCCAGTTCTGGGTGGTGTTGCCCAAGCCGCTCGGCAACATGGTCGTCGTGTTGCTGCCGACTACCAGGCCATCCAGGTAGAGGTCGATGTTCATCGTGGCGCTATCGATCACCACGGCCACGTGATGCCAGCCCGCCGGCACCCGATCCGGACCGACAACGCGAACTTCAGTGCCACCGGTGGTCAAGATTCCGAACGTCATGGGTCCGGTTGCCGTCTGGCGCGTCGAGAGGAACATGTAGTTCGTCGTGCCGGTGCCGAAATCGAAGACGCGTTCCCAGGCGCCGCCGGTCGGAGCCAGGAAGTTCACCCAACTGGCGTAGGTCGAGCTGCTCAGCGACTGGATGAGCATGCCGATGGGCAGAGTCACATAACCGCTGGTCCCATCGAGCACGACGGCTCGGCCGTAGCCCTGCGGACCCGCGGCGAAGCTAGAGCCGGTCTCGACCGTGCCGTTGCGGTTGTTGCCGGAAGCATCGGCGGCACTGTCCGACATGGGGTAGTGCGCGACCAGATTGGCCATGCCGGGATCGACGGGATTGCCCGTTGCCGGCGGCGCGTCGCGATACAACCGGATCTCATCGAAGTACAGCATCCCGGTGCCGGAGCCGGACACACCCAGCGTCAGTGTCTTGACGCTTTTGGCCGCAGCGCCCAGCGACGCCAGGTCCACGTTCCACTGCTTCCACACGGACGCCGCCAAAGAGCCGGCGCTGCCACTGTAGTTGATCCGCGTGCCGTTGACCTTGAGATACAATTGCCCGGTGGCGTTGCCCAGGTTGCCGCGGAACCAGACGACCAGCGTCGAGGCGCCGCCTCGCGTCCAATCCTGCGGGCTCGCGAATGTCCGCGTAGCCTCGGAGGTCGTTTCGCTGTCCAGACCGTACGTGAACGGCATGGCTTGCGCGCCGCTGCCAGGCAGGACGTTGTTCAGCTCCACGTAAGGCGGGTCGTTGTGGCCGACTTGCGAACCGTTGCCGGCGACGCCGTACCCGTCGCCCCAGGCTTCATAGATCAGGTTGCCGTCCTCCTCGGTGTAGCTCTCGAAATCGTCCACGACGATGAAGCCGGGCGTGTTGAAGTCCCAAACGTCGCTGTCCCAGGCGCTGGGCGTCTCGGCGTCGTTGACCTCAACAATCATCCAATAGTACTTCTCGCCCATCAGCAGGTTGACCGGTGTGGCGTCGTAGCTGGGCACGCTCACCGTGTCGGCCAGCGCCTCGCCGGCGGCTACCGCATTGGCATCGGTGCTGATGTGCACCTCGTGCGAGGCCGCTTCTCGACCCGGCCGCCAGCTCAGGACCACGCTCGGACTCACGTCAACCGCACCGGCCTGAGGCTGCGGTTCGCGCGCGAATGTCGGGATCTGGTAGAATTGAACCTCGCTGAGGCCGAACCCGCCGCCGCCGTAGTTGCTGTTGACGACGAAGCGAACGTAACGGGCCGGCGCCCCACCGAAGTCGATGGGCAAGGCCTGGAAGGTGATCTGGCCGGTGCCTTGCGGTAGCGTGTAGTCGCCCAGAGTCGTCCACGTCTCACCATCGGCGGAGTATTCGACCGTGATATCTTTCAGACTGAAGAACAGGTAGGGCTCGTACTGGTGGTTGTAGTTCCAGACCCGCATCTCATCGAGCTTGTAGAGGCGGTCGAACGCGAACTGTATGGTGACGTCATCGGTGGACTTACCGGTGCCTTTCCAGATGTCCTGGGGGACGATCGTGTGTCCGCCATCTTCTCTGACGCCGGACCCGTTGACGATGTTCGCGATGTCTGAGCCGGCTTCCGTGGGAATCGTCGCGGTGGCGGTGACATTCGTCACCAGATAGGCGTACGGTTCGGCCGTGAAGCTCCAGATCTCGCCCTTGAGCGTCGTGGCGATGGCCGCGTTGACGTCATCGACGCGCCAATAGTAAGTCTGACCAATCGCCAGCATACCGGGAGGATCGTACGTATTGGCCGTCTGGTTCTGGCTGACCAGCACCCCCCTGGGATCGGTCCGGCTGGCGCTGTTGACATCGTCGAAGGCCGTCCCGAAGTAGACATCGTGCGTGGCCGCGAGCAGGCCCGGGTTCCACGTCAACACGGTATCGCGGCGCACATCAACCGCGCCGTCCGCAGGCCGGGGTCTCGAACTCGAATCCGTCAGTCCCAGCATGACCCGTCGGATTTCGTCCGCCGACAGCACTACGTTGTGAATCTGCAAATCATCCACGAGGCCGTCGAAGTAAGGGTCGGCGCCATATTGGGACCGGCCGACCCAGTTCTGAGTCGTTTGGCCCAGGTCGTCGACGCTGTTGACCATATCCGGATAAGTGTCGACCAATTCCGCATCGAGGTATAGGCGCATGGTCGCTTCGCTCTCGCTGACGGTCACGGCGATGTGGTGCCAACCGTCGTTGGGCAGGCCCTCGCTGTAAATGATCTCGTTCCAGATCCCGTTGCCGGCGACAATAGCGACGCGCAGCGCGTTGCCGCCGTCACCGGGACAGAAGTAAATGTAGTTGGCCTCGCCAGTGCCGATGTCGAGGAAGCGCTGCCAGGCGCCGCCTTCGCCGGACCAGTTCACCCAGATGGCGAAGGTGCACTCTTGCAGCGTCGGGATCAGCGCGCCGATCGGCAGGTTCACGTAGTCATTGTTGCCGTCGAGCTGGAGCGCGCCCTTGTCGTAACCAGCGGTCCAGGTTCCGCCGTTGACGAGCGCGCCGTCGTAGCCGTTGCCGGAAGAATCGGCCGCGACGGTGCCTTCCGTCTCGTCGAATTTCCACCAGGCAGCCACGTCCGCGCTGGCCGTGCTCGCCAGCATCGAACCCACCACTACCAGACAGGGGATCAGGTACATCAGTCTCTTGCGCATGACACGTCCTCCTTCTTCTAACGTCCAGTGTTGAACAAGTTGCCGCCCGGTCTGTATCGGCATCTCAGCCACGGTCCTTCGACTTCGCTCACCACGTCGCACCGAGCGCCGCCGCGAGGACTGGCCTACGGTCAACGCAACCGTGGTTCCGATGCACGTCGGGGCAACCACCACCGTCCGACGATCATTGGCCTATCAAACCCTGTGCGCTTCGGGCGCGCCGGCTCGTCACAGACGGACCATCCGCGCCTTTTCCGGACATTGGGACGAGCGACGGGAGGAAAACACCGGCTGACCGCCTTGGCCGGCGGCAGGCCGTTCTGTGATACGACGGAGCGAATGCGAAACCCGACCGCAACTGCGCATTCGGCTCCCGGGCCATATCGCATGGCCGGTGCCAATCATAACGCCAATCCTCCGTTTCGGACCCAATGCAGGCGCACGAGCCTGACGCCGGGGCTCGGCAGGACCCGGGATCCCCGGCGCACACACCCGAACCAACAACCCACACCCATCGATTATGCCAAACTCATGGCGTCACCACAACACTATTTTCGGGCCTGGGGAGAGGGGAGAGGGAGAGGAAGACGCGCTTCCGGACCAGTCCCAAGATAGGAAAAGGGCCCGCGCCGATTGGCGCGGGCCCTGGGACAAATCCTGTGGTGACCGGCCGTTCTGCGCCGGCCGTGCCTCGATATCACTCGGCGGCAATCGGATGCCCGAATCCAACATCGTCGAAGTACATCACACCGGAAACGTTCCGGCTGGGCTGCGTCCGGTTGCCGACGCCGAGAATGAGCTTCTTGACGCTGTTGACCTTCAGGCCGGCGCCCGTCAGATCGCTCAACGGGACCATCCACTGCTGCCAGGTGGCGACACCCACAGCCTGCGAATCCGGATGGGTCACCGTCACCTTCTTGCCGCTGCTGTCTTCGACCGCCAGGTACAGGGTGTCGAGCCCGTTGCCGACGGGCTGTTGGACGCCCACCGACGCCAACTGCCAGTCCCCGCTGACACTGCCGGTCATCGAGACGGAGGAGAACTGGGCAACGCAAGGCATGTCGGCCACGTGGCTGCACACGACCAGGCCGATGTAGACCGTGTTGGGCATCGCGATCGTCGCCGGCGTGGTCGCGGCGATGGTCACCCAGGTCTGCCCGTCGGCAGAGTACTCACCGGTGAAGGTATTGCCTTGGCGGGTGACCCTGACCCACTGCGGCATCGGCGTCGAGTTGACGTCGGTGGCAGTCCCGGTGGCGTTGGTCCCGGCCGTCAAGCGCGGCATCCACTCCACGCGCCCGCTCGGCGCGCCGATCATGTGGGCCTGCATGGCGCCTGCGTCCAGGGTCGCGCGGATCATCACGCCGGCCTTGGCCCACTCGTTGGTGTTCTGGATGCTGTCGATCCGCGCCGTGATGGAGCCGTCTCCGGTGAGCTGCTTATAAGCATAGCGGAACTCGTCGATCAACTGGTAGATGTCGGCGCCGACGCCGCTCATCTGAATCGTGCCCGGCGAGGTCTCCAGGAAAGCGGCCGGATCGCCGCGGAAGTACAGAGAGAGCGTGTCGGCTCCGTTGGTGGTCCAGTCTTGCGGCGAGGCAAACACCTGCTCGGCCTCGGAGTAGGCCACACTGCCGGTGTTGGTGTAGTAGAGCGGCATGGCCTGCAAACCACTATTGACGATGTCCTTCTCCGCGTACGGCGGGTTGCTATGACCGACCTGCGAGCCGTTCTCGGTGATCTCGTAGCCGTCGAGCCACGTCTCGTAGATCAGGTTGCCTTCCTCGTCGCTGTACGACTCGAAGTTGTCGATACTGACGTACTCCTGGGTCGTGAAGGTCCAGAGGTCGCCGCTCCAGACGGTCGGGATCTCGACGTCATTGACCTCCTCGATCCGCCAGTAGTAGGTCGTGCCCAGGGTGAGAGGCCCAGGGTTGTAGGGAACGGCCGCAACGCTGTCGATCAGCGCCGCCCCGTCGGCCACCGCAGCGCTATCGGTGCCGAAGTAGACCTGGTGCGACGCGGCCTCGCGACCGGCGCGCCAATCCAGCAGCGCTGCGCGATCGACTTCGGTCGCACCGTCGGCCGGCTGAGGCTCGCGCGCCACCACCGGCTTGTGCAGGAATTGAATCTCGCTCAGACCTGCCTCCGCCCTGCCAGCGTAAGTGCTGTTGACGCTGATCCGGATCGCGCGCGCCGGCAACCCATCCAGGTCGATGCGCTGGCCGGCATACGTGGGCGCGTTGGGTCCCTTCGCCAGCTCAAAGTCGCCGAGAGTCGTCCATTCGTTCGGCTCCGTGGCGTACTCGATCGTCACGTCCTTGAGGCCGAATCCGAGGAAGAACTCGTACAGACCGTTATAGTTCCAGATGTGCATGCCATAGAGCTTGTAAACGTGGTCGAAATCGAATTGCAGCCGGATAGGATCATCGCCGGCTCGTGTGCCCGACCACATGCTGGGGTCTGTGGTGCCATGCAGGCCATTGGTCAAGCCGGTGCCATCGACCAGGACCTCGGGTCCACCGGAGCCCGCCGCCGTGGGGACCGAAGCCGTCGCGACGATATTCTCCACCGCGTAGTACAACGGCTCTGTCGTGAAGCTCCAGACCTCACCGGTGAAGATCGCGTTGCTCGGAGGCGCGTTGACCTCATCGATGCGCCAGTAGTAGGTCTGTCCGAACTCGAGGCGACCGGGCGGGTCGTACGTGGTGGCGCCCTGTCCTCGACTGGCGAGCACACCCAGATCGCTCGTTCGGCTGGCATTGTTGACGTCGTCGAAGTCTGTGCCGAAATAGACGTCGTGCGTCGCCGCATACACGCCTGGCGTCCAGCTCAGGCCAACCTCACGCGGAACGTCCGACGCTTCATCGGCGGGACTGGGGCCGGACGCCAGCTCGAGGGCCGCACCCGCCATGATCTCCGGGATCTCCGTAGCCTCCAGGACTCGGTTGAAGATCTTGATGTCGTCGATCACGGCCGCGGCGCCGTTGGACATGGGAATGTAGTTGACCGTCTGCCAGCCGAAGCGCGGCAGGGGATCGAGAGTGGGAAAGCCTCCCAGGTTGGTCCCTCTGGCAATCTCTTCCCCATTGAGATACAGGATCGCAGGCCCCCCGCCGAATTCCCAGGTCACCGCGACGTGGTACCACGTGCCGGCGGTGATGGCGCCGGCTGCGGCGATTTCGATATTCTGCCAGTCCGTGTCGGCCGCGTCTTCGAAATAGAAACCGAAGTTCTCCGGGCCAATATCGGCGTGGTTGGCCCCTTTGCCGATGAAGAAGTAGATCGCGGGGCTGCCGGCGTCGAAGAGCCGGTAGTCGGCCGCGTCCGTGCCGTCCCAGTCGGGCTTGAACCAGAACGCCACCGTACAGGTCTCGGTGAGGATGTTCGGGACCGCGACATAGCCCTCGGTCCCATCACAGTAGACACCGCGACCGTACAGGCCAGGTGCGTGCGTGGCGCTGCCACCGAGGGTGGCGTCATTGCCCCGCCCGCTGGCGTCGGCCGCCACCGTCCCGGCGCCCTCATCGAGTCGCCACCAGCCGATCAGGTTCAGGTCGCTCGCGGCACCCCAGCAGGCCGCGGACCAGACCAGAATCACCCCCCAGACCAGTAGAATCGAGAATTCTCTTCGCATGATCGTCCTCCTTCGAGCAGTAGATATTCTTGAACCTCCAACCGTCGGTGGCGGACAGACAGCCTCTCCGCGCTAACCCGCCGGCCGCGGAATCGATCTTCAGCACACAGGACCAGACCACTATGCCAACGCGAAGGCCGGCGCCAGGCGCTAAACTGCCGCAGATTGACGGCGGGCCTTCGAGTTTAGCCTATAGCATCCCACTCGTCTATTATCGGCTGGGAAGGGGGGTCACTCAACCTCATAGCGGCTCAAAAAATCTTCATTTTGTGCATGCGCCGCCGGTCTCAGTCCCACCCGTGGCGTTTGCGGTACTGCAAAGGCGTCATCCCCATATCCTGCTTGAAGTAGCGCGCGAGGTTCTTCATATCCGTGCCGCCGAGCCTGACGGCGATCTGCGCGATGGACAGGTCGGTGCTGACCAGCAGGCGGGCCAGCCGGTCGACCCGGACCCGCTTGATCTCCTCGTGTACCGACCGGCCCAGCGTCTTTGCGAAACGGTCGTAGAGGCTGCGGCGAGACAGCGCCACTGCCTTGGCAACGTCATCGACCTGCATCGGCTCCGACCCGGCGCGAGCGCGGATGAAACGCAAAGCCTCGCGGACGTACCGGTCGTTGACGGCGAAGACATCGGTCGATTGACGCGTCACGACATGGCTGGGCAGGCCGACCACCATATCCTGTGTCATGCGCCGGCCCGCCATGAGTCTGTCCAGCAGCGCTGCAGCTTCGTAGCCGGCTTTCTCGGAGCTGACCGCGATGCTCGACAAGCGTGGCGTCGCCAGGTCGCAAACGAGATCGTCGTTGCCCATCCCGAGGATCGCCACCTGCTCCGGTACATGCAAGCCGGCGATCTTACAGGCTTCCAGGACGTACTGGCTGCGGTCGTCGTTGCAGGCCATCAGGCCGACCGGCTTGGGCAGCGCTTTGAGCCAATCGACCAGCGCCTCCGGCTCGCGCGTCCAAGACCACCGCCGGCCCGACATCCGCTGTTCGTACTCATAGTAATGCGCCTCGTGACCCGCCTCGCGGACGGTCTGGCAGAAGCTGCGGCCGCGCTCGCGCGACCAAAAGTAAAGGTCGCCGAATCCGCAATACGCAAACTGCCGGAAGCCCCGGCGCAGCAGGTAGTCAGCGGCCATGCGCCCGATCGCGCGGTCGTCGCTGATGATATTGGGCACGCCGTCGAACGGCTCGGTGTAGGGAGCGACGATCACCGGAAGGCCGGTGGCGAGAATCGCTTCGATCTGCTCGCGCCGCGTTTGCTCACGCAGGATCGCGCCATCGGCGCCGAGCTTGAGGAGCTGCTCGACCGAGCCCTCCCGCGCCGAGCGACCCCAGTAGAACGGCGCCGGCCGGTGGAAGATCCAAGGCCCGTGAGCGCGCGAATACCTGGCGATTCCCCGCAGGACCGAGCGGCCATAGGCGCGCGACGTCTCGATCATCAACAGAACTTTGCGTTGCTGGCCCATCGTCACTCCTGACGCGTCCATTCTACTGTTTTGATGGCGGCGAGGGAATTGCCCGTTTGCCTGTTCGTCGCGTTCCGGCTACAATCGCACCAGCAGTCTCACCGACAACCGTCCTTTAGGAGGCTACACGATGATGGAGAACCTGTCGCAGCCCAAGGCGACGCTCACCGTCAAGGTCATGGAGCATGGCACGATCGTCGGCACCAACGATCCTATCACCCTGGAGTTCGAGGACTGCATCAACGCCGTCAACGGGCTCGTTCACTGGCTGGCCAGCATCCTGGCGGAGGTCAACGACGAGGACGCCCAGGTGATCGGTTCCGAGGTGCTGATCGCCGCGTTGAATGAGTGGACCTTCAACGAGCACATCGACGAGAGCGACGATTTCGACGAGGATGAGGACGAAGAAGACGACATCGACGACGAGGACGATGACCTGGCCGGGCCACCTCCCGGGATCGTCAACTGAGAACGAGCGTATTCGGAGGTGATGGCCATGCCCGCCGGCACCCGACGACTGACCACAGTCTGCCTGTGCTTGCTGAGCGCGAGCGTCTTGTCCGCCAGCGAGGCGACCTTCCGCCCACAAACACACATCGCCATCGTGGGTGGCCGCTGGCACATCAATGGCAGAGTCACGTACCCCGGCGCGCCCGCCGAGGGGCTGTTGATGAACGTGCGGATGGTCAACAGCACGTTCGAGGACCGCAACCAGCCCGACTTCGACGCCGAAGCTAATACGGACCGGTTCATCGCGCAGATTCCCAGCTATTCGAGCCAAGGCGTGCGCGCGTTCACGCTGTGCCTGCAAGGCGGCATGCCGGGCTACGAAGGTGCGCTCAATTCCGCTTTCGAGCCGGACGGGTCATTGCGGCCGGAGTATCTCAAGCGCGTCGGTCGGGTCATCGAAGCCTGCGACCGTCACGGCGTCGCCGTCATTCTGAGCTGCTTCTACCAGCGACAGGACCAGGGCCTGCGCGATGAGGATGCCGTGAAGGCAGGGCTGGTCAACGCGATCGAGTGGGTCAAGGCGCGTGGTTTCACCAACGTCGTACTGGAAACCGCCAACGAATTCAATCACGGCGGCTTCGACCATCGCATCCTGCGCGGTCCCGAAGGCCAGATCGAGCTGGTCAAGCTGGCGAAACAAACGATGCCCGACCTGCTGGTCTCCGTCAGCGGCCTGGGTGACGGCCGGATGGCGGACGCTCTCGCCCAAGCGGGTGACTTCATCCTGATCCATTTCAACGGCACGGCCCTCAAAGACATCCCGGAGCGCATCGCTGCCTTGAAGAAGTACAACAAGCCGATCGTGGTCAACGAGGACGACAAGCTCGGCGCCGAAGCCGTCCGCGCGATGGAGTTGAGCGTCAGCAACGGCGCCTCCTGGGGCCTGATGCTCAAGGACTTGAACCAGTACGCCCCCTTCGAATTCCACGGCCCCGCCGACGCCCCCGATATCTACGCCAAGTTCAGAGAACTCACCTCGCCGTAGCGGCGTCCAAGTCACCGTGTGTGCCCGGACAGAGGCGCGGAGGACGGCGTTGATCCTGGTCTGATAGCCTTTTCCCTGGCGCTTGAACCAATCGAGAATGTCACTGTCGATGCGCAGCGAGACCAGCCGCTTGCCTTCGGGCAAGCGCACCTTTGCCTCACGGAAGAAGTCCTCGCCCAATTCCGGGATATCCGACGTGTCGACTTCTTCGTCGGGCATACTCTCGAGCCTGGGCCAGCTAGTGCGGGGTTCTTTCATAGTATTCTTCGCTTTCATACCTCGTTTCGCCTTCCGCAGCATTTGGACCATGTCGAGGGCAAGCTGATGACGGCGCAACCGTTCCGTCGGCGTCAGCGACAGATTGTCGCGCAGCGCCGAAACGTCGATACCATAATCGGCCGCCTTCTGAATCGGATCGGGCGGTCGAGCATCCTGGAACGGGCCTCGTTTCGGTTCCGTAGTCATAGCTTGATTCTATCGATGCGAGCGGGGCGCATCAATCGGTGCCCGCCAAAGCGAAATCCGCTCAGACGGCCGGGCTGCTTTGCAGACGGCGCAGGAGGGTGAGGGTTTCGGCGAACTGGGTCTTGGCCTTTTCGAGGTACTCGTTGACCTCGTCGATGTAGCCGTCGGCCGATGCGGACCAGACGCGATTGAGATACCGCTCGCCGGCGGCGAAGGTCGTCATCACCTCCGCGTAGGCGGCCAGGCCGTGACGGTGCGCGATGCTCTCTCGTGCGTCGACGAACTGCTCCAGGTCGTCGGTGAACAGCTCGTCGATTCGATGGCGCACGTCGTACGTGTCGAGCGCGTGCTTGCCGGCGTCGAGCTTCTCGATATTGGACGCGATTCTCTCCAGGCTGCCTTCGACCGTCTCGATGTTGGCCGCGACGTGGTGCTCGGTCTTGCTGTGGCGCGCGATATCCATGCGGATGACCACGACGCCCGCGACGCCCAGCGCCAACGCCGGAACGTACCACAGCCACTTGACAGCGCCTTCACGGGGCGTCACGGATCCCGGGCCCGCGACAGCACTTTCCTCAATCGGCGTCGCTGAGTTGGCGTCCTCGGTGGTCCGCTCCTCGACCGGCGGCGCGGTAGGGGTCTCGTCGATGCCGCCCGGGTCGACGACCGACGCCAGCGCCGCGACGATGAACCCGACAGTGACCATCGCAAACCCGATCAGCTTCACGAGGCACCCCCCTTCGTCATTCCCTCGATCACGGCGTAAACGGCGAACGCAACGCCGACGACGCCTTCGCCGATAATCAGGCCGGCCGCGATGGGGATGCCCACCTGCTCGCTGAAGTGCCGTCCTTTGAACCGGTCGCTGAGCATCCGCAGGATCGTACCGATCGTGTAGGTCAGCACGATGCTGAACGGCAGGTAGAACCCTAAGCCAACCTGGATGCCCAGCCCGCCGATGCCAGTCGCACTGAGCAGCGCGCCGAGACCGGCGCCTGCGACATACTTGTAGACGGGGACATCGCCCGCCAGGATGCCCTTGATCATACTGGCCAGCGCCATGCCCTGCGGCGCCGGGAGCTTGTCACTGCCGAGACCGTGTGCTTTGTGGAGGACGAACAACAAAGCAATCATTAAAATCGGTCCGATCCAGGTGCCGAGGAACTGGCCGTACTGCTGCTTGCGCGGGATGGCGCCGACGAGGTAGCCGGTCTTGAGGTCGAGCATCAGGTCGGTCGCCTGCGACATCGCCATACAGGTGGCGGCGCCGACCATGACCGACGAGATCATCGCGGCGCGGTTGTCCAGGTCTCTCGTGATGATAATCAGAATCGTCACGGCGATCAGTGTCATACCACTCATGGGCGACCAGTTGGTCCGGCCGATGCACTCCGAGAGAATCACGCCCGCCATCCAGATCCACACCGTCCCCAATAGCGCCATGATGACGCCGCGTACGAGTCCCATCTCCGGCACCGAGGTGACGGCGACGACAGCCAGAACGATGACGGCGCCGACCACACCGACATAGAGCAGCTTAATCGGCATCTCGTCGCGCGACAGCGACGCGCCGGTTTTGGTCGCCGACTGCATGCTGCGCACGGCGCTGACGATCAGAGGCAGCGCCAGCACGATTCCGGTCAGCGCCCCGCCGACCAGCATGCCGATTCCGAGCGGGCGAAACAGCAGCAACCTGAGGTAGTTTGGCGTGTTCAGGCTCTTTTCCCCCAGCCGCTCGGCGGCGGACTGCAACTGGTCCGGCGTCGGCATCAGGCCCATCTGCGCCAGGATCGGCGCCAGGACCCAGTAGCAGGCGTACCCGCCGATGACGAAGCACAAGCCGCCTTTGCCGGCGATGAACGCGATCCCGATCGTCAGCAGCGAGACGAACCACACGCCATTCATGTAGTCCGGCATGCCGATATACCGGCCCAGCGCCCAGTTCTCGAACTTCGTCAGGTGGCTGACGATCGCCACCGTGGCGCTGGCGCCGACCCCGATCAGCAGCAGCTTGGCCTTCTGGATGCCGGCGCCGGGGCTCTTGAGCACCGTCGCGACCGCGACGCCGCCGGGGTAGGTCAGCCGCTCGAAGTCGATCATCTGCTTGCGCAGCGGGATGATGAAGGCAATACCGAGCACACCGCCGGCGATGGCGCCGAAGGTCATCAGGTAAGGATTGAAGTCCGTCTGGTTGAGGATGAACAGCGCCGGTACCGAGAACATGATCCCGGCCGAGGCGCCGTTGACGCTGCTGGCGACGGTCTGGACGATGTTGTTCTCGATAATGCTGGTGCGGCCCATCAGGCCGCGCAGGATGCCGAAGCCCAGAATGGCCGCCAGTTCCGAGCCTTCGTGCGAGAAGCCGAGGATCAGGCAGGCGTAGCCCATGCTGATCGTGATGAGCACGCCCAGCCCATAGCCGACGAGCACCGCTGTCGGCGTCAATTCGGGATACGGCCCCCGGCGGATGACCTTGCCCCCACGGACTTGCGCTTCGGCCACGTCCAACTCTCCTTGGCTCGGGCGTACGACAGACTCGAATTGCGGCGTCCGCCGCCCCGCTCGCTTAGGCGCGAACAGGCGGTGGCCGCGATAATCCAAACGGAGAGGGCGGGATTCGAACCCGCGGTAGGGATAAACCCTACACGGCCTTTCCAAGACCGCTCCTTAGGCCACTCGGACACCTC
>JAFGLV010000021.1 GCA_016927855.1 Sedimentisphaerales bacterium
AGTTCCGCCGCATCGTCGGCATTGGCACACATTTTCAGGATGACGTTGTAGATGCGGCTCTGGTACTTGAGAATCAGCCTCTCCATGGCCATCGTATCGCCGGACTGGGCCTGCTGAACCAGCACGGAATCGTCGATATTGATGCTTGCCGCTCTGGCGTACACTGCGTTCCTCTCGTTAGAACGTTGGGACCGATAAACCGCTTTGTCGGGCACGAGCCACCTGTTCAGGCCGGAACTATCTTCGCAGATTGGCTGGTCGGGGTCAACCGAATTCAGGACGGACGAGCGGCGACGGCTGCACTGCATGTGTGCAGGTGGAATCCGCTGGGTAGAACACTCAGCGCCATTGTCATTCCGACCAAGGGCGAAGCCCGCGTGGAGGAATCTGGCCGAGGATGAAGAGGTTGTTTCGTTCGCAGCCAGATGCCTCGATTCCGCTTCGCTCCATTCGACATGAAAAAGGGCGGACCTTTCGCGTTACGTGCAAACGTGCAGTGCGCCCAGGGGCTGTCAGGCGCCGTAACGACAGCGGGGCCCGTGCCGAACCGACACGAGCCCCGCGAGAATCTACCTGCAAAGGCGGAATCGTCCTTGCCGTCGTTACGGCGTCATCAACTGGACCACCTCAGCCGCCGACAAGGCGCCGTCGTAGATGCGGACCTCGTCGATCAGGCCCTCGTAGAAGCGGTCCGTATTCTGAGCGTTGCGGCCGAGGTTGACGTTGTACGTCGCGCTGGCAATCGAGCCGGTGTACTCCGTTGTCGCGCGGAGAACCCCGTCCACGTAAAGCCTCAAGTTCAGACCGTCATACGTCGAAGCCACATGGTGCCACCCGCCGTTGAACGAAGGATCGATGGCGTAGGTGGCCGTATGCCAACCCCCGTCATAGATGAACGTCTCGATCTGGTCGTTAAGATTGTGCTTGATCGCATAGGCCTGGTCACCCTTGGTCACGAAGGGGTTGTGCTCGCCGTTGTTGGCGTCGGCAGTGTTGACCCAGGCCGATAGCGTGATCGCCTCGGTGATGTCAAGGCTTTCGCCGTTGCCACAGTCGACGTAGGCGTCGGTCCCGTTGAGGCTCAGCGCCCCGCCGACCTTGCCGGCCGCGGCCCACGTGGCGCCGCCGTTAAGAGTGCCGTCGTTGCCGTTGCCTGAGCTATCGGTGGCGTTGCCACCGAGGGCCCAGTGCGCCGCCAGGACCGGCGTGATTGCCGGAGCATCCGGATAGAGCCGGATGTCGTCGAAGAGCATCATGCCGCTGCTCCGCGGACCGGTGCCGCCAAAGCCGATCGTCATTGAGGCAACTCTCGTTAAGTTCACGTCGAACCGAGACAGCGGGATGCTCCACTCATGCCAGGCCGCGATGGCCTGGTTGTCCGTGCCCTCAGCGGTGCCGGTGCCGTAAGTCACGGTGCCGCTCTTGCCGCTCTGGTCGGTCAGGCGGACCCACATCGGCTCAGCGGGGTTGTTGTCCGGATCGCCATAGAAGTACAGCGCCAGCGTGGTCGCGCCGCCCAGCGTCCAGTCCTGGGAGCCGGCAAACGTGCGTTTGGCCTCCGAGGAGGTCGCCATCCCGCTGTTGTCATAGGTCACCGGCATGGCTTGGGCGCCGCTGTGAACAGTGGCCCTCTCGACGTAAGGCGGATCGTTATGGCCTACCTGGGAGCCGTTGTTGTCGATCTCGAAACCGTCGGCCCAAGCCATGTACACTTCGTCGCCTTCGTCGCCGGAGTACGTCTCGAAACCGTCCACCAGGGTGTACTGCTGCGTGGTGAAGCTCCACAGATCGCTCGACCAGGTTGTGATCGCTTCGGCTTCGTTGACCTCATCGACCATCCAGTAGTAGGTGGTCCCCAAGTCGAGCGGTCCGGCACTGTAGCTGGCGACGCTGGTCGTATCGACCACGGCCGTCCCACCGGCGACCGCCTCCGGGTCGGTGCCGAAGGAGACCTGGTGCGAGACGGCTTCGCGACCGGCACGCCAGGTGAGATCAGGATTCAGGCTCACGCCGGTGGCGCCGGAAGCCGGCTGGGGCTGACGCGCATGGGCGGGAATGTAGCGGAATTGCACCTCGCTCAAACCGTACTGGATTCCGCCGTAGTTGCTCAGCGCGGTGATTCTCAGGCCTTGGGCGGCTATGCCGCCAAGGTCGATCACCTGACCGGCATAGGTGGGCAACGCAGGCGCCTGAGCAAACTGGAAATCACCCAGAGTCATCCATTCGCCAGCGTCGTTGAGGTACTCCACCGTCACGTCCTTGAAACCGAAGAAGAGGAACGGTTCGTACAGGAAGTTGTAATTCCAGACGTGCATCTCGCTGACCTTGTAGACCCGGTCGAAATCGAACTGGATCCAGACGACGTCACCGGCAGCGGGTTTGACGATCCAGCAGTCGGGGTCCTCCGTGGAGTGCTGTCCTTGGGCGTCAAGGCCGGAACCGTCAACCGTGCGATTCGGGTCTTGCCCCTCGGGAGACGGCAGTGACGCACTGGCGGTGACATTGGTGACGAGATAGCTGACCGGTTCGGTCGTGAAGCTCCAGACGTTGCCTTTGTGCATCGTCACGCCGTCGGCTTCCCACTCATCGACGCGCCAGTAGTATGTCTGGTCGAAGTCCAGCGCCACAGGCGGCTCGAACGTTGTCGTCGTCTGACCCTGGCTGACAAGCACATCCAGCGGGTTCGCTCGGCTGGCGTTGTTGACATCGGCGAAGGTCGTGCCAAAGTAGACGTCATGTGTCGCGGCATTCTCGCCCGCCTGCCAGCCCAGAACCACGTCACGCGGCACGTCTGTCTTTTCGGCCTCCGGCGTCGGACCGCCCGCACGACCGGGGTTCAAATCCAGGCCCAGCATGTAGGCAACCGCGTTGAGGAATATCGTCTGGCCCGCCGGGGTAAAATTCATCGAACCGGCGGTCTGGGCGCCGCCACCGCCGGCGCCGGAAAGCAGCATCCTCTTGCCAGCGGGCACTTGGCTGGTCCCGTCGTAGAAGACGGTGCCGGGCTCCCACTCGACAATCCATACGTTGCCGTTATCCGAGCGCGTGGCGATCAGAGTTCCGTTACTCGCGTTGGGAGCAGTGAGAAAGGTGGCCTGGCCCGAATTCACCGCCGCGTCGATCACGTCGATCTGGCCGTTGCCGACATTAACGCCGGTGAAGATCGGGTGGGTGGCGTCTTCCACCTGCATCGCTGTCTGGGCGGTGTACTCGGTGATGCCATCGGAATTGATCCATTGCCAGCGATTGCTTCTAACGAGATAGGCCGTCAGAAGCAGCAGGGGTGTGGTTACCGAGTTCCACTGGGTCACTTCGGTGGCGTCGCCGGCGTAGTTGCCGCTGTTAGTGGTCCGGCTGACGATGACCAGGTCGGCCGCTTCGAGCGTCGCGATGTTGGTCGCCGTCAGCGTCATCCACGAGCCGCGCTGGTCGTCGACGGTGTGCCCTTGGGCGGTGAGCAGGTCGATCCAGCCCTGGTCATACGGGACTCCCGCCGCGTCAACGTTTCCCTCGGCAACCCACACGATGTTGGCCGCCTGGGCAGACGATGCCAGGCACAGAACCGGCACCGCCAGTAGCAAGACGAGTCTTTTACACATTGCAGTCCTCCTTCTGAGATTGAGAGAAATCGATTGCCACCCACCGTCACCGCTTGGCGTCTGCCTGCGCCAACGGGCTTGACGCTAAGGAACCGCACCGGCCGGCGTCCGGCGGCCTCTCAACGCGACAATCCCGATCGCCGGATGTTCCAGGACCGGACCGACGCACACAGCCCGATTGCCGGCGCTGCGGATGGCCCGCCTGCCCCTGGAATGTCGGCGCACCACAAGTCCGCCGCTTGGAGAGTCGGGCACACCTCCTTCGTTCGCAGACCCATACCGCTGCGGGTTCGTCAGTCGAGATACGCCAGATTACGCAGACCCGGCTGCCGGAGCGAGTCGGGATCAGGCCGGAATGCACCTCCACCGGACCTGCGGGCGCGCCTCGACGCCGGCAAATACCCTGTCCTCCGACACAGGAGACCTGACCAAACCCTAGCCTGTTTATAGCAGAAACGGGACCACGACTTCAAGAAAAATCTACACGCGTCCGGGTCAAGGCGTGTACTGCATGTCTGTAGGTAGCCTTCCGCTAACCGGCGGCTGTGCTTGTCATTTCGAGTGGAGGGCTGCCGCAGGCAGGCCGAAATCGAGAAATCTGGCCGAGAACGAGGTGGCCGTCTCACTCGCAGCCAGATGTCTCGATTCCGCTTCGCTCCACTCGACATGACAAAGGGGCTGACTGTCCCGGTTACCTAAAAACGTGCCGTGCACGCCGGGTCAAGGGAGTGGGCCGCCACCCAGGCCGAGCGTGACGCGACGGCGACCGAGCGGAGGATGGTGAGACCATCCTACCGTCTGGTCAGTTGTCAGGCCTGAGCATGAAGTCGGTCGAAAGCCGCCGGCCGCCCGCACACATGCAGGTGGCCTCGACGATGTACGTCCTGCCGCGCGCCGCTTGGGTTGCCAGGTCAAAGGCATAGCAGCGCAGGAAATCCTGCCAGTACGCGTGGTTCTCCGCAGGGTTGGTCAGGTCAATATCGGGCCAGATGGCGATTCGCTGACCCTTCGGCTCGGCTGACCGTTGGACGTAGTCATAGAGCTCAAAGCGCAGGACCACGGGGGCCTTGATCTTCGATCCAAAGGCGTCCAGCAAGGACACATAGACATTCAGTTGCGTGCCCTGATCCGGTCCCGAGGCCTGAACCAGTTCGGTCAAAGGCAGGACTTCGATCCCGGCGGGCCCAAAACCGCTCGGGGAGGTGACCGCCGGAGCCTGCGGCGCCGCCGTGGCTTGGCCGGCGCCAATCGGCTGCGACGGCGCCGGCGGCTTGGCCGGCGGCGACTCGCAACCGGCGCCCACAAACAGCGACGCGGCCAAGAAGCAACAGGCGACAGGCGCGAAACACGAAGGGGACAATCGCAAAGCGCAAAGCGCAGATCGCAAAGCCATCACAGGTCCTTGTCCAGCAGGTGTCCGAGACGGTACTTCTTCGTCCTGAGGTAGTCGATGTTGTGTGCGCCCGGCTTGGCCAGCAGCGGAATCTGCTCGGTGATCCGAATGCCATAGACCTCCAGGCGGCTGACTTTCTTGGGATTGTTGGTCAGGATTCGCACCTGGCGAAGGCCCAGATCCCGGCAAATCTGCGCGCCGATCCCGTAATCCCGCCGGTCGGCGCCGAAGCCCAGCTTCAGGTTCGCGTCAACGGTGTCCAGGCCCTTCTCCTGGAGCTCGTAGGCGCGCAGCTTGTTGGACAGGCCGATCCCGCGACCCTCCTGGCGCAGGTAGATCAGGGCGCCTTTGCCCTCGGCCTCGATCATCTCCATAGCGGTGATCAACTGGTAGCCGCACTCGCAGCGCTGCGAATGGAACAGGTCGCCGGTCATGCACTCCGAGTGAACGCGGACCAGGACCGGTTCGGGATGCTCGATCGGCTGGCCGGACTCGTCGAGGTCGCCGATGCCTCCCTTGCACAACGCCAGATGCGGCTCCGGCGACGTCATACTTTCGTAGGCAACGAGCTTGAACTGGCCGTAGTCGGTCGGCAAATCGACCGAGACGAAGCGCTTGATGTGGCTTTCGCGCTGGAGACGGTACTCGATCAGTTTGGCGATCGAGACGATTTTCAGGTCGTGCTGCCGGCAGAACTCCAGCAGGTCAGGCACTCTGGCCATGGACCCGTCGTCGTTCATGACCTCGCAGATGACCGCGGCGGGCTTGAGACCCGCCAGGTGAGCCAGGTCAATCGCACCTTCGGTCTGGCCGGCACGCACCAGGACGCCGCCGTGTCTGGCGCGCAAGGGGAAGATGTGTCCCGGCCGGGCCAGGTCGCGCGGGCGGACGTCGGGAGCGACCGCCACTTGGATGGTATGCGCCCGGTCGGCAGCGCTGATCCCAGTCGAGATTCCTTCGGCCGCATCCACGCTGACGGTAAAGGCGGTCCCGAAACGCGCCGTGTTCTCCAGCGTCTGCGGATACAGGCCCAGCGCGTCACACCGCTCTTCCGGCAGCGGCAGGCAAATCAGACCCCGACCGAATTTGGCCATGAAGTTGATGATCTCAGGCGTGACTTTCTCGGCGGCGCAGACCAAATCTCCTTCGTTCTCGCGGTCCTCGGCATCTACAAGAACGACCATCTTCCCCTGCCGCAGGTCCTTCAGCACCTCCGGCACGTCGCTGAACTGCGTCTGGGCTATCTCATCCGGCAACGGCGCCTGGCTCATGTCTACTCTATGCAAATCCAAATCCACTATGATGTCGCTACGTCAATCCTTCGGCGTCTCGGCGTCTTTCGCCTGCGTCCGCTCGAAATACTCAATATAGCGGCTTCCGTTGCGGATGTAAACCAGCGTTGCCAAAACCGCCGCGGCGCCCGCCGACCACCACAGCAGGCTCAAGAATGGCCGGTAGCCTGGAATCACCGTAGACAACTCCGGCGCCACGAGCACGCACGCCACCATGACGAGCTGCAGCGCCGTCGCCAGCTTACCTGCGAACACGGGGACGATGTGGATTTGCGACGTAATCAGGTAGACGAGCACAAAACCGATGACCAACAGCACGTCCTTACCGATGATCAGCACCACGACCGTCGGCGGCAGGACAAAGCCCTCCACGTGGCCTCTTTGCGATACGAGCAACAGAGAGGCAGAAGTGATCAGCAACTTGTCGGCAAGCGGGTCGAGGAATGTGCCCAGGCGGGTGATCTCCTTGCGGCGGCGGGCCAGGTAGCCGTCGAGAGCGTCGCTGATCGCCATCAGGACGAAGATGCCGACGGCCGCATATCGCAGGAGCGTTCGCGTCGCTTCGCGTAGGGACGCGTCGTTGATATTGAGCATGCAACTGACGAATGGGACGATCAGGAGGATGCGCAGCAAGGTGATCCGCGTCGGCCAGCTCAGCCGAAGGTCGCTCGGGTGTCGCACGAAGTGAAACCAGCTCGTCCCACCTCTGGCCGCCATGGCGCCGTCCTTAACAAAAGCCCGCCTGGAGCGTCATTATTGCATCCGTCTCGGACTATGCTATACTACACTTAGGTGGCGGTGTTGGCAATCAGGTCACGTCCCGGCGTCGTCGGCGGGCTCGATGGCAGCACTGACGCGATAGCGGAGCAGCGTCTGATGAGTTCGAACACCAGTCTGGCACAGGCTTACTATGACTTGTCCGTAATGATCGACGCTGGCGTGCCCATCCTGCGGACCCTGGATATCGTGACGGAAGGCCGCCAGGGGTACCTGAAGCGCGTCCTGACCCAGATTCGTGCCTCGATAGCCAAAGGTTCGGACCTGACGGAGGCTCTGGCGGAGCATCGCAATGTCTTTCCCGAACTGGATCGGATGCTGATCGAAGCCGCCGAGACCTCGGGCTCGCTTGGCACGTCGTTCAAGATGCTCTCCCAATGGTACGAGTTCGTCCACCGGATTACACGCCGGATGCTGGCGGGCCTGATCTATCCGCTCTTCATTCTCCACGCAGGCGCCCTGATCGCGGCAGTTCCCGCCTCCGTCATGCGTGGCTTCACGCCTGGGGGGTTCGCTCGCGACGTGCTGACTCCGCTGGTGTACTTCTACGTCCCGGCGTCGATCGTCATCGCGTGCATGCTGCTCAGGAACCAGATCCCGCCGCTGCGCTGTATCCTCGACGCCGTCGTTCTGAGGATTCCGGTCCTCGGGCTGGCGGTCTATCACATGTCCGTCTGTCGGTACGCGCGCGCCTTCCACATGATGTACGCGGCCGGCGTCCCGATGACGGAGGTGACCGAACGCGCCACGCGCGCGACCGGTAACGTGATGGTCGCGCGCCTGTTCGCCGGCGGCTCGGAGAGCGTCCGCAACGGCGGCCTGGCCTGGGAAGGCTACTCCAAGCGGCTCCTCCCACAATATCTGCACCTGTTCCAGATTGGCGAGGAGACCGGGGAGCTGGACAAGACCGCCGACAAGGTTGCCGAGATTGCCGCCGATCGAGCGGATCTGCTGTTCACCGAGTTCGCCAAGTGGCTGCCGAAGATCATCTACTTCGCCATCGTGGGGTACCTGGCCATGAGAGTCATTACGCTCTGGCAGCAGGTCTACAGCGGCGCGGGTGTCCTCTAACTCGCCTTGATGACGACCGGCGCACCGTCGGGAACGTCGTGAAGCGGCGCTAGGTCGCCCTGCACGCGGCCGACGACGTTGACTGGCGAAGCGGCGTGGATTTCCTTGCCCTGCGAGGCCGGCGTGCGTCCGAAGAAGATACAAAAGGCGTTCCCCGGAGGCCAGTACGCCAGGTCCCCTGTCTCGACGATGTCGCTCGCGTCGGCCTCGACTTCGGCCTGAACGTCGATGGAGAAGTAGATTTCCTCGCCCCACCGATTGGCGCTGGCTTCGATAGGCAACTCCGCGGCGATGGCTTTGGCAGTGGTGCTGCCGTTGAGATCCGCTCGAATCGTGGTCTTTCCCAGGGTAATGATTATCGGTTTTGGCATCGGTAATGTCCCCCAGCAAGGGTGGCTCCTTGTCGCGATTCGCAGGCCGGTCGCGTCCGGCGTTCGGCATTTTATGTGGTTATGCCCTTGATATACAGCCTTTCGTTGCTACAATTTGGCCGTCGATGTCCGGATGGAACTATGGCAGTCCTCAATGTCAATATCGATCATGTCGCCACGATCCGTCAGGCGCGCTTGGCGGACGAGCCGGACCCGGTCTGGGCCGCAGTCGAGTGCGAGCTGGCCGGCGCCAACGGGATCACGGTGCATCTGCGCCAGGACCGACGGCATATCAACGATCGCGACGTGCGCGTCCTTAAGGAGACCGTCGCCTGCAAGTTCAACCTCGAGATGTCGATGGCCGAGCCGATCGTCAAGATCGCCGAGCAGATCAGGCCCGATCAGGTGACGCTCGTCCCCGAAAACCGCGCCGAGCTGACCACCGAAGGGGGTCTGGACTGCGTCCGCCACCAGCAGCGCCTCGCCCAGGTCGTCAAACGGATGCACAAGAAGGGCATCCTGGTCAGCGCCTTCATCGTACCGGCCAGCGAGCAGATCGTCGCGTCGGCCGAGGCCGGTTGTGACGCCGTCGAGTTGCACACCGGCATGTACGCCAACGCGCGGACGCAGAAAGCCGTCGCCAGACGTCTGGCCGAGCTCGTGGCCGGCCGAGACATCGGCCTCGAGCGCAAGCTCGTGGTACACGCCGGACACGGATTGACCTATCGCAACATCGACCCGGTCGCCGCTGTCGAGGGTCTGTGCGAGTTCAACATCGGCCATAGCATCGTCGCCCGCGCCGTCCTCGTAGGTATGCGCCCGGCGACGCGCGAGATGATCGAACTAATCGGCAAGCACCATGCGTAGCAACATAGGTCCCATAGGTCAAATAGGACCTATTTCCCGCGAGGCGGCCAAGACGCCACGCAATTGAGGAGACGCAGGATGTTCACAGGGGCCATGGTCGCACTCGTGACGCCCTTTCAAGAGGGTCAGATCGACTTCGAGACGCTCGACGAGCTGATCGAGTTCCAGCTTGAGCATGGCATCGACGCCATCGTGCCGGTGGGCACGACCGGCGAATCGCCCACGCTCAGCCACGAGGAGCACAAGCAGGTCATGGAACGCGTCGTCAAGGGCGCCGGCGGCAGCGTCCCGGTCATCCCCGGCGCCGGCTCGAACAGCACGGCCGAAGCCATCGAGCTGACCGCCTACGCCAAGAAAGTCGGCGCCGACGCGACCTTGCAGGTGTGCCCCTACTACAACAAGCCGACCCAGGAAGGCTTCTATCAGCATTTCAAAGCGATTGCCGAAGAGGTGGACCTGCCGATCGTGCTGTACAACATCCCAGGCCGCTGCGGCGCCGGCATGACGCCGGAGACCATCGCGCGTCTGTCCGAGCTGGAGAACATCGTCGCCATCAAGGAGGCGACCGGCAGTCTCGACCAGGCCTCGGAAATCGCGATGCGCTGCGACATCACCATCCTCTCGGGTGACGACTCGCTGACTCTGCCTCTGGCGTCGATCGGCGGCAAAGGGGTCATCAGCGTGGTCGCCAACGTCGTGCCGGCTGATGTTAAGGCCATGACCGACCTGATCCTCCAGGGCGACCTCGTCTCGGCGCGTCAGTGGCACCGCAAGCTGTTCGCGCTGGGCAAGAACATGCTGACGCTCGCGACCAACCCGATCCCGATCAAGGCGGCGATGGCGATGCGAGAGATGGCCTCCGACGAGCTGCGCCTGCCCATGACGCCACTGGAAGACAGCAAGAAAGCCACCCTGCGCCAAGCTCTGAAAGACTATGGCCTGCTGGGCTAATCGAGGAGTACAACCATGAGAGAGCGGAACCAATCGAATCAACGACAAATGCTGTCCCGCCGGGAACTACTCGGCAGTGCGGCCGCCGCGGCGGCTTTGACCGTGGTCCCGAGCCACGTGCTGAGAGGCGCCGAGACGCCCGCGTCGAAGAAACCGAATTCCGTTTTCGACGGAGTGCGTATCGGGACGATCACCTACAGCTTCCGCGGCGTCGAGAACACCGCCGAGGGAACGCTCCAGGCGCTGCTCAAGTGCGGGCTCAGCGAGGTCGAGCTGATGAGCGGTCCCGTCGATGACTACGTCGGACTCAGTGGCGGAGCGGGCGGCGGACCTCGCGGCGGCATGCGTCGCCGTGGTGGCCAGATGACCGACGAGCAGCGCGAAGCGATGCGCAAGCAGCAGGAAGAACAGCTTCAACGGCGCCTGTCGATCCCGATGGAGAAGTACCAGGCCCTCCGCAAGATGTATACCGACGCGGGCGTCAACATTCATATCGTCAAGTTCGACCGGATCGGCGAAGCGAACATGAGCGACGCCGAGATCGACAATTGCTTCAACGTCGCCAAGGCGCTGGGCGCCACTGGTATCACGCGCGAGCTGTCCGACGAGATCGCCAAGCGGCTCGCTCCCTTCGCCGACAAGCACCAGGTCTGGATCGGCTTCCACAACCACACCCAGATCACGCCGACGACGTACGACGAAGGTGTGCTGTCCTACGGCAAGTACCTGGGCATCAACTTCGACGTCGGCCACTACCTCACCGGCACGGGCGAGTCGCCCATCCCCTTCATCGAGAAGTACCACGAGCGGATCGTCAGCCTGCACCTCAAGGACAGGACCAAAGCCGGCGGCAACCTGCCCTGGGGCGAAGGCGAAACGCCGATCAAAGAGGTCCTACACCTGATGCGCAAGAACAAGTGGACCTTCCCTGCCGACATCGAACTGGAGTACCGCATCCCGCAAGGCTCGGATGCCGTGACGGAAGTCGCCAAGTGTGTCCAGTACTGCAAAGAGGCTCTGACCTGATACGGAGTTACGGAGATTCTTGCGCTTCTTTGTCATCCTGAACGGAACGTAGTGTAGTGAAGGATCTGGGCTGCGAGCGAGACGGCCCTCTCTTGCGGTGGCCAGATCCTTCGGCTTCGCCTCAGAGCTTGCCCTGAACGCAGTGAACGGAATGACAAAACGTCTGGCGCCCAAGGACTCTTCCGAATCCGTGTGACGCGTCGGTACATATCCATGATCTTCGCGTCGAGTTCGTCCAGAGAGGAACCTTCGGCCTGGACGACGTGATTGCGGTCCGTCAGGATCAGCCAAGGCAGCGAGCGGACGCCCCAGGCCAGAGGCGCCCATTGTTCGGTGGTCCGTGCGACCGCAAAGGCAATACCGTTTTCCTCGACCCATCGGCCAAGCTCTTGCTGCTCGATGGGCGCCGCTTGCACGGCTACGACCACGACGCCTTGCCCGCCAAAGCGCTCGGCCCGTCCGGTCAGGTCCAGGACAGCATTCCGCGATGGCCTCTGCTGCACGTCGAAGAAGCAGACGAGGATCATGCGACCGGCCGCGTCGAACTCAAGCGCCGATGTCGTCAGGCCCGCAAGAGGTGGCAGCACTTTGCCGACGAGCGAAGCCGGTTGGAGGGACAAACTCTGCTCGTCGCCGACTTCGAGAACCATCTCATCGTACGCTTTGTCCTCAACGGCCACCGAGAGCGGCCTTTGACTGGCCATGAAGCGGCCCACCTGCCCGACGAACTGCACGTAGTATAGCCGATAGTCGCCCGGCGCCAGCAGCAGTTCCCAGCTCCCATCCGCCGCGATCCGGCTGGAGGCCACCGTGTGACCCGATTCCAGACGGGCATCCAGATAGGTCCGCTCGCCCGTCGGCGGCCGCTGCGTCGCGGCATCGACCAGGCGTCCTTTGAGGACGACGCCCTCTCGCACCTGGATCGTGGCCTGTATGGTCTCGCCGGCCTTTGCAGCGATAATCTCAGGCACACAGACCTGAGACGTGTCGCTCCCGTCTGTGGGGTTCTCCAGGCAGGGTGCGTACTCTCCCGGCTCCAGGTCCTCGATGCGAAAGGCGCCTTTACCATCCGTGGTGACATCACGAGCAGACCCGTTTATCCGTTTCAGAGAGAGGTGCGCATCTGCCACCGGTTCCCCAGGGGAGGCATCCATCACGACGCCGCTCAAGGTCGCGACATCAGGAGAAAGTTGGAACACGTAGTCATGGGTGCGTACGATCCCCCCGGAAGCGCGGAGAATCTCACCACCTTCTTGCTCGGGCGAGAAGTCCAGTTCGTCGCTACTGAAGCCGGCGGCTTTCACCATCACCCTGACGAAGTCCTTCCGGTTGAAGCGAGACAAGACGAACCGACCTTCCTGGTCCGAGCGGCCCGCCAGCGGCAGTGGCGACGGCGCGCGATAGATCGATTGATCCAACGCCTGCGGTGTCGTCCGTTGCGGCGTCGTCACATGTTGAGACATGCTCGTCAGGTGGAGCTCCGCCGCCGGGATGGGATTCTGCTGTGGATCGACCAGCCGGCCGGACCAGTGCTGGCCCGGCTTGTGCAGCACGAGCTTCACTTCGGCATCGGTATAGTTCGGAATGCTGTTGTAGGCCAGATCGTAGCCTTCGACGTCGCAGGAGACGGCGCCCATCGCGCGAAGGCCGTCGGCATAGATCTCGATCGCAAACTGCACTCGGCCGTCGGCGTCGGTCCGCGCTGTCTGCGACGACAGCAACTCGCCCGACTCAACCGAGGTGAAATCCAAACGCACGGGCACGTCCGGCACCGGCTCGTAGTCGTCGTCCACGACCTGCACCTCGCACAGACCCGGCTCAGAGAACGGCCGCAGCACGATCTCCACGTCCTTCGCGTCCGTAGGCGCCCAGATGTATCTCGATCTCAATCCGGATTTGTATACGTGCACCGCTGCCAGACCGTCGGTGAGACCGTGGAGGCTCACGCCACCGTCACCGTCCGTGCGAACGCCGCTGCCGAGCCGATCCAGGCCCTGCGACTGAAGGCGCCGCGTGACGATCACGACCCTGGCGTTTTCGATCGGAGCTCCGTTGGCATCCACGACCCGTGCCGTGATCGTATTGAGGTACTGGGTAACAGCAAGCTCGATGGGGTCGTCAAGCCCTTGCCGCGACAGATCCACCCATTTCTCGCCGTGCGTGCCGAGCGTCCGATTGACCTGCTCGTCGGGAAACCACCAGAGCAGATACTTGGCCTCAGGACACAGGGAATCCACAACAAACGTTCCGTCGGCTTCGGCCAGGACATTCTGTTGTAGACAGTCATTGTTACTGCCGTTGAGGCGCAGGCCGACGAGGAACCTGAACGGTCCAACGGGTCGATTCTCCGTATCCCTGACCCGGCCTCGATAGCTGGCCGTCGGTTCCAATTCGATTGTCGTTGTCGTTGAGCCTCCCTTCAGATGCGCCAGTCCGGCCTGGTCCCTATCTGCTGTGATAGCGAACAGGTCGAAGTCCTGCTTCGTGGGAGCGACCTCAACATGAAAGGTACCGTTGGCATCCGTCTTGACCGCCGGCACGTCACAGTGGATATACACCGAAGCGTTGACGACCGGGCGGCCCGATCCATCGACCACGCGGCCCGTTAGCGTCGTGACGGGCCAGAGCTTGACCTTGATGAGCAAGTCGGTCTGGTCCTCGTTGACCACGCCGCTGAAAGGCCGCAGCCCCGCTTGCTCCTGCGCCAACCAGTCGATGATGTAGGTGCCTTGTCGCGACCGATCCAGCGCGAAATAGCGGTCGCTGCCCTTCGGCGCCGTCGTGCGAAAGCGGCCTTGCTCGTCCGTTTCGAGGTGTTCGACCACCGTGCCGTTCCGGTTCATCTGGCGCAAGTGGAAGAAAGGCACCGGCTGACCGGTATCCGCATCGACCACCGTCCCTGCCAGCGTGCAGGTCTCGGCCTGAACCGCCTCGCCCGTGACCGGCAGTCGGGCGGCGTCGGACGAGTTCGTCAGCAACAGAATACCGGCCACAACAACGACTTTGAGTAGCATCTGCGATGCGTTCATCTGATCTGCTCTCCTATCTCTGCCACTGAGAATCCTTCAGCGGTAACGACGTGGTTGGCATCCGTCAGAATCAGCCAAGGCAGCGAGCGGACCGCCCAGGTGAACTTCTGGATGTCAGGGTCGCCCGCGATCGCCCCAACCGGAAACGTAACGCCGGACTCGTCCGCCCAAGCCCTGAGCTGGGCTGCGTCGACGCCCTTCTCGTGGACTGTCAGGACAGCCACGCCTTTCTCGGCCAGCAATTTCGCCTGCTCAGCCAGTTCCAGCACGCACCTCCGCGCGGGCCGCTGCTCCATGTCGAAAAAGCAGACCAGCACCCGTCGGCCGTCGATGTCAGTGGCTGTGACATCCAACCCCAGCCCGGCCAAGCTTGGCAAAGGCTTGCTGACCAGAGGAGCAGCCGCCTTTACGTTGGGTTTGAGCACGAGCTCGATCTCACGGCGGTCTCCCGGAGCGTCGAAGGTCACCGTCTGCGAAGTCAGGCCGCACCGTATCTCCCAGGGCACCGGCACGTATCGCGCCGGCTCGGAAGACCGATTCGAGCGGTCTCGCAGCCGGACAGCCAGTCCCGTCAACTCGAACCGACCTTGCTCGTCCGTCCTCGTCTCCTCGGGTGAAACCGGCACGCCCGGTGCGAGAAAACTGTCCCCGGCGGAGGCATATATCCGCGCGTCACCGAGTAGAACCTTCTGGGCGCCGTTCGCAAAGAACACACGCCCGCTCAGGGTGCCGCCCTCTTCGAGTATGACCTTCAGACCGGGCTCACCGGCTGGGACGGCGTTTGCTCTCGCCTCAACAAAACCGGCTCGGTGGAAGGACAGGTTATACTCACCTTCTTCCTCGCATTCGAGCGCGAAGCGACCCTGCGGGTCGGTCACCGCACACGTTCGCTCGTAGGGCTGAACTAGACGCGTCAGGCTGCGACCATCGGCTCGTTCGGTCGTGACGCGAGCCGGCGCTACCACTACCCCGGCAAGAGGTGTCCCACTCGTGTCAGTGACTGCACCCGCAATGAACTTGCCGCCGCTGGAAACGATCTGCTCGTAGCTCTTCGTCGTTCCGCCTGCGATGCTGGTGAGTCGGGTGGAGACGTTATAGATCGTGCCTCCTTCCGGCGGATCGAGTCGGAACAAAGACGCAGGCACCTGCGTCGTGATGCTGTTGACATCCACCGAGACATGCTCAGAAGCCGTGATCGTGCGAACGCCAGAGATCGGAATCCAGCCACCATTGGGCAGCTTATGCGGCGTGACACCTTTGACCTCCACCAGTAGTCTGGTGTGAGGAGCGTCGGGATGACCATCATAGAGACGCGTTCGGATCGGAATCGAGCTTTGTGCGTCAATCCAGACTCTCTCGACGGTGGTCGGTCGATCCGGGCGGACGAGGTCAACGACGTGCGCAGGACGTCCACCAACTGATTCCATATCGGGATGAAGCGTCGCATACAGCGGCACCAGTGCTTCGCTTAACCACTGATGGTCTTCGAAGGGCCTCAGGCGCAGCTTGGCGGTCAGCGCGTCAGACCAGTCGGTGTTACGCGTGGGTCCGACCGAGACATGCTGGGGCTGCGGCGAGTAAATATAGGCCCTTGTGTCGTCGTCGAAAACGGTCTGGCTCCACCTAGCCGCCTCATTGGGTCCGTAGAAATATTGAACGCGTACGTACTGCATCGACCCCTTTTGGGCCCAGGTGACGTCATAGTGCGAGAAGGACCGACCTGCCCTGCGGCCTCCCATCGCCACAGGGCGTCGTTCCTCCGTCCGGACGATCTTCACCGTGTAGTCCAGCTTGATCGGGTCGATCAATGCTTCGTTGCGCGCGACCTGCTGCCGCAATGTCTCCAGCGTGACTTCTTGCGCATGAGCCGGCGTTATGCCGCCGGCCGTCAAGGCCAAACTCAGCGTCAATGCACGTACCGTTTGCATGATAGTGCGCTCCTCATCGATTGCTTTCGATGGCCGCGTCCAGTTCGTCCAGGGCGATGCCTTCGGCGGTCACGAGATGCTCGCGGTCCGTCAAGATCAGCCAAGGCAGGGACCGGACGCCCCAGGTGAGGCGCGTCTTCTGCTCGTCGGCTTCGATCATGCCGGCTGGGAACGGGACGTTCTGCTCCTTGAGCCAGTTGTCCAGCGCGGCTCTCTCAACCGGCGACGTCTGGATGGTGACGACCGTGATACCTTTGCCTTCCAGCTCGCGTGCCTTGCCCACGAGTTGCGTCAGGCCATTCCGTGACGGTCGCTGATTCATGTCCCAGAAGCAGATCAGAAGTCGCTTGTCCTGTAGCTGCTCGCGCGCGAGATCGAGCGCGACGTTCTCGAACGCCGGCAGGCGCTTGCCCAGCAGGGAAGGCGGTTGGCTGGGGACAACCCGGCCGCTGGGGTCCAACTCGTTGATCACGATCTTGATGTCGGTGTCACCGCCTTCGGCCCGCGCCCGGCCGTGCAGGCGCTTGGGCTCTATCGCATTGGCCTGGAAGTTGATCGTCCCCTTGCACATATTCTCCAGAGTGAACTTCCCCTCGCTGTCGGTGTACACCTCTCGCGTCGGTTGGCCATTGCCATAGGCATAAACCCGGATGTTGGCAACGGGCTGATCGAACGCATTGACGACGATACCGCCAGTCAGGAGATTCGCGACTTCCAGAACCAGCGGCTCCAATTCCACGCGCCTATCCGCCGCGTTGGCCGGATCGACGCGAACGTAGCGCAGCCCGTACCCCTCGGCCTGGGCTTGAACCGAGTAGAGAAAACCACGAGGGACAGCCTTGATTTCAAAACTGCCGTCCGAACTGGTTTGCACAGGCTCTCGGCTGCCATAGCCGGTGTTCGATATCCATAGCGTCAATGACATCTGGGCTTCAGGGATTCCTTTGCCGTCTGCGTCGACCACCCTCCCGTAAAACACCACGCCCGGGTCCAGGTTGATGTCGACCTTGTCGCTGGCAGGGTCGATCTGCACCGCGGCAGCGAGATTCCGTTCCGTATGACGTGCCACGACGAAGACCAGTTCGTCCCTACCGCCGGGCCCGTACACAGATCCGCCGCCGCCGAATCTGAACACGAACGTACCATCGTCGCCAGTCACGACCTCGCGTGCGAGCGCCGGGCGCAGCGAAACCGTCGCACCGGAGACGGGCCGGCCCTGCGCATCGCGAACCACGCCGCGGATTCTGTGCACGCCGGGTTCGCGATCTGGCGGACGGGGCTGGCCCGCGGTCTCCTCCTTGAAATCCGATCCTCGGGCCAACTGGAAGTTGAACTCGCGCCGGCCCTCGTCGATCGTGAACTCCTCCGAGACCGCCTGCTCGTATCCGACCGCAGAGACGTGCAGTTGCAGCGGCGCCGAGGAACTCTCGTCGAAACGCAGTTCGTACGTTCCGTCGCTGAACGCCGCCGGGCGATCTGCGCGAGGTCTGCCTCCGAGGTTCCGAGCGGTGGCGATCTCGAAATTGGGAATGGGGTAGCCCGTCTGCGCGTCGGTGACCGTCCCTTCTAGGGTCATGGCGCGCTTCATCGGGATCGTGAACTCGTCCCGGGTCGGAACTACCGCGTAGTCTCTGACCGTGATGAATCCTGATTTTCCGACGGTCAGCGCGATGTCACTGGCCGGAACGTGGGGCACCTTGAACACGCCCTGCGCGTCGGTATCTTCCAGCCACACGTCGTAATCCCGATAGTCCACGAACGGCTGAACGACGGTCCAGGCGTCCGCGACGGGCTTGCCTTCGCTGTCCACGACGCGACAGGTGAGCGTCTTGCCGCGAGTCAACAGGAATTCCAGCGGCGCCGGATTCGGCTCGATGTCGATCACCTGGTAGGCAGGCGCGTATCCCGGAGCTTCAACGATAACGGTAGGTACGTTGCCGTACGTATCGCGGTCGGGCGAAGCGACGAGCCTGAACGCTCCGGCGGCATCCGAGATGGCGTAGAAAGGCCGGTCGCTTCTCTGGGCGAGCAGAACTGTGACGCCGGCTACAGGCTGTCCGTCTTCGTCGCGCACCGTGCCAGCCAGCGTGATGCCTTTCTTCAGCGTTTCGACGTGCTTGAGCGCTTTGGCGTTCAGAATTGCCTCGCCGACGAGGGTGCGTCCCGTGCCGTGGTCGCCACCATAGTCAGGGTGGCGCAGGCCCAGAGAGATCCGCTCCACTTCAGCGGGAACGCCTTCAACACGCCACCGACCGTTCGGGTCGGACCGCACGCAACGGTTGACGTAGAACGGGCGGGTGACGTAAAGATAGACTTCGGCCATGCCGATCGGATTGCCGTCCGTGTCCTGAACGATTCCTCCAACCGCCGACGTAGGGAGCATGTCGAAAACATGACGCGTCGGCAAATCGACCAGAGGCAGCCGGCCGACCGGCGACGGACCCGAATTGGACCACGACTTCGTCATGGAGGCCAAGCCGGGCGCTTGGACCTGCACACTCAGCGACGAAAAGACATCGTTGGCGTCGAGCTTCACGTCGCATCGTCCCTGCGAATTCGTCACGTAGAGCGCGATGTGGCGCTGATAGGCGTCCAAACCATAACTGCCGTGAGCCACCACCGTGGCCTCAGGAACAGGCTCGCCTTGCCGGCGAACCAGGACCCCGAGTGTCCGCGGCTTCGTTCCAGGTGGCGCAGACAAGGGCTCCAGGCGAACGCGAAAGCGCACGGCGTGCCTGCGTCCCTGATCCTGCATAACGTCCAGGTCCAGCTCGACGTAATGCATGGCGGTCTGTTCCGTCCCTGTGGCCTTGGCGGTAAACGCAGTCTCTTCGTCTCTGGGATGGCGCAACACTCGGCCTTGTGAATCGAGTAATTCCACCGCGATGCTCCAGGTCGTGTCGACCACCGGCAACCAGCCCACCCGCGCGGTCACCCGCCAAGCGTTGGCGTACGCTTTCTCGAAGCGGATCGATTCGATTTCCACCAGCCGGGGATGCTCGGCCGTCCCGGCCACCAGGCCCACGGGAAGATCCTCGCTCCAGGTCAAACCGTCTTCGTGCGTGTATTTTGCCGGCCGCGGAGCGGTCGCCAGATCCGCAGCGGATGAGCTCATCCCTGGCGCAGGCAACGACCCAAGGGACATTGCGAGGACGACAATAGCAGCAAGTGGTTTCGTCGAGCGCATTTCTTCTCTCCTTTCACCCCGGTGGTCTCAGTTTTTGTCGGGCACCAAGTCCAGACGTCGCGGCGGCGCCGCGCCTTCGGCCATCCGTTGCAGCAGCGACACCGCGGTTCCGCGCGCCAGGTTGCCTTTGGGTAATTCCTGGGCGAGGCGGTTCAGTTGCGTTCGCGCGCCCTCCGCATCGCCGGCGTGCCAGTCGAGCCAGGCCTTGCCCAGGCGGACGTAGTCGTACTCGAACGCGTCCGGCCGTTCGCGCAGGAAGCGTTCCACGCGTTCCGGGAGGGTTTCTTCTCGGCCGTCACCGTAGCTGAATGTGCCGCGGTGCCAGACACCGTGATAAATGGGCACACCGTCCATGACATCCAACCGGCTCAGTGGCGGATCGGTCCGGCGATATCCCCACGGAGTCCAGACCCGCGTCTTGGGCCAGCGGGCCAGAACCGTGTTGGCGTCGTCAACCGCCTTAACCTCGAACATGTAGATATTCCCTGGCCCAAGCTGCAACCCTCCAACGCCCTCAGTGCCGACCGGCCATTCGGTAGCTTTGAGAGTGTGTGTAGCCGAACGGACCTTGTGCCCCGGCGTATCCAACAGACTCGGATGCTGCGTGGGCGCCGAGAGAGACATCTCCAGCTCGTAGCAGGCAACCTTCTGCTGCAACGCGGCGTCGAGGCCTTGCCAGCTAAGCACGAAGCTGTCTGTCTCGACGCGGTCCATGTCCATGACATTCAGACCGAAGGCCGAGCGCACGACGAGCTTCGGATAGCGCACAGTCTGTCCCGGCTGCAACGTCACCACCGCCGGCGGCTCGATCGGGCTGACAGCATCCGGGCCGCCGTAGGGCTTGGCCAGCTTGAACACGCCAGGCTCGACCTCCATCCAGAGGTCCCAATTGGGCCGGCTCTCCGGGAGATTCGACGTCGGCACGAGGACTTCGACCTTGATCGGAATATCAGGCAGCTTCTCGAAACGTACGATTCCCGAATCGCCGCTGAGCGCGTAACGCGTCTCCTCGCGGTCTTGTCCTCGATAGCCGAACGAGAAGCGAGCGTCCCCGACGGGATAGGGCGCGAGGAACAAGGTGTCGGCCTCGATGCCGGAAAAATAGACGTTCGTCTGCTCCGGCGCGCGTTTGACCAGCACGTGGGCGCCCGCGAGGCCTTTGCCGTCTTTCTCTATCCTGAATTCAAGGGCGCAATCGCCCGAGCGCATCGACTCGGCGCACGCCCGCCAGTGTGACGCCAGGCCCACCGCCCAGTCCGCCGGCGGCGCCGGCAGCCACGGCTGCAACTCCGACGGGACCGGCTCCTGACCGAGCTTCGCCAGTGTCGCGTTCATTCCGTCCCAATCCCCCTGCAGCAGGCGCAGCTTCGCCAGCGCGATTCCCAGATTCTCGCGCAGCGGGGTTTCCGCCTGCGCGTGCGCGAAGCCCAGTTCCAGCGCCTCTGCCAGAGTGACGAAACTCTCGGATGGGTCTTCCCGGTCGGAGCGTCCGCGCGAACTCCGCGTCGGCGCCGCCCATTCGAGGGCCGTGTTGAGCAGACCGTTCTGAATGATTTGCGCCAGGGTCCAGGCCAGCTCGGGGTCGGGTTTCTCCTGGAGCCGTTGCCGGTGCAGCGCCTTGACTTTCTCCGTGAGCGGATGGCGCTGGCCCGAGTTGACGATCCCTTTCGTACTGGCCAGATACCTGGGCACGCTGGGATCGAAGGGGTCTTCTTCCACAAGCCGCGTGTAATACTCCGCGCGCGTCATTTGGCCTTCCTTGGCCGCAAGCTGTGAGACCATACCGCGCGCGAGGTCGCGCATCTCGCGCTCGTCGGACGCCGCGATTTTCTCGATGACCGACATCGCCTCGCCGCCGAGATTGCTGAGCCCCGTGAGGGCCAAGCGCCGCAGGGAGCTGTCTGCCTTGGCGTCCTCAGCGATCTGCGTAAGCACCGGCAGCACTCTCTCCTGCGCCCAGGTCATATTGCCGAGACAGGACACCGCGATCCGGCGGATGTTGCCTGGCCCTTCCGACGAACCTCGGTCCAGGGCGGTTTCTATGAGCCAGTCGAGAGCTTCTTCAGCGTCGGGTCCCATCTTGCCGAGCACGGCACCGGCGTACCCGGCGTGAGGGCCGCCCTGCTGGATTGCCTCCACCATGAAAGGCACGACCGGCCGGCCGATTCCGGTCAGTACCTCGGTAGCTCGGTTGATCTCCTCGTACACGCGCGTGTCCCACTGAGCGATCCATTGGCTGATGGTCCTGCCTTCGTAGACCACCGTCGCCGGGTCAGGCGCCGGTCCCCAGGCCCGTCCGATCCGCAGCGCCTCAGCTTCCCCGCCATCCAGGAGACCATCCGGAACGCCTTCGCCTACCACGCGCACGGCGTAGACGACGCTCTTGACGACCTGGTCGTCCCGAACGAACTGGCCCTTCCACAACGGTTGTAGCTCAGCGGTCAGATTCAACGGTGTGGATAGATAGTACGTCTTCAGTTCGGCGCCGTCGGGCCATCGCGTCCGATTGGCGATGTCTGCCTGCTGGTCGCCGGAATCGCCTGAGAAGCCGTAGCCGCGGTTCAAGACGAGGTAGTCGTTCTCTCTGGCTACGACCAGCGACAGGCGCATCGACTGGGCTTCCGCGAGGGCGCGACCACCGCCGCCATGCGCGCGAATCCCGCCTTCGTCGAACGCAAACCAGCCCTGCACGACCTTCACAGGTGCGGTCCGGGTTACACCCCAGCGATACGTCTTCTGCTCGGCGCTTTCATCAGCCAGCACGAGGCTAACGTGCGCCGGCTCCGCCGCCCAGACCCGGCCGACAACACAGACCAGACAACACGCAACGAACACTCTACGCATGATCCTCATGACCATCCCTCACTTCCACGAATGTGCGCATCTGCAGACCGGCTTCACTCGCCGGGTGCATCATCAATCCTCTGTCCCAACTCCGCGACGCCGAAGCCTTCCGCAACTACAGTGTGGTTGCGATCCGTCAAGATCAACCAAGGCAGGGACCTCACGCCCCAGTTGAAGCGAACCTGCTGCTCATCGGTCTGAATCATCCCCACAGGGAACTGAATGCCGTTCTGCTCAGTCCACTCGATGAGCCTGTCTGACTCAAGCGGCGCCGTTTGGATCGAGCGAACGACCACACCTCGTTCCTTCAGCACCTCGACACCATCGTTCAGTTGCAGCATGCTACTTCGCGACGGGCGTCGCTGCATGTCGAAGAAACACACCAGGACGCTCTTGTTCGTGGTCTGTTCCGGATCGAGACGAGTGTCGATCTTCGACAGGTCAGGCAACGTTGCGCCCACCAGCGAGTCCCGCGGGCCCGCGCGCGGGAAGTAGAACGCCCGAGCTTGGTTGCTCTGCTTCGAGAGCTTGTCGATATGGATCTGGCCTATCTCCCGCGCTTCCGCGTCATGGATGCAGACATACCCCTCTGATACTCCCATGAAGTTCGCTTTCTCTCGCTGAGAGAGCGGAGCGCGAAGCAAGCCGTCGGATTCAATCCTGTTTCCGTAGCCTTCACCAAAGGTGTGATACCGCAGTCGTTCTTCGGGCGAGTACTTCTTGAACCACAGCCAAAAACTGCCCGGATAGACCGGCAGACCATCCTGGTAGAACGCTCGCCCACAAAACAGTTCCTTGGCTTCGATCCGGATGTCCGACTGGACCACGGCGTTGGGCGCGTCCGGTATGGTGAAGCTCGCCATGTCGAAATCCCAGACGTATGCGGCCCGATCTTCGGGAATGACCCTGACCGAATAAGGCAACGGCGCCAGTCTGCTCCATCTGAAACGGCCTTCGGGGTCTTCGACCTGAATCGTCTGATAGACGGAGAAGCTGTCACTCCAGTCAGGCAGTACGCCTCGAAGGTAGCGCAGGGTGAGTTCAAACTTCGTCACCGGCCTGTCATGCTGGTCCAGGACCTGCCCTTCCACGGTGCCGGTTCCCGAAGGGAAAGGGTCCCATTTGACCACGACTAGCTTGTCGCTCTGGGCGCTGTACAACTCGCCGATCTTCTTGTGCTGGCTGCGCGAGCTTCCACTGGCTGGATCGTACTCGGTTAAATGCGCATTGATGGAAAACGTGTTGCCCAGCGTGTCGCAATAGGCGTACCCGTCGGTGTTGGTCACTGCCTCGTAGAAGTTTCGTGTCGTGGTCTCATCGCGATCCACAAAGACGATCCGGCAATACGGAACCGGCCTGCCCTCATGATCGACAGTCCTGACCGTGATGAGAGACTCCGAGTCCATCTGGTTCGGATCGCGGAACCCCTCTGCCAGAAGCGCCTTGCCGCGTGGATCGCGTGTCAGTCCCTCCCGACGGCGCGCGTTCAACTCCTCTTGCCCAGCCGAAGCGAGACCTCCCCCGGCCCACACCGAGACAACGCACAGAGTAATCCAAGTCGTCCTGCTCATGGTCCTACTCCCCAATCTCATCCAACTCGTCCAGACTGAGACCTCCGGCGACTACTACGACATGCTCTTTGTCGGCTAAGATCAACCACGGCAACGCCCTGACGCCCCAGGTAGAACGCCTCTGCTCTGGGTGGGCTGCAACCGTGCCAACAGGAAAGGAGACTTGGTTGTCTTTGCGCCACGCGTCCAGTTCTGCATGGTCCGTCTGCGCAGCCTGAACGCCAATGACCTGCACGCCCCGCCGTTCCAGCGTTGCCACTTGTCCGGCCAGTTGCAGGAGCGCTTGGCGGGAAGGACGTTGCTGGAAGTCGAAGAAGCAGATCAGCCAGGCGCGGCCTTCGGCCTCTTTCGGTAAGTCTATGTCGATCCCGTCGAAGCTCGGCAGTGAATTGCCCGGCAGCAGGGAGCCCGGCTTCTCGACGGTCACCTCGACGTGCGTTTCGTGCTCCGGCGAGAGGGACACGCCGTGGAACGTTATTCGGTAATCGTAAGGCCTGGCCTGGAATTCGATACGCTTGACGTCGGCCCAGTCGAGGTTCTCGTAGCGGTGGATGTGGCGAATCAGGCAGACGCACAGAAGAAATCTCCATCCCATGGCGCTATCTCCAGAAGTCTATTCGAGGTTGCCGTTCAACTCATCCAGCGCGAAGCCTTCGGCGGTCACCACGTGCTTGTCGTCCGTCAGGATCAGCCAGGGCAGGGACGTGGCAGCCCAGGACCAGCGCACAGCTTCGGCGTCGCCCGCGATGGTGCCGATTTCGCACGACACGTTCAGCTTCTCGCGCCAGATGGCCAATGCCTCCGGCGTCATCGGCGCGGCCTGGATGATAATCGTTTCGATCCGGTCTTCCAGCGCCACAAGCCGTGGCAGGATGTGACGGGAAGGACGCTGCTCCAGATCGACAAATGCAATCAGGAGCGGTTTGCCTTTGTCCGGTGGCGGTGAAGGGAGACCGAATTCGCTGAAGCCCTCAACCGCCTTGCCGAGCAGGCTGGGCGAGAGCCTGTAGACTCGCAGTTTTCCCGACCGGTTATCCTGGATCTTCACACCCGGCTGAATGGACAAAACAAACAGCTCATCGGCCAAAGGCTCGTTCAAATGAAACTCGACGACCTCCTGATTGCAGGTGGAATTGAGCTGCGCCTTGCCTGCCTCGCTCAAATCGTAGAAACACCAACTCGACTTCATGGGAAACCATCCGCCGGGAACCACCTGACGGTAGTCTGACCACCAATGCTCGACACTCGGCTGACCACTGGACAGGCTCTGAATCCCATACAAGAGGCCGTCTGATTGCCCGACAAACCAACGATAGGTCCAGACAGACCCGAGCCGAAGCGATTGCTGGTAATCCAACACGTAGCACGGAACACCACGATATACTTGCTGGTCGACCAGCTTGAACAGCTCGGCCGGTCCATAAAAGTCCACGGTCGCGTTGACATCGCGTGGGTCGTACCAGGACGAATGCGCCTGCGATCGCGGCCAGCCGTAGTAGCAGGCGAATAGCTCGCTGAACATCCGCTCCGGAATTTCCGCGTAGAGCCCGTAGTGCTCCTGGTCGTGATGGTAGTACTTCTCGTGAATTCGAAGCTCGTTGCCATCATAGACCTTTAGCTGGCGCCAGTAGCCCGGATCGTCGGTAAGGTAGCGCACGCGGGTACGGTCGACAGCGACTTCAAGGCTCTGCTCGGACGTCGCGCGCAAACCGGAAAACTGCCTGACACTGGGAGCGTCGACGCCGTATTCGGCTTTGATCTCAGCCCGGCGTCTGGCAATGCCTTCGGGCGTCTTGGTCCAGCGAGCTTGCACGCGCAGGTACAGGCTGTTGCAGTCGTGTAGCCACATCTCCGTCGCGCGCACGGCGCGGACCAGTTCAGCCGCATTCGGCTCGGCCTGTCCCCAACACAAGGAAGAGGAAACCAGACATGCAAGCGCTCCGATGATAAGGCATCTCTCACGGTTCTCCATCGGTCATCTCCTCAATCCGCGCATGCAGTTCGTCGAGGCCAAAGCCCTCGGCTCGCACGACACAGTCTTTGTCTGCCAGGATCAGCCAAGGCAAGGACCGAATGCCCCAGGTCTGGCGCACTTTCCCAAGATTGCCCTCGACCTTGTCGAGGGGCAGCGGGATCCCCCGCTCCTGCTTCCAGCGCGAGATAGATTCCGCATCTCTCGCTGAAACATCAGCAGCGACGACTGCCACACCGCCTGCGAGAACCTGCTCGTGGTCTGCCGCAAGCTGGGCGAGGCAGTGACGCGACGGTCGTTGGTCCAGGTCCAGAAAGCAAAGGAGGATCGCTTTCCCTGCAATCCGCTCGCCAAGTCCATCGATGCCGAGCGACATGGTGTCCGGGAGGGTCTGGCCGAGAAGCGAAGGCGGGATCGCCAAGTGCTTTGAGACGACCGTCTGGCCGGAACGCCGGTCCACCACATAGATGCCCTCTTTCCACTCCATCTCAAAGAGCGCCTCGGGTAATTCCTTGTCGACTCGTACATCGACGACACGCGCGTCGCGCTGAACGCTGAGATACCGCTTCTTGTTGCTCGGATCGTAGGACCTGATGGTGTATCCCTGGGTCAAGGGCAGCCAGCAATTGGGCGCGATTTCCTGGTAGTCGAGTGTCCAATACTCGATGTAGTCCTCGACACGCCCATACAAGAGATGGTCCTGCTGCCCGACATACCATTGGAAAGTCTTTCCGGGCACGTCACATGGATCGTACTCCAAGAGATAGCAGCCTACTCCCCGATATTGCCTTCGACCGGCCATCCGAAAATCCGCGGGCTTACCGAAGACGCCCATCAACCGCTCGACATCCTGCGGCGCCCACCAAAAGGAGTGCGGTTGGGCCCTGGGCCAACTCAGCGATCCGAAGATACGGTCAATGGTCTCCTTCGTCAGTTCCAGACTGTACTGCTCATAGCCATCGGGACGCCTTTGGTAGCACACCAACTGCTGCCCATCCCAAATGTCAAGGAAGTGGGCATTGGTCGCGGAATTCCTGACATACCGCAGGCGCTGTCCGGCGAAGTCGATCGCGAATTCGAGGCTGTCGGTGGCAAGGGGTCGCAGACTCGCGTCATAGCGAGGGTCCGGCTCTCGGTTGGGGTCCTGTCGCTTGAGTTGGGCGCGCCTGATAACGATGCTCTCAGGAGGGTGGGTCCAGGTCCCCTCGACCTTGAATTGCAGGCTGTCGATCCGGTACAACCAGTCTTCACTGGCCCGAACCGCCCTGACCAGATCGGCCGCATTCGGCTCGGCTTGTCCCAAGGATAAAGAGGCGATGCTCAAGCACGCAAGTGTGCCGACGACAAGGTATGCCTCACGGTCGCGCATCGGTCATCTCCTCAATCTTCGCTCGTAGCTCGTCGAGACCAAAACCTTCGGCCCGCACGATGTGATCCTCGTCAGACAGGATCAGCCAAGGCAGGCTCTGGACGCGCCAGACGCCACGGGTGGCTTCGATGTCGGCGGTGATCGTTCCCACGGGGAAGGAAACGTTGTTGTCCTTGACCCAGGCGGCCAACGCCGCACGCTCGGTCTGCGCCGCCTGGATCACGGCGACCATGAGCCCCTCTTGTTTCAACGCCTCGGCTTGTCGGACCAGTTGCATCACGGTATTGCGCGAGGGTCGCTGCTGGTAGTCGAAGAAGCAGAGAAGCATCGCTTGGCCTTTCGTCTGCTCTTCGAACAGCTCGACCGCGATGCCTTCGAACGACGGCAGCCGGTTGCCGACCAGCGGCGCGGCGGTCTCGGTCCTTGGCTTGACGAGCAGTTCAAAATCCTCTATCGCCAGCCCGTCGGTGAAGGCAAAGGTCTGGATCGTGTCCTCGTAGACCAGTTGCCAAATGCGCGAGACCGCGGTCCATTCTACCTCATTGCGGCTGCTGTTCGGGCGGACGCGCGTCCCGATCCGCTCGAAGCGGAAGCATCCCTGGTCGTCGGTCCGAGTCGTCTGGTCGCGGTCGAAGCCGAGATGCGAATACGACAGGCGGCTGTTCTGTTCCAGCCTGACCTCGACATTGGGGATCGGGACCTTGCGCATTCCGTCCAGTTGCAGCAGGCGCCCTCCGATGGTGCCGCCCTTTTCCAACGTGACCTTCACGTCCCTGGTGTCGGGAGGGATGTCATAGACGATGGTCGCGGCGTGCCGGTCGGGAGTGAACAACAGACTGTATTCGCCATCTTCCTCGAACGCGATAGCAAAGCGTCCTTGCTGATCGGTTGTCGCTCCCAACAATGGCGACGACGAGTAAGACCACCGCGAACGACCGTCTGCCAGGGTTGTCTTATGGCAACGCACGCTGACGATAACGTCTGGAACCGGCGCGCCGCGCTCATCGACCGTGACACCCGCGATGACCTTGGCGCTGTCGGCGACGATCTGCTCGTAGGTGCGGATGCTGTGATACTGGAGTTGAGAACGGCCCGCGTGCACGACCATCCGCACCCCCGTCGCGCCGCCTTCGGTCGCCAGCCGCCCTGAGAGACGCTTGCCGTCGTGGCTCGCGTCGGCATAAAGGACGATCACTCCGGCGCAGACGGACTCCAGCACGAATTTGCCTGTGTCATCCACCGCGGCAAACAGGCCCTCAGGCTGCCCCTCGGCGTTGGCATGGAGACGGACGCCAGGTACCGGATTGCCGTCCACATCGACCACGCGTCCGGCGATCGACAGATTCGCTACCGGCAGCGTGATCGTCCCGAGATCGACGTTGTCACCCTGCGGCTGCGCGAGTTCTACGTCGCTGATAACCCGGCCGTAGCCATCGGCCTCGGCGTGGATCTTGCAGGTCTGATCGCGTGGGAATCCCGTCCAGACAAACGTTCCATCGGCCTCCACGACCAGCGCTACCGGCGTCAGGAACGCCTCCCAATATGACATGCGCAGCGTGGACTGCACCCGAGCCTCTGCGATACCCCGTCCGTTCGGATCGACCACTTTGCCGCGCAGGATCAGGCCGCGTTCGAGTTTGACGTCTACCGCCCTGGTCCCGGCGCTCATCTCGACGGCTGCCGCCAGGTTGCGCTGCGGATGACGCGCCAGCAGGCAGAACTTGGCATCCTCGCCGCTCAACCGAGTCGGGTCCCATTCAAGCGCATATCGACCGTTGGCATCGGAGACGGCCTGTCTCGTGTTGCCCGGCAACACGGAGACGGAAGCGCCTGCGACCGGTGCGCCCGTCGGATCGCGCAAGACGCCGGCGACCTGCGCGCAATCAGCAGTCGCCACCAGCCAGCCGCTGATCGCGACCGCCCAGATCACTGAAACCGGTGTGTTGTTGCTCACTCTCAGCATGATCTCGTTCCTCTACACATCCAATTATCCGTGACCACTGCGAGTCACGATCGCTATCGCTCGGCGCGGTTGCTGGCCCCAACCTCATCGAGCTCGTCAAGACCAAACCCCTCGGCGAGCACGATATGTTCCTTATCTGTCAAGATCAGCCAGGGCAGGCTTTCGACGCGCCAGACGGCGCGCGTGGCTTCGATGTCTGCCGTGATCGTTCCGACAGGGAAGGGAACGTTGTTGTCCCTTGCCCAGGTGTCCAGCGCGGCGCGGCCGCTCTGTGCCGCCTGGATGGCGGCGACGACGATCCCTTTTTGCCTCAGCGCTTCGGCCTGTCGGACCAGTTGCATCACGGTATTGCGCGAGGGTCGCTGCTGGTAGTCGAAGAAGCAGAGAAGCATCGCTTTGCCTGCTCTTCGCCCTTCGGACAGCTCGACCGCGATGCCTTCGAACGACGGCAGCCGATTACCGACCAGTGGTGCGGTGGTCTCGATGCTTGGCTTGACGAGCAACTCGAAATCCTCGATCCGCGGCCCGTCGGTAAAGGCGAAGGTCTGGGTCGTGTCGCCATGGACGAGCTGCCAGACGCGCGGCACGGGCGACCACTCGGCTTGCGTTCGGCTGCTGTCGGGTCGGACGCCGGTCTGGATGTGCTCGAAGCGGAAACGGCCCTGCTCATCTGTGCGGGCGATCTGGTCGCGGTCGAAGCCGAGATGCGTGTATGAGGAGCGGCTGGTCTGTTCGAGCTTCACTTCCGCGTTCGGGATCGGGACCTTCCGCGTCCCCTCCAGCCGCATCAGGCGTCCTGCGATCGTGCCGCCTTTCTCCAGCGTGACTTTCAGGTCCCGGGTATTGACGGGAACGTCATAGACAAGGGTCGCGGCGTGGTTGTTCGGCGAGAACAGCAGGCCGTACTCGCCGTCGTCCTCCTCCATTGGGATCGCGAAGCGGCCTTGCTTGTCGGTCGTCGCACGCAGGTTGTCGGACCCGCCGAACATCCAGCTCATCCTGCCTTCCCTCTCCCGTTTGACGAAGCGCACGCCCAGCGGGACGCCGGCCACCGGCGCGCCGCTCTCTTCGACCGCGACGCCGGCGATGATCTTGTCGCTGGACGCGACGATCTGCTCGTAGGTCTTGGTGGTATGGTATTGAGTCGGCGCGTTGCCTTCGCGAACGACGATCTTCACGCCGGCCGCGCCGCCTTCAGTCACCATCCGGCCCGTCAGACGCCTGCCTTCGCGTGCGACGTCTGCCTGGAGACTGATCTCGCCGGCACAGACGGCGTCCAGTACGAATCGGCCTTCGCCGTCGGTCTGCGCATCGATGCGGTCGGGCTGTCCCTCGCCATAACCGTAGAGACGCACGCCGGGGATCGGGTTGCCTTCGAGATCGACGACCTGGCCTGAGATCGACAGGTTCGCCAAGGGAAGCGTCAGTGCGCCGATCTCTAATTGCTCGCCCTGCGTCTGCTCGACTTCGATATCGCTCTCCGCCCGTCCATAGCCATCGGCCGTGGCATAGATACCGTATCGATGGTCACGCGGCAAAGCGAGAACCGTGAAGGTCCCGTCTGCCCCCGTCGTGACCCGCTCGCGGGTCATCGACCAGCCCCAGTTCGCCATTCGCAGCATGGGTGTGATGCGAGCGCTCGCGATGGGCTGGCCTTGCTCATTGACGACCTTGCCGCTGAGGGTCAGCGTCGGCGCCAGCGTGACATCGAGTGTCGCGTCACCTTCACGCATCTCGACGGCAGCCGCGAGCTGCTACTCCGTGTGGCGCACCAGCAGGCAGAAGGTCGTGCCGCGTTCACCCCAGAAGCTCGGGTCCCAGGTGACCTCGTACTTGCCCCGCGTATCGGAAACGGCTTCACCTCGACTGCCCCCGGGCATCACCTGGACCGTCGCTCCCGCCACCGGTTGACCATGGGCGTCGCGAATCACACCCGCAGTCTTCGGCCGCGCCTGGAGCGTCACATCGATCCGTTGCGTCCGGCCCTCGACCACCGTGACAATCTGCTGGCGAGATTCAGTGCTGTAGGATGGTGCGGCGACGTTCTGCAACAGATACGTTCCGGGCACGAGGCGCACGCGGGCCAGACCGCTCGCATCGGAGACGCCACTGGCCCATGTCTCTTGAACCGGATGGCGGAGGCTGACCGTGACGCCGGGGATCGGCTTGTTGGCGGTCGCGTCAGTGACGAGCACTTCCAGGACGCCGCCCTTGCTGACCTCGATTCGCCCATCGGCTATGGTCTGTCCCGCTTCCACGGCCACGGACAACGGCTCGGCGACCCACTTGGCCATGCCCTCTCTCGGCAAAGGCGCCATAAGGCGGATCACGTGGTTGCCCGGCGGCAGCGCGTCGATCCGGAACGTCCCGTCCTGCGCGGAGGTGATGAGATCGTGCGTCGCCAGCGGCGTGGCGCCGCCCTCCATGACTCTCAAGGGGATACCCGCAACCGGTTGACCTGTGTCCCTGTCTACAACGACACCTTCGATCCTGGCTGCGGCGTGTTGGACCAGTTCAATATCCGCCTGGCCGACCGCATATTTGTAGCCGGCACTGCGGCCCGCCTGGCGATCGAAGGTATCGATCGAGGCTCGTCCGGCCTTCTTGACGACGAACTCGGCAGTCGCACCCGCCGGCAGATTCCTGAACGCAAAGCGTCCCTCAGCATCGCTGGTGACCACCAGCACTTGCGGCCCAACAGTCCGGGCCAGACCAAGGTTGTCAGGGCCGACACCGGCCATCAGCACGGAAATGGCGACCGTCGCCTGCGGGACAGGCGTGCCGTCTTCATCCACGACCACGCCCGCAAGCGTCTTCGGTGCACCCAACGTGATATCGGTCTGCTGATCGCTCTGCATCGGCCAGGTTGCATACGTCAGCGCGTACCCGGCCTTTTGGGCGACCACAAACCCAAACCGGTAGCTTGGACTCTCGCCAGCGGCTTCGAAGGAGTACGCGCCGTCCGCCTGGGTGATCGTCTCGCCGAGCTTTATGCCGGCATAGTCCCGGATTGCTTCGCTGTAAGTGTTCACGTAGCAGGTGACGACGGCGCCCGCCAGAGGCTGTCCCGCTCCATCGACCACCCGGCCTGAGATCGTGATCGGCGAAACTTGCTCCGCCCAGGCGTTTGTCGCGAGTATCACTGCAACCGCCACCATCATTCTCACACCGGCACGCTTGCTCGCACTGATTCGCGTCATGGCTCTACTCCTCTATGCATCATCTATCGTTGTCGGCCTCACTCTTGAGCCTCCCGTCCAATTCATCGATCCCGAACCCTTCAGCCACCACCGTATGCGCTGGGTCGGTCAGGACCAACCAAGGCAGACTCTTAACGTGCCACACGGCGCGGGCGGAGTCGATATCGTCTGCAATCGTGCCGACAGGGAACGGAACGCTGCTATTTTTCGTCCAAGCTTCGAACGCAGCGGGCTCGACCTGCGCTGCCTGGATAGCGACAACGACGATCCCCTTCTGCGTCAGCGCCTCAGCCTGCCGGACCAGTTGCATCACGCAGTTGCGCGAGGGTCGCTGCTGGTAGTCGAAGAAACAAACCAGAATGGCCTTGCCCTCGATCCGGTCCTGACCCAGATCGACGGAGAGACCTTCGAACCCGGGCAACGGATTGCCCGTCAGCGGTGTCGCAGCGTCGATATCCAGCTTGATGAGCAGCTCGAAGTCTTCGATCGTCGGCCCGTCGGTGAACGCGAAGGTCTGGGTCGTAGCTCCGTAGACAACCTGCCACACGCGTGGGATGGGAGACCACTGGGCCTGCGTCCGGCTGGTCATGGGACGCACGTTCATCTGGATGTGTTCGAACCGAAAACGCCCCTGGTCGTCCGTCAGCATCGTCCGGTCGCGATCGAAGCCGAGATGCGAGTACGCGGCGCGGTCGGTCTGCTCGAGCTTCACCTCCGCATGGCCGATGGGGACCTTCCGCGTGCCATCCAGGCGGACCAGCCGGCCCACGAGCGTGCCGCCGGTTTCCAAAGTCACCTTCAGGTCCTTCGTGTTGACGGGAACGTCGTAGACAATCGTCGCGGCGTGCCGGTCGGGAGAGAGCAGCAGGCTGTACTCGCCGTCCTCCTCCAGCACGATCGCAAAGCGACCTTGCCCATCCGTCGTGGCGCGCAGCGTGGAAAACGACGAGTAGTGCCAGCCCGTGCGACCGTCTTCTCGAATCCTCTTGTGGCAACAGACGCCGACGGGAACGCCCGCTACCGGCGCACCGCTCTCATCGACCGCAACGCCGGCAATCACCCTCGCGCTGGAAGCGACAGTCTCTTCGTACGTCTCGGAGCGGTGATACTGGAGAGGCGAACGTCCCTCGCGCACGACAACGCGCACCCCGCTCGCGCCCCCTTCGGTAATCATGCGACCAGAGAGCCCCTTGCCGGCGCGAGAGAGCCCGACTCGCAAGTTGACCTGCCCGGGAGAGACATTCTCAAGGATGAACTGCCCTGCCGCATCGGACCGCGTGCTTGTGCCGCGCTGACCTTCGCCGTGACAATCCACAGCCGCACCGGGTACGGGATTGCCGTCGATGTCTACCACTACGCCGGATATCGTAAGATTGGCTATCGGCAGCACCAACGTGCCGACGTCTGCCTGTTGTCCTTGCGTGAGACCAACTTCGACATCATGCGAGACCCGACCGTAGCCATCAGCGTATGCCTCGATACTATAGTTCATGTTGCGAGGCAGACACGGCACCTCAAACGTTCCATCAGCTTCGATACGAACTGATTCCTGTACTATCGGCGCGCCCCAATTGGACACATGCAACATCGGAAAGACGTGCGGATTCGCCACAGGCTGCCCGTCGGGATCGAGCACCTTACCGCAGAGAGTCATGCCCGGCTGCAATGTGACGTCGAGCGACTGGGTATCGGCAGCCATTTCCACTGCCGCCGCGAGATTCCTCTGCACGTGACGGATGAGCAGGCAGAACGTGGCGTCGCCCTCGCCCCAGATGCCCGGGTCCCAGCTCATCTCATAGCGACCCTGCGTGTCGGAGACCGTTTCGGTTCGACCGCCCGGCAAGATAGAGACCGCCGCACCCGCGACCGGTCTTCCCTCTTGGTCGCGAAGCACGCCGGTCAGTCGCGGTGTGGCTTCGAGCGACAGGCTCATACGCTGGGTCTGACCCTCCGCCACCGCAAGCTGTCTTCCCTCGGGGTCGCGGGAATAGCCTGTTTTAGACGCACTGGTCAGATGGTAGCCTCCGGGGGATAGTCGCAGGCGGGCAATGCCGTTCTCGTTCGAGTTTGCATAGAACCATTGGCCGTCCCGCGTGCGTCGTGTGCCGACGCGGGCCTGATTTATTGCTTGACCACTCGCGGCGTCCGTGATAACGAATTCCACGAGCCCTCCCTTGCCGGCTTTAACGACAACGTCGGTCTCTGCCTGACCAGCCTCCAGCGTTACCTGAACGGGAGTCGCCACCCATTCGGCCAGGTCTTCTTCCGGCACGGCCAGCCCGATCGTGTACGTGTCCGCCAACAGCCGGTCGAAGCGAAACGTACCATCTGCTTGCGACCTTGCCGGGTTCGGCAGCAAGTATGGGACCATCCGTTGGCCGCGAATGGCGACGGGCACATCTTCAAGAGGCGCGCCGTCCTGCCGGACGACTTGGCCTTCGATGCACGCTTCCGGCTCCATCACAAGCTTCAGGTCGGTCTTTCCCGGCGCAAACTGGAGACCCTCGGCGCGGGAAGACCGGTCAAACGTTGCCATCGTGGCATAGCCGGCCTTCTCAGCGCCCAGCTCGAACGTAGCATCGGCAGACAGGCAGTCCAGAACGAATCGTCCCGAAGCATCCGCCTGGGCAGTGAGCAGGCGACGCGACAGCGGACCGAGCAGGTAGTGCTCGCCATCGGCGCGCGTGCCGATTTGGCCTGCCGCCACGAACACCGTCACGCCTGGCAGCGGCCGGTCCTGCGCGCCGACCACTGTGCCGCTGACCTGCCCGGGGTCGGTCAGCCGAAAATCATGCTGTTGATCTTCGCGCATGCCCCAATAGCCCCAGCCGAGAGCCAGTCCTTCCTTGCGTGCGACGATCATGGCCTGCCGATAGGTCCCGGCCGCGTCAGTCTCGAACGAGAACGCACCGTCGGGGCCCGTCGTCATGCGTTCGAGCAGCTCGATCTCGTAGCCTGAGGGCGTGCCGACGCCACCGGTCATCTCATGTAGCTCGACCTCGGCTCCACTGATGGGCTGACCGGAGATATCCACCACCCTACCGCTGAAGGTGACCCGCGTGCCTATCATCGCGGCCGACCCGGCGCGTACTCCAGGCCCACCGACCAACAACGACACCATTACGGTCGAACACCATACAAGATTTGTCTTTGCCATTTTCTTGGCCCTTCGCAAGACACTCCCATACCGTGGCGCGGTCGCCGCGTTGAACTCCATCGGAGCAGACGCACTATCGGGTCTGCCTGTCCTCGACCCGCTGGACGACCGCCTCCCATTCGTCGAGGGCGAACCCTTCCGCACGAACGACGTGATCTCCGTCGGTCAGGACCAGCCAAGGCAGCGCCTTGACGCCCCACGCCTGCCGAACGGCTTCGACGTCGCCGGCGATTGTCCCGATGGGCAGCCCGATTTCGTTCTGGTCGAGCCACCGGCGCAGCGCCTCGTCATCCGTGGGCGACACGTGGACCGCAACCAGTGTGACGTTCCTGTCGCGCAATCGGTCCGCTTGTTGAGCGAGCTGCAGCAGGCAATTCCGCGCGGGCCGCTGCTGCATGTCCCAGAAGCAGACCAGAATCATCTTGCCTTCCGCCTGCTCGGGACGAAAGTCGATGTCGATCCCGTCGAACGAGACTCTCGTGGGTTCCTGTTTCACCAGCGGAATCAGAACGAGTTGATCGTGGTAGTACTTGTCCGGCCAGTCCCGCTCGCTGCGACTGCCCTTGGCGTCCATCAGGAAGTACTCCATGCCCGGAATGATCCCATCGACCTTGAGACAACCTTCGGCATCGGTTGCGCCGCGCAGATCGTCGGCACGCGGTATGTGGTTGCCCCACATCCTCGGCGAGACCGTGATCTCCATATTCGCGCACGGATTACCCCGCCGGTCCGTGAGCGGCAGTTCGGCCGTCTGTCCGGCGCGCATGACCAGCGGCGCTGACAGCACGGTCGGGGCCATCACCGAATCGATCGTCTCCGCCAGGATATACTGGGAGTCCTTGGTCCGGCCATAGATGAAGAGCCTCAGCTCCTCAGGAACCTCGGTCAATTCAAAAGTGCCGTCGGGGTTGGTCGCGGTATAGGCACCGCCGGCTCCCGACCAGGTCGAGGTGTTGTAGAAAGCTGAATTCGTGGTGAAGAGCTTGACCTCAGCGGCGGGAGTGCCGTCGGGAAGCTGCACCTGGCCGCGCACGCTCGTCAGGCGGCCGGCAACGTCAGGCGCTCTGAGCGTGACCGTCATCTCGTCGCCTTGGGCCTGGAACTGCATACTGCGCTGGTCGTCGTCCCTGAGCGTGTAGACACCTTCGGGCGGCGAGGTGAAGAACAGCGAAACGCGACCAGGCAATACTCGGAAGGTCAACACGCCGTTCGCGTCGGACCTACCGTCGATGCGAGCGAGTTCGTTCGATCCCTGAATTCGCGCCCCGGCCAGGGGTCGGCCGGTACTCGTCTGCACCACCCTGCACTTGACGAGCGTGCCGCGACAGGCCTCGATGGCAAAGTCTTCCACAACTTCGCCGGGCTCGAACTGGTCTTGCGTCTCCGCCGCGACGTAGTCGTCGTGCTCCATCGTGATGATATAGATACCGCTGCCGCCGACCGGCTGACCCCAGGGACTCATGTCCCAGCCTTCGGCCGGGATATCTTCGAGTCGGAACCGACCCAGCGCATCGGTTTGAGCCAGGAAGAACTGCCAGAGACCCCAGTTGGTGTGGAACCGGACAACCGCGTCCTTGACCGGCTGGCCTTCCTCATTCCGCACGCTGCCCGCGACCGTGGCGCCCTTGTTCAGGCGAATCGTATGGCTGGCGGAGAAAGTAAGCCCCTGCGCATAGCCTTTGAGGTCCGCGTGGAAACTGCAGCGCGTTCGAGGCAAGTTGGTGACAACCGCTTTGCCGTCGGCGCCGGTGGTGCCGCCGACGAGTCCCGGATCGGTCGATACGAAAAAGGTCTCGCGAAAGAGCGCCTCCGAGCCCGCCGGGTCGCCCAGCGCATAGGGCCAGACCCGCACACCGGCCAGGGGGTTGCCTTCGTGGTCCGTCACCGTCACAGTCTGCGACTGAGGTTCGGTCAGTACCAGTTCGTAGCTGGGTTTCTCCTGCCCCCTGGCAATACTGCACCACGCCAAAGCGCAGTCGGGATGGACCGCCAGGAGGATGTAGGTATCGCGCCCATAGGCGTATTCGGAGGGCCCGCAATAGCGCACTGGCTGCGGGAAGGCGAACGACCCATCGAGACCCGTGGTGGTCTCCTGTGCCACGCGATTGCCCAGACGCCACCGGCTGCAATTGTGATACAGCGCCACCCTCGCGTTCGGGATCGGCTTGCCCTCTCGATCGACGACGGTCCCCTTGCAGACCATCGGTTCCGCCTGCTGGGCCAAGCTCCCATTGCCTACACAAGCAAGCAGGACAACGACCACGTGCAGAATTCTGCGCATGTACATATCTCGTCTCCACTGAATCCATTATTGCGTGAGTTTCTCACCCAGTTCACCTAACGAAAACCCCTCCGCCACCACTGCATGATCGCGATTCGTCAGCACCAGCCAGGGCAGTGACTGGATGCCCCAAGCCGAGCGCGTTCTCTGCTCGTCGCCTGGGATCGCTCCAACGCGGAATGGAATGTTGTTGTCGCTGACCCATTCGTCCAGCGCGGCTTGATCCGCCTCAGAGGTGTGGATGGCGATCACGGCCACGCCTTTCTCACGCAGTGATTCGGCCTGACCAGTCAGTTGCAGCAGTGTGTTTCGCGAGGGCCGCTGCTGCATGTCGAAGAAGCAGATCAAGAGTGGCTTTCCGCTCGACTCGTCCAGTGAAGCCTCGGGCAAGAAAGGCGACAAGTCCGGCACGGGCCTGCCGACCAGATAGGGACTACTGACGCGTCCACCCAACATCGGCAGCGTCAGCAGACCAAGGTCGAGCGCGTCATCACTACGACCGCCCGGCATCTCGGGGACTGTGAACGGATGGACCAGCGAGCCGAGCAACTCTCCGCGGAAGCCGCGAGGCGTGGTGGCTGGCGTGTAGACGGAAAAATGCAGACAATAATCTCCGGCTGGCACATCGTCGGCGCGGAGGCTGCCGTCTCGCTCAACGGTCGCCCTCAGGAGCCGGTAGGTGCTTTGCGGTGACTGACTCCTTACCGAGCACTCCACGGTCGTCCAGTCGATCTTGTCCCTAACGGGATCCGGAATGGCCACCCTGCCGACGACGGGACGTCCCATCCCTCCAACCGTCACGGTAGTCGTTTGCCCGGACTTGATCTCTATCGGGCTGCTGTGTGTATAGGCGCTCATGCGGTCGCTGATTCTGACCTCGCGGCTAATGCGGGCCTGGCCGGCCGGCACACGATCCAGCACAAAACCGCCGTCCTTGTCGCCGACGGCACTGCAGTCGAACGCGACTCTCGGACCGGTTGTCTCCGACGGCCTGTCAAACGAGACCCGAACCGTCTCGCCGACACCCGGCTGGCTGCCGATCATGACCTTGCCCTCGATCCGACCCCAGGGTTGCAGCGTCACATCGGGCGACGCCTTGAGGTCCTCCTCGCTGACCTGGGCATAGCCTGCATCGCTGATCGCAACGAGGCAGTATGGGTCTGCCTGGGGTGGAAAGGAGAATCGTCCTGCCTCGCCGGTTTGCACCGATATCGTATCGCGAGCCTGCAAGTTGCGGCCGTTGCTGATATAGAGGGCCCGCGAAGGTGTACACAGGATCACCTCGGTATCGACCGCCGGCCGGCCGTCGGGCTGGCGGACCGTCCCGCTAAGCCCGCGGCCCTTCTTCAGCGAGAAGTCATAGGTCACCTGGCCTTCGGTGTCTTCAAATCGACGGGAGACACCTGGCAGATAACCCTCGGCCTCCACCAGGATCAGATGCGCCAGGCGCGGCTCGCTGAAAGTCATTTCGAAGGCGCCGTCGGCACAAGGCGTGCCCGAGCGGCGCTGCCAGGAGACGGCCTGGCCGTTGCCCCAGTCGATTCCGGGGTAGGTCGTGAAGGCGGGGATCGGGACACCTGTCTCTTCGTCCACGACGCGCCCCTTGACCCGTAGTACCGGATGCATCGTGATGGTGTACTCCTGCTCGGAGGCCGTCAGACCGTGCCGGCGGACGCTCATATAATCTCGTTTGCCCATGTCGATCAGCACTTCGTCGGACGGCGCCTCGTCCCACTGGAATCGCCCGTCGGCATCGGTATCCACGCGCCAGCGCAGGGAGCGATGGCCGCGCCATTTGTCGGCCGCTACGAATGCCCCGGCGATGGGGTCGCCCTGCGGGTCGACCACGCGCCCGCGCAGCGTGCGTCCACGCGCCAGGCGAAACTCGACAGGCTCAAGGTCTTTGTTCACCGCGATCTGCTTCAAGTCGGGTGCATAGCCGCTGGCCTGGACAGTCAGGATCATTTGTGTCGGCTCAGCGTTGGCGAACTTGAAACGCCCCTCAGCATCGGTGGTGGTGCTCGGATAGTGTGTGCCGAAGCGATCGGACCCCTGGGCGACGGTGGCGTCCGCGATGGGCCGGCCGTCGGCGTCGAGCACGCGCCCAGTGACAGTGACACCTTTCTTCATGATCATCACGCCGGTCAGGTCGCGCAGCTTCTCCAGCGGCGGTTTGGGCGTGCTGCCAAACATCTCGTCGCTGACATAGTCCGGATGAGCCAGGCGGATCCAGATCTCGTTGAGCTTGGCCGGCATGATATCGCACCGCCAGCAACCCCGGGCATCGGTCGTCACGGGATGGTCGTAGATAGAGATTCGCTCGATCTGCCCGCTGGCACTGTCGGACGGCACCAGCAGATAGACGGTGGCGCCTTCGATCGGCTCGCCCTGCTCGTTCTGGATGATGCCGCCGATGGTTGTGCCTGGCTCCATCGCCAGGGTATATTTGTCCGGCAGGGTCACCGACGGTTCGGTCAGACGCCATGCGGCCTGCACCGGCACCAAGCCCTCCTTGCTGGCGCGCACACTGAGATACTCCGGCGGCTCGGGGCCATATTCAATCCGGAATTGCCCCTGCTCGTTCGTGATCTCACTGCTGGTCTCGTTGCCGATGCGAATTTGCAGGTTCACGCCGGCCAGAGGTTCGCGCGTTTCACGGCTGACGACCCGAAACGTCAGCGTGCGATTCGATCCGGCCGCTCCCCCGGCGCCTGCGAGCGCCGTCTCCGCTGCCATGAACACTGTCATAATCGAGACCATCAACTCAAGCCATGTACTTTTCATGCCGCTGCCCTTTCCTATCCGCTATTGGGTCACCGCGAGACTCTCAATGCGCGCATTCAACTCGTCGTATCTGAAACCTTGGGCACGCACCACGTGGTCTTTGTCGGTCAGGACCAGCCAGGGCAGGGACTCGACACCCCAGGCGTAGCGCTGCCGGTCGAGATCCCCTGGGAGGACGTGCGCCTTGAAGGGCAGCTTCTGCTCGGCCAGCCACCGGTCCAGGTCGGCGCGATCGATGCTGACGGTCTGCGCCAGCACCACCTCGATCTCCTTTTCGCGCAGTGCGCCCACGCGCTGAGCTAACTCATGGACCATCCGCCGCGACGGACGCTGCTGCTGGTCCATGAAGAGAATCAGCAGGGGTCTGCCTGCGACGTCTTCCGGCACGAGAGACTTCAGTCCCTCGACCTCATCGAGGCGTTTGCCGATCAGACTCACGTATGCCGGCGGTCTTTGGGCAATGGAGGTGCCTGCACTGCTTATCCTGAGCATGCCGGACGTCCCGGGCTGCAAGACGATCTTCACGTCCTGTTGGCCGGCCTCGACACTGGCACGACCATACAGAGGGCTGTTGCTAAAGCCCGCCTGGAGGCGAACGGGGCCCCGGCAGATACGCTCGAAACGGAAGCGGCCGTTTCCGTCGGTCGCGGTTCGCCTGTCGGGCTGGGTGATCTCGCGCGAGCCGCCGTGCAGGAAAACCGGGACGTTGGGCACCGGCGCGTCGTTGGCATCCACCGCGATCCCGGCCAGCGATTCGTTGGCCGCAATCAACACGATCGCGCCCAAGTCGGTCACCGCTTCCGGTCTGTTGGGCACCTCGATTTCCACGTATGACTTCGGACCATAGCCGGCAGCATCGGCACTCAGTCTGCACGTCGTCGCTTCGTCCGGCGGCAATATACCTGCAAGGGAGAAGGCGCCGCGAGCATCGCACAGCGTCTCTATCGTGATGCTGGACACCGCGCCGCTAGGCTGAACCATCACCGCCACGCGCGCGGCGGGAATCCCGATCCCCTCCTCGTTGGTGACGGTCCCCTTGACCGTCACACCCGGGCCGAGTCTGATCTGCACCGGCTCATCCGCAGCGTCAACGTCCGCCAAGCCGACCCAATCTCGCTCTTCGCAGCAGGCGGTCACATGCCATCCTCTTGGGTCCGCGTCGCCGCAGGGAGCCTCGAAGCGACCCTGCGCGTCGGCGCTAAGCTCGTCGCCTATGTTGGAGATGATCCGACTGCCGGTGCTGAGGGGATGCATGCTGACGGTGGCCCCAGGCACTGGTTTGCCTTCCGGGTCCACCACCATCCCGCGCAGCTTGGTGGCCGGCTCCAAGTCCACGTCCAGCCGGGTCGTCTCTCCCCGTTCAACCACAAACGCCTCGCTGGGGCCTCGCAACCCCCAACTGCGGTATTCATCATTCGGGCTGATACCTGACGAGATCAAGGCGCGCGCCTGGCCAGGGCGCAGACGCACACGCGCGATACCCTTGCTGTCAGTGCGTGGCAGATCGGAGAGGGACAGACCACCCAGGGACACCACGACCCCGCCCACGGGTTCCCGCGTCTGCGCGTTGCGAACGAGTAGCTCGACCAAGCCGCCTCTATCCACTTCGAACGTCACGTCATCGGCGGCATGGTCGGGTCCAAGCAGGACTCCGATGGGCTCGGCCACCCACTTCGCCAGTTCACTCTGGGGCCGCACGAGATCGATCTGGTGGTCACCGTCCGGGACGCCTGGGAATGAGAACCGCCCATCGGCATCCGAACGGACCTTGTACGGCAGGTACAGGTCCTTGATATCCTCCCTCTGGCCGCGCTCGCGCGGACGAGAAATCTCCAGCTCCACGCCGGCAACCGGCGCGCCGGTGCCCTGCTCCACGACACGGCCGCGAACCAGTCGCTCGTTGTGCAGTGTGAGCATGACGTCAGAACGGCCCACAGGATAGCCAAAGCCATTCAGATAATTCGTCGTGAATACGTACGCGCAAGGACGGTCCTGGGCCTGGACCCAGAAATCACAACTCATATCTGCAGAGAACCCATCGAACCGGAAGCAGCCATCCGCGTCGGTCTGAGTCGAGAGCCAGGCCTCGGGCTGCGAGATCGGGCTCTGGCTCAATCGCGACAGATAGGCTGACGTCGGCACCGCGCGCAGCTTCGCCTGCGCCACGGCCCGGCCCGATATATCCAGCACCTTGCCTGAGATCGACGCCGGCTGCTCCATGACCAACTGGAAACGAACGCGGTCGGCGTTGCTCGCCTGTAGCGGCGCCCGATCCCAGGCCAGCGCCAGGCCCGCTTTCCTGACGACGACGAACACATTGCGCATGGACTCGATCTGCGCCTGGACCTCGAACAGACCCTGTGCGTCCGTTCGCCCGATAGGCGCACAGATTCTGGCACACTGGAGCTCGGTGGCCGTATCTTGACCGTTTTCCACGACCGCTACCTCCGCCTGAACCGCCGGTCGGGCGAGGTAGTCAACCACCCTTCCCGTGACCATGACTGTCCGGCCAAAGCACGCACCAGTCCAAAGCAAAGTGGCACAACTGACCACAATCGTTCTCCGCATGGCACGCCGTCCTTTCTCTTCTCCAAGTAGACCTGTCCGTCTATGGCAGTCTCATCTGCGCCAAATGCGCGCCCAGTTCCTCAACCGAAAACCCTTCTGCCACCACGGCATGTTCCGCATCCGTCAGGATCAGCCAGGGCAGCGACTGAACGTTCCAGTTGAAGCGAGCTTCGTCTCGATCGGTGGTCATCTGTCTCATCAAGGACACAGGCAGATCGTCAGCCCATGCTTGCAGCGCGTTTACATCCGCCGAGGACACATCCACAGCCACGACGGCCACATCCGCGACAGCCAGCGTCTCGACCTGGCGCGCCAACTGTGACACGCCGCGACGACCAAGACGCTGCTCGTAATCGAAGAAACACACCAGGACTCGCTTGTTGACGAGCGGTTCCGTCTCGACCGAGATACCGAGCGTCTCCCAGGCCGGCAAGGGCTTGCCCTTGAGCGGGGTCGCGTCCTCCAGCTTGGGTTTGACAACCAGTTCGATGTCCACCGTCTCGGCGTCGTCAAAGAAGCCAACCGTCTGCGTGAGCCCCAGGCTGCTTACCTCCCAGATGCGAGTACTCTGCTCGCCGGTGTATCGATCGGAGCGGTACAGCCTGCGCAGGTGCTCGAATCGAAATCGTCCCTGCGCATCGGTCTTGGTGGTTCGGTCCTGGTCGAAGCCCAAGTGAGAATAGGATGCTCGACTCGTCTGGGCGATCCTGACCTCGGTATCGGCAACAGGGACTTTCTGGCCGTTTTGCAGACGTACCAGACGACCGGTCACGGTGCCGCCTTCCGGCAGGATCACTTCGTAGTCTTTCGTTCCCATGGGCAGATCGTACACCATGAGTGCGGCCTGATGCACCGGGGAAAAGAGCAGACAGTAGGCCGCATCTTCTTCCACCTCAATAATGAAACGCCCTTCTCGATCGGTAATGTCACCCAGGGTGTTGTAGTTGGAATAGGTCCAGGAGAATCTCCCCGGTTCGCGTTCGCGGCGAATGGCGTTGACGTTGACCGGCACACCGGCTACAGGTTGGCCTGATTCGTCCACGGCGCGCCCGGCCACGAACTTGCCGGTAGTCAGGATCTCATCGGCCGGCTTGGAGCGTATGTATCGATGGGCCGACCGGCGTCCCGGAGTCACAACCAGTCGTACATCCATCGTACCAGCCATGGTCGTGGCGCGGCAGGACACTTCCCGCTCGTCCAAACGCCCTTCGGCCATGAATCCGACGGCTCCCTCACAGACATTGAGCGTGAAACGCCCCTCGTCATCGGTGGTCGTCTGGCCATCAGGTTGCCCCTCGCCGTAGATACGCAGCCGGATGCCTTCAAGAGGCCTGCCTTCCGAATCCACCACCTGACCCGAAACGATCCGATTCGCTGCGGCCAGCGTCATCCGACCCACGTCGAGGCGACGATCGACAGTCTCCGAGGCATCGACACTCAGATTCGTCCGGCCGTATCCCTCGGCTGTAACCGCCAACGAATAGCGACTCCCCGTCGGCAGGGCCGTGATCTCGAATCGCCCTTGAGCGTCAGTCGCCGGCTGTGGGCCGGATGGGTCCATGGTCGTTCCCCAACTTGTCATCCAGTACGTCACACGGATCTGCGCATTGGCGATACCTCGATCGTTCGCATCCGCGACGCGGCCGGCAATGGTCAACGCGGGTCTCAAGACCAAATCCTGAGTGTCGCTTTCCGGATTCACAGGCAACGCGACAGCCAGATTCCGTAAGCGATCCTGGGCGACGATGTGAATGGCCGGACCGTCTTCGCCCAGAAACCGGGGATTATAGGCGATCGTGTACGAACCATCCTGATCTGTCTTCACGACCTCCCGGCCGCCCAGAACCACCTGAATCTTGACGCCTTCCAATGGCACTCCATTGGGGTCACGTACGGTCCCGTGAATCTCTTCCAGAGCCTGGGCCGTGACACTCATCACCAGGAACACATAAACGCACCATACGTTGACCTTCATCGCACCTTCCTTTCCCCAGACAGCCAATCGGTCTTCGCCGACGGCCAGTGGTCTTGAGTTGTCAATTGCATGTCACTCGCCGGCCGCTTCATCCATCTTCCCTTCCAGCTCGCTGAGCCCAAATCCCTCCGCCACCACATTGTGCATCTTGTCCGTCAAGATCAGCCAAGGCAGCGACTTAACGCCCCACGTGTGGGCCAGCGCGGGCATATCGGCTCGGTTGGTCCCCACCGGGGGTTGAATCTGTTTCTGCTCGAGCCAGGACGTCAGTGTCTCCGCAACGGCAGGCTCGGCGTGGACCAGGACGATGTCCACGTTCCTCTCCGCCAAGGTCCGGGCCCTCGCGTTCAGAGTCTGCACACAGATGCGGCTCGGCCTTTGGTTGACGCTCCAGAAACACACGAGCAGCCTCTTGCCTTGGACCAACTCAGCGTCAAGCCCGACGCCGAATGCCTCCAGTGACGGCAAGGTCTTGCCCACGAGCGAGGGTGGCCCCAGGTGCTCGGGGTCCACCTCATAACCATAGCTGTCCACCACCTTTCCGTCCTTCCAGGTCAATGGCTGTCCGCCCCCTGGGACAAGCGCCATCGTTCCATCCGGCACATCCGGCTTGAAGGCATCGCTGGCTGTGAAATCCGGGTCACAGTCCATTTCCAGCGTCTTGAGAGACGCCTGGGTCCAGGTCTTGCCGGCTTCATCCTCAAGGACATCCTCATACTGACACGCCATCGGCACCCACACGCCGTCACGCTCTTCATACGTCGCCGAGGTGAGGGTGAACGTATACGAAACCAACTCCGGGAGCGACCTTACAGTGACACCGGCGGGCAATCTGGCGGCAGCAAGAGTCTGCGAACGATATTTGTTTAGCGGCTTGCCATTGTAGAGGTCGTCGTCGGTCTTGCGGACTTGGGCCCGCACGATGTGGTATCCCCGCGTCGGATCGATCCACACGTTGTAGCGGCCGCTGGACGTCTCGGCATCGATGACGTAGCACAGGGCGCCGCCGGTCTCTTCCTTGGCCTGTCGGAGTGTCAGCGTCTGCGCCGTGGACAGGGTCGTGTCAAAGGCCTCTCTATCGCCTCCGAAGACGCCCAGCAGAGGCATCCCGCAGAAGTACCCTTCTGTGTTGCGATCGGCCTTCACGTCGACGCGAACATAGCCGGGTTGAGCACGATCAGAAAAACGAACTGATGGCTCTATGAGGTAGTACCGCCGGCCATCCCAAAGGCGGCGCATATCCGCTCTTCCACGAGGCGTCATCTCCACATCCGGACGCTCAAGTTTGGCATGGCGCCATACCAACAGGTCAAACCGCTTCCCGTCGGCGCGGAATTCATTTGTCGCGCCGGAGAATGTCGCAGCCGCTTCACTCGGTTGCCGCCCTTGTGATCGCACTTCAACCCGCCAGACCATCCGCTCAAACGCCTTCTGGCCGGCACGCCAGCGGTCAAGTACGTCCTGAGGTGTCTGCTCTGCAGAACGGATAGTCGAACACAGCGTGCCGACGGTACAGACAATCAGGACCGTCCAATCCAACCGCCTCTGCTTGACGTTCATTGCTCCTCTCCTGCTATTGTGCGAGCTGATCTTCGAGATCCGCCACGGCGAAACCTTCGGCGGTCACAATATGCTCTTCGTTCGTCAGGATCAGCCACGGCAATGACTCGATGCCCCACTTGACGCGCGTCTGCTTCTCGTCGGCTTCGATCATCCCGATGCGGACGCGGATGCCGTTCTCCTCGATCCACTCATCGAGTGTCCCACGTTCGATCCTCGACGCCTGGACAGCCACGATAGCAGCGTTTTCGTCGCTCAGTTCGTTCAGTTGCAGGAGGCAGTTCCGCGACGGTCGCTGCTGGAAGTCGAAGAAGCACAGCAGGACCCGCTTTCGGTCAAGGGCATCGCGGTCGAGTCGGAGACCGAATTCTTCCAGGTTGCCGAGCGGTTGGTACAGGAGGGACTGCCTGGGCGGCTCCCTCAGGGCTCGGAGCCTGGCCTGGAATCGCTGGCGGTCCTGTGCTGTCACGATCAGCTCACGGCGTTCGATCGTCCTGGTCGCGTCGGGACGAATCTCCCAGGGAGCTTCGAAATACTGCCCGGATTTCGAGGTGGTGACGAAACCTCCCTCGGCATTCGGCTCTTCGATGCTGGCGTAGTCCACCCAGTACGTCCCGGCGGGAAGAGGCATGGTCCCGTCGAAGGTAAGGAGCTTGATCGGACCGAGCTCGCCGACCAGCTTCACATAGGCTCTGTCGGCCGGCATGCGAAGGTGGCCCATCGGCACGTCGAGCGCGCGAACCGTTACGGTCCGGCCGTCAGGGGAGCAATCGATGCGGTATGCCTTGCCCTTGAAAACCGTGCAGCCGCCGATGAATTCCATCTCAAATCTATCGATCTGGCCGCTGCCGTCGGCGTCCCATCCGATCAGATCGTAATCCTGCTCGCGCCGGCCCAGCGTGCCGATCCATTGGAGGTCCGTATGGCCGGCGCTGTAGCGACCGTCGCAGTTGTAGTCGATCAATACCGCTTCCAGTTCCTCGTCGCCCAGCTTGATCCGGCCGGACAGGTAACAGTGCGAATTCAGATACAGCTCGCCAGGGTTGGAGGCGCCGAGCATGTGATACCAGGAAAAGACCCGATGCACGCGCGGCCTGTCCTGTCCAACCAGAGGCAATTCGACCGGACCGTAGTAGCAGTCTGTGACCTCGGGGCCCATCGTGCTGCTGCGGTTTTCTCCCTTGAGAATCTCGTCCTCTTCGATCCGACCGTCGCGATTCAGATCGATGAAAAACTCATCGAAGCCTACGAGTTCTGCGGAGGATTTCCTCAGGCCGCAGAAGAACGTCGTCCGCACCGAATCTGAAAACCCGGCCCGCCCATATTCGACGCTCGCGCCGGACAAACCCTCCAACCCCTCGGGGACTCTCGGCTCGGTCTCGATGTGATGGACCCGGAAGCAGCCCGGCGCGACGGGAATGCCCTGCTGTTTGTCGGCCCCGCCGGGATGCCAGGTCATACCGAACGTGCCGACGACGCGCCCTGGTACCGAACTCGATGCTTGCTCCTCGCTGCGTGCCGGACTGTATGGCATCCATACCAGAAGCAAAACGACTGAGAGGTACTTCCTCATCCTATCAGTCTCCGTCTCTGGACAACCGCGCAACTTCTTCATCGAGCGCATCAAGGCCGAACCCCTCCGCACGGACGATATGCTGCGCGTCCGTCAGGATCAGCCAAGGTAGCGACTTGGCACCCCAGGCGAGACGAGTCGCATCGAGGCTGTCAGAGATCGTGCCTACGGGAAAGGCGATGCTGTTCTGCTCGATCCACTCGTCAAGCGCCTGGCGGCCCACCTCGGTGGCCTGCACTGCGATGACGGCGACATTCTTGCGGCTCAGCGCTTCGGACCGACATGCCAACTCCTGCATGGTATTGCGCGACGGTCGCTGCTGCATGTCGAAGAAGCAAAGCAAGATTGCCTTGCCCTCGTTCTCGTCGGCAGAGAAGTCGATCCTGATGTTCTCGAAGTCGAGCAGCTTGCGGCCGACCTGCAATCGAGGCATCCTCGGCTGGGGCGGTTTTGCGATTTGACGTTGAATCCGCGCATCGCTTGGCAGTGCACCTTGCAGGCGCAGTACCGCGTCGGGATCGACCTTGTGCGCGGAGAGGATGCGCACGGTTCTCAGCCCCTTGAGACCTTCGAGGTGGCGCAGGCCGCGCCCTTGGAAGTCGCCGCTGATAGTCAGGTAGTTCAGCCTGCTCATGGAGGCAAGGTATTGCAGTCCGTCGTCGGTCAGGTTGGCGTTGTGTACTTCAAGTCGATTGAGGCCGGTCAGATGCTGCAAATGGGCTAAGCCGGTGTCGGTCAGCGTCCCCTGATTGGCGATCTCCAGCCACCGAAGGTCCTGAAGCGCCGCCAGGCAGGCAAGGTCTTCATCGCGAAACACGGGCACGCGCAGGCGTCGGAGCCCGGTCAACGTACCGATCCGCAGAATGGAATCGTCGGCCGCAATCTCTCGCGCATACCCGCCGGTGATATCCAACTCGGCCAGGTTGGACAACGCCGCGAGGTGGTTAACGCCGTAGGTCGTAACCTTGGGCGCCCATACCTCCAGCCTAGTCAGCTCGCTGAGCCCACGCAATCGGGCCAGTCCCTCGTTCGTTATCTGCTGTCCACTGAAAAGGGTCAGGTCCCTGAGGCTGGTCAGTTGGCCGATCACGGCCAGAGCGTCCTCAGTGAAGCCTCGGCTGCCTACGCTGAGCTGCTCGAGATGCTCCAATGCGGTCAGATGGATCAGCCCTGAGGCGGTGAAACGGTGACAATTGGGAACGACCAGGCTCCGCAGGCCGCGCAGTCGGCACAACTGCTCCAAGCCCTCGTCCGTGAAATTGCCATGGCGCAGCTCCAGTGATTCCAGAGACTCGATCTGCGCCAGATGGGCGAGGCCCGTGTCGCCCAGGTCGTCTCCCATTTGCTGGAAGTCGGGTTGGAGCAACAGCCTGCGCAGTGACCACAGCGATTCGAGCGACGCGACGTGCCGGTCGTCGAGGACGGCGTTCCGAACGGCCAGGTCTTCGATCTGAGTCAATTGCGCCAGCGCCGCTACCCACTCCGGCGAGACCGGCGGATCGACGAACTCCAGCCTCTTGAGAGAGGTCAGACCCTTCAGATGCATCAGTCCCGCCTGGCTGTACCCGCCGCCGGAGAGCAGCAGGTAGTGGAGCCTTGGCAGCTTTGCGAAGACGGCCAGGCTGTCATCGTGCGCGCTGGCTTGGTCGGGAAACAGCTCTTCCAGCAAAGTCAGCTTGGCCAAGTGCGCTGGGCCGGTGGGCGTGACCTTCGGACCGTAGAACCGCAGACCTCTGAGCGACGCGACTTCCGCAATGTGCGCCAGACCAGCGTCGCCGAGAAAGTCAGACACAACCGACAGCCGCTCCAGTGACGCCAAGCTCGTTAGCGACTTGAGACCCTCATCGCTGATGCCAGCGTGCTCGAGGACCAGTGTCCTAAGCCCGCCCAGTCCACAAATATGCGGCACGCACCGGTCGTCCGGCGTGACGCTACGGTAGCTGGTGCGTCGAATGACCAGCGCATCGAGGTCATCGTCACGCAACTGAGCCAGCGGCGCGAGGTCCTTCCAGCCGTCCGGACCGACCGCCAGCGCCAACGGCTGGCCCGCCGGTACGCGAATGTCCCCCGTTGCCTCGCCCAGGTATCGCCAACCCATGAGCTGACCCCACCACCACGAAACCGAGGCATCGGCGGCGTCGGCCTCCCGAACGAAAAGCTCACCGAGCGAGCGGTCGTTCGGAAAGTGCAATACCTTCGTTTCCGTCCCTGCCGGCGCGGAGGCCCCGAGAACCGTCACGACGGCCGTGACAATTGCGACGAACGCAAGTCCTCTGCGTCTCTCGGCACCCTCGCTCATCGCGACTCCTTTCCTGTCATGGCCTCGATCTTGTCGTCAAGCTCGCTGAGAGGGAATCCTTCCGCACGGACGACACGTTCACGATCCGCCAGGATCAGCCAAGGCAAGGACTTGACGCCCCAGGCGAGGCGGGTTGCGTTCACGTCACGACGAATGCGCTCGATAGGAAGGGTGACCTCGCTCTGCTCGATCCAGCCGGCCAGCGCGTCGTCTTCAACTTCTGAGGTTTGTACGGCCATCACAACGACGTCTTTCTGCTTCAGCGCGTCCGCTTGTCTGGCGAGTTGCAGAAACGCGGCCCGCGAAGGACGCTGCTGGAAGTCGAAGAAGCACAAGAGGATCGCCCGGTCGCGCAGGTCTGTCCGTGACAAGTCCAGGCCAATCTCGTTGCCATCGGGCAGCGGCTTTCCCTCCAGGGATGCGTAGTCCGTGTGCACGCGCTCCTGGCCCAGGATGATCGTCACGTCCTGGTCGCCGCCTTCGGCGCGCAGGTGGCCGGCGCCGCCGGGCCAATTGTCGTAGCTGGCCTGGATTCGCAGCGGTCCTTGGCAGACGCGTCTGACGACAAACCGTCCGGCGCTGTCGGTCGCGGTGGATCGAGATGGCTGGTCCGTGCCGCGTGCATGGATCGGCACGCCGGCAACGGGGCTGCCGTTAGCATCGACCACGATGCCCGAGACCGACCGATCAGCCGGCGGCAGTACGACCGGCTCGATCTGGGCACGCCGGTCAGGCTGCGGCGTGACGGAGATTCTCCGGTACCGCCAGCCGCCGAATCCGGAGGCATCGACCGAGAGCCGGTAGTTGAAACCCTCCTGCTCCGGCGCGACTGCGCTAACCTCAAAGCGCCCTTGAGAGTCGGTCGTGACGTCCGGTGCATAAGGCATCAGAGCACCCGGCGTGTTCAGGTAGAGCGCCACGCGTGCGGCGGGGATCCCCTTGCCGTTGGGGTCGGTCACCGTCCCGCAGACCGACAAGGCAGGATTCAGCACCATTCGTGGCGACGGTCCAAGGTCGGCGGGATTGACCACGGCCGCGAGGTTCCGCTCTGGGTGACGAGCCACCCAGACAACGGCACGATCGTCGGAAGGACGCCGCGCCTCGAACCTGCCGGCTTGATCTGTCGGTGCTAGGGCACCGCCGATTTCGGCACCGCCGACGGGCTGGCCCGCCTCGTCGAGCGCCACACCTGAAACGCGAGCGTAACGATCCAGAACAATCTCGGCTCTGACCGTCTGTCCCTGGGCAACCATGACCTGGCTGTCGTAGAACATCGGCGAGTAGCTGTCCGTACGCGTGCTCAAAGCGCACTCGCCCAGAGGCGCCTGGATGCGTAGCAAGCCATTAGCGTCGGTACGGGCAGACGTGTAGAAGTCGGATGATTCGTTTTGGACCGCCTGCCAGAACTGAACCGGCAGTCCGGCAATCGGCTCGCCCGTTTCCTGTTCCTGCGCGACGATTTCGATCGTGCCACCTCTGCGAAGCTCTGCGGTCACTTTCGTGGGCTCCGCGCCGGCGCGCACGTCGAATGTCACGCGCCTGTCGACCAGCCCTGTCTCCGGCGGCGCCGAAACCTTGACATAGCGCTCGCCCGGTGGGACACCTTTGAACGCAAAACGCCCATCTTGTCCCGAGGTGGTCACGACGGGAGTGAATGGATTCTTGTCGTGATCGATGCTCTTGGGGTGGAGCAGCACACGCGCTCCGGCGATCGACGCGCCGCTGTCAGCGTCGATGACCTGTCCTTGCAGTGGGACTTCTCGTGGCAGGACCAGGCGGATATCGGTGCGGCCGACCTCGAAACCACACGCAGACATCCTCTGGGTGGTGAACTGATAGACCTGAGCCCAGCCAGGCGCCTCGACCCAGAAATCCGTGCTGACGTCAGCGGAGAAACGGTCGAAGCGGAACGCTCCTTGCTCATTCGTCTGCGTAGTCAACCACGATTGCGGCGCCAGGACCGGCGTCTGGTCGAGCCGCTCCAGGTAGCTGCTCTTGGGCGCAGCGCGCACCGTCGCTCCCGCCACAGGCCGGTCCTCGCTGTCCAACAACACGCCTGCCAGCACAGACGGCTGCTCCAGGACGATCACGTTATCGTACGGTCGGCCCAGCCCGTCCCAGCCCAGCGCGTACCCATCCTTGCGAGCCACGATCAAATACATGCCGATCGCGCTGAAGGTCACATCCGCCGTAAGAACGAATCGCCCCTCGTTGTCGGTCCGCCTGATCTCGTCGCGCAGCACACCGGTGTCGTCGGTCGACGCGTAGTCGTAGACCCGCTCAAAAACCGCGACCTCAGCGTCTGCAACCGGCCGGGCCTGGCAATTGACCACCCTGCCGGTGATCGTACGGACTTCACCCCACGTCACGAGGCTTGGCGTCAGAACGATCAAAAACACGATCGCCAGGATTCGTATCCGCGTGGTCGACTTCATGGACTCTCTCCTGTCGTCGCTAGTTGGTTTTCCAGCTCACCCAGCGCGAACCCTTCCGCTCGGACGAGATGGCTTCTGTCCGCCAGGATCAGCCAAGGCAACGACATGATGCCCCACGTCAAGCGGGTCTCTTGCGCGTTCGCTCCAACCATGCCGATGCGGAAAGGCACGTTGCTGTCCCTGACCCACTTGTCGAGCTCAGCCTGAGCGACGACGGATGCCTGTACTGCAGCTACGACAATGCCCTTTTGCGTCAGAGTATCGGCTTGCCCGGCCAATTGGAGAAGAGCCTGCCGTGACGGCCGCTGTTGCATGTCGAAGAAGCAGACAAGAACCGGTTTCCCGTCTGTCTCTGCGGATGACAGGCCCAACTCCTTGAGATCGGGCAGAGGCTTTCCTGCAAGCGTGACTTCGGGCTCGTGAACGAGTTGCTGGCCCAGGATGATCTTGAGGTTCCGGGCCGGCAATTCGGCTTTGATGAAGCCCGCGCCGCCGGGACTGGACCCGAAGTTGGCTTGAATGCGAATCGGTCCCCTGCACAGACGCGTCAGTGCAAACTCGCCTCGTTCGTTGGTGGCGGTTGCCTTGGAAGGCTGGCTGACTCTGGGCAAGCCGTTCACGAAGATCGGCACGTGAGCCGCAGGCACTCCGTTGGGGTCCACCACAACACCGGAGACGGACTGATCGGCCAAGGGCAGTTCCGTCTCGCCGACGTCCACGACTGTTCCCGGCGCCCCACTGGGAGAGATCCGCAGGTACTCCCTCGGGCCGTAGCCTGCCGCGGCGACGGAAAGGCGATACATGAAACCGTCCTGGACCGGCGGGATGGCCTTCATCTCGAATCGGCCCTGCGCGTCAGTCAAGAGCTCGACACCTAGTTGGCTCAGGCAGTTTTGCGTACTCAGGCACAGGGACACTCGTGCGGCGGGTATACCGGCGCCGTCGGGGCCGACCACCTTGCCGGTCAGAGTCCACGCCGGCGCGAGCCTGAGGTCAATCGGCCGGGACCAGTCTGTCACGCGCATCGCCACGGCCGAGCCGACACCGACATCCCGAGCCACCGCAAATCCGCCGTTGGCGGCGTGCTGCTCGTCACAGGCCGCCTCGAACCTGCCGTTGCTGTCACTGTACGCATGATCGCCAAAGGGATGGACGGAAACCACCGCATCTCTGACCGGCTCGCCGCCGGGGCCGAGCACGCGACCGTAGGCTGTCGGCGGAAGCGAAAGCAACGCCTCATAGCGCACCGTCTGCCCCGCCGCAACCTGCTCCTTGCTTTGGTAGCCGACAAACTGGTCTGCCGTTACGTAAACGTCATACTCACCTGCCGGCGCCCGGACGCGTGCGATGCCTTTGGCATCCGTGCGCGCCGGCTTGTCGCGCCACCAGTCACGTGCATAAAGGCTCACCCTGGCGCCCGGCACCGGACGCCGGGCTTGTGCGCTCAGGACGGTCACTTCCAGGACGCCTCCCTTGACCACGTGGATGGTGGCCTCCGTCGCCGCCGGACCGGCCTTCACCGACACTTCCATCAGCTTGCCCACCCAGAGACCGGGCCCTTCCTCAGGCGCGAGTACCTCGATTTGGCCCTCCCCTTCGGGAATGCCCGCGAAAGCGAACGCTCCGTTCCGATCTGAGGTAGTCTTGCGCGCGAGATACGAGCGGGTGACATCGGCTTCGGAACGATTGGGAGAGATCATCAGGTCTACACCGCTGACCGGTTGACCCTGCTCATCCACAACGCGTCCTTCGATCGCACCGAGGACGGGCAGTTGCAGCCGGATGTCGGAACGCCACACCTCGAAGCCACATGACGCCTGCTCGTGCAGGCGCAGCACCTGGATGGTGTCCTGGCCGGGGAGCTTGACGCGGTACGACATACTGACATCGGCCGCGAATGCGGCAAAACGGAACTGCCCTTGCGCGTCGGTGGTCGTGGTGAACCATTCCTTGGGCGCGAGGATCGAACGCTGACGGAGGCGATCCAGGTAGCTGTTTACAGGCAGAGCCTGCACCTGCGCGCCGACGATGGGACTACCCTTTGAATCGACAACTTGGCCGGTCAATGCGCACGGTGGCTCCAAGACGAGCGGGAAAAGGCCTTTGCCCTTGGTGTTGTGGCTGTAGTTGAGACCGTCCCAAGCCAGCGCCAAGCCCTGCTTGCGCGCCACGATGAAGGTACCGTACTGGTTCGACACGTTCGCCTGGAGCTGGAACCGCCCCGTTGCGTCGGTCTTCACGATGGGCGCGACCAGTTTGGCGTCATAGGCAGACCCGCCGATCGCATACCACTCGTACACCGCCACTTCTGCTCCCTCTACCGGTCGGGCCTTGCTGTCCACCACTTGTCCCAGCACCGGCAACGCTTCGCTGGATGAAACCCAGGCACCCAGGAGGACCCACACACAGACTATGATTGTCGTTCGCATGACAGACTCCTTGGTGAAATCAACACATCTCTCAACAAAGGCTTCTACCCCACCGTCAATCCCTCGTTGTCCTGTTGACGTGGGCTTCAAGCTCATCCAACGCGAACCCCTCTGCCCTTACGACGTGCTTCCTGTCCGCAAGGACCAACCAAGGCAGGGACTTGACGCCCCACGCCAGGCGCGTCGCGTCGATGTCACCGCGCATCCGCCCGACGGGCAACGCGACGTCGCTCTGCGTCACCCACTCGGACAGCGCGTCAGCATCCACCTCGGAAGCCTGCACGCCGACTACGATGACGCCTTTCTGTTTCAACGCCTCCGCTCGCCCGGCCAGTTGCAGGAGAGCGTTCCGCGAGGGACGCTGCTGGAAGTCGAAGAAACACAGGAGGATCGCGCCGTCTCGAATATCCGCGTGCGAGAAATTCAAGCCAAGAGCGTCGCCGGGCGGCAGTGGTTTGTCCTCTAGTGACGCGTACCTCTGGTGCACCCGACGCTGGCCGAGGATGATCTTGACGTCGCGATCACCGCCCTCGGCTTCCACGGTCCCGCCGGCCTGGCGGGAGAGGCTGCCTTGAATACTCACCGGCGCTTGGCAGAGGCGATGGAGTGTGAAACGCCCGGCGGCATCGCTTACCGTGGTCCGTGAGAGTTGACTGCGGCCGTATGCGGAGACCAAGGCGCCGCCAGCGCGCGCTCCGTTGGCATCTGCGACAATGCCGGTGACAGACCTGTCGGCCGGAACCAGCACGATGGGCTCGAGCTCGATTCGTGCGCCGGGCTCCCGCGGTACGGCGACTCGCTGCCCCGAATTTCCATAGCCGCAGGCGCTGACGGAGAGCCGATAGGAAAACCCGGCTTGGCCGGTGGCGATGCTCCTGAGTTCGAATCGCCCTTCAGCATCGGTCGCAACGTCGGGCGCGTACGGCATGCTGACATGCAATTGCTGGATAACCACATCGTGGCCCACTCGCGCCGCAGGAATCCCGTTGCCGTTCGGATCGACCACCCGTCCGGCGATCAGGCAGGCCGGGTTCATGGTGATGCACAGCGGCTCGGCAGCCTGCTCTGCCATCCTCAGGCCGACGAGATTTAGCGGCGAATGGCGTGCGACCCAGACCCCAGGCAAATTGCCTGGCGGCAGGCTTACCTCAAACCTGCCGGCCCGATCCGTGCGCGCCGAGCCCTTGGCGAAATAGTCGCTCGCGACCGCCAGGCCGGTGACGACAGCGTCTGGGACAGATTGTCCGGACGCGTCGAGCACAGTTCCCGATACCCTTGTGTAGCCCTCGAGCAGAATGGTAGTCTCGACCGTCCGGCCCTGGAGCACGGTGGCCGCGCCTTCATAGAACATCGGAATGTAGCGATCCGAACGGGTGCTGAAGGCGCATTCTCCCACCGGCACCGGGACTCTCAGAACGCCGTTGGCATCGGTGTGAGCGTCCCTGTAGAAGTCGGATCGTTCGGTTTGGACGGCCTGCCAGAAGTGAACGGGTAGCCCGGCAATGGGCGCGCCGGTCTGCTCTTCTCGGGCGACGATTTCGATCGTGCCGCCTCGGCGCAACTCGGCCGTTACCTCCGTCACCGGCGCGCCAGCCCCGACGTCGAACGTCACGCGTCGGTCGACCAAGCCGGTTTCGTCCGGCGCGGAGACGGCGACGTACCGTTGGCCGGGGGGAACCCGTTGAAAGGAGAACCGGCCGTCCGACCCGGTGGTCGTCGCGAGCGGAATGAACGGGTTCGCATCGGGGTTAAGGTCCTTCGGTTCGAGAAGCACGCGAGCACCGTCGACCGGCGCGCCGCTGTCGACGTCGACCACCTGCCCCTGCACCGGACTCTCCCGAGGCAACACCAAGCGGATGTCCGTCCGACCGACCTCGAATCCGCATAGGGTCATCATGTGCGGCGAGTATTCAAAGACGAGCTGCCGGTCAGGGGCTTTCACCCAGAAGTCCGTGCTGACCTCCGCCGAGAAAACGCCGAAGAGGAACCTTCCGTCGTCATCTGTCTGCGTCGTCAGCCAGGACGGCGGCGCCAGGATCGGCAGTTGCTCCAGCCGTCTCAGTTGGCTGTTCTTCGGAGCAGCTCGCACCACCGCGCCCGCTACGGGCCGGTCATTTGCGTCGACCACGACGCCTCCGACCGAACACAGCCGGTCCAGAACGATCACATTGTCGTCGATATGCTCCAGCAGGTCCCAGCCAAGGGCAAGGCCATCCTTGCGCGCGACGATCACATAGACTCGGAGCACACTGAGGCTCACGTCGGTGGTAAAGGCAAATCGACCGTCCTGGTCCGTTATCCTGATCTCGTCGCGCATTTCGGCGGTATGACGACCCGTCTTCTCGTGGAGGGCCACCTCGGCTCCTTGAACCGGGCGCCCCAGGTAGTCGACTACCCTGCCGGTAATTATGTGCGCTTGGCCCGATGTCACGAGGCTCTGGACGAGAACAATCGAGAATGCCAACGTCAGGCTGCGCATTTGCACGGTCGGTTTCATGGGTTTTCCCCTATCGTCGCCAGTCGCTTTTCCAGTTCCGCCACCGCGAACCCTTCCGCTGTGACGATGTGATTCGAGTCCGTCAGAATCAGCCAAGGCAGCGACTTGACGCCCCATAGAGCCCGCGTGGCCTCGGCGTCGGCAGCGATCCGGACCAGCGGGAAAGGTACATCGCTCTGTTCGGCCCATGCATTGAGTTCAGCCTGCTCGACCTTGGGCGCTTGAACCCCCACGACGAGCACCCCTTGCTGGGCCAAGGCGTCGGCTTGCCTGGCCAATTGCAGGACCGCGTTTCGCGAAGGGCGCTGCTGGAAGTCGAAGAAGCACAGCAGGATCATCTTGTCCCGCGCATCCGCCTCGAGCGGGTCCAGGCCGAGGTCGGTCCACTCGGGCAGAGGTTTGCCGAGCAATGAGGCGAAAGGCTCGTGGACGACGCGCTGGCCCAGGACCGCGCGGATGCCTTGGGCGCCCGCCTCGGCGCGCACCGTGCCCATACCGCCGGGACTGCTGGAGAAATTCACCTGGAGGTGGATCGGACCTTTGGCGATACGAGTTATCCGAAATCGGCCCTGCTCGTCGGTCGCGGTGCTCTTGCGCGGCTGCAGGGCGCCGTCTCTGCCGTTTAGCATCAGAATCACGCGCGGCGCTGGCATGCCGTTGGCATCGACGACAACACCCGAGATGGACATATCCGCGTGGGCCAACTCGATGGGTCCGACGTTTGCAGTCGCACCGGCTTCTTCCGCGAAGGTGAATTCTCGCATGCCTCCGGGAGCGAAATCCGTCGCGCACATCGAGATGGAGTAGTCAAATGGCTCCTGCGCCGGCGGGACCGCCTTGAATTCGAAACGACCCTGCGCATCGGCGAGGACCTCCTCCCCAATCGAGCACTGGTAATTCCCCATGTCGAGTCTCAGCAGGACGTGCAGCATGGCTCTGGCCGCGGGAATGCCGTTGCCGTTCGGATCGGTGGCTCTGCCGATCACCGTCGCAGCCGGACCGAGGGACAATGCGACCGGCTCCTGCAGGCGTGTCACGTGCGTCACCGCCGCCAAGGCGCGCGTCCGCGCGCGGGCGAACACCCAAAGGCCCTCACCGGCGCGCTCGTGCTCGTAGTTGGCAATGAAGCGCCCGGCGCGGTCGGTATAGACCCGGTCGCCATAGGGCAGCACGGCGATCAGCGCGTCTTCAACCGGCCGGCCCTGCGGGTCAGTCACCGTGCCCTGAAGGCGCGCCGACGGATCGAGCACGATCTGCAGAGGCGTCACCTGACCGGTCTCGACAACGATCGGCTCGCCGCTATTCCACCATTGGTAAGCTCCGCCGCCGCAATAGGCGCCGTGCTCGCCGGCCGGCGCGCGGATGCTCGCGCGGCCCTTGTCGTCTGTCACGGCGTATGTGCCCGCCGCGGTAACACGAATCCCGCTCAATGGACGGTTCGTGTCACGCTCGCGCACGATCGCCTGGATGAGCCCTCCTCGGCCCAGGGACACGTGTACGTTCTCGACGGCTCGATTGCCGACAACGGTCACATCGACCGGCTCAGCGATCCACTGAGGCGTCTTGGTCCCGTCCGCGGCGACACTGATTCGGTGCGCGCCCTCGGGCAAGCCGGCACAGATGAAAGCGCCGTCGGCACCGGTCACCAAGGTCTGGGCCAGGTAGCGATTGGAGACATCCTCTCTGTCTCGTCGAGTCGCGATGACCAGTTCCACGTTCTCGACACCCTGGCCGGTCTCCGCCTTCACAGCACGACCCTGCACCTGACGCTCTTGTGGCATGACAAGCCTGATGTCCGAGCGGTCCGTCTCGAACCCGCAGCAGTTCTGATAGTGCGTCGTGAACGCATAGGTGCAGTTCCAGCCAGGCGCCTGGATGCGGAAGTCGGCGCTGACGTCGGCGGAGAAGGCGCCGAAGCGAAACACGCCCTTCTCGTCGGTCTGGACGGTGAACCACTCGGCCGGACCGTAGATGGGGCGCTGCTCCAGGCGCGACAGGTAGCTTGTCTTCGGCACCGCCTGCACCTTCGCGCCCGTCACCGGCGCGCCGTTAGCGTCCACCACCATCCCTTCGAGCGTGCAGGGCTTCTCCAGCACCAGAAGGAAGTGGCCCCTTTCCAGCGTGTTGGAGCCATAGTTCAGCCCGTCCCAGGCCAGCGCCAGACCCTCCTTGCGCGCCACGATGAACGTGTCGTATTGAGACGTGCAATCGGCCTCCAACTCGAAACGCCCATTCGCATCTGTACGGACAACCGGCGCGATCGATCTGGCGAAGTAGTCGTCGTAGCGCCGCTCGCTCTGGTAGACGGTCACCTCGGCGCCTTCCACCGGCCGCGCCAGGTAATCAACCACCTGTCCGCTGATGGGCAGCTTCCCGGCTGCGGCGGCGACGCTCTGCGCCGCCACGCAGGCGATCAATACGATACCGATGAACTCTCCCGCTCTGGTCTTCATTGCGTTTCTCCCATTTGACGAATTTGAGTCTCAAGGTCCCCCACTGCGAAGCCTTCCGCCCTAACGACGTGGTTCAAGTCTGCCGAAATCAGCCAAGGTAGCGACTTGATGCCCCACGCCAGGCGAGTCGCGTCCACGTCAGTGCGAATCCGTCCGACGGGCAGTGTGATGTCGCTCTGCTCGATCCATTCGGACAGCGCATCGGCATCCACGTCAGAAGCCTGCACAGCGACTACGATGACGCCTTTCTGTTTCAGCGCGTCGGCCTGTCCGGCCAATTGCAGGAGGGTGTTTCGCGAAGGGCGCTGCTGGAAGTCGAAGAAACAGACGAGGATCGGCTTGCCTTGCGTCTGCTCGGCGTCGAGGTCGATCAGGTCTTTCCAGTCGGGCAAGGGCTTGCCCAACAACGGGCGCAGGCGAGAGTGGACGCCTTCGCGGCCCAGGATAACCTCGACGTCACGGTCGCCTCCTTCGGCGTCGAGGAAGCCGGCGCCGCCGGGACTGCTGCTGTAGCTGGCCTGGATGCGCAGGGGACCGGCGCAGACGCCTTCGACGGCGAACCTGCCCTGTTCGTCGCTGGAGGTTTGATGTCGCGGCTGGCCGGCCGTATCGCTGCCGCGAGGCCCTGTGACAAATATCGGAACCCCCGCAACTGGGGTCCCGTTGGCATCGACGACCACGCCGGAGATGGACTTGTCCGCCGGCATCAGCACGGTAGGCTGGATCTCAACCTGCCTATCGTGGGCGGCGTCGAATGGCAGGTCTCTCTGTTCGACCGGGCCGAAACCCTCGGCGCTTATGCCCATGCGGTACCGGAAATCCTCGGTAGGAGCGGGAACCGCACGAATCTCATAAAGGCCGTTGGCATCAGTAAGTACATCCGGCGCGGCGCTCGTGCGCCAACCCGGCATGAACGCCCACAGAGAAACCGTCGCCAGGGGTATCGGCTGGCCGTTCGGGTCCGCAATGCGCCCGCGCACCACGAAGGCAGGGGCTAGCGCCACGTCAACCGCCTGGGCTTGGTCGTTCACCTCTGCCAGCCCGGCCAGATCGCGCTGTGGATCGCGAGCCAGGATCAGCACGTCTCGAATGTTGCCGCTCGGACGCCAACAGACCCTGAAGCGCCCCTGCTTGTCGGTACGCACATCCTCCTCACAGACTGGTTTGGAGGCGACGATCACGCCAGCGGCGGGCGCTCCGCTCGGATCGCGGACGGTCCCTGTGACCGCCGGATACGGGACCAGCGATGCTTCGCGCCGGAGGACCTGGCCCTTGGCTACCACCGCAGGGTCGGGGTCGGTAAAGTACTCGTACGCATCGGCCCACATCCGCAGTTGGGACTGGCCTGTTGGTACGCGCAGACGCGCGACACCTTCGGCGTTGGTCAAGACCGACTGATACCAGCAAGGATGCCTGCCGAAGCTGGCTGGCTGCGAGACGTGCGCGCGGGCGTTCTCGATGGGCTGTTGCGTCGTCGCATCCAGGATCGTAACTTCAATGATTCCCCCTTTGCCCACGGGAACGTTGACATCGACCGTTTGTCCGACCTCGACGGTGACCTTGGTATCGTGCCCCACCCACTCGGCAGCTTCATAGTTTGGCGAGACAACTTGAAGGGAATACTCGCCGGCGGCCAGCCCTGAATAGACGAAGGTCCCGTCCGAGCCGGAGACCACGGGAGGCACACAGGAATAGTTGGCGTATGCCATATCGGGACGAGCGAGCAGGCGGACCCCGGGCACGCCTTTGCCGCTGTCCTCGTCCACGACCTTGCCTCGGATGATGGCTTCGGGGTTCAGCACAATACGAATGTCGGTGCGTCCTGCTTGAAACTGGCTGCCCGCGATGCTCGACCGCTCGTGCTCCCAGTAGGTCCAGCACGAGGCTTTGCCGGGCGCTTCGACCCAGAGGTCGGCGGTGCCGCTGGCAGGCACGTTATCGAATTGGAACCGGCCCTGGTCGTCCGTATCAGCGGTGAACCACTCTCGGGGCGTCTCGAACGACACGCCGGGCGTTCCGCCCATCCAGCTCATCTTCAGACACAAGCGAAGCGTTGCCCCGCCGATCCCCCGACCGGTCTCTTCCACAACCGAACCCGCTAGGACTTCCGGTTTGCCGAGTTGGACCACCATGTCCTGGCATGACCGCGCAAAACGCGGGCTCTGCCAGCCTATTGCCAGCCCCTTCTTCCAGGCGACGACATAGATGTAGTTCTCCCTCTCGGCGCGCACGCGCAGGGCAAACCTGCCGTCCGGCCCTGTGGTGGTTCGAGCGAGCGGCCCCCAACTCGTCCGGCCGGCTGCGTAATCATACAGATTCTCGCCACCGATCACTTCAACGCCTGCCACGGGATGGCTTTGCCAATCGACCACGATGCCTGAGCATCGGACCGGGTCGAAACGGTCTTGGGCTCGCGCCCCTGCGGTCGCGGCAGCGCTGACGAAGACCAAGAGAATCCCGATCAAAACCACGCGTGCGCTTGCAAGACGAGACATAGTCACCTCCGGAGTTGGCTCAAGCAAGGTGCGGCTGGCAGTGGGACAACACAGATTCCCCCCGTTGTTCGGCGTGGACAGGCAACACGGGACAAAATGCTCAAATGGAGGATAGACGCACAGTGTTTGCGCACACCTGCTCCCTCCTGGGCAACCTTCAGCCGCAGAACGATAGGCCGAACCGTCGTGCTGTCGTGCGTCGGCTACGTCGTTGGTCTCTTGCGTAGCCTGGTCACCACCGCACCTATCACCATAACCGCAAGAACGACCGCGATCAGCCATAAATTCTGCCCGCCATCCGTCGCGGCCGGGATACCGGACTCGGCCGAGACAGCAGGTCCCGCCGCGACATTAGGCTCGGTCGTTACATCCGGAGCCTCGGAGGCAGTAACAGCCGGTTCGGGCGCGACTTCGGTCAGTGCCGGCTCAGCCGACACCATCGCGCCGGCGATCGTATAGGGCTCGCCCGTGACCTCGAACGGGGCACCCATATCGAGCGTTGCGGTGAACGGACCTTTGACATTCTTGGGCTCTCGCCACGAGAGCGAACAGGTGCCGCCTCAGCCATAAGAGAAGCTGAAGGTTCGATCGTACGTACCATCTTTGTTCTTGATGTTCAGCCGCGGCGCCTGGGGTTGGGCTCCGTTGCGGGTCAGGACGATCCGCTCACCACGACGGCCTCTCAGGCTCTGGTTGAAGCTGTACGTCCCTTCTCTGGCGGTGGCCTGAACGATAGCCTCCACGGGCTCGCCGATTTCCAGGGAGGCATCAGTGGTTTCCGACACCTCGAAGGAACTTGCGTTCCCTACGCCGATCGCCTGCAGGCGCCACTGGGCGCCGTTGTCGTCCTTGCGGTCGATGGTCCACTCGGTAATGCGGTACTTGCCTACCGGCAGCGTCGCGACGCCGTTCTCGGGGCTGCGGACGAACTGCCCGTTTTCGCCTCCGGCGCAGAAGCTCGAAACGGTGTCCGCCAACTTGACCGCGCCGAACTTGACGTTCTGGGCTTTGGGCAGCTTGACGAAAGCACCGTCGCGCGCGATCTGCGGTTCGTAGAGCGTGTCGCCAATCTCAAGATACTTGCCCACGAAGACAGCGCCGGTCGTGTTCCTCTCGCTGATACCGATGCGATCGCTCTGGCCGGGGTCCGGCGATCGGTCGTTGAAGGTGCCGTTGGCGTTGTAGTCCAGCAGGACGCAATGCTTCTTGAGGTCCCCAATCGTGATATCGCCCTCATACCAGCCGCCGGCTGAGACGTAAAGTCGGCGGTTGGCGCCGGACGCGTAGAACCGCAGGTTCAGATGGTAGGTCACCGGACCGTCCTCAATCTGGAAGATGACCTTCACGGGACCGAAGTAGCTGCTGTACTGATCCAGGCGGTAGGCAGTCTCGGCGGTCTCGTCGTCGAGCCGGCCGTCGCCGTCGGAGTCGATGTAGAGCGAATTGTGCAACCCGGCTTCAGTCGTACGATCCAGCGCCATCCAGAGGCCGCCTGCCTCAACCATGGGTGTGGGCCACTTGGCAAAGACAGGGTCTTGGCCTTTGAGCTGCGGCAGCGCTACCCCGGCCGGCGCTTCGTCGCGCAGGTCAAGCGTCAGCGTACTGAGAGCACCGGCAATCTGGGTGGCCTCGCGGGCCGAACGATACTGAAGCCACTGCTCACCCTGCGCCCGGACCGGGACGGTTGAGACAAGAATGGTGGCAAGCGCGGTCAGGCTAAAATAAGCTCTGTCTCTCATCTATGCACCCCATCTTATGATCCGTTGCCAGAGCACCAACAGTGCATCTTCTGCGTCTCTTAGTCTGAGACGCACCCCCGCCCCCTGATGTTACACCAATCTTCTTGTTTCTTCAAAGTTAAATGCCCAGCGGTTCAATCCACCGAGTGTCAGGTGGCGTCCTGCTATACTCGACAAGGTCCGCGGATATAAGCCCTCTACCCCTTCAAAGTCCCGCCGGCGGGGCACCTAGGGCCATATTGGCGCCGTTGATGCGCAGCGTGAACAGGTTTGGCAAGGCTTCCTGCAGTCGCCGCAACGCGGCGTCGCTGAAATCACCATCGGAATAGATCTCCAGGAAGTTCAGACGCTGGAATCTCTCCAAGAATCTCAGTCCCTGGTCCGTAATATGGCCTCCGCTGACATAACCCGGTTTGTCCCTGTCAAACCCGCTGAGAACCTGCAGATGGTACAGCTCCTTCATGTTCGCCAGATGCTGGAGACCCTCATCGGTTAGACGCGATCCGCCGATACTCAGGCGTCTTAAGCCAGCCAGGCCGGCCAAAGATGCCAGTCCTGCATTCGTGTAATCCCGAGGTCCGATCTGCAGGTCGCCGAGATGCTCCGGGCCAGACAGGCACTTCAAATCGGCGTCACCGAACTTCTCGGAGAAGCTGTCCATGCTCAACAGCAGGCATTCCAAACCCGTAAGACCCGAGACATCCAGGGTCGCGCCTCCTCGCCTGAGACCGAGGACCTGGACGTGCGTCAGTCGGGGCATGCCTTTGAGCCGGTTGAGCCCGGCGACGGTGATATCGGCATGGAAGATAGTGAGATTCGCCAGCGAACCGAGGGCGGCCAATTTGGCCAAGCCGGCGTCGGTCACCTTGTCGCAGCCGTGCAGCAGCAATCTATTCAGCCGGGTGAGCCTGGCGACGTGATCCATGCCGGCGTCGCTGCCGCGACGCTCGAGTCACACACTCAGGTCTTCAAGTCGTCGCCGGCCTCATCCTCGTCACTGCGATCGTTGGAGTCGTTCGGGTCGTCTGCGGGTGGCGGCGTCACCCCGGCGGCATGGTAGTTGGCGGAGCCGCCCACCCGTTCGCTGCCCATCCTCTCGACCAGCGCCTGGCCCTCAGGGACATTGGAGCCGGCCTGAAATCCAGCCACCGCAACTGGTCCGGCGGTTGGAGTTGCAGCCATCGGCTCAGGTTGCGGCGTGACTTCAGGAGAAGTGACGGCTGCGGTTGCCGGTGTCATCGGTGTCACCGGCGGCGCCGGCGGTGCCGAAGGCTCTGTCACGTGCCGATAGGTAACGACCGAGGCGGCGCCGATGACCGCGACCGAGGCAATAACAATAGCCTTGGCCTGGGCGCTGGCCAGGAATCCGCCCAGGACCGCCTGGAGGCCAGAGGTCCCGGCTGCGGTGGCTGTCGTAGAGGCGAGCACGGCGTGTCCGCCCACCATAGCGATCTTGCCCAATTCGCTCATCAACGTCGCCGGCGCCGCTTTCACCGCGTTCTCGCCCAACAGCAGGCTCAGGGCCCCGGCGCCGACAATGACGCCGCGTCGGCGCAGGACGCCCCGCAGATTCGCAACACCGGCGTCGATGCGCCGAGAGACCGTCGCCTGTGAGATTCCCCTGGTCGCGGCGATATGCCGCGTCGTCCGGCCCTCCAGGAAGTGTGCGATCAGGATGTCCCGCAGCTCGGGATCGAGCGCGTTGAGTCCCTCGTCGACGTAAGGCGATACGTCCTTCCACTCCGCGATCTGACGTGAGTGGCTGGCCGCATACCGCGCCTCCCGGCTCCGACGCGAGCTCTCGCGACGCATCTGGTCGATGGCCTTGTGGGTGGCAACGCGATGAAGCCAGCCAGGCAGCGAGCCGGTAACGCCCCGCGCGTCCTTGGTCAGTTGCAGAAAAGTATCTTGGGCGACGTCCGCCGCCCGGTCCATGTCCGCCAGAACCCGCAGAGCGGCGCCATAGACCAGACCGGCATGACGCCGAATGATCTCGGCAAACGCCTCCGCGTCCCCACTTCGAGCGAATCGCCGCAGCAAAACGGCCTCTGTCTCCACCATTTCAACGCTCCTAACCGAACCCCTGCTCTATCTCCCTCCATTATACAGCGCTTACCACGCAAGAATGATTCACGAAAGGCTGAATTCCGGGCGAAGTGGCTGAAAACGCGTGGGTCGGTTGCGGTTGCGCCACGCGTTTCGGTTGCGTCTGGCGTGTGGCGCCAGCGGTTGCCGCAACCGATGGACGAAACGAGCGGCGCAACCGCTGACCGATGGCCGCTGCTCGATACACATCTTCAGGCTAATTGGAGCACTATGGGGCGCCGCTAAGCCGGGACGGCTTGGCGTGCGTAGCGCTGCTGGGCCCGCAGATAGGTGTCCAGGATAGCAGAGACCATATCGCTGACGCTGTGGTGGGCCTGGACGTACTGCTGGGCCCGGCTCGCCAACCGGCGGGCGGATTCGTGGTCGTCGAGCAACTGCGCGAGGGTTTGGCAGATGCTCGCCTCGTGGTTAGCCTCGAAGACCAACGCGGTCTCGTCAGGAACGATCAAGTCATCGACCCCTCCGCGGCAAGCTGCCACCGCGGTCCCGACGCTCATGGCCTCCAGGAGAAACATGCTGAATCTCCGCGTCGGTTGCGGCTGCACGAAAATATCGCCCGCAGCCAGGACGGAACGCCAGGGATTGAGCGTCGGAACGATGGTGACCGCCTCGGAGAGGCCTTCCTGCTCCAGAAGTCTCCACAGTCGGTGTTCCGCCCGGCCGCGACCCATCAGCACCATCATGAATTCCCGGCCCTCACCGAGCAAGGTCTTGACCGCTGCGAGCAGATTGGTGAAGTCGGCGACAGTGTCAAGCGGATGAGCAACGACCAGGCTCGGCAGGCGCGCGGGATCGGAAAAGCACAAGGCATCCGACCTGACGAACGTTCCGACCCGGATCTGTCGGATCCGGTCGGCAAAACGGAAGTGGACCCTCGTCGCGTCGGCGCGGAGAGTCTCGCTCGGCACGACGACCTTCATGCAATGGCGTGGTGAAATCGAGAGCGTGCGCAGGCGATCGGCCCGCGAGTTGAGAGCCAAGACGTACGGCACATCCAGCCGCCGGGCCAGCCGCCGCGCCAAACCCGCTCGACTCTCACAAAGGCAATGCAGGAGAGTCGGCTTGAATCTCTCCAACTGCGTCTCGAGCTGTTCCAGACCCAAACGCTTGATCAGGGGCAGATCGACCAGCGGATAGGTAGAGATTTCCACCGGGACCGGGACAACGGAATCCACGTCACATCCCGGCGGGCAAACCAGACCCACCGGCACGGATTCATCCGCCAGACCGACCAGCAGGCGACGGAGAAACGTCGTGTCGTCGCGCGCGTTGCGCTCCGACGCAATGAGGACGGGACGTAGCGTCTTTTTCAGAGTCGCGCCGTTCGTAGCCGCAGTGCCGCCGTCGGCCATGTCTGCACATCCAATCATTCCAGGCGCCCGCGCCGCTGCCCTGCTGCAGCCCAGGCCTCCAATCGAGATCATTCTACCTTCGCGACGTTCGTTGGACTATGGCAAAAACACCGCTCCGCCCGACACGTGGTCCTTCCGCCAGATCTCGGACTCAGGGTTATGCCGCATGGCAAAACGAGCAGATTGCCGATTGAGCTTGAAGCAACGCGACTTCATGATATAGTAGCTTCTTGCTCAGGGCCGTTCAAAAAGCCCGAGGTCGGGGCGGCATCATCACCCGGCGGCGTCATAACGGCTTGACGACCGCCACCAACACTGTCCGAAGTGAGATGGGAGACCATGGGAAGACTCATCGTCGTTGCCAATCGATTGCCGATCAGCATATCCAAGAAAGACGGAGAATCCACCTTTCGTCAGAGTCCCGGCGGTCTGGCCGTGGGCCTGGCCTCGCTGCCTGAATCGCTGGAGCGTTTGTGGCTGGGATGGCCCGGCCTGTCCAGCGAGCATTTCAAGCCCGACGAGCGCGATCGCGTCCGCACGCAACTGGCCGAGCAGAACTGCACGCCGGTCTTTCTCTCGCAGCGCCACATCGACCAGTATTACCTGGGGTTCTGTAACAAGACTATCTGGCCCTTGTTTCACTATTTTCCGGCACGTACGGTGTTCGAGCAGCGCTTCTGGAAGACCTACAAGCAAGTCAATCACTTCTTCTGTGACGAGGTGCTCAAGATGGCCCGGCCGGGAGACTCGGTCTGGGTACACGATTTCCAGTTGATGCTCCTGCCCGGCCTGCTGCGCGAAAAGATGCCCGACCTCGATATCGGCTACTTTCTGCACATCCCCTGGCCGTCCTTCGAACTGTTCCGCCTGCTGCCGTGGCGCGAGGCGATTCTCGAGGGCCTGCTGGGCGCCGACCTGATCGGCTTCCACAACTACGATTACGTGCGGCACTTCCTCAGCAGCGTCTCGCGGATCGCCGGCCTGGAGCACACGCTTGGGGAGGTCAGCGTGGACAATCGAAGCGTCAAGGTCGATGCCTTTCCCCTGGGGATCGACTACGACAAGTACGCCGGCGCTCGCGAGGACGCGGAGGTGCGCAGCGAGACCGAGAGGATTCGCCGCATCGTCGGCGCACGCAAGATCATCATCTCCATCGACCGGCTCGACTACACCAAGGGCATCGTCGAGCGGCTGGAGGCCTTCGACTGGTTCCTGACGACGTACCCCGAGTACAAAGGCAAGGTGACGCTGATCATCGTGGCCGTGCCGTCGCGTACCGGCATCGAGGACTACAAGCTGCTGCGCGAGCACCTCGAGCGGCTCGTCGGACGCGTCAACGGTGAGCACGGCGCCATCGGGTACATGCCGGTCTGGTACCTCTATCGGTTCTTGCCCTTCAAGAAACTCACCGGGCTGTATTGCGCCGCCGACGCCGCTTTGATCACGCCGTTGCGCGACGGCATGAACCTGATCGCGAAAGAATTCGTAGCAAGCAAGGCAGACGGTCGGGGCGTGTTGATTCTCAGCGAAATGGCCGGCGCCGCCAGCGAGTTGGGTGAAGCGCTGGTGGTCAATGCCCACGACAAGAGCGCCGTTGTCGAAGCCATCAAGGCAGCACTCGAGATGCCGGCAGATGAGCAGTGCGACCGCAATCACGTGATGCAGGAGAGATTGCGCCGCTACGATGTGGGACGCTGGAGCACCGATTTCATGCACGCACTGGCGGACATCAAGGCCAAGCAGCATGGGATCTGCGTCACCAAGCTGGCCGGAGCGGCGCAAGAGAGCCTGGAGCAGGATTACCGCGGCGCGAAGAAACGCCTGCTGTTGCTCGACTATGACGGCACGCTGGTCGGCTTCACGGGACGGCCGGCCAAGGCCGGACCCGACCACGAAATCAAGGACCTGCTGAGACAACTGGCCGAAGACAGTAAGAATCGCGTAGTCGTCATTAGCGGCCGAGACAAGGAAACGCTGGCGGGTTGGCTGGGGGATCTGGGGCTACACCTCGTGGCCGAGCACGGCGGCTGGATGCGGCGCAAAGGCCAGGACTGGCGGAGCGCTCAGCCGCTCGATGAGGGCTGGAAGCATACGATCCGGCCGATCCTGGACCTATATTCGGACCGAACACCAGGCTCACTAGTCGAAGAGAAGGATTTTTCGCTCGTCTGGCACTACCGTCGGGCCGATCCTGCCCTGGCGTACGTGCGGACGCAAGAACTGCGTCACGCCCTGGTGCTGCTGACGGAAAACATGGACGTCGGCGTCTTCGAAGGCAGCAAGATCCTGGAGATTCGTAAGCACGGGATCAACAAGGGCCGTGCGGCCCAGTTTCTGATGGGGCGCACACATTGGGATTTTATGCTGGCCGTCGGGGACGATTACACCGATGAAGAGATGTTCGCGGTGATGCCGGAGACGGCGTATACCGTCAAGGTAGGCCTGCGTGTCTCCAAGGCCCGTTTCAATGTGGACAATGTCCAGGAGTTGAGGAACCTCTTGAATAAACTAACGGGAAGTTAGATGCTCAGACTTGATGATTTCCGCCACATCGTGCCCGACGACACGCTCGCCGAAATCTATGCTCGGGCCCGAACGCTCTATGGCAAACACATCGTGCACCTGAACGCCACGTACCAGGGAGGAGGCGTCGCCGAAATCCTGTACTCGCTGGTCATGCTGATGAACGACGTCGGCATCGAGGCCGGCTGGCGCATCCTGCACGGCAGCCAGGAGTTCTTCGAGATCACCAAGAGCTTCCACAACGCCCTACAGGGCGCCAGGCTGAACCTGTCCGAACGCAAGAAACGCGTCTACCGCAGGGTCAACGAAGACTTCGCGCGCTTCACGCACCTGGACCACGATTGCGTGATCGTCCACGATCCGCAGCCGCTGGCGTTGATCCGCTCCTACAAGAAGAGGCAGCCCTGGATCTGGCGCTGCCACATCGACCTGACGCGCCCGCACGAGGAGTTGTGGGATTTCCTCAAGGGCTTCGTGCTCAAGTACGACCAGGTGGTCATGTCCAGCGAGACGTACTTCAAGGACAACCTGCCGGTCGACCAGCGCCTGATGTACCCGGCCATCAATCCGCTGAGCCTCAAGAACATCCAGATCTCCGACAAAGCCATCGCCGACCAACTGGCCAAGGCGCACGTCCCGATGGACAAGCCGCTCATCACCCAGGTCTCCCGGCTCGATCCGTGGAAGGACCCGGAAGGCGTCATCGACGTGTTCAAGATCGCCAAGGAGCAGGTCGATTGTCGTCTGGTCCTGTGCTACAACGTGGCCAGCGACGACCCCGAGGGCCTGCTGATGTACAAGAAGGTCCAGCGCAAGGCCAACAAGATGCTCGACACCGGAGACGTCCTGCTGGTCGTCGGCAACAGCGAGAAACTCGTTAACGCGATCCAGACGTTCTCCAGTGTCATTATTCAGAAATCGACCAAGGAAGGCTTCTGTCTGGCGGTGACAGAGGCGATGTGGAAAGGCACGCCGGTGGTCGCCTCAAACGTCGGCGGCATCCCTGCCCAAATCATCGACGGCAAGAACGGCTATCTGCTCGAACCGCGGGACAACGAAGGCTTTGCCGACCGCATCGTGCACCTGCTCCAGGACCCTGACGCCGGCCGCGAGTTAGGCCGGCAGGCACGAGAGACCGTACGCGAGAAGTTCCTCATCACGCGCCTGCTCTCGGACTATCTCGACATGCTCAACTCGATCATGTGTAACTAACGCAGCCGAGAGAGTCGAATAGTCGAACCAGGGAATGATGGAATAGTGGAATACCGGTGTGATCGACACCCAACATTCCATCGTTGCATCATCCCATCATTCCACTATTCCACCATTCCACCATCGCGCGCCGGCTCAGGCCGGTTGCCCCTGCGTGACCTGCTTGGTCAGTTCGCTGAGCAATGCCTGCATCTTGGGATCAGCTTCCTGTGCCTCGGCGATCTTGTTACAGGCGTGCATCACCGTCGTATGGTCTCTTCCACCGAGATGGCCGCCGATCTCCTCAAGACTGTGCTTGGTCAGGCCCCGGGCCAGGTACATGCAGATCTGGCGAGGCAGCGTGATGCTCTGGCTGCGCCGCTTGCTTTGCAGGTCGGTCAGCCGCACGTCGAAGTGCTGTGTCAC
>JAFGLV010000003.1 GCA_016927855.1 Sedimentisphaerales bacterium
AATCCACCAGGAAATGGAGAAGGGCAAGCCATGAATTAGAGCGTAATTCCAAAAAGGAACTGTCTCATTCGACTTGACAACTACCGTAACGCTCGATCGCAATGAAGATGCACACGGCGCAAATAACGAGCAACACGATCCCCAGTATCTTCATCTGGCTCTTTTCCATGTCGTTCTCTCCGTAGGGCGTCCCGGAATTGGATGGTCGTCAGTTTCCGCATGACCCACAACTCTGTGCGGTGCAGCAGTGAATGCGCAGAGGCCCAGCGACGCCTCAATCGCAACTTGTGGCTTGCCTATTCTATTTCCTTTGCGCTCTTCCATCGTCGCTGTCACTTTAACTCGCCGAGGATAGCAGGGATACGGGACGGCGTCAATACTGAGACGTGAGAATTTCTCACGTCTCACAGGTTGCGCGGGGCGGTCAGAAGACGCGACCATTGAGCGACAGTGTTGACGACACCTCGCAGACGTACTATGATACGCTAAGGAGATGCACGCGGCACTCCGCTGGAGGGAACGGACCAGCTAGTGCTAACGCATCGCCCAGGCTGCGGGCAGGCGAATAATTCCGCGGGCCTGCTCTTTGTGGGAGGACGTAGCATGACGTTGGACGAGGTCGCGGCACTGGAGCGCGAATGGTTGGATAGACAGCCCCACGGTGGCTCTCTTGAGCGAATGCACGTTCTCAACCAGGAAATGGGGGTATATGAAGCAGGACAGGCCGTCTTCGTAGAGTATGTGCTTCTCGCGCGACGCGGGGACATCGAAGCCCTGAAACGGGCGTTGTTCATGTACTGGTACTCTTGGTCCGAGCCGAACGAGCTAAGCGGGCTTTTTGGGCTGGCCCAGGACCTGGCCGCGGTGGTGCTCGGTATCGTCGATGACATGGCGCGAAGAGGCGAGCTCGACATAGAGTTGAAATGGATGCTACCTTACTACTATATGATCTACCCCTTGTACCTCGACCATTTGTGGCACGACAAGTTCCCAAATCTGTGGAAAGCCAGCCAAACGAACAAGAAACTGTGGCAGCGACGCGGACTGGAATCCTCATTCGACAACCGTGGCCAGATGGGCGAGTACTGGAGAAGCATACAGGAGAACTGCTGACGCGAGTCCGTATCCGGTACTGCCGGCTAGGCTCACTGGCGCGGGGCCAGGCTGGCTTCCGAGGTGCCGCCGTAGGCGCCCAGGTTGATGCGGGTGTTGCTGGTCTGCGTGTTAGTGGGGTCGTTTGGTGCGGCCGGCAGCTCGTCGCCCAGCGGCCAGGCGGGATCACCGGCGTCGATGCAGGGACTCGTGACGCCGTCGTAGAGCCACTGCTCGCCGTCCCAACGCCCGCCCTGGCTGCGCAAATGGAAATCACCGTTTTCGGGATCGGCAAAGAGCGGATCGAGATCGAAGGAGCCGACGCCGGCGAGCGTTCCCGTCCAACCACGCACGCAACTGTAATCGACCTCGAGGGCGGCAGCGCCGACCGCGATCTGCATCGCCTCGATGCTCGCGGCGCCGACGCTGACGGTGTTGTCCCAAAGGATGCAGTTCTTCAGCCGGCAAGAACCGACCGCTTCACCCCAGAGACCGCCGCCAGCCTGGCCCGCCTGGTTCAGCGCGATCGTGCAATTGGTCAACATCGCGGCACTCGCGAAGCCGGCAAACGCGCCACCGTACGATTCAGCCGCGTTGTCGTAGAACAGGCACTGTCGCAATACCGGATGGCCCTCTGCGGCGCCAGCGACCGCGCCGCCGGACCTGGCCCAGTTGTCCGTGAACGTGCAGCGTGTCACGACCGGACTGCTGCCGCTGTCGCAATACAGCCCGCCGCCGCGCTCTTCGGCGAGATTGCCGACGAACGTGCAGGCTTCGATGGTCGGACTGCTCATCGAGCAGTAGATGGCGCCGCCATACCGGTCGGCGGAGTTCTCGGTCAGGACGCAATTGACGATCGTCGGTGCGCTGGACAGGCACTGGATGGCGCCGCCAAAGTCGGTCCGGCCGCCGTTGCTGATCGTGAAACCGTCCAGGACGGTGCTCGCACCTTCGCCGTTGCGGAAGATGAAGGCGTAGTTGCGCCGGCGCAGACTGACGACGCACGCCTGAGGTCCGTTCTCGCTGCGGAGCGCAATCGCCTTGCCCTCGAAGTCGATGGCCCGGTTGCCGGAGCCCGAATACGTCCCGTCCGCCACCCAAATCGTCTGGCCTGGCTGCGCGGCGTCGACGGCGTCCTGAATCGTCCGGTACATATCAGGCACGAGCAAGGTCGCCGGGTCAACGCGTAGGCTAAACGCCTGCCCCAGACTATCGGTGTCGACGGCCGTCTCGTTGCCAGCCGCGTCCGTCAGCGTGATCGTCAACCCGTAGTCTTGTTCGCGCAGGAGCGGGCCCAGGCAAAGGCGGTGGCGGCCCTTGAACGCCGGGTCGCGCACGGAGATCCAAGCCACGTTGTCACCTGTCCGCCCATACCGGACGCGCACCTGAGCGGGCTCACTCGTCACGATGGTCACCCACGCCGACGTCCCGCGCGGCTCGATTTCCGCGTTCAGCGCCACAGGTGCCTCGTAGTCGGCGCGGGCGCGGCTCGTAACGGTCTGATCCACGCTTCCTTCGCCGGTGTCGGCATCGAGGTATTCGGCCGTGATCCACTGCCCATCCAGCGCCTGCACCCTGCCGTCACCCGGCAGCGCGGCGCCGCTCTCGTTACTGAGCACGGCGGAGAAAACGCCCAGCAATAGCGACGTTTCTGCCAGCACCACAGCTTCGACATCGCCTCCGTCCGTTGTCACCAAAACCGTCTGCCTGGCGGTGCCGCGCAGGTGCCGGTCCGCCAGATGAATCAGAATGTCACTACCCTCGGCATACGCCAGCCGGTCAAAGCCCACGGCGCCCTTCAGCGGCACTGCCGCACCCAGCGCCCCGGCGATGTTGAGCCGGGTGTTCGATGCCGAGATGCCCGTGTCGATGGGATCACCAGTCGCGAGCAAGCGTTGTCGCAGCTCATCGGGCCCCAGGAAGGGATTCGCCGACAGCAGCAACGCACACGCACCCGAGACGTGCGGCGCCGCCATCGACGTTCCCGACAGCCTGGTCGCGAAAGCGTCCCAGGCGGCACCTGCTGACGTGCCGGCCGCCCGCAGCGAGAGGATGTCGTCCCCCGGCGCGGCGATATCGACCCAGTCCCCGAAACTCGAGGCATACTGACGCCGGTCGTTGCGATCCGTCGCGGCCACGCCGATCACCTCGGAATACGCCGCCGGATAGAACCGCATATCTGAACGTTCGTTACCCGCCGACGCGACTACCACCACGCCTTCGCTGTATGCGTACGCGACGGCTTCGCGCACCGCCTGCGAATCCTCCGGATCACCCCAGCTACACGAGATGACGTCAGCGCCGTTGGCCACAGCGTAGTAGATCGCCTCGACCGCTTCGCTGGCCGTGCCGAGTCCTTCGTCGTCGAGCATCTTGATCGGCATAATCCGCGCGGTCCAGCAGATACCCGCCATGTCCAGAGCGTTGTTCCCTCGGGCCGCGACGATGCCGGCGCAGTGCGTGCCATGACCGCTGTCGTCGCTGGGATCGTTGTCAGGCGCCATGAAGTCATACCCCCGCGCGTCGTCAATGTAGCCGTTGCCATCGTCGTCCATGCCTGCAATGCCGTTCAGCTCGACGTCGTTGGTCCACAAGTTCCCCTGCAAATCGCGGTGGCTGTAGTCCACGCCGGTGTCCGGCACGGCGACGACGATATCCGACAGGCCTCGACACAGCTCCCACGCTCCGGCCGCGTCGATCTTCGCCAAGGCCCACTGCGAGCCATAGAGCGGGTCGTTGGGCACGGTGCATGCTGAGACGATCGAATTCCGTTCGGCATATTCGACATCGGGTAGCCGTCGCAGCGCCGCGAGCATTTGCTCAGTGTCACTGTCGCTTTGAGCGTCTGTCCGAACGCGGTATAGCCGGCCGATCTCGCGCTCACCGTCCGACATCTGCAACTTTGGTTGCCGACGCCGCCACCGCCTCTGGGAAGACGTCGCGCCGGTCTCGCCGCGAGCCTGGGACCTTATCCTCAGTCCCCTCGCCAAGGGCTTGACCTCGCGCACCTGACTTTCGCCCAAACCGCTGACGAGGCGGAACCTGTCCCGCTCCAGGACTGTCCCGGCTCCGTCGGCAGTGTCGGCGCGCAGCTTGACGATGATCTCGCCGGGTACGTAGCGACCGCGGACCGCATCCTCTTGCGCGCCGTGCACCGAGAGCGCCGTCAGTACCACCAGAATGATCGCAGTCGCTGCCTGTCTTATGGAACTGCCCTTTCCGCCATGCTTGCCAGATTGCCGTATGCGCCCCCCGATGCAGCGCTGTGCCCAACTCCTATTATATCAGAAGACGCCATCGAGAGCGCGCGCAAAAACCACCCGGCAAGCCACTTTCATGCGCCTGGCTCAGCCCCTAACTGTCTTGCGGATAAGAGGTTGCTTCCTCACTCCCGCGGTCGCTGTGGGCCGCGACATTCAGCAGCACGCCGACCGCCGCCGCCGAGAGCAACGTGCTGGTCCCACCGGCGCTGATGAAGGGCAGCGGGATGCCCTTGGTCGGTAGAACCACCGTTACGACACCGATATTCAACGCCGCTTGAAGGCCGATGGTCAGGACAATCCCAGTCGCCAGCAGCCGCCCGAAACGGTCCCGGCATCGCCACGCGACTGCTAAACCCAGACTGACAAACAAGATGAACAGCAGCAGAACCCCGGTGGTGCCGGCCAGACCCAGTTCCTCACCGACGATGGCGAACACGAAATCGGTCGTATCCTCGGGCAGGTGGCCGTACTTGCAGATGCCCTGCCCCAGGCCCTTGCCCCAGAGACCGCCGGAGCCGATGGCGATTAGCGACTGGTTGGCCTGGTACATGATCGTGTCGCTGTATTTCTCAGGCTGCAGGAAGGCCGTCAGCCGGCCCAGCCGGTGGGACGCCTGGAACAACGCGGCGATAAACCCTGCCACACCAGGAGGTAACAGCGTCAGGACGTGCCACCATTTCACGCCGGCCACGACCAGCATCACGAAGCTCACCAGCGCGATGAAGGCCGCGGTGCCAAAGTCCTCGCGCACGATCAGGCCGCACACCACAGCGATCAGCGCCCACAGGGGGAGGAACCGCCTCCAGTATGACCTCATGCCCTCTCCACATTTGGCGCCGACCGCCGCCAGGAAGAACACTATGGTCCACTTCGCCAATTCCGAGGGCTGGAAGCTGATACTTACCTGTGCGACCGAAATCCGCAGCCAGCGGCGTGCCTGGTTGATCTGCGTGCCCACGCCCGGGAGCAGCACAGCTATGAGCAGAGCAATGGAGACCAGTAGCGCCCACGCTAAGGGCGACCGCCACCATACCTCGCGTAGGCGCAGAAAGCGGTAATCGATGCAGGATGCGGCCAGCAGGACTACAACCGCGAGCGGGAAGAAGAAAACCTGCCGCAGCGCCGGGAAGTCGTAGAAATGCTGTAACTCGAATTCGTAGCTTAGGTTAGCTCCCGCCGAGAAGACCATCACCGCTCCGGTGCCCATCAGGAACACGACCACCATCGTGATGTAGTCGGCCAGCCGGCCGCGCGACTCGTTCATAACTGCAAGCGATGAAAGCATTTACATACCAACCGACCCGGGCACACTTGGTCCGAGAGCACCTTGCCCAATTTATCTTTCGGCAAACACCCATTTGAATCTGCAAAAAACGCCTAGCCCGCATATTTCATCGGGGGTGGTGAATCCGGCTGGCGGCTGCATTCAAGACACGGGATAGCGGGATAGGGCTGGCGGGACGC
>JAFGLV010000022.1 GCA_016927855.1 Sedimentisphaerales bacterium
GAATTTCGTAAGCAGTGCGTCGAGCACCTCTTGCGGCGGATGCGAGGGGATCTGCTCGTTCCGGAATTGCTCGATCGCTCGTTGCAGAATGTCGTCTTCACGTTCCATAAGGCAACCTCGTTTCTTGCGCCTCGACCGGTTCGAGGAGATGACGTAACTTTCCTTTGGCGCGGTGCAACAGCACGCCGACGGCGCCGCTGGTGATCGTCAGTTCCTTGGCGATCTCGCGGTAACTCAGATCGTTAAAGTACCGCAGGCAAAACACTTTCGCTTCCTGCGGCGGCAGTTGCGCGATCGCGGCGCGCAATCGCTCGGCCAACTCAAGGTTCTGTGCGTCGGCATCAGGTCCCGGCCGGACGCTGACGATGTCGAGGCCGTCGTCGTTGGCCTCGTGGCGCACCTGTCGCCGGCGCCGGCGCAGTTGGTCGATCGCGCGCGTTGTCGCCAAGTGCAGCAGCAAAGCACGAACGTTACGCACGGGCTGACGCTGCGACAACGCAAACGCAGCGAGAAACGCCTCCTGAAAGCAATCAGCCGCATCCGCCTGGTTGCGGAGCAGACGATAGGCAGTCTGCCACACGACCGATGCGTGTTCTTCTGTGATGCGCTGCCAATTGTGCACGTGCAAGGCAAATACCTTTCGAAGCCGGTGCATGGATTCGTGTCTTTGGCGCCGAACAGGAAGCCAAGTCGCCTATCTTGCCACTATAGATATGTCGATCCGCACGCTGGTTTTATTACGTGGCGAGCAGGCAACATTGTCACGCGGTTGATGAAAAAAGCGCGACTTTATTGGAAGCGTTTTGTTTTTTCCCTTGCAATTGCGCAAACCGGCAGGCAGAATACCAGCGTCAGTGACAGGTGAGGTCGTCGCCGAGTTGAGGTCAACGTTAGAATAGGGAGGCGCTGGATGACGGGGGAATGCAGAAGCTTGAAAACGCCGGCGATGAGAGGGTTGCCCGCGTTCCTGCTTTTTGCAGCGGCTTCGGTTTTCCTTGCCGGCTGTGCCACGACGACGCCGAGCAGCGTCGATTCCACTGGGACGGTCCCGTCGGAGCGAAGCGAGCGCGACTTGCTGGCGGATGTCCAGCGAAGGTTCGAGAATCCCCAGGCGCACTATGAATTGGGTCGGGTGTACGCGCGATCGGGACAATGGACGAAGGCGGAGTATCACTACAACGTGGCGCTGGGATTCGATCCCGCGTTGCGGGCGGCGCAGGCGGGCGTCGTCAGGATGTTTATCGATCAGGGGCAGAACGCCAAAGCCGAACAATATGCTTCGAGTTATATCAATTGGATTTCCACCAACGAGCGTGAGTTGTTGCGGTTGGCGTGGGAGTTCGAGAAGGTGGATCTGGATGACCACGCCATGCGATGCTTCCGGCAGGCGCTTGCCGTGGCGCCGGATTCGGCTGAAGTCAACAAGCAGGTGGGTTTCTACTACCTTGGCAAGAACGACACCGCCAGGGCCAGACAGCACCTGAGCCGGAGCTTTGAGTTGAATCCAAGGCAGCCGGATGTTGCCGGAGCGCTCGGCACCCTCGGAGTGGTTGTGGAATCGCCCGAGTCGCTGCCGATGACGATGGAGAAAACGCGGTAGAGAGAGACAAGATAGTCCTGTTTCGATGAAATGCGATGATCCAATCGTTTTCATTGCCCCGTGGCGAACGGATGCGCTGCGGGGTTTTTTTGTTGCCGCTGCGAGGTGATCCATGAGACTGGGAAAGTACTCGCTGGGAATCGGAGATCGTTTTGGCCGGCAGGGCAAGGCGCAACTGGCGGCGCTGCTCAAGGCCAAAGAGGCTGGGATCGATGTGACGCCCGTTTGGAACAAGTCGAGTCGCGAGCACGGCATCATCGGAACCGAGCCGGCCGACGTCCGGCGCGAGGCCGACGCGGCCGTCGGGGCGTGCGCCTGGGATGGGCCGTACTTCGTCGATGCCGATCACATCAGCTTGGCCAACGTCGAGAGCTTTCTCGAAGCGAGCGACTTTTTTACGATTGATGTCGCGGATATTATAGGACAACAGGCAGGGGAAGAGGAAGTCAATGCCTTCGTTTCTCGCCATGAGGGTTTGATCGGCACTGTGCAAATCGGCGGCAGTGCGGCGAGCTTTGAGATCAGCACGGCCGACTTGCGCGGGATCGCGTCCAAGTATCTGGCGGCGGTCCAGGAGGCAGGACGCATTTATCGGCATATCGAGGCGCACAAAGGCGCCGGGCGATTCGTGACGGAGGTGTCGATGGATGAGACGGATACCCCGCAGACACCGGTCGAGCTGCTGGTGATCCTCGTGGCCATCGCCGATGAAGGGATCGCCGCACAGACTGTGGCGCCGAAGTTCAGCGGACGTTTCAACAAAGGGATCGATTATGTCGGCGATATCGGGCGGTTCACGTGGGAGTTCGAGCAGGACCTGGCGGTTGTAGGGTATGCCGTGCGAGAGTTCGGCCTGCCGGAGAACCTGAAGCTGAGCATCCACTCGGGCAGCGACAAGTTCTCGATCTACGAGCCGATTCAGAGCGCCTTGCGCAGGTTCGATGCGGGCCTTCACGTCAAGACGGCAGGTACCACATGGCTGGAAGAATTGATCGGGCTGGCGCGGGCCGGTGGTGATGGGCTGGCGATCGCCAAGGAAGTTTTCCACCAGGCAGTGAGCCGGATGGAGGAGTTGTGCCGCCCGTATGCCAGTGTCATCGATATCGACAGGACGCGATTGCCCGACCCGAGGGTCGTTGCGAGCTGGGATGGCTCGTTGTTCGCCCAGGCCTTGCGCCACAATCCGTTTTGCGCCTGCTACAATCCGCACCTGCGGCAACTGCTGCATGTCGCATACAAGATCGCTGCCGAGATGGGCCCACGATTCACCGAGGCGCTCGAGCGTCATCGGGAGATCATCGCCGGTCACGTCACGGCCAACCTCTACGAACGCCACCTCCGTCCGTTGTTCATCGATTGACACCCCAGCCGAACCAGTGTCCAAGTCAGGGTGACAGGTCTGCGCGGCATCGGACCGCGAGGAGGTTTGACAAAAATACGTAGTCTCCACAATGGAATGAAGTTGTGGTCTGGGTATAATAGCAAATTGGCGGTGCGTAAAGGTGGGGCGAAGGAGGCGGCTATGCAATTCAGGGTGCCCAAGGTTTCACTTCATAGAGGCGGTGCCCACAGTCCGTGTGCGACCTGAATTCAAGGTCCTAAAATCACGGCAGCGGTGAATCGTATCCACTTTTTGGGGCTGGTGGTGTGGGTCTGCGCGCCGTGTCGCGCATGGCTTCACTTGTGATAGACGCCTGTTTATGGGGCGGCATAAGGGCGGCGGCGAGATCGCCCTTTGCCCCTAAAGCGGTCGGGCCGCCGCGTCGAAGTGTAGGCATCGGCTGTCCCGTGACGGCAAGATCCTTTGACCTTGGAGGCATATGAGTCAGAGCCAACGACAACAACGACTGCGTCTGCTCGTCAGGAAGCTCAACAAGGAGCGCAAACGGCAGGCCAGCCAGATCGATATCCTCTGCAACGATCTGATCGGCGCCCAGCGGGGCTTCATCCAGAGGCTCGACGACATCGCTTTTGCCGCGAGGTTCTACAAGTCCCTGTTGGGCATCACCGACCTGCGAGCCCTGCTGACGCAGGCCGACCAGGTCATTCGGGAAGGGTTGCCTGGGGCCGACGTCACGTTCTTCCTGCGCCGGTCCGACGGTTCCGGGCTTGGCGCGTTCCATGCCGACCAGGCCGCGACCATCGACGGCATGCCGCTCGAAGACTACTTCCCCTCGGAGCTGGTTGACGCCATCTGCAAGTCGAACAGGCCCTGCAGCGTTACCGATCTGCTTGCGCTCGGGCTGCAAGGGCATGTCAAGGAACTCCGCCAGGTGTCTCTGGCGACGGTTCCGCTGAACGATCTGGGCCGTCCGCTCGGATTCCTGTTGATCAGCCGGGACATGCCGTCCGTGCTGACGGGTGATGAATTGCAGAGGGTGGCGTTGGTGACCTGCGGGCTTTCGCACGCGATCGTCGCCGCTCGCGTCCCCCTCCATGCCGGTCAGTAAGCGATCCGACCGCCAAATCCCACGACACACCATCGGGCGGTTGTCCGGGAAATTTCATTGCCTTTCCGGTCGCCATCACAGATAATGAAGTTGTGCGCTCGTACGGCCGGCGTGCCTGCGAGAACGCGAGCGAGGAGGGGTTGCGTTTGTTTGTCTCCGGGGAACCGAGTGAGTCAAGGAATTGGAGATGCCTGAAATGAATGAAGGCCCGGTCAACCAGAGCCACATGATCGAAACGACCGACTGCCTGGAAGCGGTGGGGATCTTTCGTGGATGGAAGAACTTCTTCTTTCTGCTCGTGGTGATCTGTCTCGTGCTGGTCCAGGCGTCTTTCTGGCTGGTGAATCTGGGGATCGTTGAGATCCCGCCGGCGCCCACGACCCCCCTGACCGAGCTTGAGGCAGTCGGTGTGGCGGCGGCCGAGACGGTGTCCGAAGCCGAGGCGTTGGCCCCTGCCGCACCGGTCCGCAAGAAGATGCGGTTGCCGCTCCTTGAGAAACTGACGTGGGAGCACGTGCGGCGCACGATCGAACTGGTCGATGGCGTTCTGATTTTGACGGCGGGCCTTTTCTGTCTGGCGATGTTCTTCAGTCTGATGGTCTCCCTCATCGGCCGGCTGGGCGGGATCAGCCATATCGCGCGGGCGTTTTTCCTGTCTTTGATCATGTTCGTCCTCGTGGTGCCGTGGCAGGAGTTGATCGGCTCGAGCGTCATCGGCGTGGCCTACACGCCGGCGGAACTGGCCAAGTGGGTCTCCGGGGACGGCTCGGGCGTGATGCACACCGTGCTCTATTACCTGAGGTTCAGCGGATACTGGTTCCTCGTCGTTCTGCTGGCGATCATGTCCCAGGCCCGCAGTGCCCGCTGGACCAAGGCCATCCTCCGCCGTCTCGAAATCATCTAAACGCGACGGCCCTTTGGAACGTTGTGGCGACAGCCATAGGCCGGCTTATGCGGCCGTCTGACCGGAGCGCCCTATGTGCCGGCGCCTCTTGCACCTCCTGCGCTATCTATCTCCGGGTGGTTTACAGGCGGTGTTTTCGGTCTATACTGGTTTGACTTATGACGGCTTTCGCGGACAACTCTGTCGGTCTGGTCGAGACCAAAATCCTTCGCGTCGTTGAGGCCGATGCGCCGCTGCCGCTGGAGTGCGGCAAGCAGCTCGGGCCCATCGACGTGGCGTACGAAACCTATGGGCGTCTCAACGAGGCCGGCGATAACGCCATTCACGTCTGTCACGCCCTCAGCGGCAGCGCTCACGCGGCTGGCTACCACAACGCCGACGACAAGAAGCCCGGCTGGTGGGAAGACATGATCGGGCCCGGAAAGGGCATCGATACCGACAAGTACTTTGTTCTCTGCTCCAACGTCCTCGGCGGCTGCTCCGGAACCACGGGCCCGTCCTCGATAGATCCCAACACCGGCAGTCCCTATGGGTTGCGGTTCCCCATCATCACCATCGCCGACATGGTGCGCGTCCAGAAGCGGCTGCTCGATTGCCTGGGCATTCGGCATCTGCTGGCCGTGATCGGTGGCTCGATCGGCGGCATGCAGGTCCTTCAGTGGTCGATCGCCTATCCGGACATGATGGACGCGGCGATTCCCGTCGCCACGACGACACACCTCGGTGCCCAGTCCATTGCCTTCGACGCGGTCGGTCGCAACGCCATCCTGGCCGACGCCAACTTCGCCAACGGCCAGTACCACGACAAATCGGTCCCCGCCCGCGGCTTGGCGATCGCCCGGATGATCGGACACATCACGTACCTCTCTGAGGAAGGGATGCGTCAGAAGTTCGGTCGCCAACTCCGCACAGCCGAGAAGTACAGCTACGACTTCAACTCGGAGTTCTCCGTCGAGACCTATCTCGACTACCAGGGCCAGACCTTTGTCGATCGGTTCGACGCCAACAGCTATCTTTACATCACGAAGGCGTCGGACTACTTCGATCTGGCCCGGGACTACGGCTCGCTCCGACAGGCCTTCGCCAACACCCGCGCGCGCTTCCTTGTGGTCAGCTTCAGCAGCGACTGGCTCTTCACACCCGCCCAGTCCGAGGCCGTCGTCGATGCCTTGGCCGCCAACGGACGGGATGTGAGCTTTTGCAACATCCACTCGTCCTATGGACACGACGCCTTCTTGCTGGAAAACGAGACGCTTGGCGCATTCGTCGACTGTTTCCTCGCCGCCACAGCGCGTCCGAACTGGGTCGAGATCGAGGGCGTCTGTTGCCATCGACATGTCTCGCCCGCCGGACGCCACGAACAGGCGCAGCGGGCCCGCGTCGATTATCAGCTCGTCGAGTCGCTGATCGAGCCCGACGCCACCGTGCTCGACGTCGGTTGCGGCGACGGAGAGCTGCTCGCCGGACTCCGACACGACAAGCGAATTGATGGACGCGGGATCGAGCGCGAGCAGGAGCTTGTTCTCGGCTGCGTTTGCAAGAGGCTGTCCATCATCCAATACGATATCGAACGTGGGCTCGGCAGCTACGCCGACAAGAGTTTTGACTACGCCATTCTATCCCAGACGGTGCAGACGATTCGCGACCCCGAGCGCGTGCTCCGAGAGCTGTTGCGCGTCGGGCGCAAAGTGATCGTCAGCTTTCCGAACTTCGCGCATTGGCGCTCGCGGGTGCAGTTGCTGTGCCGGGGCAAGGTGCCGGTCACGCGCCAGTTGCCGTTTGGCTGGCACGACACGCCGAACATCCACTGCCTGTCGCTGAAGGACTTCGACGAGTTCTGCGGGCACCTGGGCGCCACGATCGAGCGACGGGTCCCCCTGGTCAAGACCCGGCCCAGCCCGGTCCGCCTCTGGCCGAACCTGCTGGCCGAGCAGGCCGTGTATGTCATCCGAAAAGACACCGATTAGCCGTGCATGGCAGGAAGGGCTTCTATGGCAGATCTCGAACGCATAGGCATTTCGCTCGACAGCGAGTTGCTGGCCCAATTCGATACGCTGATCGCCCATCAGGGCTACCAGAGCCGTTCGGAGGCGATTCGCGACCTGGTGCGGCAGCAGTTGAGCCAGGAGCGGCTCGGCGACCCGAAAGCCGAAGCGGTCGCCGCCGTCTTTCTGGTCTACGACCACCATGCGGCCAACCTCAGCGAGAAGCTGATTGCCATACAGCACTCCCACCTGCTGCACGCGATC
>JAFGLV010000023.1 GCA_016927855.1 Sedimentisphaerales bacterium
ACCGCGGCCACATTCATCCTGGCACTCTACCACGGTCTCGGCCGGCTGCCAGAGCCTCAAACCGTGCACAGATTCTTATGAGGAACCACTATTTTAGAGGCGTGACAGGCGCAATATGCAAGTGCGGTGGGCCTTAAAGGACTGGGAGAGCGATAAAACCGCATGGGCTTCAAGCCCATGTTATGCGAGCTATCCACAGATTGGACGGATTACGCAGATAGAGCATCAACCAATCTGCGTTGATCGGGGAAATCGGCGGATGATCTTCTCTCTGCGCCTCAGCGCCTCGGCGTGAGAAAATGATCGAGAGGAGTCGGTGGGCGAGGCCCACCCTACTATTGTGTCTACTCTAATCTGGTGGGTAGTGCCCGAAGACGCGCAGATCGGTTGCGGTTACGGCGCTCGTTTCGGTTGCGTTTGGCGTGCAGCGGCACTGCCTGACGCAACCGATTGACACCGGTAGTACCGTTATGCTCTTAAGAGCACACTACGAACAGAATACGCAGAGGCAAGCCTGTGTGGGGGCTTGCCCCTGCGCTTGTAGAAGGCTCACTACCAGGAGCGAGGGTCAGGCCTAGTAGCCGCCACCGCCATCATTGCCACCATCGACGGGGTAGTCACCGTCGACCGGCGCGGGCTCGGTGTACAGAGTGAATGACATATCCGCCGAGGCACCGGTCTTGTCGTACAGCGGCGTCCAGAAGAACAGCGGCGAATCCGGGATCGTGTACGGGAACACGCTCGTCACGGCGTCGTCGTTGTAGGCATGCTTGTGGTTGGTCCAGCCCCACTGATAGGGGATGGTGGTATGGTCACGATAGACCGCTACCACGCTGAACCAGAAGACCTGCTGCTTGCCTGGTTGATAGAACCAGTACTGCTTCGGGATGCGCGCCGTGTAGCGGTAGACCGCTTCGTAGCTGCTGTCGTAGCCGGCGCCGCCGGGATACCAGTCGTAACCGACCAGGACCTCGTCGTAGTCGAACGCCTTATACTCCCAGACGAGCTGGTCGGGACTGCTGTAGGTGCCCGGGTCGTTCGGATAAAGGTCGGGCTTGTCGGTCCAGAGCGTCAGCCAGAAGTAGTACGGCTTCTGCGGCGCCGGCTGGTCCTGGCACGCGCACGGCCTGTAATAGTAGCCCTTGTAGGAGCCCCACCAGGCGGCGGCGCTGATCGGGTAGGCCGAGTCGCAGAGCCAGTCGTCGGCGACCTGGTACTGCACGTACAGCTTACCGTCGTCCTGGTAGGCGCCGGTCGTGATGGTGAAGGAAAGGCCGACCTTGCGGCCGTAGTAGGAGTGAGGCGACGGATAGTCCAGCTTCTTCCAGGCCGGCGCCGAAGCGTCGGTGTCCTGGGCGTAGACGGCGGTGTCGTTCCACTCTCGCGTCGAGGTCTTCCAGCCCCAGCGGGTGGGGACGGTCCCGGCCTTGTGCGTCAGGTGGGCCTGAACGCTGAGCCAGTAGACGACCGGCTGCTGCGTGGTGCCTTCCTGGTAATACGCCTCCTGGTCGGGAACCTGGAAGGTGTACTTATAGACCTCGCGGTGGTTGTTGCGGATATAGAAGTAGGAGCACGGGCTATAGAAGGGTTGAATCTCGGCGTCGTACTTCGTGACGGTGAAGCTCTTCGGTGCATAGGTCTTGCTCCAGACGATCGCGCCGGGCGTGCTGTAGCCGGTCGGACTCTGGTTGGCCGGGATGTCTTTGTGGATGTTCAGCGTGAACTCGACGCTGCCCGGGTCGTTGTTTGTGATGATGTCACTGAACCAGGAGCCCCAGACGTCGATCTGCGTGATCGGACCGGGCGTGGTGCACTGGAAGTCGTCGGCCAGGATCTGCGGCAGCCAAGTTCGCGGGCTGTCGTCGGTCGCGTCCATGTCCACGCCGTTGCCGCTCAGGTCGGGCTCCTGCTCCCACTTGGTCGCGGCGCCCTGACCGCCGTCGGCGACGAGACTGGCGATGGAAATCTGGTCTTCGTAGTACGGCCAGTCGCGGAGACCGGTGTACGGCTGGTCCCACTTGACGTACTGCGGGTCGGTGTCGAGCGCGAAGGACAGGTCGTAGCTCTCGCCGGGCTGGCAGACGGCCGAGTTCTCGGCCGGACGCATCGTGCTGGTGGAGGGTTCGGCGCCGACGCCGACGCTTGAGCTGGTCAGCGTGATCGTGACGCCGTCGTCGAGCCAGTGGGCTGGGCGCGTTTTCCAGCCCCACGGATAGCTCGGCGCGCCGGTGCCTTGGTAGATCGCCAGGACGCTGAGCCAGAACACGTCGTCGTTCGTCACGTCAAGAAATCGCTCTTGCCAGAAGTACTGTTGTGGATTGAGTTGGACGTGATATTTGAAACAGGTTTCGTTAGGCTTGTTGGGGAACTGGTCGCGGCCGACCCAGGTCTCGTTGACCTGGCTGATCGGGATGTAGGCGGTGTGGAGGAGCTTGCCGGGATGGCTGAAGGCCGCGTCGACGTTGGCCGGCACATTGCTCCAGAAGCCGAGCAGATAGGCGACCGGCCGCGTCGTCGGGTAGCTCGTCTGGTTCCAGCCGACGTACGAGCCCCACCAGTGCACGCTGGTGACAGGCATCGAGCCGTAGCAGCGGAAGTCATCGGCGACGATCTTCCACTCGGTCCGCGGCGTGTATGAACCGGTGTAATTGCCTTGGAGCACGACATAGGACGGTTCGTCCCAGCCGCAGTAGATCGGCGTCGGCGCATACGGATCGTATTCGACCGGTGGTTGCTGCCACTTGTAATAATCCTGCGCCACGTAGGGTGGCTCGATGCGCACGGCGTGGTCTTCCACCTCGCCGTTGAAGGCCGGACCGGTGAAGCTCAGGCCGGCGGCGGAGCTGAACCGCCAGCGCGAAAATGTCTGGCCGGGCTTGGCCTGCGCCGGGACGGTGAATGACAGGTTGTTGATGCCGGTCGCCAGCGGTTGGTCGGGGAAAACCTTCTCGCCGGCGTCGGCCCAGTCGCCGTCGCCGTTGAAATCGATCCAGGCGTTGAGCACACCGAACGTCGAAGCCACCACTTGCACGGTGGCGGTCGCGCCGGGCACCAGCGTCGACGTGAACGTCACGCCGTCTTCGTCGTCGAGGTTGTTGTTGTCGTCCCCGGTGGCGTTGGCCGTCGGCTGGCCGTCGGCCTCCGCATCGACCGCCGTGCCCAGGTAGACCACGTTGTCGATGGTGTGCGACGCCCCATTGTTGGCCGCCAGCGTCGGAAAAGGCGGATCGGGCGCATCGCCGTAGTCATAGTACTGCTCCTGGGCCTGGCACTCGTGCACGATCTTGCCCTGCGTCAGCCTGACGTTCTGACCCTGAACGTCGACGGAAATCCAGGCCGGGCAGTAATCCCGAATCTCGAGCTGACCCGAGAGGGTCCGCGCGCTGGTCAGCACACCCTCGAAGACGACCTGATGCTTGATTATCTGGCTCTCGCTCGTCGGATCGCCGCTGAATTGGGACGGCAGCGGAGGGCTCTGCGTCGAAATCCAGCGGTCCGTAGTCCAGTTAATGGCGATCTTGACGTAGGCGTAGGCGTAGATATCGATCAGCTCGACGCGCACGCTCCAGTCGATCGTCTTATAACTGGTCTGGTCGAACGGGCCGTTGTAGAACCACTGCGTGTAATACTGGCTGTTCGGGTAATAGTACCAGTTTCCCCCGCTGTGTCCGTCGCCGCCTCCCTGGAGTTGTCCGCTGGAGGAGACCGAGGCGTTGAACGCATTCTCGGCTCCCAGGCCGGCGGACACGCACCAGCACACCAGCACCAGCAGCACTCCGAGGCACTTTCCCTTGATGGGCTTGCTCATTTTCGAGTCCTTTCCAATTTGGATTGACAGAAACACTTCAAGATATTGGTTCTTCAAAGGAGCGACGTCGCTCCCCTGTCAGACGCCGGACGGGATACGATTTGGAATCGGCAGCCCCACCACGTTTGAGGCTTGATTCGCTCACGCCCACCTCTCCGTTACTTTCTCTCCTTTACGAATGCCCTCAGGCACCTCGTGAAAAACCGCGCCTACAACGTGAGGAGATTTACGCCCCCTTGCGGTCCCCAGTGCTGAGCAACTTACGCGATTGCGCAGGGCAAAACCCCCAGCGTCCGCTCAGGTCCACGGATAGCATTCGCTGATCAAATCGGGCGCGCATTGACAGGACAACGGCTCTGTGCTACCTTGTGGTGCGTGCGTGGATGGCTGTCCATCTTGGTTTTCGCGGCGGTGTTCGCCTTCGCCGCAGGCTGCGATACGTCTTCCGAGCAGGAGATCCCGATCTGGGAGACGACGAAGCTAAGCGATCTGGCACCGACGGGAGAGCGGCCGCAGGCGACGTTCCTCGTCTCGGCCCAGTTCGAGGTCCGTGTTTTCGATCTGCCGGCCGACAACGTCGATCGACTCGAAGAGCTCTGGCCGATGCTCTCGGCCCAACCCATCCGCACGAACAGCTACAATGCGTTTGCGAAGAATTTCTTCCGCGTGCGGTTCGGGCGCACCGAGGCCTGGGATAGCCTGCTGGGCGCGCTCAAGGCCGCCGGCGCGCAGAAGGCCGGGACCAGCGCTCTGGGCGTATCCGACGACTGGCCGATCGACTTGCCCATCGCCGAGCTGCCGGCGGACGGAATGATCTCATACGCCGCCATGAATCTCGCGTGGCAACGGGCCCGCGTCGAGCCCGGCCGGCTTGTCCTGAGACTGCGGGCCGAGCCGATTCCCGGCGGGCGCGGCGTCCGCAAAATCGTCGCCTACCCGGTCTGCACGCCCACCCTCAGCAGCGCCATCCCGCAACTCCAGGCGAAAGTCCGCGAGCGCGAGGTCTATTTCGTCTCCGCTGCCTTCGCCGCCCAGATGGGTCCGGGCGACCTGCTGGTCCTGGGCCCGAACGAGTACAGCGCCGAGCGTATGACCCTGGGGGGTCTGTTCTTCAACGAGCCGCGCGACGTGCTCTTCCTCGACCTTGAAACCACCGAGCCGCCGCAAGCCAAGCCCGCCGTGCGCGTGTTCGTCCTCGTCTGCGTGGGCATGAGCGACTGAGGGACTATGGCTGCTGCGAAAGTCGCGCTGCGGCGCTGCGAGAACTACGATCCTGATGCTGTCACGCAGGCGGTCGGCCGCCAGTTCGAGCTGCTGGGCGGCGTCGAGCAGTTCGTCAAGCGCGGCGACCGCGTCCTGCTTAAGCCCAACTTCATCGCGCCGCGCGCGCCGGGTCGCCACCCGGCCCAGACGCACCCGTCGGTAATCGTCGCGGTCGCGGCGTTGCTCAAGGATTACGGTGCCAAGCCCTTCGTCGCGGATTCGCCCGCCTGGACCGACGCCAAGACCTGCGCCCGTGTGCTGGGACTCACCCAGCCGCTCGCCAAGCTGGATGTCCCCATCCTCGAGATGCGCGCCTCACGCTCGTGCAGTTTTGGGCCGGGCAAGCCGCGCGTCAAGCTCAGCACACTCGCGCTCGACGCCGACGCCATTGTGAACCTGCCCAAGTTCAAGAGTCACCAGCAGCTTGTCACGACCTTCGCCATCAAGAACATGTTCGGCTGCGTCAGTGGCAAGCGCAAAGCGCTCTGGCACTTCCGCGCCGGCGACGACGCGGCGCAATTCTGTATCCTGCTGATCGACATCTACCGTCGCCTCGCTCCGGCGGTGACGATTGTCGACGGCATCGTCGCGATGGAAGGCCAGGGCCCGATCCGTGGCACGAGCAAGCCGCTCGGCTGGCTCATTGCCGGCGCCGACGCCATCGCCTGCGAAACCGTCTGCTGCCAACTCGTGGATGCCCAGCCCGACCAAATCCCGGTCCTGCGCACCGCCCGCCAAATCGGTTTCGGCTGCAGCGCCCTCGACGAGATCGAAATCCTCGGTGACCCCCTGCCCGCCGAGCCCTGCCGCGACTTTCAGTGGGCCATCCAGTCACCGGTGAAGTTCAGTCTCTACCACGTCTGCCGCAGTGCACTGCGCCAGCTCCTCCTGCTCGCCGGTGCCGTCAAGCCGCCTGAGCCGGTGGAGTACGGCCAGAGCGTGGAAGTGTAGATGCATGAGAGCGTGGATGCGTGGAAGCGTGATTTCACCGCAGAGGACGCGGAACCGACGGAAGACGGAAGACAGAGAACGGAGGACGGCAAGAGGTAAGACAGTCGCGTAGACATGATGGTGTGCAATGCACACCCTGCGCGACTTGCTATGATGGAGGTTCTCCTATTCTATGATCGCCCCTCACCCGGCCTATGGCCGGCAAATACGAAGCACCAAGTTCGAAACTCGAAACAAGCACGAACACTCAAATGCTCCAAACTCAAGACAGCCCGTCTCGACCGCGAGGTTTCGGTCATTAGGATTTCGGTTCTTGGGATTTGTTTCGGATTTCAAGTTTCGAGTTTCGGGTTTACCTACGGGTTATGCGTTTCGACGATGCTATTGCTGTCCGGCATTGCCGCGCTGACCTGTTGGGTGCCGGCCAGGACGCCGCGTACGAGCGTCCGGCGCAGGCGGCTGCGTTCGACGGCCAGTTCGCACTGCTGTTCGCCGTTACGCAGGACCACCGCGCCTTGCTTGATCTCATGGACCACGAAGTGCCCGATCCCGGCCCCTTCTTTGACCCACTTAGCCTCGCCCTCTGAATCACTGGCCGCGCACAGCAGCGCCATCGACCGTTCCGGCCGCTCCGGACAGCAACTGACCGCCACAACCCGGAAATCGGCTGAGACGGAGGCCGGCCGCACAGCCGGCGCCGATGCCTGCAAACCATGCGAAGTCAACGGCACTACGGGCGACCCACTCTCTTCCTCCGCAGCCACTACCGGCGGATTCAAGTACACCGCAAACGCCTCCGCCTGCACCACTAACGGCGAAGCCGTCTGCGCACTGTCTTCCGTTCTCTGTCCTCCGTACCGCAGTCGGAACACTTCGACGATGGCGAGGTGTTCAGCAAGTCTGTCAGGCTCAGAACCATCCCGGTGCCACTGATTCACGCAAAGTCTCGCGACGCCGCCCGCGATCAGCATAGCGCAGACGCCCAGGGTGTACAACAATCGCACCATCAATCATCCTGCTGCCGTGCCTGCATCTCCAGATCGATTCGTCTCCATGAAGATGGAATTCGCTCCCTGTACCTCAGTCATCCTCAAGAGGGCGTTCACTGCGTAGGACTGACGGTGATTCTCACGCTGCTCGGCGCACTCTTGGAGTTCGGAGTCGGAACGGCCCTGGAAAGGTCAGCGGCGTCGTCAACCACAAGTTGAAAGACTAGCACTGTCTGTCGTGTCACTTGCGGAGCAACAAATGTAGGATTCCTGGCAGTCGCATCCGACAGCGTCACGACCGGCCCGCCGATCTGGATCCACTGGTAAGACAAGGGATCGCCATCCGGATCGGTGCTGGCCGAGCCATCAAGCTGGACAGTATGTCCGGCAACTGCTATCTTGTCCGGATCAACCTTCGCCGTGGGCCTGCCGTTGGGAAACGGGATCAGCCACTTGTCCCGGCTGCTTTCCCACCACGCGAGGCACTGAGCCGGAGTCGAGTTCGAGTCTACCACTCCATCTGTCAGCTCGGAAATGATAGGTATGAACTCCGCTCGTCCCTTGTGCAACTCCTGTATCATGAGGGGCAAGCCAGTGATCCCCAAACTCTGGATCTGCCTGAGTTTCTCCTTGCTTAGCTCCTCCTTGTGCTCCCCCTTGAGGGTCTTCCATTCGGAGTATAGCTTGGCAAATCTCCCCGGCGTCTCTTTACGCGAGGTAGACCACCAACTCGCGATTGACTCCTTTGCCCAAGGATTGACCGCGGGATCCGTGTTCACTCGAGCAATGTAGCCCCAAGCCCAACCCGCCCACACAAAGTCCGGATCCTGCTGCTGTCTCTCAACCAAATATGGCAACACACCAGGTCCCATTGCAACGATATTCTTGAAGTGATCAGATTCAAGGCGATCACTTGCGCGCGAGCTGTATGCAACGAGATCACAGTCTCTCTTCCAGGCTTCATACTCGGCTTCGAAACTTTGGCGCTGTGCTGCTTGTTCCTCCGAAGGTGGTTGGCCATGCGCACTTGAACACCACAGTAGATGTATCAGGGCGGCAAACAGCAGTACATATAGCACTTTCATGCTGAGTCTCCTTGAACAGAGGTCTCACTTATAGTAGCGACTTCGCACACCATAGCCTGCCGCTGAATTGTCCAATTGATCGTAGCAATGCTCTATCCGTTCAGCATTCCCGCACTTGCTTTCATATACTATCCACTGGCCCAATCCGCAGCCACAGGTCTTCTTCTTTGCCCCGTGATAGCCGTCATAGTACATCACCGTCGCGTCATTGGGATCGCTCGCTGTCGGCGTCACGCCAGCCACTGTAGCATAGAACGCGTCCAGGTCAGATATCTCGAACACGTCGTTCCCATTACCGTACATCTTGTCAATGCTGACATAGTGAACACCGGACTGCCACCTGTCCGCCACATAGCCCAGGCCCGGCACGTAAATCGTTGGCTCAACCCACCGGTCCGACAGCCCAGCCGACCATGCGATGCAATTGTATGCCGGCGTGGCACCACCGGTAATGCTCCATTCACAACGCACTAAATCCCCAAACGCGGCTTCAAGAAAATCTCTCTGGCTGGGTGTCCCCGTGGTCGTGGGTTGATTGCCGCAGTCGGCGGCGATGAAGGTGTATTTGACTTTGTCGGGGCCTATGGGTGACCCGCCGCCGGGCCCATAGTAGCGCAAGGCCACCTCGCCTCCTCCGGAAGCAGACCCTTCTGTGTATACGCCGCTGGCACATAGGGCTTGAAACTCGTTCCGTTTGTTGGCGTCGGCCAGATTCCATGACAGGCTACCATAGGCAAGCAGAAGGTTCCCCGTACCTTTGTTAGCCGTCTTCCAGAGTTCCCCGCTGCTCGTGTTCGTCAGCACCACGGTACCCTCACTCAACAGCGGCGACAGTTGAATCGCCAGAGGCAGGAGGTCATCCTCGCCCGTAACCGCCGTCGTATCATTCGCATAGTCAGCCCCGGGTCGCTTGGGTGTCTGCACACTATTATCACTGCTGTCATCATTGTCAAGATTGAAGTGGATGAACGCGCCGGGGTCCTCGTCGTTCGGTTCAGTGACGGTTCCGCGAAGGTCGGTGGCCGTCAAGTTGGCATCTACAACGGTCATATCTATTCTATCATCGAAGGTCGTGCCACCCATCGAATACTCCAGCGCCAACTCAACATCACGCACGGCCGTACTCGCACTGTAACCTTCCACCCACACCCCGTCCGCCAGGGCCTCTCTGCTCACGACAGAGAGTGGCGTACTCAGCGGTGTACTCTTGTCGCCGTTCAAGTATATTCGCACGCTACCGCTGCCTGCCGTTGGCTGTAGCACAACCGGATTAGAACCTCCGACAGGCAAAGATTCCGGCAGCAATCTGAACTCGAGTTTGACAAGATCATCCTCATTTGAGTTCGGATCGGTATCGTCCTTGTCAAGCACACCGTTCGCGTTGTCGTCATCATCGTTCAGGGCTATGAATCCGCCGGGGTTTACCTCATCGTCATCATCTACACCAGTGATGTCAAGATCGATCTCCACAACATAGACCACGGTGGTCTTGGCCGAACTGCCGCAAGTGCATGTAAACGTAGCGGTCGCCGCCGTGGTCTTGCTCACGGTGTGAACCACGTCGTTGACCTCAATGCCCCCTGTGAAGCTCCATGACGCCGGGAGATTGGGCTCGCCTACGTCCGGGTTGGGCGTGGCTCTTACAGTCACTACACCTGTACTCGCCTTCGAAACCGCATAGGCCTTCGTATTCGGGTCGCCGTCACCATCATCGATTTCGGTGCATCCATCGGCTTCATCGGGCACCAGCGACACCACCTCCACAACATGGATCACGGTGATCTTGGTGGTGAGGCCATAAGTGCAGGTGAACGTGGTGGTTCCCGCCGTTGTCTTGCTCACCGTGTGAAGCACATCGTTGACCTCAACACCCCCTGTGAAGTTCCAGGACGCCGGCAGGTTGGGCTCGCCTATGTCCGGGTTGGGCGTAGCTCTGACAGCCACCGCGCCCGTACTCGCTGCTCGGTACGACGATCAGATGGATGTGATTGGGCATCAGGCAGTAGGCCCAGATGTCCACGCCGCAGCGTTGACACCACTCGCGGACCAGCGACAGATAGGCCTGTAGTCGCTGTCATCGAAGAACGTCGCCTGCCGCTGGTTCCCGCGTTGCGTCACGTGGTGAGCGACATCCGGAACCACAACTCTCGCCAATCGCACCATGTCTGCATTCTATCGATTCCGAGCCGCTCTCATCAACAAGAATCCCCGAAATGAGTATACTGTCCCGAATGGCGGTCCGTTAAGGCCATTCTCGCGATCTTCAACCGCGTTTTTTCGCTCGGAAACGACGATTTCGGGCAGGTCACGTTTCTTAACGGACCGCCATTCTATACTGTCCCCGGATTTCCTCCCCGGATTTCCCGGATTTCCGTTTCCGTCGCACACCCTACGCGACTCCAATGATTACTTGAGTCGAACTCGGTTGTTCTCCCACCAGTTCAGCCATTGTTGTTGGACTAATCTACACTGATCAAGTGAGTCGTCAGCAGATATGGACTGGGCGAAGGCATCGGTGACATCCAGCTCACGAGCGAAGGTCCTCAAGGTGACTCTCACTGCCGTGCGCACGTGTGGATCGTCATCTGTTATACGACTGATGAGGCGCGGCATGGCTTCGCTGAGCGGAGCGTACCGCAGGAATTGCGCGGCCTTCGCTCGCAAGGACGGCTCGTTACTGTCGAGCAACGAAAGTGACAACACCTCACGGCTGAGTTGCCGGCGGATAGCAAACCGCTCCCTGGAAGTCTCAAGAGAGACCGTTTCACGAGGCGCGCCAAAGGGCCGAGCCCAGAGCAGGCTCTGTAGAGCGTACTGCATTCCCGTGTATTGGAGCAGACGGCTCTCCGATCGGATGTACTCGGTGCAAATGCGGACTTTGTCAGGCAGGTTGGGCGTGTTCTCGATCTCAAGCAGCTTCTCCACCACGTCTTCGATGTCCGCCAGAGAAGCTATGTCCTGAAGCGCGGGATAATGGTGCGGGGGTTTGTGTTTGTCCGGTTCTTTCGGATACACACGCGGCCATTTCGCCTGATCGCCCAAGCCGAAAAGGTACATCGCCCCCTCCTCGAGAATGGGAGGGTCGAAAAAGAGCACCTTGTCTACATTGGGATCTGGGGTATAGAGAAATAACAACACCGCCTCTCCGTTCTCAAGTTGTGGATCAGCAACCTCAAACCACGAGCGGTAGCGCACGCGCAAGCGTTGATGTTCCTCCCCTTTGAACGTCTTTTCGACGTCCAGGATGATCGCATCGTCGTGGATCGCGATGGTCCCTTTCACGATCGTCGGGCAATCATGCACGAGGCTGGGCAGTGACCGCCAGACGATACTGGCGAAGCCCTCTGTTGGAACCAGCGTCAAGAGAGCCACACAACAGATTCTCAGCCCGCGCTCGCCATTCATGCTCATATCTCCTGTCAGTCTCGGAGGTCGTTCCGCATGCTGATCCAGGCGCCCAGGTGACCGCCATGTTCCCGCGCCTCGGTACCGCCTCCCTATTGTAGCCCCGATGCGCCGCCAACTCCAGAGAAAAGAGTCCATGATTGCTCTTGTGCCAACATCGCGGCGTGCCGTGCGCTACGCGACCGGGGGGCTCTACGTGTCCAGGGCAACGCGGAGATACGCCACCAACAGGCCGGAACCGCAGAGGCACAAGAGCAGGAGCACGCCATGCAGTAGCAGCGTCACCACGCCGCGCAGGCCGCGAGCCCACAAGAGGTAGATCGGTACCCCAATCGGCCAGCCGAAAAAAACACCGATCCGCGCCAGTCGCAGGAGAGGCCGACCGGCGAGCCTGGCATCGACCGTGCAGAAGCACATGAAACCCAGTTGCGTTGCCAGCGCCAGGACGAGCCATGAACGCTCGAACAGGCGTGTCCCTGTTTCGGTGCGGACCGGCTCGACGAGTGACCCGACCAGCGCGCCCCAAAGCACCGCGAGCACGTACAGGTAAACTAGCACGGCGAACCGCCGCTTCCTGAGGGCATGCTCATCCATACTCCCGCTCCTACGGTCTCCACACAATGCCGAACCATGACGACCGCTGAGGGATCTCGGTGCGTTTCTTCCACTACATTATCCGCCATCTCGGGGAACTCGTCAAGGACTTGACGCACAGGAGCCTCGGACTTCGATTGGATTAGTCTCGTAGTACTCTGACTACTGTGAGATCGGGGGTGGACTCGGAGGATACGTTGGTCGGTGGCGGTTGCGCGGCTGATCGTGTCGCGGGCATCCTGCCCCCGACACGGAGACAAACAGGGCCTTCGTCGAAGCAGAACAGTGTCCAAGCGCAGGTTTGCCGCAGAGAGCGCCAAGGTACGCAGGGGTAGCACCCGTTCCGCCAGACACAAGGAACCACCTGCTCCCTCCGTGTCCTTTGCGGTCAAACTTGTTGGCCGCTCGGCCCATACCAAGCAAATACCCTCTGAAAACGTGAATATTTTCCTTGACAAGCGCGCCGCGGCGCGCACAATACGAGTGTCGATATCAGACGGAGCTGATTATCGCGTACACGGGGGACAAGGACGGAGTACAGGGTGCATGTCAGGATGACCTTCCGGCCTTTCACGCGAGTCATGTTCCAGGGTGTCGTCAGGAGAACGGAGTCGTTCTAATCTATGCGCGCCGGTATGGACGGTTGGGGTGCGTTCACACGGAGGGCCTTCCGGAGAGGGCCGCTCCGATGCACAGGAGTGTGTTCTTACAGGGAGGTAAACGATCATGAAGAAGTATGCATTGGTCTTGTTGCTCACGCTGGCCTGCGGCACCACCGCCTGGGGCTACGGCTATCAAGTCGGCACGTGCTACAGTTACTGCAGCCCGTACGTGTCGATGTGTCACTGGACGAGCTGGAACCTGCACATGAATCCGTGCCCGACCTGGACCCACTGGAGCTACTGGGGCCACTGGAATCCGTGCCCGTGCCCGAACCCGTGTCCGAATCCGTGTCCCAACCCGAATCCTTGTCCGAACCCGAATCCCCATCAGATCGTCGTTGTGATCGGCGGCGGCAACGCCACGTCTAACAGCACGAGTACCGCGACGTCGAACAGCTACAGCAATTCGCCCCAGCCGTAACCGCCCAGAGCGCGCCGGTACATCCTTGGAGGGGAGCGGTAGCGCGTACGCTCCGTTCGGCTGCGTGTGCGTTGGCCCGGTGGGGCCGCGGCGCAAAGCACGACCGGCATCGTTCGCGCTGTCGGCTGGCGTCTCTCGGCAGGTCGCGAAGGCAGACGGCTCCCGGTTCCCGCCGTGCGCGGCACCGCCGGCTTCGGTAGCGACTCCGACGCCGCGTTTGAAGAACCACGCCGACGCGGAACCGGGCCGAGCCGGTGGCTTCGATGACCACCACCTGCTCGCGGTCGTGACACCACGCGTTTCGCGCACCCGGCGCGTGACCACCCATGCGGCCCGGCGCCCTGGCCACATCCGGCCTCGATGAACGAACGGACAGGCGACTCTCAAATACAGATAAAATTATGCCTTAAAACGCTTATTTTTTTCCTTGACAAGCGTCACCGCCTCGCGTATACTCGCATTCGTATCAGATGGAGCTGATCACTGCGAACCAGGACGCCGGCCACGGCATGGAGGGCATCTCGGCCAACCTCACGCGTCCTTCTCGCATGTCACGTTCCACGACAGTACGGTACGGTCTTACGAATGACAGTCTGCGTGCATCGGCAGGGATAGCCAGAGTGCGTCCGGACGGAGGGGCCTTCCGGAGAAGGTCCTCTGATGAAAAGGAACTTAATCTACAAGGAGGTAACGCATGAAAAGGTACACATTGTTGCTGGCCCTCGTGCTGATCGGCAGCACGACGACTTGGGCGAGCGGGTACAACAGCTACATTCCGCCGTCGTTCGCGTGCCCGAGTCCGTGTTGGACACCGAATCCGTGTCAGATCCCCAATCCATGTTACCAGCCGCCGATGTCCTGCCCAGTACCGCAAATCCCGTGCATGCCGCAGATCCCATGCCCCAGGCCGGTGTCGATCGCGTATGCCAATGCCTCGAGCTGCGACAGCGTCTTGCTGTGGGGCAACGGCTCTGCCTTCGCCGGCGGCTGCGGCGGTGTAATGATCTCCCAGTATCAGTGCAGTGGCGGTCCGAATTTCGGCGGCTATCCCTTCCCGCAGTAAGAACGATCCCGGCATCCGCAAACGGACACGCATCGGTAAACTGAGAACTCAGTGTGCATACTCGGCGTGGCCGTGGGCCTGCTGCAGTGCCCACGGTCGGCGCCGGCTTTCTCTGCACGAGCGACACCAGGCCGAGGCGCACGATTCGCTCACCCGGCGCGGTTCTTCTCCAAAGCCAACGAGCGGATCAGGTCGTAGACCTTCCGCGGCTCAGGCACATTGTTCAGGCTGATCTGGCGGTTGGAGAGTTGGGCTTCGCCGGAAGCGACCAACTGCTGGGTCACGAGCTTGATCGTGCCGGCGTCTCGGGTCTGCTGGAGGAGCCCTTCGGTCAACTGGACGTCGATGACCTGATCGAAGATCAAGGTTCGGCGTTGGCGCACCAGAAGCCCTTCGTCATACTCGAGTCGGTCCTTATAGACGGCGTACGTCGTTCGCTCCGGCTCCTTGAACACCTTCAGATAGGCCAGGTAGAGCATGGCGAGGAATCCGAGCGCATACGCGACGGCGCCATAGACGACCACCGGCCCGTCGAAGCGATCACCGCCCATGAGGGCGCCCAGGATGTTGCTGATCACGAGCGCGAACACGCCGGGGAAGAGGGCTCCGAACGCGGCCACCAACGGCGCGCCGACCAGAAACTGCGCCGGCACCACCACCGGCTTGACCTCCAAGATGGGTGTATCTTCCATCGTAGCTCCACAACCGGGTTCATGGGCAGTCGTGGCCCCGACGTCGGCAGGCGCGTCGGAGGCTACTGCGGTTCAACTCGATCTCCTTTGATCGGTGAGTAGCGCGGTTCCAGCCGCGTCTTGCCTGCGCGGGTCACTTTCACGTCACTGAAAGAGCATTTGATGCCGGTGGCATCCTGCATGACAGGCGTATTTTGCAGATGATAGTGCAGGTGAGGCTCGGAGGAGTTGCCCGAATTGCCGCACAAGCCCAACCCCTGCCCCGCCTTGACCTTCTCACCGACCTTGACTGTGATACTGCCCAGCTTGAAATGGGCCAGGACAGAGATCTCGTGCTCCGCATGACGGATGAAGACGGCATTGCCCAGGCCTGAATACGGATTCATGGAGGCAGGCCGGTTGTCACGCACGCCTTCGATCACGTCGGTGACGACGCCGTCGGCGGGAGCGAGGATCTTGCGCCCGAACGCGTAGTAGTCCTCGTTTGCTTTACCCTCGCCTGCATGGGACTTGCCGGCTTCATCCACCGCAAGGAAGTCGAAGGCGTGCCGCTGGTTGGGCGTGTCATGGTGCTGGTTGAGGTCCCTCGTGTCACCTCCCCAGAACACGAACCACAGTCCCTCGAAGGGCAACCGCAGCGGGACGGTGTTCCTCTCGGGCGCCGGGATGTCTTCGGTGTGAGGCAACAGCAAAAGTCCGGCGATCTGATCCTCATTGTCCAGTGTGATCGTCATGTCGAGAAGACCACGCTCGAAACGAGCCGGGAAGACCGCGTGATCGGGTGGGACGAACCGGCCAGGTTCAAGCGTTTCGATCTTGCCGAAGTCGGTCACCAGGTTGCGAAAGAACGCCTCGGAGCGCTCCGGCGGCAACGCCTCGCGCATCTCCTGATTGAACGCCGCGTCGATGTGCACGTAGTCTCCATCGTTGATCGCCTCGACCAACCTTTCGGCCACCTTGCCAAACCTCTCCAGGGGCTCGGCTGCAAACGCCGCCAAAGCCCACGCGAGAAGAATCGCTGCTGCCGCACGACGTTGTGTCACGTTTCTCGTGCTCCTGTTCATTCCATCACGTAGGGGCGAATGATCATTCGCCCTTGCCACCGTCCGCGCAGCCGCCTTCGTCACGCCCAAGGGCGAATGATTATTCGCCCCTACCACGAACCCGAGACGCCTTGCCGCGCCTCCTATCGCGGGATCACCGTGAAGTTATCGAAGGTGGTGGCCGCATCAGCCTTGGTCCAAAGGCCCACGCCGCCCGGCTCCGGCAGATAGTCACCTGCGTTGACCATGAGCTTCATGTCGCCGTCGAGGTAGGCGCGAATGCGCTGGCCGCGATGGCTGATCTTCAGCAGATGCCAGCCGTCGGGCAGCTCGATGGTGCCGGTGTAGCCCAGCATGACCCGCCGGCCGTCCTTTGTGTAATAGATGCTCACGTTCTTTTCGAGCGGGTTATAGCGGGAAATGTAGTAGTTGTTTCGATCCTGCACCCGCCAGATGGGCCCGCCGCCCTGGTCGATCTGGCCGGAATTGGCCTTCAGGAAGACTGCGATCTCGCCTTCGCTGAACGTCACAGCGTCCGTCCAGCAAAGATTGAAGACGCCGCGCTCCGTGTGGTTCGTCGCGGCCAGTTGCAGCGCGCCGGGCGCGAGTGGCGCCGTCGGGTCCTGCACTGCCTGCCATTTCGCGGTGGGCGTATCCTGCCCCGTCGCCTCGACCTTCCAGCCATCAGGCAGCGTCCCCTCGGTAAGTCCCTCGAAATCCCAGCTTCGCGCCCCGCCGGCCTGAGCAGCCCATAACACTACGCTCACTGTCAACATACTCATCTGCATCTTGATCTCCCTTCGACTTCGGAAATACCACCAGCCGCTATCTCGTCACGGCCGCTATTTCGCTGCTTCCAGCAGGCCCAGCCGCCACGGGATCTCGCCATAGCCCTTGCCCTGCCGGTCTGCGTCCCGCACGCCTTGAAACACGAAACGTAGATGCCTGGAGTCTATCTCCATCTTCTCGTCGTGTCCAGCACGCAGAAGCTCGCCGTGGCTGACGCCTGGCAGATCAGATACCACTTCCGCTGCGGCGTGTAGTAGAACACCTGCGGCGCACAAAAATACCCCGGATGACAGGCCAGCACGTGCCGCTCGGCCTGGTTCGCCTCGCCAAAGTCGCTGAAGTTCAGATACACAATCGCATGAGACCGCTGCGGCCCGCGCACGCTACAGAACAAATGCCACCGCCCCTGATACCGCACGATCGAAGGGTCCTTCACCGAGATCCAATCCCATCCCCCCATCGCCTGCGCCTCCACCACCGGCGCCCCATAGCTCCAGCGAAACTCTTGCGTGGCGGTCTCCGCCTCTCCCAGCGTGACCGACACCAACAGGACAATCGGGACCACACGAACGCTGCTCATAGTCCTGCCCTTTCTATTCTGAGACGAGCGACATTGTACCTGGCATAAGGCTATAAAGCGACAACATAATGAACAGTACGGCCCCAAACTGTGCCTGGAACCCTGGGTCTTTACGACCAGTCAGCAATTGTCTATACTAACCAGGGGGGTCGAAAGGCCAGGGGTCGCCGGGCGGGGATTCCGAGGCATTGTCATAGCCGTTGGAGGTCAATGTGGACATAATCAAGAGTTCGCGACACCAGAAGATCATCGGGGACTTCGGTGAGAACATCATCTGCAATTGGCTGTCGAGGTCCGGTTTAGAGGTGACACTCGTAGACCACACCGGGATTGACATCGTCGCATTCAACCCTTCGACCAATAAGAGACTCGGAATCACGGTGAAGTCCAGAACCAGGAAACCTGGCACAGAGCAGGAATCCGTGAATCTGCTTTCGTATCAACGAGGGAGGGACGACCGAGAGAAGGTCCGGCAGGCATGTAGAGCATTTGCCTGTGATCCTTGGGTGGCGGTCTACGTCGAAACAACTGGCGAAGCAGACGTCTACTTAACCAGTCTGGATAACTACGACCGCAATTACCGAATCCCCGGCAAGGCAGTCGACGACTGGAAGATGTGCTCAATGTATCGGGAGAAGTACGCCGCGGACGCCAATGTCCTCCACATACACGTGCGCTTTGATGCAACGAATTGGAGATGGTAGCGACTACACGGTCATGATCATCGCAAGGCGATATGATAGAGGCGACCATGAACAAAGATGCGCAGGTCACAGGCAATATCGGGCTGTATTGGACGTGCTACCGTCTGTCTTTGATGGGGTGGAACGCCATGCCCACCACGCGGAACGCGCGCGGGGTAGATGTCATCGCCTACAATCGTGATTGCTCTCGCAAGCTGAGCATTCAAGTCAAGACGCTCAGCAAGAAGAACCCTGTTCCCCTCGGCACGTCGCTGGACAAGATCATGGGTGACTTCTGGGTCGTGGTGAACAATGTCAGTACATCCCCTGTGGCCTACGTGCTCGTCCCCGCGGAAGTACAGCAGCTCGCCCATCGGGGAGAAAAGGACGGAAGAGTCTCATATTGGCTGCAGCCGTCGGCCTATTGCACGGACGATTTCCGCGAGAAATGGGATCGAATTCGATGAGACTGACGATGAATGCCTCCTGGAGGAACGTCCCCAGGCGAACCACCCAGCAAACACGTTGACCAACGACGAGAGCGACGCCCTTACTGCAATTGGTGCCACCACCTCAAGCCCGCGCAAGAAACGGTCCATACTGATAACTGCTTACGGAAAAAGGCGTTACGTTAACGTGACTGCCTCACCTGTACATTATCTCCATGGTTTTCGGCGGCATTTCGGCCAAATGACAGACGGTCTACGATAATAGGAGATGAGAAGGAATGGGGTTTCCTTCTGAATGATACCGAATGTCTTTTGAAAGGACGAAACGATGGCACAGAAAAAGGAGAACAGGCGCCAGAATACGGGACACATGAAAGGGCATCGCTGGACAAGGGTGAAGCTGGAGCGTGTCGCCAGTTACCTCCCTCTTTTCACCGAGGAAATGAGGGGTGCGTACCGGACCAGCTATATCGATGCGTTCGCAGGAACTGGCAAGGTCGACCTCAGCAGTCGCAAGAAGGCAACACGAAGACCTCTCGTCAACTCCAACCTCCCACCGTTGATCGACGGTTCGGGCCGCATGGCGCTGCGCGTTGTCCCCAGATTCGACAGGTACGTCTTCAACGACAACGAGACTCGCGCGTTCGCGAAGCTCATCGCTCTGCGGCAGGAAGAGGAATTCCAAGACCTACGCCGGGCCATTGCGGTCAGAAGGTACGATGCGAACACGTGTGTAAAGGAATGTTGCCGGAAAACCGACTGGACCCACCACCGTGCTGTTCTCTTTCTCGACCCGCGCGGCCTGCAGGTCGAGTGGACTACCCTCGAAGCAGTTGCCCACACAGGCGCGATCGATGTCTGGTACTTATTCCCCTTGGACGCGGTGAACCGGCTTCTCAAACGACATAGGCCTATCACCACCGCCAATGGGCATCGACTGGACCTGCTGTTCGGGTCGCACAACTGGTACGAGACATTCTACAAGACGATCACCCGTCCACACCTTTTTGGCGAGGGAACCAAGACGGTGAAGACAGCAACCCACTGGAGGGTCATAAGCAGGTATTCCGTGGAGCGACTGAAAACAATCTTCCCGCACGTTGCAGAGAAGCCTCTGCCCCTGGAGAAACCGCTTGGCATTCCAATCTTCCTGCTATGTTTCGCAACTGCGGATTCACATGCACAGAAGAGGCTCGCCATTGCGCAGAAGATTCTGAGCATCCCAAGCCGGGCTCACGGATTTCCAGCGAGGCTCACCGAGCCGCTGTCGAGTAGACAGAGATGATACCCCGAGCCAAATAGACTGTGGGCGACGCCCACCTTACCGGCTGGTCGACGGCCTACGAGTACCAGGCGAAACGGGAGGATCTTCCAGCGTAGGGCTTGCCAATTCGCCCACGATTCGTTTCAGATCTGGCTATCCGCGTCGGAATCACTCTCTGTGGCCTCTGCCGCAAAGCACCTTTTCAGAGAATTTGTTCGAGGATTTCGGCGGCGTCGCGGACGAGCTTGGGGCAGAGGGTTCGGAAAAGGCCCTCCTTGGTGGCTTTTTGCAGGCCTTCGGGCGTGCTGATGTCGCAGCCGAGCAGGTCCTTGCAGACGACGACGTTGTTTCGCTGCCCGAACCGAGCGACGAAGTCGAGCGAAGCGGCGTAGACGTCGGTACGGCCGTCGAGCTTGTCGCAATTGCCTTTGGCGTACTTGAGACCCAGGACCATGAACGCGCCGGTGACGGCGCCGCAGGTCTCGCCCAGGCGCATGCCGCCGGCGAAACCCGAGGCCAGCTTCAGCGCGTGCTCGCGCGCGAGCCCGAATCGCTCGCCATAAGTCGCCAGAACCGCCTGCGAACAGGCCGCACCGTTGCAGAAGCACTCGACCGCTTCGTCCACTTTGCTCATCATACTGCTCCTACTGGAGGCCCGCGCTGGTCTTCTTTCGCGAGGAACCATCTTACGCGAGGATCGTGGGCGCGACAAGCTCCCTGCGTCTCTGCGTGAGATTCATTCTTCGCACGGGTCGGGCCGTAATTGACAGCCGGGCTTCGGCAGATTACGATCGGTCTATGTCATTGAACGACAAACACATAACGATTCTCGGGATCGAGACGAGCTGCGACGAGACGGCCGCGGCGGTCGTCATCGATGGACGCGACGTGCGCTCCTCGGTGGTCGCCTCGCAAACCGATCTGCACCAGAAGTACGGTGGCGTCGTGCCGGAAATCGCGTCGCGCGCACACATCGAGAACATCTATCCCGTTATCAGCGAGGCGCTGGGAAGAGCGCACGTCGGTCCCGACGAGATTGATGCGATTGCGATCGCCAACCAGCCTGGATTGACCATCGCGCTGGTCGTCGGCGTTACCGCCGCCAAGACGCTCAGTTTCGCCTGGGGCAAGCCGCTGATCGCGATCAACCATCTGCACGCCCACCTTCAGTCGGCGCTGCTGGGCGAGGAGCAATTGGAGCTGCCGGCGGTGGCACTGGTGGTTTCGGGTGGGCATACGTCGCTTTACGATTGCCAGTCGCCTCTGGAACTGACCCGGCTGGGCGCGACGACCGACGACGCGGCCGGTGAGGCGTTCGACAAGGTCGCGACCATCCTCAGGCTGCCCTACCCCGGCGGGCCCAGCATCGAAAAGGCCGCGCGCAGCGGCAACCCGAAGGCGATTCGCTTTCCGCGTTCGATGCTGGGACGCGAGTCGCTGGACTTTTCGTTCAGCGGACTCAAGACCGCGGTGCTGTATCACTGTCGCGGCCAGGACATGAAGGGCGCCGACCGCGTGGCCGAGATGAGCGCGCAGGAAATCGCTGACATCGCGGCTTCGTTCCAGGCGGCGGTCATCGACGTGCTCGTGAAGAAGACCAAGCGTGCGGCCGACCGCATCGGCGCCAGGACGGTGCTTCTGGGCGGCGGCGTCGCGGCCAACAGCCCGCTCCGCGATGCGCTCCAGCGCGCGTGCGAGAAGAACCGCCCGCCGTTGAGGCTGCTGGTCGCGCCGAAACAGTATTGCACCGATAACGCGGTCATGGTAGCTTCTCTAGCGTTTCACAAGTACCGGGCCGGGCTGTTCGCCGATCTGGCCCTGGAGCCGAGTGCGACAGGATGACGAGGTAAGCACGAAATCGGAATCTCGAAATCCGAAACAAATCTCAAGGACCGAAATCCAAATAACAGAAACGCTGGCGCCTGCCGGAAGGAGTGTTTCGAGTATTGAGCGCTTGGAGCGCCTGATAGAATGACCCGTGGATGGGTAGGGGCAGGCCCCCGTGCCTGCCCAGGGCAACCACAGGGGGTTGCCCCTACAACGTCGGTGGCGCGACAGATCATTCTGTTAGAGGTTCTTAGCCATTCGTGCTTATTTCGAGTTTCGCAATTCGTGTTTCGGATTTACGAGTTGATGGTCACGAGGTGAGCCTATTCATTCCGAGCATCTGAGAGAGCTGTTGGAGCAAGTCAAGACGGGGCAGGTGGACGTCGAGGCAGCCATCGAGAGGCTGCGTCACCTGCCGTTCGAAGACCTTGGCTTTGCGCGCATCGACCATCATCGCCAGATTCGCCAAGGCTTTCCCGAGGTGATCTTCTGTCCGGGCAAGACGACCGAGCAGATCGTCTCGATCTTCGAGGCGCTGGCCGCCAAGGGCAACAATGTCCTAGCGACGCGCGCGGCGCCGGAAGCGTACGAGGCCATCGTCAAGACAGGCAAGTTCCCCCAGGTGCGGCATGAGAAGCTGGCGAGAGCGATCATCCTCGAGCAGCAGGCGTTGCCTGTCTCGCGGAGCGTGCTGCCGATCGTCACGGCCGGCACGGCCGATCTGGCGGTCGCGATGGAGGCCAAGGTAACAGCGGAGATCATGGGCCAGCGCACCGAGCTGGTCTGCGACGTCGGCGTGGCGGGTCTGCACCGGCTTTTCAGTCACCTGCCCGAGTTGCAGAAGGCCAATCTCGTCATCGTTGTGGCCGGTATGGAGGGCGCGCTGGCCAGCGTCGTCGGCGGGCTCGTCGGGTGCCCGATCATCGCGGTGCCGACCAGCGTGGGGTATGGCGCGAGCCTCCAGGGACTGTCGGCGCTGCTGACGATGCTCAATAGCTGCGCGTCGGCGGTGACGGTGGTGAATATCGACAACGGGTTCTCCGCGGCTATCACCGCGACACTCATCAACCGCAAGATCGACGCAGGCAGGTGAGACATGGAGATCGTGCGCGAGGCGCCCAGACTCGAACCTCGACCCACCGACGGGCACAAAGGGACGTTCGGGAAGGTCTGCATCATCGCGGGCAGCGTCGGGATGACCGGTGCGGCAGCACTGGCGGGACGAGCAGCCTTGCGGTCGGGCTCCGGGCTCGTGCGCGTCGCCACCGCCAAGAGCGCCCTGCCGATTGTCGCGACCCTCGAACCGTGTTACACGACGACACCGCTATCCGAAGACAGCGCAGGCCGGGTCGGCGCCAAGGCCATTCACGCGATTCTCGATCTGCTCGACGAGCACGATGCACTCGCTCTGGGTCCGGGCATAGGGACCAGCCCAAGCCTGCGTTCGCTCGTCGAGACACTGATCCAGCAGGACGGTCTGCGGCTGCTGATCGACGGGGACGGACTGAACAACCTCAGCAAGCTGCCGCGCTGGCCGGCGAAGCGCAAAGCCGACTTGGTGCTGACTCCCCACCCGGGCGAGATGCACCGGCTCTGGTCCGGCCTGTTTCGCGAGAAGATGCCGCAAGATCGCCAGGAGACGGCCGGGCGCATGGCGCAGGCCACCGGCGCCGTTGTGGCGCTCAAGGGGGCCGGGACGGTCGTGACGGATGGCCAGCGCGTCTTCGTCAACGACACAGGCAATCCCGGCATGGCGACCGCCGGCTCCGGCGACGTCCTGACGGGAATCATCACCGCCCTGAGGGGCCAGGCGCTGGCAAGCTTCGAAGCCACCGTCCTGGGCGTACACGTTCATGGCCTGGCAGGCGATATCGGCGCCGAGAAGCACGGTCAGATCAGTCTCATGGCCACCGATATCATCGACGTCTTGCCCGAGGCGTTTCACAGGCTCCAAGTGAGGTAGCGCGATGGCAGAAGACGGTAAGGCGTGGTTGCACAAGATCCTCGAGGTCGCGTCGGTGGCAGTGACGATGGGACACAGACCGGCTCATACGCACCTGCCGGTGGCGCTCGAGACCTTCGAGGCGCTGCAACGCTGGGCGCCGGGATGGGCGCGAACGTCGCCTTGGGCTTCGTGACAGTGCGGAAGTATTCTGTTGTCGGCGTGACCGGCGCGACTATAATGCACAACTCTGTGTGTGGCTTGATGTTACGGGAGAAACGTAGAGAAAGGACATGTTATGACGTTCGGCCTGCTCGATATTCTGGTGTTTGTCGCCTTCGTGGCGGCGGTGATTACGATCGGCCTGCTCAAGAGCCGTCACGAAAAGACCGGCGAAGACTACTTCCTGGCGGGCCGGGGCCTGAAATGGTGGCTGATCGGCTTCTCGCTGATCGCTGCCAACATCTCCTCAGAGCAGTTGGTGGGCATGAGCGGCAACGCGGCCAGTCACGTGGGCTTGGCCATCGCCAGCTATGAGTGGATGGCCGCTATCACGCTGGTGGTCGTGGCCTTCGCCTTCCTGCCCTACTTTCTGCGCGCCGGCATCTACACGATGCCCGAGTTCCTGGAGTATCGCTACAACGCGACGGCGCGCACGATCATGGCAGTCGCGACGCTGTTCATCTACATGCTGTTGCTAGGCTCGGTGACCTATTCGGGAGCGCTGACCGCCAACACGATGGCCGCCAAGATGGGTTACGATGTATCCCTGGAGAAAGCGGCGCTGGTCATCGGGATCATCGCCATGGTCTACGTCGCGGCCGGCGGCCTCAAAGCCTGCGCCTGGGCGGACCTGATCCAAGGCAGCGCCCTGATCCTCGGCGGGGCCATCGTCATGATCTTCGCGTTCCGCAAGCTCGGTGCCAGCACGGACCAACTGGCATTCTTCACGGATGCACAGACCGGCACCGTCGGCATGAAGACCTTCGGCCCGGAAGTCGGAGCGGTCGACCGCTTCTGGGAACTGAACAAGGTGCGCATGAACATGTTCTTGCCCGCCTCCGACAAGACGCTGCCGTGGACGGCTCTCTTGCTGGGCTTGTGGATTCCCAACTTCTACTACTGGGGTCTGAACCAGTACATCACGCAGCGGACACTCGCCTCGGAATCGCTGGCGCAGGGACAGAAGGGCATCGTCTTCAGTGCATTCATGAAGCTGCTCATCCCGTTCGTCGTCGTGATTCCCGGTATCATCGCCTTCAATCTCTTCTCGAAGGATATGCAGGATCTGGGAGCGCGAGACAACGCGCCGGTGCTGGCCAAGTATCAGAAAGCCAATCCCGGGACGCAGCTCGTCGAGGTGGTCCAGGCGCCGAGCGAAGCCCAGATCACCGCCTGGCAGCCGGGTCGGTTCATGATCGCCGTCTACCCCGCCGATGCCGACATGATGGCCGCCAAGACGGAGAACCCGTTCGTGCTGCCACTGACGCGACAGGCGTTGGACAGCCTGGAGGTCAAACCCTACACCGTTTTCGAATCGGACGACAAGGCCTGGAAAACCGTCTTCCCGGCGTTGGCCGCGGAACTGGCGACCTACAATCAGGAGACCGCCAACGCCGCCAAGGCCGCCAATGCCAGCGTCACGTCGGAGAAGTTCATCGCTTACAAGTACGACACCGCCCTCGGGCAGTTGCTCAGTAGCGTCCTGCCTCAACGGATCGGACTGGTCGGCTTCGTACTGGCGGCGCTGCTCGGCGCCATCGTCAGCTCGCTGGCGGCCATGCTCAATGCCGCCTCGACGATCTTCACGATGGACGTCTTCAAGAAGTACGTCAGTCCCAATGCCGGTCAAAAGACCCTCGTTACGCTCGGGCGGGTCTGCGTGGTCGTTTTTGCCTTTGTCGCCATCTTCCTGGCTCCGAAACTGGGCGACCCCAAGATCAGCAACAGCATCTTTACGATCATCCAGGAAAGCCAGGGATTGATATCGCCCGGCATTCTGGCGGTGTTCGTCTTCGGCCTGCTCGTGCGGACCGCGCCGCCGATCGCCGGCGTCGTGGGTCTGTTGACCAACATCGTCTCCTATGGCGGAATGTACCTGCTCGGACGATATAAGATCGGTCCGGACATCCAGTTCCTCAACCGCATGGCGATCTGTTTCGGGCTGTGTCTCGTGGTGATGTGGGTTATCACGATGCTCAAGCCACTGCCTCAGCCGGTCGAGTTCCGCCAGCAATCGAATCTCAATCTCACCTCCTCGAAGGGGGCCAAGCTGGCCGGCATCGTGGTCGTGATCATCACACTGGCGCTGTACGTGATCTTCAGCCCGATCGGCCTGGCCAAGTAAGATGCCAGTCGAGTCGGCGGTCCGCCTGGGGGCAGCAGCCGGCAAAAGGAATCTACGCACGGCTCGCGGGTGAACACCCGCGAGCCGTCTCCATTTCTCGTGGCAGCGTCTTGCCAGGCCCGAACCGACCCCAGCCTGAGGGTACACTGCACGTTTGTAGGTAACGCGGATGATC
>JAFGLV010000024.1 GCA_016927855.1 Sedimentisphaerales bacterium
ACGTTCCCGCCGATCGTCCAAGGCACCGAAATCGCCAAGATCACCATGCAGATGGCCCAGGAAGGCAAGTTCGTCGGTCCCGTCGCCACCGGATATGAGGGCGACCAGCAACAGCAGATTATGTTCAAGGGAATGCTCTTTGCCAGCACGCTACCGGCCGGATCGTTCCGCTACGCCGGACAGAACGTCCCCTTCGGCGACCCTGCGACACTGATCTTCTGGTATAAGCCCGAGGGCTCGGCCACCTATCGAGTCATCTACGCCGACCTTCATGTCGCCGACGTAGCGCCGGAAGACGTGCCAAAATAGGTTCGACAGAGTCAAGAAGTAGCCCCCAAGGCCGGGCCCCTCGCCCCGGCCTTCTTCATGCGCGGGCCGCCCTCAGGCGGAGACGGTGCAGTAGGTTCGGTCGGATTCCCAGACGGTGACACTGTGGAGCGTCCCGCCGGTGAACTGGCCGGCCAGGCGCGACCAGGCGAAGGCGGCGAGGTTTTCGATGGTGGGGATCGTCTTTTCAAATTCGGGGACGTCTGCGTTGAGGTTTTTGTGGTCGATCGCGTCGATCAGTTGCGTTTCGACCGTCTGCTGGAAGGCGCCCGCCTGGAAGCCGGCGCCGTCGGCGGGCACCTGTACGGTGACTTCGACGATGTAGTTGTGACCGTGTCCGGTGGGATTGGCGCACTTGCCGAAGACCTCGAAGTTCTGCTGCTCGCTGAAGTCGTCGTTCCACAGCTTGTGCATCGCCGCAAACTCGAACTTTTCACCGTAGCAGACCGTGCGGGGCGTCTCTTCGTCCATGGCTATCTTCCTGAAAGGGTTGAGCCTCAGAGCCAGCTTGTCGACGCGCGCAGCGCCGAACTGGCCGTCGAGGCGCTGCCAGGCGACGCTGAGCATCCGTACGACCGCGTCAAGGTCGATGTGCCGGCCCGCGCGCCAGCTCGTGCGGATCTGCTCGGCGAAAACCGGCACGGCGCAGGCGCGGGCGGCGCGATCGATCTCGACGACGTTGATGACGAAGCCGGTCTGGGGCTGGACCGGGCCGATCAGCTCCACGTCCAACTGGAGGAACAGTGCCACGCCCTCGCCGGCAGGCTTGGACGTATAGGCGTTGAATCCCTCCGTGTCCCGCGGCAGGAACGGATTGACCGAAAAACGAATCTGTCGGCCCAAGTGAGGCATACGTCAAGTGTCCTGCGGCTGCGCCGCTTGACACGTGGACGCGTGAAAGCGTAGAAGCGTTGGAGCGTTGAACACATCTGCGCGACAGCCGATCATCACATCGTGCCCTGGTGCATGAGACTGAGCACCTCGTTGCGGCTGCGTGCATCTTTCTTGAAGATTCCGCGCAGTGCCGAGGTGACCATCAGCGAGCCGGGTTTCTTGATCCCGCGAATCGTCATACAGCTATGCGACGCCTGCAGGACGACCGCGACGCCCATGGGCTTGAGATGCTGCATGAGAAAGTCGGCGATCTGGCCGGTCAGCCGCTCCTGGGTGTGCAGCCGATGGGCGAAGCAGTCCACGATGCGCGCCAGCTTGCTGACTCCGAGCACCTGACCGGTGGGCAGATAAGCCACGTGCGCCTTGCCGATGAAAGGCAACAGGTGATGCTCGCAGACGCTGTAGAACGGGATGTCACGCAGCAGCACGATTTCGTCATAGCGTTCGGTAAAGACGCTGCGCAGGTGCAGCTTCGGGTCTTCCTTCATCCCGCCGAGCAGCTCGGCGTACATCCGCGCGACGCGATCCGGGGTATCTCTAAGCCCTTCGCGCTCAACATCTTCGCCGATCGCCAGCAGGATCTCCGTGACCGCTTTGCGGATCCGCTCGCTGTCGAATTTCTTCTTTCGTGCTGCCATAGGGTTCTTTTCTCGCGTCGCAGATACGTCCTATCGGTCCTATAGGACCTATGAGGTCAGGTTCATCAGATATGTCGTCAGCAGTCGCACGCCAAAGCCGGTCGATCCGCAGGCCGCGTATTCGGTTCCTTTCTGGAAGATGTCCATCCCGGCAATGTCCAGATGGGCCCAAGCCGTTTCGCCGACGAACTGCCTCAGGAAGGCCGCGGCGGTGCAGGCGCCGCCCCAGCGACCGCCGGTGTTGCGCAGATCGGCAATCTTGCTCTTCATCTCCTCAGCATACTCGTCGCCGCTGGGCAGGTGCCAGACGTATTCGCCGCTCTGGTCGGCCGCTTTGCGGATCTGGGCGATCAGGTCGTCGTCGTTGCCCATCAGTCCCGCTTTGTAGTTGCCCAGCGCGACCATGCAGGCGCCTGTCAGTGTCGCGACGTCGATGATCGTACCGCACTTCTGCTTGGCAGCGTAGGCCAGCGCGTCGCAGAGGATCATCCGACCTTCGGCGTCGGTGTTGAGAATCTCGACGGTCTTGCCGCTGTAGGTCGTGACGATGTCGCCGGGACGGTAGCTCGACCCGCTCGGCAGGTTTTCCGCCGACGGGACGAGTCCCCAGACGTTCAGCGGCAGACCCAGCTCCGCCACCGCTTTGAGCGTCGCGAGGACCGCAATACCGCCGCTCTTGTCGAGCTTCATCTGGTCCATGTCGGCCGACGGCTTGATGCTGATGCCGCCGGAGTCGAATGTGACCGCTTTGCCCACTAGCGCGACGGTCGGCAAGCTCTTGGTCGGCTTATTGGGAGGCGAGTATTTGAGGATAATCAGGCGCGGCGGCGTGTGCGAGCCGGCGCCGACCGCGAGGATGCCGCCCATCTTCTTGGCCTTGAGCTGCTTCTCGTCGAAGACGGCGCAGGTCAGTCCTCTGACGCCGCGCACCATCTCGGCAGCAGCCTTGGCGAGTGTCGGTGGATTGATGACGTTGGCCGGACGATTGGCCAGCGTGCGAGCGAAGCTCTGCGCCCGGCCGATGACGGCGCCGGCACAGAGACCCTCGTTGAGTTTCTTCGTGCGTTTGGCGTCGGGGTCCACCACCTCGACCCTAAGCGAGCCAGGCCGGCCGTTCTTGGCCTGCGTGACGAACTCGTCGTATCGATAGCTGCCGAAGTACGCGCCCTCAGCCAAGGTCTTGCCCAGCGCAGACAAAGCGAGCTTGTCGCCGATTCCGGTGTGCAGCGCCAACGCGATGCTCTTGAGCTTCATGCTGACGGCCTGGTTGGCCGCCGTTGCGGCCGCTTTGCGCAGCGTATCGAGGTCCGCCTTTTTCTGCTCGCCCAGCCCAACCAGCATCACGCGCTCGGCGGCGATCTTGCCGTGGCTGTAGAGAACAGTCGCGGTCTTCACGGCGCCCTTGAAGTCGCCCAGCTTGGTCACGCCCCGGATCGCGCCGTCGAGCTTATCGTCCAGGGCTTTGACCGTCTTGTCCAGAACCGTACCGTCGGAAAAGCACCCGACGACGAGCACGTCCGTCTTGCACCTGGCCATATCGACTGTGCGCGTCCTGATGTCCACTTCGATGATTTGCTTCATGATTGAAACCCCTCGTGGTTTCAAGTGCCAAATCGTAGGATGGGCTCTAGCCCATGCGGTTTCCGCAGCGAGGGTCATCAGCATGGGCTAAAGCCCATCCTACCAACTGTGTCACTTCACACTTCAAACTTGACACTTGACACTTCAAGCTTCTTTCTTCCTGTTCTTGGCCCGGTAGTGCAGGTAGCTTTCGATAAAGGCGTCGAGGTCCCCGTCGAGCACGGCGTCGACGTTGCCGGTTTGGCAGCCGGTGCGATGGTCCTTGACCATCTGGTAAGGCTGGAGCACGTAGCTGCGGATCTGGTTGCCCCAGGCGATTTCGCCTTTGTCGCCGTAGAGCTTGGCGATCTCGGCGTCGCGTTTCTGCTGCTCTATCATATAGAGTCGCGCCTTGAGCACCTTCATCGCCTGGGCGCGGTTCTTGTGCTGGCTGCGCTCGTTCTGGCACTGCACGACGATACCGGTCGGGATGTGCGTGATGCGTACGGCCGAGCTGACCTTGTTGACGTGCTGGCCGCCGGCACCGCTGGCCCGATAGAAGTCGATGCGCAGATCGTCCTCGTCGATCTCGATCTCGATGTCCTCTTCGAACTCGGGAATGCAGTCGATAGCCGCGAAGCTCGTGTGCCTGCGGCTCTGTGAATCGAACGGACTGATGCGCACGAGCCGATGCACACCGACCTCACAGGAGAGCTTGCCGAACGCGAATGGACCGGCCACGTGCAGCGTGATCGATCGGATGCCGGCCTCTTCGCCCGGCGTGATGTCCAGCTCTTCGTACTTGAACTTGTTCGCGTCGAAGTACCGCGTGTACATCCGCAAGAGCATGTTGGCCCAGTCGCAGCTTTCGGTCCCGCCGGCGCCGGCGTGGATGCTCAGGTAGCAGTTGCGCATATCCTGAGGCTGCGAAAGCAGACCCTGCAACTCGATCTGCTCGCACCGCTTGACCAACAGACCCACGTCGTCAGCAAGCTGTCCAAGCTCGTCGACGTCGTCTTCCTCGGAGGCCAGCTCGTACAGCTCCGCCAGGTCCCGGACTTCTTTCTGCAGCTCTTCGACCGGCTCGACGACTGCTTTCAAGGCGCTGAGCTGGCTCGTGACGCGCTGGGCAGCCTCCTGGTTGTCCCAAAAACCGGGCTGGGACATGCGGTTTTCCAACTGGCCTAGCTGGTCTTTCTTGCTCGCCAAGTCAAAGCCAGTCCCGGATCTTGTCCACCCGGGCCTCCAAGTCGCCGATCATACCTTTCAGTTCCGCTACTTCCATTCGATCCTCTGCATTTCTGATTCACTCATTGCGATTTGCCCGCGACCGGGACGCGATGCGAGCCGCCCGAGGCAATTCTCGTGGCGCGTTCGGCGGTGGCGCATGACCGCTACGTCATGCGGTTGCGTCTTTCGGCGCTGCATGACGCTGTACGCAACCGAAACGTGCGGCGCAACCTCAACCGCTCGACGCCAACTGTGGGTACCGACAGACCACCAAGGGGCTTATACCACATCCGGGTCGGATGTGCAACGTCCCGGCAGGAAGGCTACGCGGGCCGAGGCAATTCGGTTTGGCGTTTCTGCTTTCGCCGGACATACGCTCAACAGCAGAACAGGAGGCTTACCGCCGAGGGCACACTGGGGGAAACCGGCTCAGAACTGCCAGCCCTCCCTCTCCATGAACCCCTCCAAGTCCATGCAGTCAATCCCGAAGTGGGCGCAGACATTGGGCATCTTCGCCGCGTTTTCCTTGAATCGCTCTTCCGTGACCACAATGCCGCCGCTTATCTTGGCCTTGGCTATCACAAATGGGTCGGCCACAGGAGTCCCTTGCAGAATGCTCTTCTTTTCGATCAACGCCTGGAAATGGCCGACGCGGAATACTTCGCGCACAAACTCCAATTCCTCAGACGAAGGGGGCGGAAACAGCTCCTTGTGCTCTTTCGCCCACTGCACGAGTTTGCGCGTGGGGCTCCATCTTTCTATCTCGTTGTAGACCTCACGTACCGATATGACGCTCCCAGCGGCAACGAGTTCGTCAAACCTCTCCCATAGGGACGGGAACCTCGCCGGATAGTAGTTCTCGCACAACCTGCGTAGACTGCCGTTGTCGAACACGTACATCATTCGCCGGTCTCTCTCCCAAGATACATCGCCTCCAGATCCGCAACATGGTTAGCCTTCACGTTCAGATACTTCGCCACCTGCTGTGCTGAGAACCTGTTCTGGTAGTATTGGCTCAGAACCAAGCCGAGGTATCCGGCTCCAAGATAAGCAATTTGGTTGCGGTAGTAGTTCCCCTTTCCTGATCGTGCCCGTGCTTTCACGGCCTTTTCTTTCGCCTCTTTGCGACCTGCCTCGTATTGCCTTTGGTCAATCAGGCGCTTATCCAAGCATTTCCGCAGAATGACTTCCCAACTGACTTTGTACCTCGCTGCCAGTTGGCCGACGACTTCATTGTCGACCGCCGTGGCGCGCACTTGCTGCTCAAAGTCGTCTCCGGGAACCAGAAACGCGCCAACGAACCGATTGCAGAGCATCTCTATTCTCTTGTTGTCACCGCGCATCGATCTGAGAAACGCAGTGTCGTTTGTGTCAATGCCACCGGTCCTGAACAGCAGATGGGCCAGTTCGTGGAAGAGCGTAAAGATTTGACGCCCGAACGGCATACTATTGTTGATGTAGATCACGGGAAACTCGTCGTCGTAGAGGCAGAAGCCGGAGATATCATCCTGCTTGAAGGCGTCCTTGAAAACGAAGATGCCATTTGACTCCACGGCCGCACGCCATTGCTTCAACGCTGCATCGACATCCTTCCAGCCGATCTGGCTCTGAAGATCAACGCCCAAGTACGCGCGGACCTTCCTGGCCATAGAGGTGGCTTCATCAGTGGGTCGAAGGTGCAAGTCCCGAAAGATGCGTCTCACAGCCGGATTCAAACCCTCGTTGAGCTCTTCGAGGTTTGCTTGCATCGCCTGGGCACGCCTGAACAGTTGCAGGAACCTGGGCGACAACTGCTTTATCTCACTTTCCGGCAACGTTCGGAAAGATGTCCGCGGCCCCACTTCCTTAGGTGGCTCAGGGAAGAAGAAGACGGCCACAGGACGCTTGTAGACCTCGTACGCGAGCTTCTCCAATTGAACGTATGTAGGAGAGCTGACGCCATCTTCCCATTCCTCAATGATCTCCACCTCCTTCTTCATCCTGAGCGCAACCTCTTCCACGGGCATGTTGATGCTCTGTCTCGCCCACCTCAGTGTTTCAGGATTGACTGGAATCATCGTCTTCATAGCGTTCTTGTGGCCTTCTGGCTCGTACTACTCTGAGCCATATCATACCAGTTTCACTCGGTTTGTGCAGGGGAAATAGGACACGCGCAAAATGATGAGAGTGGGGGAGACTCCGCACCACGAGTCCGGTGCTATCTGGCCTTAAGGCATCGCATGACTTCGCGCAAACCGGGGCGTTTGCCGTACATGAGGACGCCGGTGCGGAAGATCTTGGCGGCGGCCCAGACGGCGGCCAGGACGCTGACCGCCAGCAGAACGATCGTACCGATCGTCTCAGTCATCGCAATGCCGGCGCCGGTGGACAACCGGAGCATCATCACCATCGGCGTCGCCGGAGGCAGGAACGACAGGGCGTGAGCCAGCGTGCCGTTAGGGTCCTGGGCCAGCTTGAACCAGGAGATCAGCGGGATGATGAACAGCAGCATCACCGGCATCATCAGGCTTTGCGTTTCCTTGACGGTGTTGCAGACCGAGCCGACGCCCGCCAGGATGGCGCTGAAGAGGGTAAAGCCAAGGATGTAATAGACCAGGAAGAAGACCACCAAGTCAGGCGTGATCGCGATGTCGATACCCCGGGAGCGGGCCGCGACGTAGGCGCCGGCGCCCCAGAGCGTGGTCACCGTCAGACCGATGCCTGCCAGACCCACGATCTTGCCGGCCATCAACTGGATTGGACTGATCGCGGACAGAAGCACCTCGATGATGCGCGAGTTCTTCTCCTCGATGATGCTACTGAGCAGATGCTGTCCCGTCCCGGCGATCCCAATGAAGATCAGGTACATGAACGCGAAGGGGACCATCATGCGCGCGACGCGTTGGCCTTGGCCTTGCACCTGCTCCTGGCCGGCCTCCGAGCCCAGCTCGACCTGCTGGATCGAGACGTTGCGGATGCGCGCAAGCAACTCCCGGTCGAGGCCGCGCGCCTCGCAGCGCGTGTCAACAACCGCTTTGCGCAGCAGACTCTCGATCGTCCAGATCGCTTCCATCTGAGCGGGCTTGGGCTTGTGCGTGTAGATCCTGACGCCGCCGGAGCCGGCCAACACATCGTCGTCCAGAACGACGTACGCGTCCAACGTACCCTCGCGCAGTCGGCGCTTGCCTTGCTCCTCGATCGCCTGGGGATCGTCGGCCGATTTCACTTCTGCAAGCACCAGCGGGCTGGCCGCATGGGCCTCGTTGTGCTCGCGGAAAGCCGCCTGTACCTTCTCGTAGAGTTGCGGCGCAGGACATGTGACACCGACGTCGAGCGGATTGCGCGGCCCGCCCTCGTCGCGGCTGATCCAACTGCTGACGACGATCACACCGCCGATGATGATCGGCAAGAACAGCAGGCTGATCAAGAAGGTCTTGGTCTTGACCGTCTCGACGTATTCGCGCTGGGCCACTTTAAGGATCTTCTGCATGGTCGGCTCCAACCAGCCGCACGAAGATCTCGTGCAGCGAGGGCTGCTTGATCTCGAAGGCCCGCACGCGCGCTCGCGCGACGAGGGCCTTGAGCAAATCCTGCGGATCGGCGCCGTCGGCCAGCCGTACGTCGAGCCGATGGGCTTGCTGCTTCACCTGGCGCACCGCCGGAAGCGTCTGAACGAAGCTGCTGTCGCCCTCCAGTTCGATCGAGATGGTGTGCGATTCGTGGCCGGCGCGAATGGCGTCGAGGGTGCCGTCCACCACGACCTTGCCGCGGTTGATCAGGATGATGAAGTCGCAGAGCTGCTCAGCCTCATGCATGACGTGCGTGGAGAAGAGCACCGTTTTGCCTTCGGCGCGCATCTGCTCGATGATGTCGCGCAGCAGGTCCTGGTTGACCGGGTCGAGACCCGAGAACGGCTCGTCGAGGATCACGAGCTGGGGGTCGTTGACCACCGTGACTGCGAACTGGAGCTTCTGGTGCATGCCGCGCGACAGCTCTTCGACCTTCTTGCCGGCGTGCTCGGCCAGAGCGACGCGCTCGAGCCAGCGACCCGCACACCTGCGCGACTGGTCTTTCGAGAGCCCCTTCAAGGCGCCAAAGTAGGCGAGCACGTTGGCGGCGGTCATCTTGCGATACAGGCCGCGCTCTTCCGGCATGTAGCCGACGCGGTTGCGCGCCCGCGCGGAGTCTCCGTCGCCCAGCAGGCGAATCACGCCGGCGTCGGGCCGGATGATGTCCATAATCATCCGGAGCGTCGTGGTCTTCCCCGCCCCGTTAGGTCCGAGAAAACCGTACACGCAGCCGGTGGGGACGCGAACGCTCAGTTCGTCCACCGCCCGGACCGCGGCGAACGACTTGCACACACTCTCTAACTCGATGGCATACATTCGGTACCTTCCGCCAATTCCTTCAATCGTGGAGCGATTCTACCGCCTTGTGGCTCCGGACTCAATCGGCTACCATGATAGACGCCGGAAAGAGGGCGAATGATCATTCGCTACCTACGCGCATCGGCTCGGTCTCTCGGTTCCTCGCAGGGGCGAATAACCATTCGCCCTGACCCTTTTGACGGACATGAAACGCATCATTTCAGTATCGCGGCGAACGGATATCCCGGCCTTCTATGGCGACTGGTTCATGGGTCGCGTCAGGGAGGGCTTTGCGGGCGTGGTCAACCCCTTCGGCGGCAAACGCTACCTCGTCTCGCTCCGGCCAGAAGATGCGCTGTGCCTGGTTTTCTGGTCGAAGGATTTCAGCCCGTTCGTTGACGCGTTGGAGACCCTCGACCGGCTCGGCTACCGGTTCTATTTCAACTACACCGTCACCGGTCTGCCGGCCTTGTTTGAGACCGGCGTGGACAAGGGCAGGGCGCTGCGGACCGTCAAGCTGCTCAGCGAGCGCTACGGCCCGGCCACCGTCACCTGGCGGTTCGATCCGATCATCTTCTCGACCATCAGCGACGCCGACTTCTACGTCGAGACGTTCACACGGGTGGCCCGCGAACTGGAAGGCCTCGTCGAACGCTGCACCATCAGCTTTGTCACCGAATATGGCAAGGTCAAACGCAACTTCCGCGCGCTGGAGCGAGCCGCCGGCGTAAGGGTAGTCGATCCGGGACCGCAGGCGAAGATCGACCTGGCCAATCAGCTTGCCCAAATCGCGGCCGGCTCCGGGATGACGATGCACTCCTGCTGCGGCGACTACCTCGTCGGCGAGAAGATCCAAAAGGCCCATTGCGTCAACGGGGCGCTCATCGAGCGATTGTTCTATCCGGAGGGTCTATCGTACCAGGCCAAACCCACCCGCCCCGAGTGCGGCTGCACCGAGAGCGTCGACATCGGCACGTACGACACCTGTCCGCACGGTTGCGTGTACTGCTACGCCAACGCGAATAAGACGGTAGCGAGAGACGCCTTTGCCCGACACGATCCGGCAGCCGCTTTCCTGGGCTACAGTAAGGCCCAATCGGACGAATGGCTCACTGAACTCCACGAGCAGAGCTTGCTATGAGCACGGGGGTATGCGGGGCCAGAAGAATGGTGAATTGGTGCCACGAACATGATATGATGAGGCTATGCAACGACAGTTGACCCTATTTGAGGACGATGTACAGGCGACGCCCGCCATCAAGGTGTCCCGGTCGGGGACTTTTGTCGATAACATGGCGCTGCCTGTCCATCGATGGTTCCGCTATTCAGCCGGATTTGCTGCTGAATGGGTCGACCAGGTCCTAACGGAATGGGGGATCGGCCGACAGCACCTTGTCCTCGATCCGTTTGTGGGATCGGGAACACTATCTGTCGTTTGCGATACACGAGGGACGCCAAGTCTTGGGGTCGAAGCGCACCCTTTGGTTGCAAGAGTATGCAAAAGCAAGCTGCTCTGGAAAACGCCACCTCAACGGCTTGATGCTTTCGCGGGCAAGATCCTGGTACAGTCAGGGAAACAGAGATCGCAGACTGCGGGTTATCCGCCCCTGATCGAACGGAGCTACGATGCCGACGCTCTTACTTCGCTCGATGCGATGAAGCGCGCCTGGCTCGCCTCGCAGGACGAGTCCCCCGCATCGGAGCTGGTATGGCTGGCGTTGACTGCGATCCTTCGCCCGACGTCAAAGGCTGGAACCGCACAATGGCAGTACATCCTGCCGAACAAAGCAAAGAAGCGAGTTCTTGCCCCACACCCCGCCTTTCGCCAGCAAATCGAGATGATGAAAAGCGATCTGCGATGGATGCAGGCACGGGCTGGCCGATCCCTTGCTGAAATCATTGCGGGAGACGCTCGAACGCTGGCAGACAAGACCCCACGCGAAGTGGATGCTGTGATCACCTCCCCACCGTACGCGAACAACTATGACTACGCCGACGCTCTGCGTTTTGAGATGACGTTCTGGGGTGATGTGAACGGATGGGGCGACATTCACGATGCAGTGCGAAAGTATCTAATTGTCTCATCATCTCAACACTCATCGCGAGAAAGGCTGAGACTCGCGGACCTCTTGGAATCTGACGCAGTCACTCCAATTCACGCTGAGTTGACGCAAGTTGTCGAGCGGTTGGCAGAAGTCCGAAAGGATCACGGTGGGAAGAAACACTATCACACGATGGTCGCAGCGTATTGCCGCGATATCAGCCTTGTTCTGCAGCAGCTCCGACGCGTTTGTAAGCCTGGCTCTCGTATGTGTTGGGTAGTTGGCGACTCCGCTCCCTACGGAGTCCATTGCCCAATTGAGAAATGGATTGCAGAACTGGCACTTGCCGCTGGCTTCGAAACCTATCGTTTCGAGAAGCTGAGGGACCGGAACACCAAGTGGAAGAATCGGAAACACCGGGTGCCTCTTCAAGAAGGACTACTGTGGATCCAAGGATAGTGGATGGCTATATCGCTGGCGCATACGTTTGGACAGGTCATCGGGAACGTGCTCGAAGATGCGATTGAGCCAATGTTGCAGAGATTCGCGGACGAGCGTGGCCTGTATCTGGACAAGAAGGGCCCACGTAAGGCCAGAGCGGGAAGGAAGGTCACCTGGGCGGACTTTCACGGCAATACGCACGATCTCGATTTTGTACTCGAACGTGGCGGAACAGATGAAGTCATCGGAACGCCCGTCGCGTTCATCGAGACCGCATGGCGGAGGTACACCAAGCACTCAAGAAACAAAGCCCAGGAGATTCAAGGGGCGATTCAGGCGCTCGTCTCGACCTACAAGCATTGCTGCCCATTTACAGGCGCGATCCTTGCGGGAGTCTTCACGGAGGGGGCAATCAACCAACTCAAATCTCTCGGTTTCCACATCCTGTTCTTCTCCTATGCATCGATCCTCGACGCATTTCAGACAGCGGGCATTGAGGCGAGTTTCGATGAACATACACCGGAAAAGGAGTTCCGTAGGAAGCTCGGCCGCTGGAAGGCCACAAGCAAGAAGGCAAGACGCAACGTCGCCATCCAACTTGTCAAGGGACACCAGCAGGAGGTCGACAAGTTTCTCTCGGCGCTAGATGATGTGGTCAAACGCCGTATCGAGAGAATCATCGTTATCCCGCTGCATGGTCGGGAGACGGAGTGTTTCTCCGTAGGCGAGGCGATCGCCTTTCTGTCTTCCTACAAGTCCTCCCGCGTTCCAGAAGCAGTCTACAGGTACGAGATTCACATCCGATACAGCAGTGGAGATAGAATCACAGCCGAATTCACGGAAAGAACCGCTGCCGTGGAGTTCCTCAAGAGATACGAATAGGCACGGAGAGATATGGAATCCTGCAAGTCCGGGCGGGGAGTTGCAGGGCCTGTGCCCGTTCTACCCGGCGAGCTTGAGGACGAACTGCTCCAACGCCACCTGGGTCTTGGCCTGGCCGGTCTTGACGGCGTGATCGATGGCCGCAAGCTGCTCGATGTAGTGACCGATCTGCTCCAGTGAGGTCCGGCGCAGCAGCGCGAAGAAACGCTCCTCGTTGTTCCAGATCCGCAGTTTCTTGCCCACCTCGAAGGGACTGGCGCCTTTCTGAAGCAGGGCTTGGGCAGTGAAGACGCGACGCAGGTGATAGGCGAAGGCGCCGATGACGGTGTACTCAGCATTCCTGTCCTCGGCGAACATGTTGCGCAATCGCTCGACGGCTTGCATGATCCTCCCGGCGACCATGGCGTCAATCACCTCAAAGGCGCCGAAGATGCGGTTGTGCCCGACGATGGCCTCGACGTGTCGGACGGTGATCGCCTTCTCGTCGCGCGCGAACAACGCCAGCTTCTCGACCTCGCCGTGCAGCAGTGCCAACTCCTCGCCGGCCAGCTCGACGAGCAGTTCGGCGGCCGTCGCTTCGAGCCGTTTGCCGCACGTCTGTTGTGCGTACTGGACGAGATAGCGCGGCAAGTCCTGGCGTTTCGGACCAGCCACGGCGATGAGCTTGCCGACCGTGGGCAGCTTCTTGGCCAGCCTAGTTCGGTTGTCCCAACTGCCCACCGTCAGAACCAGGACGCCGGTCGGCGAAGGCTTGTCGAAGTAGTGCTCCAGCGTCTCGCGATGCTTCGAGACGAAGCCGTCCGCGTTCGTGACCGCCACCACGCGCTTGTCCGTCAGAAAGGGCACGGTCTTCAGCTCGTCCAGAACCTCCGCGATGGATGCCTGGTCGCCGTCGAGCGACAGCAGTCCGGTCATGCGTTGTTCGGGGTCGAGGAGGCGGTTGAGCAGCTCCTGCCGCGTCGCATTGACCAGCGGCTCGTCCTTACCGGCGATGACGTAGATACTGTCGCTCATGCCTGCCTCGTCGTACGGCCCCCGAGGTGCAAATCCGAAATCCGAATTTCGAAATCCGAAACAAATTCAAATCTCGAAATCCAAATGACAGAAATATTCTCTGGTGCGATAAGTTTGTTTTGAATTTCGGATTTTGAACATTCGTGCTTGTTTCGAGTTTCGAAATTCAAATTTCGGATTTCGGATTTGTCTTATTCTTCTTCCTCGCCTTCGAGGTCTTCGGCGGCGATCTTCTCGGCCGCGACGAGCTTATCGCCTTCCTTGAGCTTGATGAGGCGGACGCCCTGCGTGTTGCGGCCGATCGAGCGAATCTCGTCGAGACCGGTGCGGATAATCATGCCGTTGGCGGTGATCAGCATCAGGTCGTCGTCGTTCTGGACCGCCTTGAGCGCCACGACCTTGCCGTTGCGCTCGGAGGTCTTGATGTTCTTCAGACCCAGACCGCCACGTGCTTGAGTCTTGTAGTTCTCGATGCCGGTGCGCTTGCCGTAACCGTTCTCGCAGACCGTAAACAGCGCCGCCTTGTCTTCCACGATCACCATGCCGACAACCTGGTCACCGCTGCGCAGGTTGATCCCGCGCACGCCGCGCGAGGTCCGGCCCATCGAGCGCACTTGCCTCTCGTCGAAGCGGATCGTCATGCCGTCGCGCGTGCCCAGGACGACGTGGTTCTCGCCGGTCGTTTGCGCCACGCCGATCAGCGCGTCGTTAGGGTCGAGGTTGATCGCGTTGATCCCGGTGGCGCGCGGATTGCCGTAGGCGCTGAGTCGCGTCTTCTTGACGATACCGTTCTTGGTCGCCATCAGGAGTTGTCGCTCCGGCGTGCCTTCCTCGGCCTCGAAGCTGCTGACCGCGATGATCGACGCGATCTCCTGTGTGCCGAGGTTCAGCAGGTTCGCGATGCTGCGCCCCTTGCTCTGGCGGCTCATACTGGGCACGTCGTAAACGCGCAGCCAGTAGCACTTGCCCCGGTTGGTGAAGATCAGCAGGTAGTCGTGCGTCGACGCGATGAACAGGTGCTTGATGAAGTCACCTTCCTTGATGTCGGAGCCGATGATGCCGCGACCGCCGCGACCTTGCCGCCGGTAGGTATCGGTCGGCATCCGCTTGATGTAGCCGCTGTGGCTGACGGTGACGATAACGTCTTCCTCCGCGATCAGGTCCTCGACGTCGAGCGTTTCCACCGCCGCGGTGATCTGGGTCCGGCGCTTGTCGCCGTACTTTTCCTTGATCTCGTGCAGGTCCTCCCGAATGATGTCGAGCAGGACGTTCTCGTTGGCCAGGATCGCTTCGTAGCCTTCGATCTGCTCGACGAGGTCGGCGTATTCCCTGGCAAGCTTCTCCATTTCCAGGCCGGTCAGGCGCTGCAACTGCATCGTCAGGATTGCGTCGGCCTGGGGTCCCGTGAGGAAGTGCTGGCCCTGGCTCTTGGCCTTGACGAACGCCTCCGGCAGGATCTTCAGGAGCGTCGCGACCTCGATGAGCCGCAGCGGCTTGGCCATCAAGTTGAGCTTGGCGGTCGGCGCATCGGGCGACCTCTTGATGATCTCGATGATCTCGTCGATATCGGTGACCGCGAGGATCAGACCTTCGAGGATATGGGCGCGGTTGCGGCAGCGTTTCAGCAGGAACCGGCTGCGCCGCCGGATGACCTCTTTGCGATGAGTGATGAAGCACTGCAACATCTCGCGGATGTTGAGCGTCTCGGGTTGGCTGTTGACCAGCGCGATATTGGCGATGGCGAAGGTCGTCTCCAGCGGCGTGTAGCGGAACAGCTTGTTCAGCGCGATTTCCGCGTCGGCGTCCTTCTTGATCTCGACGACGATGCGCAGGCCGTGCCGGTCCGACTCATCGCGAACGTCGGCAATCTCCGGCGTCGTGCCGCTGTGGACGCACTCGGCGATCTTCGAAACGATTGTGGTCTTGACGACGGTGTAGGGAATCTCGGTGATGATGATCTGCTCTTTGCCGCGCTTGTTCGACTCGATCTCCGCTCTGGCGCGGACCTTCAGGTGGCCGCGCCCTTTGGTGTAGGCGTCGACGATGCCCTTCTTGCCGCAGATGATCCCGCCGGTCGGGAAATCGGGACCCGGCAGGACCTTCATGATGTCCTTGAAGCCGCACTGTGGATCGTTGATGATCAGCAGCAAGGCGTCACAGACCTCGCGCACGTTGTGCGGCGCGATGTTCGTCGCCATGCCAACCGCGATACCAGTCGAGCCGTTGACCAGCAGGTTCGGGAAACGCGAAGGCAGGACCACCGGCTCCATCCGCGTCTCGTCGTAGTTCGGGACGAAGTCGACGGTCTCGTAGTTGAGGTCCTGGAGCATCTCCATCGCCGGAGCGGCCATGCGCGCTTCGGTATACCGCATCGCGGCGGGCGGGTCGGCGTCGATACTGCCGAAGTTGCCCTGCGGATCGACCAGCGGATACCGCATGTTCCAGTCCTGGCCCAGGCGCACGAGCGTGCCATAGGTGGCCTGGTCGCCGTGCGGATGGTAGTTGCCGCCGGTGTCGCCGACGATCTTGGCGCACTTGCGGTGAGTGCTCCTCGGACCGAGGTTCAGGTCGTTCATCGCGACGAGAATCCGCCGCTGCGAGGGCTTCAGGCCATCCCGCGCATCCGGCAGCGCCCGCGCGACGATGACGCTCATCGCGTAGTTCAGATATGAATTCTTGAGCTCGTCAAGAATCGGCATATCTTCAAAGTGATCTCTTGGCGGCGTTTCGACTTCTTCTGCCATATCTTTGTCTGTCAATCCGTCTGTTCGGTTGTGGTTGCGCGGCGCGTATCCGTTGGGCCCGCCTTATATAAAACTTCCAGATTATCCGCGATTTTGAGCGATTGTCAAGCCTGCGCCGGACGCAAAATATCGCCTCCAAGGCGGTCCAGGGTCTGCAGTGAGGGCGAATGATGATTCGCCCCTACGCATGTCGGCGCCGGTCTCCTTGTCCCTCGCAGGGGCGAATAACCATTCGCCCTGACGCGGCAGAGGTTTTACATTCCCTTTACATCCTTTTGGGCTTGACGTTACGTCCTATCAGAGGACAATGCCGACAGATCGAGTGCGGCGTTTTTTTGTGTTCTTTTGGCGAAAGGGAGGATCCTATGAAACCGAGACTGTACCTGATGATCGTCATCCTGCTGGCAATCGGCGCGGCTGCGAGCGCCCAGCCGTCCCTGACGATCTACAACCAGGATTTCGCGGTGGTGCGCGAGTCGCTGGGCCTGGACCTGACGGCGGGAACCAACGAGGTCCGCGTGACGGACATCACCGCCCATGTCGAGCCCGATTCGGTGATCCTGCGCGACCCGGCGGGCAAGCGGGACCTGCGCATCCTCGAACAAAACTACCGCGCCGACCCGGTCTCGCAGGGCCTGCTGCTGTCGCTGTACGAAGGTCAGGAGATCGACTTCCTCGTCCGCAAGCAGGACCACGACGAGATCGTTCGCGGCACGATCATCCGCAGCGGCTACGTCCCGCACCAGGCGGGCATGCAGCGCTACGGCCAGCAGTACCGCCAAAGCCAGATGGCCTACGCGTCATCGAACAGCCAACCGATCATCGAGGTCGGCGGACGGTTGCGGTTCAGCCTGCCCGGCGAGCCGCTCTTTCCGGCGCTGGCCGACGATACCATCCTCAAGCCGACGCTCCACTGGGTGCTCGAAACCGACCGCGCCGGCAAGCTCGACGCCGAACTGAGCTACGTCACCGGCGGCATGAGCTGGGAGGCCGACTACAACCTCCTCTCGCCGACCGAAGGCGACACCGTGGACGTGATCGGCTGGGTCACGATGGACAACCAGACCGGCCGGACCTTCGAGAACGCCCACATCAAGCTCATGGCCGGGGACGTCAGCAAGGTTCAGCCGGATCAAGTGGCTGTGCTCGCTCGCATGAGTGCTGTCAGTGGGGCACGTGAGATGGCGGCTCCCGTTTCGGAGAAGGCCTTCGAGGAGTACCATCTCTACACCCTGGCACGTCCGGCGACGTTGCACGACCGCGAGACCAAGCAGGTCGAGTTCCTCCGCGCCGAAGGCGTCCAGACCCAGCGTCTTTATATCTACGACGGGCTCAAGATCGACACCCGCTACCAGAGGTACTCGCCCGAGAGCCTGCGGGACAACCGCGACTATGGCACGCAGTCGAACCCCAAGGTCTGGGTGATGAAGGAGTTCAAGAACACCAAGGACAACCACCTCGGGATTCCGCTGCCGCGTGGTCGGGTCCGCTTCTACCGCCAGGACGACGACGGACGGCTCGAATTCACCGGCGAGAACATCATCGACCACACGCCGCGTGACGAGACCATCCGCGTCTATACGGGAGATGCCTTCGACCTCGTCGGCGAGCGCATCCGGACCGACTACCAGATCGACACACGCGCCCACTGGCTGGACGAGTCGTTCGAGATCAAGCTGCGCAACCGCAAGGAGACCGGCACCGTCGAGATTCGCGTCGTCGAGCACCTGTACCGCTGGATCAACTGGGAGGTCGTCGAGAAGTCGAACACCTTCCTCAAGACCGACAGCCAGACCATCGAGTTCCGCATCCAGGTCCCCGCCGGCGAGGAGAAGACGATCACCTACAAGGTCCACTACACCTGGTAACTTCTCGTAGGGTGGGCCGTGTCCACCATTGACTGCGTGTTGGTCGGACGACGTTGGAACCGGTGTGCACGGCACACCCTACTCGGCTCAAGGTGTTCAGGACGAACGCTGAGGAGCTGTGTGGTGTGAGGGTAAGCGCGCAGTAGCCTTCGGTACGGTAATGCAGACCCATGGGGTCCCAATCAGTTGCTTGCTTCTGCATCAAATGACGTGAATCTAGTGCGATCCGCCCATAGCCGCAAGCAGAGATGTGCTGAACTGGCACACCCACGACAGACGCCACTGTTATAGTTCGGGAGCGACCAGTTTTGTTTGGCTTCTGACTGATTCGACGACTCTCCGAATTGCATCAACGACTACGTCCGGTTGGTTGTTCAAGATCGCATGGCTGCTGTCGGGAACCACGAGGTGAAAGCTGTTGCCGGATTGACTGGCGATCTCTGCCTGACACTCCGTCCAGACCCTCAGAGCCACCGTCGCATCCTCTGGCGGTATCTCGTCAATACCGACATCCCATTTAGAAGCTGAGAGCACTGCCAGCGGGATGTCGGGTGGAAGCGTGCATCCTGCCATCTGAGATATGCAGGTGTCCCAGCACAGCCACGCGTCACATAGGTTCACTACGTTAGGGGTTCGCAAGGCCAGTGCCCGATTGGCCGCCTCCAATTCTTCTGGCAGCCCCTTCGAAGGAATGACCCAGCGTGCGATTCCCAAGGGAGCGAGGGCGCGTACTACCTTCACTAGCCGATCCAATTCCGCACCGGCTTTCTTCTGCGACTCAGGCATCTGATCGTATGCCGCCTCATGGGAAGCATCCACCAAAACCATCCCGGCGACTTGATCTGGGTGTTCATGGGCGAATAGCCGCACAACGAATCCTCCGTCCGACGCACCGACAAAGACATATGGACCGGGTATTCGAGCCTGCCTCAATAGTGTATTCAGCTCATTCATTATTTGCTTGCTCGTGCGATCTGCCGGACTGGGGTCACTCCACCCGCACCCGGCCCGATCATATGAGACCACACGAGTAAACTTCGCAACCTCAGGTTGAATAGAGGCCCAAGAGAGACTTTCGCCGAAGGCTCCATCTTCCAATACTACGGTCGGAGTTCCTGATCCGGCATCCTGCAAGTGCAAACGATATCCCCCAATATCCACAAGCTGACCTGGTGGGGGGTACCGACGTACCGCGTTGGCGGTGCAGTAGGCCTGAACAGCAAGGGCAATCACGATAGCGAGAATGAGTAAAATGACACTGCCGATGCCGATACGTTTCGCCCACTTGAAGATCAGTCTCCGTGATGGCATAGTCCTGCTCTGCCTTTCTTGTCTTGTAGTGTTGCAGCTCGACACTACTTCCAGCTCACGATTCTATTGTGATATTGGGTGTCGTCAAGTTTCGCAGGGTGTGCGTTCGACCGACTACCGGCAGCGCGAGGCCGAGGCGGGCGGCTGGTTTCTCTGGGTGACAGGTGCATGCCGTACCTGAAAGAGCGGCTTGCGACCGCCGACGAAGACACGCGTTGGTGGATTCAGGCGGTCTTGGCGGAGATCGAAGACCGGTAGCGCCGGCGCGGTCCGCGACGCGCGTAGCAGCAACCCCCTGTGGTTTCCCAGGGCGGGCACAGGGAGTGAGCCTCTACGTGGCGATCGTCTTGAGGGCGATGTCGGCGATCAGGTTGTCGAAGTCGCGGGCCGTTCTGAGCACGGAAACCATGTCGGGCAGGCGGATGATGCCGGCGATATTCGCCAGGGCCTGGAGATGCCGGGCCGGGTCTTGCCCCACCGGGTCGAGCAGGATGATGAGGATATGCGGCTCGCCGGAGGCCAGCGGAACATTCAAAGGATGCTTCGAGACGCCCAGAAACACGACCGACCCGGAGACGTTCGGCACATGCGTGTGAAGCAGCACGACGTCCGTGGTCAGTTCCACCGGCTCCTCCTGGCTGATCGTGTGCAGCAGGCGGGTGATCACCTGCGTATCGGCGGAGCGTTCGCCGAAGTAGCTGCTCAGGAGTTCCCGGACGGCGTCTTCGATGGTCTCGGCGTCCATCTGCAATCTCGTCCGGTCGCGGGTGAACGTCGAGAAGATATAGGAGGAGTCGAGTATTCTTTCCGCCGCCTGTTGGCTGTCCCGTCTCTGGGTGGGCGGTATGATGACGGAGAAGGTCGTGGTCGGCCATTGTGCGGCCAGGCGGCCGGGCAGGCGGTCGAGCAGCGGCTGCCACGCCACCTCACCTTTGCGTGCGCTCATGAGGATGAGCCAGTCGTCCGCCGCGATTTCGTCGGCAACGACTTGTTGGGCGGCCTTCCAGGCGCCGAGGGTCTGGAAGGACGTTTGAACGGACGGAGGCATCTTCAAGATGAAGGCTTCCGCCGCGACTTGTGTCTGAGCTGCGCATAGAACCAACAGGGTGGTCCCCGCCTGGTTGGCCAGGGTCTTGACCGCGGCGATGACCGACTCGAAACCGCCCTGACGTTCGGCGAAGGGGGGCAGGACGAGCACGATCCGTCCGACAGTGCTGACCGGTTCGCAGAAGCGGTTGACCATGACGGTCTGAAGGCTCTGCTCGACGACGGCATCGATAATCCGGCCGAACGTCCGCGTCTTGCCGCTGACTCGCCCATCCCATTGCAGCAGGATCATGGAGATGCGGTTGTCTCGAGTGGCCCGCAGGACACCCGATGTGACGCTGACGTCCACGCTGGTCAACGGAGTCACCGGAACGTCGGCGGCCATCGCTCGAACGACGGTATGCGCGAGGACCTTCTCGGCTACCGCCACCTGCTGCTCTGAATCGCTGCCCTCCTGCGCCACGCGCATGGGGTACACCGGCTCGTGAGAGCCTTTCTCTCGAAGCAGCAGAGCGAGGTCGAGCAGCTCTCGGGCCCCTTCGCGCTGTCCCAGAGGGATCATAATCCTGTGCGGCGCCAGCGAGGCGTCGAAGACCGCCTGTTCTTCATGCACGGCCAACGTTCGTCCCGCCCGTTCCGTGACGATCGAGCCGACCAGGCAGGTCACCGCGATCATCATGATGGTGCCGGTGATCACCGCCTCCGAGAACAATCCGATATCGTAGCCCACCATCACGGCGGCCAGAGTCGCGGCGGCCTGGTTGACGCTCAATCCGAAGATCAGTCGGCCTTCGTCGCGGCGGTAGCGCAGAACCAGCGCGAAGATCCGAGCGGCGCCGAACTTGGCGACAAGGGCGACGACGGTCATACTGATGGCGATGATCCAGGCCGCGGACCCGGTCAGCAACAGGCCCAGATCGACCAGCATGCCCACGGACAACAGGAAGAACGGGATGAAGATGACATCGCCGGTGAAGTGAATCCGGGTCATCAGCAGGCTCTTCTCCGGGATCAGCGAGTTCAGGGCAATGCCGGCCAGGAAGGCCCCGATGATCGGTTCGAGCCCGGCGACGTGGGCGAGAAACGAGCTGAACAGCGCCACGGCCAGGACGAAGACGAACTCGCTGTTCTCGTCGACCGCAATGTGGCGAAAGAACGCCCGGCCGATCAGGGGGATGAGAACCAGAGCCGCCACGACATACACGACCATCAGAGACAACAGCCGGACCCAGAATCCCACGGTCGGGTCGCCCCGCGTGGTGCTGGCAATCACCGACAGCAGCAGCAGCGCTAGCGTATCGGTGATGATCGTCCCCCCGATGACCGTCGTTACCGCGCGCGACTTGGTCAGGCCCAGCTTGCCCACCGCCGGGAAGGTCACCAGCGTATGAGAGCTGAACATGCTGGCCAGCAAGATGGCCGACGAAACGGTCATGCCCAAGACCCAAATGCCCGTCGGGATCCCCATCGCCAGAGGGACGCTGAACGTCAGCAGTCCGAAAACGACCGTATGGCTCTTGTTCTTTCGAACCTGGTGCAGGTCGATCTCGAGCCCCGCCAGAAACATGATGTACAGCAGGCCGACTGTGCCGAGCAGGTGCACCGTCTGGTCTCGGGCCAGGATCCCGACGCCGTGGGGACCGACGATCGTTCCGGCCGCGATCAGCCCGATGATTTCGGGCAGGCGCAGCTTCCGCGCAAACAGCGGCACGACCAGAATCAGCGCCATGACGCTACCGAAGATCAGTACCGGATCGGAAAACGGCAGCATGTACGATCCTCATTCGCATCCGAGGCTGTAAACCCAGCCCTTGGCGGCCCTTACGCTGCCGCGATCATAGTGGTTCGTCGCGAGACCCGCAAGCGGAGAACCGACGACAAGTGGCAGATGGCAACGGACCGGTGTCGCCGGCCTTCCGTCCTCAGCTCTGTGCTCTTGGGGGCACATTGCGAGCTGGAAATATCGCATCTGTGGCGTTTGGCCGGCCGAGGAATTGCGCTTATACTTTACGTGAAAGGGGTAAACCGAAAGGACATGTTTCCGAGAATAGGCTCATAATACTCCTTCCTTCTTTTCCAGGGGGGGCAGCCGACCAAGCAACCAACTTTAGGGGGGTCGCTGTCTCCCCCCTTTTTGCGCCCATTGTGTCGCGGGCACCTTGCCCACGCGTATCGAGGGCGTCCCGCCCTCGCCGCCCTAGCACACACCTTCCGTTTCCCTGGCTCAATCGCGAGCGGGACGCTCGCGGTGCACGCGAGCAGAACCTGTCCTGAGCAAAGTCGAAGGAATGCCCCCGACACCGAATAATGAAGACCTTGAGTTTTCCCGTGGCACCGCTACTATGTCTGTCACCGCGGGGCTCGCGCGAGCGCTGGGTCGCAAGACGCCCTTGCGGTCACCGCCATCGGCGAAAGGGCCGCACATGTCGCCGGGACAACTGGAAAGCTTGGGCCGTTCCGTCCGAGCCGAGCTGGACGGCAACCTCCTGCCGTTCTGGTCCAGCCGGGTCGTGGATACCTCCCACGGCGGTTTCATCGGCTGGATGTCCAAGGAAGGGCTGGTCAACACGGAGGCCCCGAAGGGTCTGATCCTCAACGCCCGCCTGCTCTGGACCTTCTCGGCGGTTTACCGCTTCGACCACGACGTACGTCGGCGCGACCTGGCGCAGCGGGCGGCCGACTACCTGGCCCAGTTCTTCTGGGACGGCACGCACGGCGGCGTGTTCTGGCAAGTCGATGCCCAGGGTCGCTGCCTCGACGACAAAAAGAAGATCTATGGCCAGGCGTTCTACCTCTACGCGCTGGCGGAATACTTTCAGGCGGTCGGCGACGAAGCGACGCTGGAGCGCGCCAAGGAGCTGTTCGAGCTGATCGAGGCGCACAGTCACGACGCGGTCAACGGCGGCTACATCGAGGTCTGCAACCGCGACTGGTCGGAGGCCCAGGACCTGCGGCTCAGCGACAAGGACATGGACGAGAAAGAGTCCATGAACAACCACCTGCACCTGTTGGAAGCCTACACGAATCTCTACCGCATCTGGCCGGAGGCGAACTTGCGGGTGCGGCTGGTCGGACTGCTCGACATTTTCGCAGCGCGGATCGCCGACCCGGCCACCGGTCACCTGAACCATTTCTTCGACGAATCGTGGCAGCCCAAATCCGACGACTACACCTTCGGTCACGACATCGAAGCCAGTTGGTTGCTGTGCGAAGCCGCCGAGGTCCTGGACGATCCGGCGCTCATGTCGCGCGTGCAGGAGCAGGCCCTCAGACTGGCGCACATCGTGCTGACCGAGGGCGTCGATCACGATGGCGGCCTGTGCTACCGCGGCCAGCACGGACACGTCGTCGATCCGAACCGCGAATGGTGGCCGCAGGTCGAAAGCGTCGTTGGCTTCCTCAATGCCTTCCAGCTCAGCGGCGAGCAACGCTTCTTCGAGGCCGCCCGCCACGCCTGGCAGTACCTCGAGAAGCGCTTCGTGGACGCCGAGCACGGCGAGTGGTTCTGGCGGGTCGATCCGCTCGGCCGGCCCGACCCGACCGAGCCGAAGGTCTCCGAGTGGAAAGGACCCTATCACGGCGTACGCGGATGTCTGGAAATCCTCAAGAGGCTACGACAGATCGCAGCCTCAAATCCGAAACTCTAATTTCGAAACCTGTCCTGAGCGAAGTCGAATGGATCCGAAACAAATACGACTGTTCGAAGGCCGAAATCCAAAACAACACCACCGAAAGGCGCGAGTGTCTCTGTCATTTGCATTTCGGTCCTTTGGATTTGTTTCGGATTTCGAGCTTCGTATTTCGGATTTCCGCAGAGACGAGGTTGTCATCTGCTGTCACGTCGTACCGTAAGAAGGAGTCTCCATGCAGCTTCAACCGATCGACATTGGGATCATCGTGGGGTACATCGGCGTGATCATGATCGCCGGCTTCGCGATGAGCAAGCTGGCCAGTCGCAACCTGGAATCCTACTTCCTGGGTGGTCACGCGGTCCCCTGGTACGTGCTGGGCGTCGCCAACGCCTCCGGCATGTTCGACATCACCGGCACCATGTGGCTGGTCATGACGATTTTCGTCTATGGGCTTAGAGGCGTGTTCCTGCCCTGGGTCTGGCCGGTCTTCAACCAGGTGTTCCTGATGGTCTTCCTGGCAGTGTGGCTGCGGCGCTCCGGCGTCATGACCGGCGCCGAGTGGATCACGACAAGGTTCGGCGAAAGCAAGGGCGCGCGCCTCTCGCACATCAGCGTGGTCATTTTCGCGATCGTCTCGGTCATCGGCTTTCTCGCCTATGCCTTCAAAGGCATCGGCAAGTTCTCCGGCATCCTCCTGCCCTGGAACCTCTCCGACAACCAGTACGCCATGATCCTGATGGGCGTCACGAGCCTGTACGTCATCTTCGGCGGCATGCTCAGCGTCACCGTCACCGATGTGATTCAGTATATCCTCATGACGATCAGCTCGATTTTCATCGCGGTCATCGCCTTTCGGCAGACGACAGCCGAGCAGATCAACGCGGCGGTCCCCGACGGTTGGCATAATCTGCTGTTCGGCTGGAAGCTGAACCTCGACTGGTCGCAGCACATTCCCCAGATCAACGAGCAGCTCGCCAACGACGGCTGGGAGCTGTTCGGCATCGTGTTCATGATCGTGCTGTTCAAAGGCATCCTCAACAGCGCCGCCGGTCCGGCGCCGAACTACGACATGCAGCGCGTCCTCTCGACCCGCAGTCCGAAAGAGGCCGCCAAGATGAGTGGGTTCGTCTCGGTCGTGCTGTTCATGCCACGTTACCTGATGATCGTCGGCATCACACTGCTGGGTCTGGTCGTCTTCAAGGACGTCACCACCCAGATGGAAGGGGGCTTCGACGCCGAGAAGGTCCTGCCCAGCGTCATCGAGCACCTGCCGGCGGGTCTGACTGGCTTCGTCCTCGCGGGTCTGCTCGCGGCCTTCATGAGCACGTTCAGCGCCACAATCAACGCGGGCGCATCGTACGTCGTCAACGACCTCTACAAGAAGCACATCAATCCGAACGCGCCGGCCAAGCGGTACGTCTATGCGAGCTACATCTGCTCGGTGCTGATCCTGATCGTCGGCATCGCGTTCGGGATGATGACCAAGTCGGTCAACACGGTGACGCAGTGGATCGTCAACGGCCTGTTCGGCGGCTACACCGCCGCGAACATTCTCAAGTGGTACTGGTGGCGCTTCAACGGTTTCGGCTACTTCAGTGGGATGATCTCGGGCATCGTCGCGGCGATCTTCCTGCCGCTGCCGCTGGTGTTGCGGGACCAGAACCTCCTCTGGAATCTCGAGCGCAACATCGCGTTGTTCCCGATCATCCTGGCGATCAGCCTGGCCGCGTCGGTCATTGCGACGCTGCTGACCAAAGCCGACGACGAAGAGGTGCTCAAGCGGTTCTACAAGCAGGTCCGTCCCTGGGGTTTCTGGGGACCGATCCGCGCCAAGGTGATGCAGGAAGACCCGAGCTTTCGTCCCAACACCGCCTTCGGTCGCGATATGACCAACGTCGCGGTCGGCATCGTTTGGCAACTGACGCTCGTGCTGGTCCCGACGTATTTGCTGATCCGCAGCTACCGCAACCTCGGCATCACGATTGCGGTCCTGATCGTGACCTCGATCTTCCTCAGGTTCAACTGGTACGATAAGCTGGAGAATGAATGACGCGTGTGGAATGATGGGATGATAGGGAACTGGATGGGGACGTTCGTAGTGACGCCGTTCGTGTCGCGGGCATCTTGCCCGCGCGTAGCGAGGGCGTCTCGCCCTCGCCTGTTCGACATGACGATGAATGCCTTGGGATCGCCTGTTTTAAGCGCGAGCAGGACGCTCGCGGCACGCGCGGGCAAGATGCCCGCGACACGTAGTGGCCGTAGGGTGTGCACCGCACACCTTTCCACTCTTGGAGAACCATGGGCAAAGCAACCTTTGTGAAACAGGTCAAGACCCTGTTCAGCCAACACGAACAGCTCGTCACGCGCAGGAACGTTAGGGTCGAAGAAACCAACGGCATCTTCCACCGCTACCGGTATCCCGTGCTGACGGCCGCACACGCGCCGGTCTTCTGGCGCTATGACCTCGACTACGCAAGCAATCCGCACCTGTGCGAGCGGCTGGGCGTCAACAGCGCGTTCAACGTCGGCGCGATCGAGCTGGATGGGCGCATCTGCTTGCTCGCGCGGGTCGAGGGCGCCGACCGCAAGTCGTTCTTCGCGGTCGCCGAGAGCGAAACCGGCATCGACGGCTTTCGTTTCCGGGACTATCCGGTCTTGCTGCCTGAGACCGACGAGCCCGACGTCAACGTCTACGACATGCGCCTGACGCGACACGAAGACGGCTGGATCTACGGCCTGTTCTGCACCGAGCGCAAGGACCCGAACGCGCCGCGCGGCGACCTGTCCAGCGCCATCGCTCAGTGCGGCATCGTGCGCACGAAAGACCTCAAGGAATGGCAGCGCCTTGACGACCTGAGGACCGGCTCGCCGCAACAGCGCAACGTCGTGCTGCACCCCGAGTTCGTCGGCGGCAAGTATGCGTTCTACACCCGCCCTCAGGACGGCTTCATCGACGCGGGCAGCGGCGGCGGCATCGGCTGGGGCCTGGCCGACGACATCGAGCACGCGGTCATCGACAAGGAGACCATCGTCGACGACCGACAATATCACACGATCAAGGAAGCCAAGAACGGTCAGGGTCCCGCGCCCATCAAGACCGAGGCCGGCTGGCTGCACCTGGCTCACGGCGTGCGCGCGTGTGCGGCCGGCCTGCGCTACGTGCTGTACGCGTTCCTGACGAAGCTCGACGAGCCCGACCAGATCATCGCCGCGCCCGGCGGTTACCTGCTCGCGCCGCAAGGCCAGGAGCGCATCGGCGACGTCTTCAACGTCGTGTTCAGCAACGGCTGGGTCGCGCGCGACAACGGCGACGTATTCATCTACTATGGCTCGTCCGATACGCGCACGCACGTCGCCACCAGCACGGTGGACCGCCTGCTCGACTACGTCACGCACACCCCGTCCGACGCCGGACGCAGCCGAGCCTGCGTCGAGCAGCGCTGTAAGCTGATCGAAAAGAACCTGGCGGATCCCTGGTGGAAAACCGCTCGGACGACGTAGAGCCTGTCCCGAGCGTAGTCGAGGGAACGGATGACAGAAGACGGCTGTCTGGAGTTCCGCGCTTACGCGGTCTTGCCCGCGTGAAGGTGAGACTCCGAACGAACGCCCCCGAGGACGGGGGGCTACATCGAGCGGTCCCGTTGCTGGTGCTATGGCCGCAGGGCCAGCAGCTTGATGGGCGCTTTGCTGCTGCCGTCGTTCGCTCCGGCGGCGAAGGCCATGAGTATCTTGCCCTCCAGGTAGCCGACGCACAGTCCGCCCGCGCCGAGCTTGTCGGTCACTTGCAGCGTCTTTTCGATCGTGCCGTCGGCGCTGCATTCGTAGAGCCTCAAGCCTGCGGAGATAATGCCGGAGGCTGCGACGAACTGGTTTTCGGAGATCGAGCACAGACCGAAGTACCCCAGCGACTCCTCTTCGTCCGTCCTGAATAACACCTTGTCGTACATACACTCCAACTGCGGAGTGTACGCTCGCACGTGCTTGTCCTCTACCATTGGATTCTCACTCTTGTCGTATGCAACCGCGACAGTCCCCGACGAGAGACAGATTGCCGTCGGTGCTGCCAAGAGGCCCATGCCTCCTTCGAAGGAATCGCTCGCCTTGAGCTTGCCGTTGCCGTCGTACCGCAGCAACCACACTGTTGGCGGCTTGGCGAACGCCATTGCACTGGCCATTTCGGCGGACAGGCCGGCCACATAGAACCCGTCGCCGTCTGGAATGCAGGCAACACTGCTCAGGATGGTGACTTGATCGCGCTTATAGACTTCCTTCCACGTCACATTGCCGGACAGATCCGCCTTGACTATGAGCCCGCTCGAGTCGCTGTCTCGTCCTACCGCGAGCATGGTTCCGTCTCGGCAGAGTGCCATGTCGCGAAAGAGAACGCCCTTGGACCACTTCTCTTCCGGAGCAATCGGAAACGTCCGAGGCTGCAGGTCGCGGCCGATCACGTTGAGCAGCGCCTGCTGGCGATCACCGCGGCTGAGCCAAGCGATGCGTCCGGTGTCCCGCTCGATGGCGGCCTCGAGTCCCAACGCCGGCACTTCGAATGAAGCGGGGCCCAACAGAGTCTTGCGCCCGCCGCCGCCATTCGGGCCCACTCGCCAGAGCCAGTAGTCGACTTCCGCGCGGCCTTGGCCTGCGCGTTCGGATGTGCCCAATACAGTCACCTCCCCGTTCTCTTGATTGACCAGCATCGCACCTACCTTGCACCGCGAGTTCTGGTCGCACGTGAACTCCTGTTGCCAAACGACGCCGTCGGCCGCAAGCGTGGTAGCGGCCATCGCCAGATAGGTGAACGTTATTGCCGCAGCTTTCATTCTCCGTCTCTCCTCAAGAATGCTGAACGAGGTGCCAACTTCCCGCAGGTATCCATACAGGAACTCTGCCGCAAATGCAAACAGAATGGCTGCTAAGGGCCTGAACGCTGGTACTCTCTTCCTGGGGCCGAAGATCGCTGTTGACGTCGAGCTTGGCCGGGGTGTATCTTATCTGTCGGCAGGGGGGTAGGACGGTTTTGCCGAGGTGCCTCGGCAAAGTAAGGTACGTCTCATGAAACAGATCAAGATCATCATCGAAAAGCATCACGATGGGTACGTGGGTTACCCGGTCGGCGTCAAAGGCGTCGTGGTCGGCGAGGGGGACACCTACGAAGAAGCCCTCAGAGACGTGCAGTCCGCCCTCAAGTTCCATGTCGAGACCTTCGGAACCGACGTACTTGATGGCGACGACGGCCCCGTGCTGGAAGCGTTTGTCGCCGAGACCACGGTGTAACCATGCCCAAGTTTCCGGTGGATGCGCCGAAAGAGCGAGTGCTGCGTGCCCCGCGCGCGCTCGACATCGAGATGGGACGCGAGCGGGAGCATAATTCTCTGCGCCGACACAATGCTCACGGCACGACTGCACCTCTGACCACGGCGAACCACTCGCACTTGAAGAGCTCTACGTTGCGAACGATCTGCCGCCAGTCGGATGTCGGGGACGCTGACTTTCTGGCGGCCTATGACAAGACCTGAATTGCCCAGATGGTCCACGCCCGTAGACCGTTGTGGGTAAAGGAGAGCTGACATGAAGATGAAACGAGCGATCGCATGTGCAATCGTGCTGTCGATGGTCGGCGCGGCGTTCGCGGCGGTGAGTGAATCGACTTCGACGCCGAAGCTGGCCGATCCGCAGGCCACCGCCCAGACGCAGGCCCTCTATCGCAATCTGCACAAGCTCGCGTCCGAAGGCGTGATGTTCGGCCATCAGGACACGCTCGCGTACGGCGTCGGCTGGAAGGGGGACGCCAACTCGTTCGGTAGCGACGTGAGGCGCGTCTGCGGCAAGTTCCCCGCTATCTTCGGCTGGGACATCGGGCACATCGGCACGCCGGCCAACATCGACGGCGTCCCGTTCGAGAACATGAAGATCTGGATCGCACGCGGCTACGCGCACGGCGGGATCAGCACGATCAGTTGGCATGCCCGCATCCCCGGCACGACCGAGAGCGCCTGGACGCAGAAGAAGGTCGTCGCGAGCCTGCTGCCCGGCGGGGAACGGCACGAAGTCTACCGCGCCAAGCTCGACGAGGTCGCCGCCTTCCTGGCCGACCTCAAAGGGCCGGACGACGAGCCGGTCCCGGTCATCTTCCGTCCCTTCCACGAGCACACCGGCAACTGGTTCTGGTGGGGCGCCGCCCATTGCACGCCCGACGAGTACAAGCAGCTCTGGCGCTTCACGATGGACTATCTGCACCAGGAAAAGGGCCTGCACAATCTGATCACGGCGTATTCGCCCGACCGCTTCCGCGACCGCGACGAGTATCTCGAACGCTACCCCGGCGACGACGTCATCGACATCATCGGCCACGACAATTATGGCGATTTCCGCTCTCCGAACACCAAAGACCAGGCGCGCAAGGCGCTGGAGACGATCGTCGCGCTCGCCCAGGAGCGTAACAAGGTGGCCGCGTTGACCGAGACCGGCGTCAGCCAGAACACCTCCACCGCCAACTGGTGGACCGATGTCCTGCTCGACGCGATCAAGTCCAGCGGCGAGACCAGGCGGATTGCCTGGGTCCTGGTCTGGCGCAACGAAGGCCGCCGTCAGAACTACGCCCCCTTCCCCGGCGCGCCGACGGCCGAGAACTTCAAAGCCTTCGAAGCCGACCCCCTGACGCTCTTCCTGGAAGACCTGCCCCCGATGTACCAATAACCCCGCCGGCGACCCCAGGAGGACATCCAATCGTAACGGTCCGGCTATCAGAATAGCGACGCGGTGTGCGCGCTGCCGCGTTGGGAGGTCTGCGTTCGCTTGCGCTTCGCACCACTCACAGAGACGATGCGCTGACTGTGGTTCTTGTAGGTAGGCCACGAGGGATAGTAATCATCGACTTCATTGCCCCATTGGTCCCAGCCTTCTCGCGTCCCCCGAGCGAACAGCTCCAGGTAGGGAGCGGGGCTGCACGCTTCGATGATCTCATACAATTCGTCGGGCTTGCGTGAATGCTCTCGCTTCATAGTCTTGATGATATTCACCTGGCGTCTTCCAGGGGGCAGAGTACGGAGATGCCCTCGGACTCCAAATAGGACCATCTCAGTTGTGTTTCTGAAATAGAAGCCAACGCCGCGTCCGTCTGGACCACCATCCTTCCTGATCTTGTGCCAGATGATGTTGGTCTTGTACTGAAAACCCCAAGCCTTCATTACTCTAAGCCCTTCTTGAAGAAGAGCATTGGGTACCCAAAGATACAAGTGCGAACTCGGCGCAGCGATTCGCTCCACAGGGATCTCTTCGATTTCTTGGAAGGACAAGGTGGGATATCGCTTCAACCGTTTGTGTTCGGGTGCCATCTTCCCTGTGCGATTAGAGAATTGCCACGGAGGATCCGCCAGAATGGCTCCATACTGCCGGCCGTTGATGCCGGCGGTGAAAAGGTCCGCAACTGTCTCCTTGCGAGTTGGCACTTTCAACAATCCTCGATGTAGAGTTCCTTCGTAATGCCAAAGACAAGTATGGGGCAACCACCACCACCGCCCCCTTCAATCCTTGGCAGGAGCTTCTGCATCCATGTCGTAGACGTCCCGTATTTCTTCCAGATGCTGAGATGCTCCATGATCTCTCTTAAGTGATCCGATTTCGTGATTATGACCCCGGCGCTTATAGCCCTCAAGTCAAAAAGCAAACGGAAATTGTTCAGGTCTCGGTCAAAGAACGGGTCCTTGTTGCTCCATTCGATCTCCAAGGCGACACCATTCTTGAAGCAGTCGACTTTGTGCGTGGGAGACTCTAGCGCCGCATCATCCACCACGATCTTGGTCTCAAAGCTCTTCTCTCGCCAACCTTTCGCATAGAATTCTGAGTCAATTGACGTGGAGATCGGCGACTTTCCTCCGCCTGCGGCCAGCATGTGGCTCTTTCGCAGCCTGAAGCCGCTCAACACTTCGACGATGTCAGCCCATTCTTGCGGGAAATCACCGGCCAGGACAGCGCAAGAGTGCTTCCACTCGTGGATCTCGTAAGCCTCACGGATCGCCTCCGGCAGCAGTTCTATGCCCATGACTTTCGGTCACTCCTACCATTTCTGCACGCCTCTGCATGCGCCCTTGTGAGTACCTAAGTATGCTATACAAATGGTCCTGCGGAGGCAAGCCCATTCCACGAACGAACGGGGAGAATCCGCGACCTGGGCGCTCGACCCGCCAGACGAGAGGTGGCCGGGTGCAAAATACGTGTTTTCCGTCATTGACGGCCCCCGGTCGGCGGCGGTAGTCTGAAGGTGTGCGACTGAGACAAGTGCCGACGTTCTGTGGAGGTCCGTCATGGCTACCGCACCACTGGGCAACGTCCGTGAGATGGTCGATTGGCTCCGGCGCAATGAGGAGCGCATCGGCGCGTTGTACGCGAGAGCGGCCCAGGCCTGGTCGAGCGATCCACCGTTCGCCGCCTTCCTGGGCAAGCTGGCCGAAGAGGAGCAGTCTCATGCCGAGTTCATGGCCGCTGCCGGCCGGCGCCTGCAAGCGGCACGTCACCGCCCTCCGCTCGACATCCTGCTGGATGCCCGGACCCGGCGCGAAGTGGAAGAGCTCTTTGAGAGGTTCGAGCGGCTGCTGGGCAAGGCGGAAGCGACGAAGAAGGATGTCATCGAGTACATCGCGCGGGCCGAGGCGTCGGAACTGAATCCGATCTTCCTGTACGTCGCCCAGGAATATCGGCGGGCCGGCCGGGAAGGCGAACGGATGACCGGCGAGATTCAGCGGCACCTGTGCGACATTCAGGCGTACATCGACGAGCTGCCGCGCGACCTGCGACCGTCCGTCGATGTCACGACCTTGCCCTTTGTCGGTGAGCAACGGTTCCTGGTGGTCGAGGACCACGCGCCGTTGCGGCGGCTGGTGGCGTCGCTGCTGACCCGCCGGGGCGCGGTCGATACCGCCGCCGAGGGACACGAAGCTCTGGAGCGCCTGCGCGAGCACTTCCACGACGGCATCGTCGCGGACGTGCAGATGCCGGGTATGAACGGCCTGGAGTTCTACCGCCGGGCCGTCGACTTCGACGCGCGGCTCCAGCAACGCTTCCTCCTCTACTCTGCCGCCATGACCCCGAGTGATGAGGAGTACCTGCGCGCCAACCACCTGCCCTTCCTGCGCAAGCCCTTCGGCCTGGAAGCATTCCGCACCGCGATGGACAAGCTCCTGTCCCTCGACACCCGCAAGCAGAATCCGCGCCGCAACGACCCTGAGCCGTAAGCCGGGTCCGGCACCGAGACGGCAGGACTGCCCCACGCCGCAGGGCCCTCAGCGACGGCCGCTCCCTTTCCCACGAATACCACGTCAGCAGTTGAGCCCATTTGACATTCGGCGGAGAATGGGTACAATATCTGAAAAGGGGGGACTTGAACAGACGAGGGAGTGTCATGGCGGTGCGAAAAACGAAGAAGCGACCTTCGAAGGCCAGCCAGCGATGCAGCGTTGGTCCTGGCTGTCGGGTGCATCCCAGGCCCGTTGAAAGCCTCGGCGGGTTCTTCGACACCTGCAGCGGGGTCCTGCGACCGGACACCGAATTCTGGTTTCGAGGACACGCGGACATGACGTGGACGCTGACACCCTCGGCTCTGCGGTACGACACCGCCAGGCAGAGGTCCCGAGCCTTGAATCTCCTCGCAGACTTTAAGCGATACGCCAAGATGAAACTGGGGGATCTGCCAAAGCCCGACGACGAACTACAGTGGGTGCAGCTCGCACGCCACTATGGCCTTCCTACTCGCCTTCTGGATTGGACAAGGAACGCCGCCATTGCCCTCTATTTCGCTTGCGCCGAAATGCCTGCTACCGCGCATCCTGACGGCACCGTGTTTATCATCAACCCGAAAGACCTCAATCGACAGGCAGATGAGAGAATAGAGAATCCGCGGATATTTGATGCCCATACGGATGCCGGGAGGATCGAACGGTACTTAACCCTATCCGGCGATCAAAGCTCACGTGGGGTCAGAACCATCGCCATCAACCCTGTCTGGAACTCGGAGAGGATACTGCTGCAGCAAGGAGCCTTCACCCTGCACGGATCACGCGAATTCACGTTGACCTCAAGACAAGTCTCTTCCCTGGTCTGTCTCAAAGTTCCAGCGGTTAGAAAAGAAGCACTTCTCCATGAATTAGAGCGTGCTGGTATAAACGAAATGAGCATTTTCCCAGAACCGGAACACATGTGTCGCTATCTGGTCTGGCGTGAAAAGCTCGACGCACCCGGAGCCCAGTGATGGCTGACCACGTACCATTCGTCAACAGCGGAAACGACCTGAAGCGCCTACGTGATTACTACGACACGCCCAGGGTGGCGCGCATCCAACTTGGCAATGCAGCGTCTCTTTCTAGGCGGCGGATTCAGCACACGTGTGACCTCTGGATGGACCCAGAGATCGACGGCTATCACAGGTTGCTCAAAGACGGCCAGGCATGGCCGGAGTGGGAAGAGCATATCAGGCAGTTCAACAACAGCGAAATCCTGGCAGACCCGGATTCCGTCAATAAGCCAAATGCTGAGAGGGTCAGAGTCCTGGTGTATGACATCCTGGACAAGTGCCAACGCTTCAAACCCGCCTGGATCACTGTCCCCCAACTGCCAGTGATTGGAGGTAGCACGAGAAACAAGATGAACGCTGAGTTGGCCAAGGCGAGCGCCTCTTGGAAGGCGGAGCGAGGCTTCCAAGGCAAGTACGTCTTGCCACTTATCTTCACGCATCAGAATCAACTCAAAGGTAAGACGCAATGGGCGGCGAAATTGAAGGTCGCGCAGCGGTGCTTTGATGCTGCGGGAGCCAATATCGTCTGGGCCGTGGATTCAGATCTGGCGGATTGGAGGGGCAGCGACAAGTTCAGAGACCGCTTTGCGGCACTTGTTAGGTTCCACACCGATCTGAGAGAGAGGTTTTCGGGTGCCAAGATCATCGCGGGACCATATTGGGGCATGAATCTCGTTCTATGGGCACGTGATCTCTGCGATCATCCCGCGATCAGCTTGGGCCACGGGTTTTCCTATAGAATATCGGGAGGCTTCATACCGCCTGAGCCACCGAAAGCAATGGTAGCATTGACACCGCTGCGCCGATTGGCCGATCACACGGATGAACTGAAGACCTGGCTAGATTCTGTTCTCAACGAATTGCACCATTCGGACGAAGCTGCGAGGCAATTCTCACGCCTGAGACATGGATTCGCAGAACTGGCTTCATATGACATCGCACGAAACCAAGTGGCAGAGTTCTATGGAAGTTGGTTGAGGCAATTGAACTCCATTCCACCTAGCGGGCGCAGCCTCTTCCTCTTCCAAGATCTCTCTTCAGCCTTCGTCCTGGGCAGGAAACTCGTAAAGGAACTGGGCACCAGCACCGCGAGACTCCCGAAGTCGGAGGCACCAGCACGAGATCCTAACAAAGTGGCCGAGCAGCTTATGCTTCATTGTCTTTGAGGTAGGGTAGCCAGAACCGTTCGACCGAGTAGGCCTGGACGGTCTTTTCGCCGGCGGGGCGCTGCTTTCGCGGGCGCAGGACTACTTTGCAGCCGTTTCGCTGGACGGCAAGAATACCGACGCCCTTATTCGCAAAATCATGGCGGCGCTTGCTCTCGATCAGGCGTTCGGCGCGATCGACGGGCAGACCCACGTAGGATTCGTCGGCCAAGCCGAGGTTGTTGATCGCCTGGTTGAGGGCGTCGTCGATGCGCGCGAGCTTCAATTCGACTGCCACGAGGCGCTTGTGCAAGGGCATCCAGCCGTTGCGTTTGAAATAGGTTCCAGGAGACGCCTCGTAGATGAATCGGTCTCGTGCAAGACGGCTCACCTCCAGTTCGATCCGCCCGCGATCCAGGTAGCCGCCAAAATGCTCGTGCAATTGCTTGATGGTAACGGTAGCCCGATCAGTCTCATCCGGTATCAAAGACAGCAGGTGAACGCGAAGTTGAGAGCGGATGGGCTTGGTCTGCTTCCGCGCGAGTCTCTGGCGCACTTTGTTCTTGTTCAACGAGCAGCCGACCAGGTCGCAGATGCCCCACGGCGTGGGGAACTCCTGCTTGACCATGAGCCCCTGCTCGCGCAGCCAGCACTCGGCTGGCTCGGCCATCTGGTTTTCATACTGGAACGCCATTAAACCCCACTCACACCTTCCGTAATGCTGCGCCGTGCCGCACACCAGCCGCTAAGAATACCTACGGCACATTCGCACCTCAAGTTCAATATCGAGATACCCGCGTGCCGACCACCACCCGGATATGCGCATACGCGATAACTCTTTACTGCACACAGTCTTAGAGAAAGCGGCAAAACCCGTGTCGCCGCGCCTGGAGGGAATCGAGCCAGGCGGCCAGGACCGCGCCGAGCGGGACCGGGACCAGCCGGCGCGGTGGACATAGGAGATCGGCACAACTTTCTTCTCTATACATCCTTCTTGCTCCTGCGACCGAAACAGTTGGGATTTCCTATGACGGCTAGGGCAGCGCGCTCCAGGCGGCGTGGGCGACTTCGGAACCCTCCATCACCGCCAGACCTTGGTACAGCGGCAGGCGTCGGCCTGCCTCGCACGGGCGGGTCTTCTGCATCGTGGGGAAGGCGCGTTTGACCTCTTTGCCGAAGTTGGCGGCGTTGAGCGGGCGGTAGCCGTTGGCTTCGCACCAGCGGACGTAAGACTGATAGACCTCGGCGGTGGGCAGGCCTTCGTACTCCAGCGCGGCGACGTAGTTGTCCAGCAGGAACGTGCGGGCGGGGTTGACGTCGCAACGGTACCGCTCGACGGCCCGGCGGCACGCGGCGGGCGCGAGAAAGCCGCCGTCGGCGCGCAGCGAAAGCAGGCCGCGCCAGGCCCAGTTGAAGATGCCGCCCAGCTCGCGCGTCAGCGCGTCGATCAGGTGCGGGTTCTGCTCGTCCTCGCCGACGACGCGCTCGAACGGCACGTAGAGCAGGCGGCGCCAGATGCCCTGGCTGCGGTCGGCGAACTGCGGCAGTTGGTTGGTGCTGATCATGACCTTGGCGGTCGGATGGGCGTGGATCGGCTCGCGGTACTTGCGCTCGAAGGTCATGCGGTCGCCGGAGGTGTAGGCCTTCAGCACCGTCTCGGCCAGCTCGTCGAGGCCGTGCATGCTCTCGCTGGTCGAGTTGAGCCGCTGGCCCAGCGTCGCGGCCAGGCTGAACCGGCTGGCAAACTGCGACAGCGGCACGTGGCTGACGTTATCTTCGCCGAGCATGCGTTCGAGCAGCGTGGTGAAGACGGTCTTGCCGTTGCGCCCTTCGCCGGCGATGAGCAGGAACTTCTGCTGGCGCGTGTCGGCGGTCAGCAGGTAGCCGGCCCACTGCTGCAAGAGCGTCACGCGGTCGGCGTCACCTTCCATGACGTCGTCGAGGAAGGCGTCCCAGCGTGGGCAGCGCGCCTCGGGGTCGTAGGCGTAGGGCAGGCGCGTGAGGGTGAAGAAACGCGGCGTGTGCCCGACCCGCAAGGGCCGGTCGCTGTCGTCGAGCATCAGCAGGCCATTGGCGAACGACAGCGTGGTGATGCCGCACCGCTGGCGACCGTCGGGCCAACTGTCGAGCGTGCGGTCCTCGGGCAGGTGCACGCCCTCGGTGCCCGACAGCGCCAAGAGGATATTGGCGATCTGGCCGGTCGTGATGCGCACGTAGTCGTCGGTCCCGTCGGCCGTGCCGATCCGCTGGTTGGTCCGCTGCAAGTGGCCGACGACGCGGCGTTGCATGTCACCGGGCGAGATCGGCGAATAGCGGCCCGCCTCGTAGCGGTAGAAGTCGCCCCGCCACCAGCGCAGCGTGTAGTCCGCCTGCCCCGCCGTCGGCAGCGGCGCCAGGGCGTCATCGTCTCCGGCGGGCTCGCCTTCGCGCGGCGGCTCCCAGATGTACGCGGCGTGCAAGAACCCTTCCGCCAGCCGCGTTGGGTCCGTGTAGAATTCTCGATCACTGCGTGACATCAATCTGCCTCCGTGCCCTGACGAATAGGTCCTATTGGTCGTATGGGACCTATGTGAGAATCAACCTTTCAATCCGGCGACGAGCTGGCGGGTTTCGGCCGACTGATTGGACTGGGCGGCTTTGAAGGACGCGACCTGGTCGGCGTTTTGCTGCTTGAACCGCTCGTTGCCGGCGACGATCTCGCGTAACGCCTGGCTCTTGGCGCGAGCGTCTCGCAGGAAGCGCGCGATCCGCGTGCCGTAGATGCCGCCGGCCAAAGCCGCGATGCCGATGCCGATCTCCAGCAGTGTGTCGACGACGTCCCACGGGCCCGGCCGGGCAGCGGAATCGACCAGGGCACCCTGGGCCAGTTGCCAGTTCGCCTCCGCGAGGATCTGCTCGTTCGTCTCGGCGGGCGGGACTTCATCGGGCAGGCCACAGTAGGCGGTCAGCGCACGGCTCTGCACCTCCGACAGCTTCGTCAGCACCTGCAACTGCGGCGAAGTCTCTTCCGTGACAGCCACTTCGGCAGCCGCCTCGGCGGTGCGCTGGTGCAGCCAGGCATTCTGTTTGATCGTCTCGCTCGGCGCCAGCCGCAAGCTCCCGCAGCCGGCGAGAGTGATCATAGCGATGGCGACCGACAGCAACCGCAGGGGCAGAACGTTGCCCATCCTGCAGCGATAGGTAGGTTCGTTCATGGTTGGTCTCCTAAGCGTCTTTCGATGGCTTGGACGCGATATTCGTGGGCGAGGGTTTGGGTCGAGAGGGTTTCCAGCTTCTGGGTGTAGCGCGCTTGGGTTTCGAGCAGCATGGTGACGTCACGTTGGAGGCTGTCGAGCTGGCGCTGGAGGTTGAGCCAACTGCCGACGATCAGCGACGCGAGTGTCGCCAGTTGCAGCAAGGCCGAGAGATTGATGCGGCGGTCGAGCCGCCAGGTGGATGGGTGGGTTCGGGTCATCGTGGTTCTCCCTTGTGGGTCCAATAGCACCTGTACTCACGGCACGGCGTAGAACGCGTTGCTGTCGGCGATGCGAAACATCAGGGCGTAGGTCCCGGCCGTCAACGTGCCTGACGACTGAAACGGCTCGGCCAGATTGAACGCCTCTGTCGCTTCGGCGGTCGGTACCGGCTCCGTGCCGATCTGGCCGAGGATGACCGGCTGGACGCTGTAAACGTTGTAGCCAACCAGGCTGACGATCTTCACCGGCTGCGCCTCACTCGTCACAGCGGCGTTGATCGGCAGCGCTGCTTGCTTGCGGTTAGCGCCGCCGGCGCGGGCCAGGTCGGCCAGAACCTGTTGCTGGTCGGTAACATGTCGTTCGTGCATCGGTACGCTTCCTTCTTAGAGGGGGCAATTAGAGTCGCCGGCGCGCGACTTTCAGTTGCGTGCACTGTCGGGCGAAGTCCATGTGCACGCGCTCGATCCAGAGCAGGCTGCGGTTGTCGCGTCGGCAGGCCAGCAGGTCGCGACTGTCGGGGTTCGACGTCACTCGGTCGCCGGGCTGGAAGTGCAGCAACAGGCTGGGCGTCTGCACCTCGACCGTCTCGAACACGTGCGACGACGCGGCGGCGGTGCGCCGCACGAACTCATGCAGCGCGGCGCTGTCGTCGATCTGGTCGGACGCCTCGGGGTTCTCCAGCGCCGCCTGAGCGAAGCGGCTTTGCGCGGACACCTTGCGATAGCGGAACCGACGTGGCAGCGTGATGACGTGGTCCACGACCGGCGCCGGCGAGCCGACCGGACCGTCGGCGACGACAGCGGTAAGACGCTCGTCGCTGACGATGGACGCGGTGATCCTGAACTTCAGGTTGTCCCGCTGGGCGGCGATCCACGTTTCCATGTCGAGCCGGTCGCTGCTGAGCCAGACGCCACACTCGTCGAGCAGGTTGTCGAAGGCGTAGGGGTAGTCGTACCAGTGCAGGCCGCCGTCGCGCGAGACCTCCAGCTTGTAGCCGAGCGAGCGACCCTGGGCGTTGGCGGTCAAGGCCGGCCAGAAACGCCGACGCTGGCGCACGTAAGCGGCGCCCTCGAAGATGGCCGACAGATCGAACGGCTCGCCCTGGCTGTACGGCGCTGGAGTGTAGTCGCCCGCTTCGTTGAGACACCATTTGCGATAGACGTCTTTGAGCTGGTAGAACGCCGGGTTCGTCGAGGGAGAGAATTTGGCGAAGTCGGCGTCTTCCAGCACCGGGTCCCACGCTTTGACCAAATCGAAGGTCGCTTCGTAGACTTTGAAATCGCCCTGACCGATGTAGCGATGCGTCACCGGGTAGAATTGCCGCCTGCTGTGCAAGGTCGCGACGTTCGTGCGTGATAGAGACAGCGATCCGCCTTGGGGTTGGCGGTTCAACTCGACGGCTCGACCTTGGCCGTTTCGATAGAACACGACGGCTTCGGTTGGTCCGCTCGGCAAGAGGCACGGCTCGAAGCGGAACGCCAGGCCGACGTACTCGCAGCAATACTGGAGAGCCTGCAACAAGCTCAGGCCGGTGACATCGAGGTCGCCGGCAAGCTGGTGCTGCGTCAGAGCCTCCAACTGGTCCCGGCCGGGCCGGTGGAGCGACGCGACCGGCAGGTACTCACACAACAGGTAGTCGATGACCTCGGCACAGCTCCACGGTCGTGTTGCAGATGTTCCGGCGGCAAACGCCGTGAAGGTCTTGCCGTCGATGGCCACCGGCTCGAGGGAGGCATTGCCTTGGCCGCTCGGATTGAACGTGGTATCGAGCCCCGTCAGGAGAGCCGTCTGGCCGTTTGCCTGGCGCACGCGCCGACCGTAGACCGTGATGCGTTCGAGCACAGCGCTGAAATCCCTGGCGACCATCTCTACCCGTTCTCCGTCGGAATCGATGCTCGTCTCGATGGTCTCGATGCGGCCGGCGAAGATCGTCAGACCCGATGTGACTGCTTGCGACGAGTCGGTTCGGTAAAGTTGCTGGAGACACACGGTCTGTCCCAGGCCGAAACGGTCCTCGACGTGCTCAAGAGGCGATGTGGCCGTTTCAGCGTGTGCGTCGTGATGACAGATCAGGCAAGCTGAGCCAAACTCAGGCCAGCCGCCTCGTACGATTTCGAACGGCACGAGGTCAGGGCAGGCAACACCGTCGACAAAGGCGACGGCCGTCGTCGCAGGCAACGCCAGGCGAGAATCCTCGGGCACGAACAGCTCAGTGGTATTGGTTGTCATGGTGACGTCTCCACAGCAAGAATGGTCGCCGCCGGCGGGCACGAGGCTCCTATCGTGCAGGAGGCGGCCGCCATCATTTGACCTTCGCTCCCGTCGGCACTTTGGGCGCGGACAATGAAAGTGTATCGGCCTGGCAACAACGGATCGGTCTGAAAGCTGTATGGGCGGCGTCCTTCGTAGGGAACCGTGCCAAGGGCTGTCACCAGATCGACCTGGCCTGTCCCGTTGTCGCCATAGACGTTGAAGGCGTGCGGTGCGGCCTGTTGATGCAGCGGACAGTAAAGCCAGCAAAGCTTGACTCTGCCCTTCCCCGCCGGCCGTGCCGCCAGACCGAAGACACCGTTTGGCGCAGGCTCAACGAGGTCTCCATCCGGCCCGATGGCGATCGTGACTCTGGCAGCAGTCGTACGTTCCTGATGTCCACAACCATTGAAGCGCCGCACGACGTAGCAGTAAGTCGCACCAGGCTCGTGCGTGAGATAGCTCGGCAATACGATCTGTCCCGCTTGCGGGTTGGCCGTGCAAAGGATCGCCCCGAAGTCCACTTCGTCGAGCGTGCGACCTCGGTACACCGCCGAGCAGCCGGAGGGGCGCATGCAGAACCACCCGCGCGTTAGCACTGTCGCCAAGTGGAAGGCCTGCGAGGTCATGCCGCCAAAGAGCGCGTCCTGCCACCAGGCAGTCCCGCCGTGGGACGGAGCCGCCAGGCTTTCCACCGATCCGGCCAGTGAGGAGACCGCCTGGATGACTCCCGAGAGCGACATGATGTCCGCCTGCGTCAGCGAAGCACCTGCCTGGGAGGCTGCGGCGCATGCGCCCGCGAGCCTGCGGACGAGCCCGACCGTAGCGCTGCACCCGGTGACGGCGCCGAGCGTACCGGCAAGGTATTGCGCATTGTCTGTCGCTAGCGCTGCCGCCGATAGAAGCGCGCCTCGAAACATGGCATACGATTCGCGGTAGAGCTGCGCCACCTCGGCGGCGGTCAAAGCACGGCGGTATACGTAGACGTGGTAGATGCTTGCCGGCCAGAAGCTGTTGAGTGAGTCATGATAATTCTGGGCGCCGATAGCCATGCGACTGAAGTGAATGGAACCGAAGCCGTCCGGGATGGAATCGACCACACAGACCTCGTCGACATACCCAGCGAAGCGGTTTGCACTGGGGTTGAAGATGAAGACGAGCTGGTGCGGCACACCGTCGTCGACGTCGCTATTCGGATACGTGTTGACGACATTGGTGTTGTCGTCCTCACGCAGCAGGACCCGATACTGGCCGGTGGAGAGGCAACCGATGGAAAGTCGGGAGTTGTAGGCGGGGTGACCGAAGCCGACCGCAACACATTCAGAGCCAAGCCAGACAGCGCAGACCTTCATGACGACCGAGAAGTCCTTCTCACCGTCAATGGCCAAATCGCTCACGAATGCCTGGTCGGTTCCGTTGAAGTCGCACCGGCCTGTACCCCACGTCGGCGTCGCGGCGCCGACCGCCGTCTCACCGACGATAGCATCGCGCGTCGTGTCTCCGACACCTTCGTTCAGCAGCCAGCACAGTGCCAACCCTTGTGACAGTGGGTGGGTACGATTCAGACTGACGCCGGGTTGAGGTTTGAGCAGGCGCATCAGCTCACCGTCTTTTCATTCAGACAGGCCGAGACGGTGATCGCGTTCGAGGAGGCATTGCTCTGGGCGTGGAGCTTGCCGCCTTTGGCAATCGGGCAGGTGAGCGTCTTGACCGCCGGATCGTTGGCGTGTGTGTCCAGCACACCCAGCAGAATTCCCTCGTCGCTGTCGGCGGGATACTCGTCGGTCGAAGCGCCGTCAGGATCGCCGCAGGTGGCCAGCAGGTAGAATTCGATCGTGTCGCCTGATGCCGGCGAGCCGGCGTTGTCGGCCTTGAGCGTGACCATCGCGTCGATGGCGGTCGCGGAAAAACTGAACGCGTCCGACGTGGCCGTGCCGCCGGCACCGACCGATTTCGAGTTGTTGCCGCTGTCCCATTGGACCTGGATCTCGTGGTTGGCTACAGCCATGATAAGTCTCCTTCTTCTCGTGCTGCGGATCAGCCCTCATCAATCGAGTGACACATCGATGTCCCCGGCGGCAAAACGCACGATGTCCCCGCCAGCGATGGCTTTGGATTGCGTCAACGCGCCGTGAGCGAGCAGGTGACCACCGGACACGGCGTCAAACAGGGCAAAATGTGTCACGGTCCCCCACGTGCCGCTCGCTTCGTCGAACTCCACCGTGTTGGCGTTCTCCAGCGCGCCGCTCGTAGCCGAGGTCCAATCGCTCGCGGACGTCGCGACTCGCGCGTAACCGTTGCCGCTCGGTTCGCTCAAGCCGGCGCCGTCGTCACCGGGGTCAGCGGTCGAGAGGCCGACGTAGATCGTCGGCGGTGTGTAGCTGCCTTTGCCGAAAATGTGATCGAGGATCTCATTCTCCCAATAATCCGAAAAACTGCCCATAGGTCATACTCCTGTGGAATGTGAGAAATGCTCCGTCACTGTCGCGTGCGCGAGCAAGTGGAAGCGTTCTCAACTCTCAAATGAGTCAGCAGAACGGTCTGTCCATCGTCGTCGTAGTAGTCGACTTTGCCTGTCATCTTGTCCTGGAGAGCGGAGTTGGCGAGCAGCTTGATAGCCGTCAGCTCGCGCGCCCCAGTCCAGACCAGTTCCTGGGTGCCGACGAGAGTGTCAGTATCGGCCGGCGCCGCACCCGCCCGGACAAATACCTGGATGAAATACTCGCCGGCAGGAATATTCGGATCGAAGTCGCCTACGTAGCGGCTGCCGCTCTGGTCCGTCAGGCCGAGCGCGTAATCGGTCGCAGTGTGGTCGTCTGAGCCCCAGTCTTCGAAGCTCTGCGTCGCGGCGCACCAGGCGCGCCCCGCTCGATCGCGGATAACCGCGTACAGGACGCTGCCGGAGGCATAGTCCGCTTGAATCTCGTTAGCCATGTTGGTGTCCTCTCATCGTTCGGGTCGCGAAGCTACGCTTGCTGTGTCCAGGTTCCATTCTTGGCGATCGTGACCCAATCTCCGTTGGCGTCGGCCACGAGCGTCAGCGCGGCGCCGACGACGTTAGCGGACTTGTACGCGCCTGCCGTCTGGCCGCTATCGTCGCGGATGGCTGCCGCCTGGGGGTCCACACGCAACTCGTAGGCCGCCTGCACCGCGAAGGTAAACTGCGTCCCTTCGGGTGCATCCTGTGGCAGACTGAGCGTCACGACATCGGTGGTGCCGAGGTTCGTATGTACGCTGCCTGATTCGGACGGCGCAAGAGTGTCGTCTTCGCTGTGCGCTTCGACCGACTCGCGAATCCCGCCGGCCGCGAACGGGACGACACAGTTGTGTCCCGTGCGACAATCCGTGATCGAAGTGATGTCGCCGCCGGAGGTGCTCACGATCGCGAGCCTCACATGCGGCGTAACGGCCATGCTCGGAAAGCTGTCGTACTCATCAGTGACAAGAGCGCCGTCGGAATCGAGGTAGAGATAGACAGCCGGTTTATCATCGGCCAGCGCATTGCCGGTCGAGCCTGCGTAAGCGAGCAACTCCGTCCCCAGCCAGAACGTGCCGGCCTTGACACCAACGTCGAGTCCGCCTTCGTCGAAAACTCTCAGGTCGTTCGCGCGTTGGGTCGCCAGGAGCAGGCGATAGAGCAGCTTGCGGAATTGCAGATAGTAAGGCGCGGCGCCGGTCGGGATGTACTCGACGCCGGTCTGGCTGTCCGATTGTAGATTCAGAAGCTCGCTGTCCGGCGGGTATACTTCTGCCATGATGTTCTCCTGTTGTCTAGGGTTGGTCTGCAACGCTCAAAGTGAGCTGGTTGTTGGCTGGGTCGAATGTCACGATCTCGCATCCGGCGGCCGGCCGGGCGGGCGGTACGACAGTGATCGGCTCGGTTTCGCTGGCAGCACTCTCGTCTCCGTGGAGATCGGTGACGCTCACGCCGAAACGGTATGTGCCTAGACTCAGATCAGGACTGACCCAGTCCACCGTATCGGCATCAAGACCGAATTGACCGTGACCGAAGCTGCCTTGGCCGAAACCGACAGCCGCCGCGGATTCATACCCGAAGTCACCGGTGGCGAATTGAGCCATGCCGAAGCCTGCTTTGTCCTGCCGGCAGGGCCATAACGGAACCGGCTCTCGATTCAGCGGCGCTTCGTAATCGATCTGGCCGGTGCCGTGGTCGCAGTACACGTTCGCGGTCGCGCCCAGCGGAAGGTCCTGATTGCGCAGCAGAGTCAGCCTGACGCGCGTGCTGTCGATTGGCGTGAAACCAAGTGCGTCAGCGAAGTCCACGTGAGCTTCTTCAGGCTCGACGGCAGTGACCTCCAGCCGCACGGCCGCCTCGAATGACGAAGGGAGCTGAACGACCAGTTGCCGCTGCGCGGGATCGAGCGTGGCGCCGGCGAAACGGTCGTTGACGTAGACCTGATGGAGCTTACCTTCCAGGCCGGAATGCCAACTCACCAGGGCAGCGCGGGAGAAACCGACGCTGTGACCGTCATCGGCGATTCCATCAGGCAAGACCATCCCTCGAACGTTCTCGATACCATCGCGAATCATCGGCATGGCGTTCAGCTCCCCAGTTGCGTGTAGACGATCTCGTACTTGGCCACGACACCGGCGCCGGTGATGTGCTCATCGAGCAGCTTGAACGCATCGGTGCGAAGGTGATCGTACCGGCGGTCGTCCGCTGTCACGAGCGTGTGCATGTTGCCGTCGACCAGAGCCATGATCGCTTCGGTCCGGCCGCACAGCGCCGCACGACTGGCGGCGCGCAGCACGCCGCGCTGTCGGACCACGCGACTGCGCCGACCGAGGTCGATGCTTACCGTCCCATCCAGGCCGGCTGCCGCCCGCTCGACCGAGGCGCGTTCAAAGCTGCCGGCCTCAATCTGCAGATCCTGCTCGTCGAACAACGCTTTGCCATCCAGGGTCGTGCTCACGGTCTTTCCTTTCTCGCTTTAGTCTCGCACCAGCTTGATCGCGCTTCCCACGGCCGTGACGTCGGCGATCCCATCGGCACCCAGGTCGACCGAAAGACGACACTGGCGCCTGGCCTGCTCAAAGTGCTTTCGATAGTGCAAGCTCTTCTTCCAGAGGTTCTCGCTCTTCGCTTCGCCCGCCCACATCGCGTAGACGGCCGAGATCACCGCGAACACCGAGGCGCGGCGCAGCACAGTCGTGTCGGTCACCTGCTCGACATCGATCGCACTGGCCGGGTTGCCTGGCTGGATGCCGAAGTAGGCCGTCAGCTCGCAGGCGGTTTCGATCGCCTGCGGATCGAACGTACTAATGCGATACGAAACGCTCTCGGCTGCCGGCGGCGCGATCGGATCATCATCGGGATTGGCTCTGAGGACCGACAAGGTCAGTTCGGTCGCGCCCTCCACCGAAACGATCTCATAGGCGCCGTCCGGGACGCCGTCGTCGGACCTCAAGTACACGACACTGCCCGCTCCGACACCTGCATTGACGAAATCCGCGCTCTCGGCAGTGAGCGTCGTGCCGCTGAGCACCGCGCCGATACCGGCCGCGCGGACCTGCGAGCGCAGGTGAAGCTCGCCGAACAAGACCGGCTCGTATCGGAGAATGTCAACATCGCTTGCGAATCTGGCCATTTCAGTAGTTCCTCATCTGTCCTGTGTCCGTCGCGTCGTTCGAGAAAAGAACCTCAAGGACGAAAAGGACCGAAATGTCTTTTTGGTCCCTATCGTCCGTTGAGTCCTTTGTCCCTTCGGTTAGCTCGTGCTCAGCCCACGAATCAAACCGTGGGCCGCTTCGTTCTTCAGTTCCAGGGTGTACTCGCCGATAAGCTCGCCGCACTCGTAGTCGCCACCGCTGGCGAGCGGTTTGAAGTGGAAGCTCCGGCCGGCCAGAGGCAGCACGCTGATCCGCGACGAATCCAGCAGCAGTACCACGTCCTGGGGCAGCCAGCGCGTCGTGATGACGTCGCACACGCCGAAGTCACTCTCGTAGATGCTCACCATGTCTGTGAACGTCTTGTCGTTCGCGCCGTAGGCGCGGCTCTCGGAGCAGAAGGCGTTGATCTTGCGCTTCTGGAAGCCACCGACCACGATCAGGTCCACGTGGCCGCTGCTGACCTCCCAGATCCTGCGCAGCACGTAGTTGACCTTGGCTTCGTCGAGATCGTTGCCGGAGGGGAAGCCGCTGTCGCCGGCGTGAAAGACGTTCGACGCGAGGTGCTGGATGATTCCCTTCATGGTACGCCGGACGGTCCCGCTGCCCTGCGGATCAGCGACAGGCTGTCCGGCACTGATGACCGAGTGCTCCAGGTCGCGCACCAGCTCGCGCAGACGGTTCTGCTTCTGCTGGTCCATCTCATCGATCAGGCCGAGTTGGCGGGCAGCCATGTCCGAACCGCTGACTTCCACCGTCTTGGTGAAGATCTGCGTGTAGTTGCCTTTGCGCACGCGGTTGGTGAAACGCGCGTTGGGCTTCTCGGCGCCTTCCAGAGCCGCGTTGCCCAGGATGTTGATGACCTGCTCGTCCGCCAGGTCCTCGGCGTTCGTGCCGGCGTAGCCACGCACGACCGTGAGCGTGTTCGTGTTCACGGCCGTGACCAGCATCAGCTCCTCGCTGCCTTCGACTTGGATCTGGTCGCCGACGCGGAAGCGCTCGCCGTGCGCGACGTCGAAGCTCGTATCGACGTCCGGGTCGCTCCAGGTCGCGTCGTCGATCGTGTCCTTGTTGGGCAGAAGCTCGTCTTCCAGCCACTCGTGGTGCGTGCTCGTGGCTTCGCGCAGCGGATCACCCAGCGCGTACAGCAGTGGAGTCTCGTAGGGCGTCAGAATCGCGACCAGGTCCGAAACGTCCTCCGCCAGTTCCGGCAACGTCGTTCCGGCCGAGTAGGTTGCTTTTCCTGTAAAAGGCATGGGCTATTCTCCTCTCAGAGATTTCTTTTGGGGTTGTCGTCTCGTCGCGATCACAGACCGGCGCGGCGTAGCCTGAGGTACTCGTGAAGGTCTGCCGGCTTTTGCGTCCGGGCAGCCCTCTTGGCGGCGCGTTCGAGAACGGCCTGACGCGACGAAACGCGGTCTTTGACGCCGGCTGTCTTGCGTGACGTCACGCTCGGCGCCGAAACGTTGAACAGGTAACCCTTCTCTCTCTTGAGTTGCTCGACGCACGCGTCGAGGTCGCCATCGGTCCGACTACCCAGCCGCGCCTTGGCAATCAGTGCGGCCGTCTCCAGGTCAGTCGCACCGGCGGCGGTCAGCTTGCGCGTCAGCTCCCGGTCGAGCTCCAGCGCCGCCAGATCGTCGGACATCTGCGCGATCTTCTGGTTGGCCTGCACCAGTTGCTCTTCCAGGTCCTGCGTCTTCTTCTCGGCACTCTGTGCCCTGCGTCGATACCGGATCGATTCGGTTACCGGGACCAGCTTGGCGGTCTCGTCGCCGGTGGTTTCCAACTCCTGCTCCTGCATGGTGTCTTCTGTCTGATCTGCGTTCATGGTTTCTCCCAAGTCTCTTCTGTGTTGGGTCAGTAGGACGTATAGGACCGATGGGACCTATGTGTTTTGCTCGGCGGTTGTCTCGTAGCCCAGCTCTCTGAGCACCTGCTCGGTGGGGACACCCAGATCTCGCTTGATCTGTGCTTCCTGGAGCTTCTCCACCACGTTCTCAGGCAAGGGACTCGCGAAGACGACCTCCACGTCGCGCTCGTCCTCGCTGGAAGCGTAGATGCCGGCGGTGTCGAGCATGCTGAGGACCATCCGGCAGATCTGCCGCACGCCTTCGCTGTAGGTGTGGCGCTTGCGCTCGTTCTTCGAGAGCATCCCCATGAAGGTCAGACGCAACGCGACGGCGCTGGTGAGATTGCCCAGCTTGTCCTTGAGCACGCCCGCGACAACCGGTGTCACGCCGCTCGCCTTGTCCAGCGCCTCGCGAATCTCCGCGATGTGCGAGCTCTCGCTGGGCGCCGCGGCGTCGCCGCCGAATTCCTGGATGGACGCCTCCGGATTGTCGGTACACCACATCCGGCCCGGCGCGATCGGTTTGTCCTCGAAGCCTTCGATGCCTTTGCCGAGGTACATTTTGAACGACTGAAACGTAATGCGATTCGCACGGTCGCTCAGCCGCGTGTTCAACTCGTCCTGGAGCGGAATCAAAGGCTCGACGTCGCTGACCCCCTCGTAGTAGTAAGGCTGTGCGATGTTTTGAATGTGGACGACCGGAAGGAAGCCCCAAGGCATCGAACCCTCGGCGACCAGCTCCTTGTCCTCGTAGCGCTGCCAGTATTGAGCGGAGGTGATCTCGGTCACAGTCACCACTTGGCGCGTATCGCTGCGCTGTCCGCTGGTTGCCAGCAGGCGCGACAGAAATGAGTTCTTCCGGTTGACGGTGTTCTTCTTCTGGCAGAAGTGCTGCACGTAGTGCGTGATGACGCGATAGTCGTCTTCATCCAGAACAGGCAGTGCTCTCGGCGCCTCGATCAACTCCAGACCGATGGCTTGCGCCAATTGCAGCACCGTGGCGAGAGGACAGGTGCGGTTGGAGTGAGAGGTGAAGTGCTGGTCAAGGAGCGTGGAGGGAGGTCTGACAAAGCAATCGACGAAGCCGTAGACGCTTCCGAGCACTGCCATGTCCTGGAAGAAACCAAGGCCGCCGTTGGCCGCAAAGACCGCACGTAAGATCGCTTCAATTTCGCTGCGTCTTCGGCCGTCCGGCGCCTTGGATGCGATACTGATGGGTTTGCCAAACAGGAAATCGGCCGCGGCGTTCACGCGCCACGCGATATCGTTCTCGATCACGACCTCCTTGCGTTGAATGTCTTTGATCGCTCGTGCGTCGAACGCGCCGAACTGCGCTTGGCGCGCCACGCCGGTGATACGAAACGGAAGCCCGGCCTCCTGCGCCTGGACGTAGGATCGACCGGTCTGGCCCACCTTCCGCTCCGCGGCCGTGGCACCGGTGACTTCGACCGTTGGATTGGCATAGTAGTCCCACAGCCGGGAGAAGTGCCGATGGATGCTGGCGGAGTGAACGTCCACGAGCCATTCGAGGAAGTCCGCGTCGATTCGTGCGTCGCTGAAGGCATCGAGCTCAAATCCCATATCTACTCATCCTCATTTTGTAGGTGGGCCTTCCGGCTCACCGCGATTGCGCCGGCGGGCCTGCGCCCAGCCGACCGATCACAACCGGCAGGCTCGTTTTCATGCCTGCCTCTACAAAAGGAGGGTGTTGCACAAATGGTCCGGTTTTTGGCCTAGACAAAATCGAGTTGCCCGCCCTAAGTCACGGCCGCGACGCGAAATAGAAAATTTGCAGTGACATCCGTTTTTGAAAAAAAGGTGTTGCACAAATTGTTCACTTTTGGGGGTCTCATGGGCCTGCTGCGTGCGTCGAATCGACGTGACTTTCGCCCGCGGAAACACAGTAAGGGCGCACGGCGCGTTTGTAGGCAATGCGGGTCATCGGCCTCTTTGTCATGTCGAGCGGAACGAAGTGGAGTCGAGACATCTGGCTGCGAATGAACCAGCCGTGTCGTTGTTGGCCAGATTTCTCCGTTCCGGCCTGCCCACGGCAGTCCTCCGGTCGAAATGACAAGCACGGGCTCCCAGCAGCAGAATCGACCCACAAACATGGACTGCGCCCACACAGCGGATCCCGTCCGCATTCCGCTGGCGACCGCCGCCCTGTTCGGATAGAATGCAGTAGTCGACGCATGAGCCGTGAATCGCTACCCAGGAGGGAAGACAGCTATGAGATACGTGCACATCGTTGTGATTCTGCTCGCTGCCGGAGGTACCTGGCAGCCCGCGAGAGCCGGCAATTCCGCAGATGCGGTCGTGAAGCGCCTGCCGGAAGACGCTCGGTTGGTCTCCGACGAACTCCAGGCCGCTTTGACCGAGAGGCGACTGGAGTTCAAGGATGCCGCGTGGCCACGAGACATCAACGTGGTGCGCGTTGACAAGGCGCGTGTGCCGGATGCGGTGCTCGCAAGCACGACCCGGTGGCTTAGGACGATCATTAAGACCAAGTATCTTCCGGAACATCCAAACGACTGGTTGATCCCGATTCGCGAGCCTAGACCTGGTTTCTATAAGATCGATACAGCCCTTGACGGCAGCGTTCGCAGGACACTTATTCCGAGGGAAGGTTTCGATGATTACCTCGTCACGCGGTACGCCGTGGGCCACCAAAGATTCCAGATACAGGAGAATGGTGCGAGCGTTCGCGTGGTGATCGACGTAAACGATCCAAATCTCTTCAGTCCGAAGATCGAGCAATTCGTGAGCAACGTTCTGTATACGTTCCTGAACTACCCCCTGGAACACAAGGACAAGCTGCGATTTGCCCTGAGCAGCTTCGAGCATGGCGGCCGGACAATCTGGTTCGGAGTCTTGGACTGCAACTTCAGCATTGCGGACAGCGAGGTGCGTGCCACGAGAACCTGGTGGAATCACACCTACATGTGGACCGACGGCAGAAGGGTGTATTTCAGCTTGGTCGAGATGATTGGTGAGCATCGGACACCCGGCCAGGCAAGAGAGGGGCTCCCTCTCAGATTCAAGTAACACGTGCTGGAGGGGAGAGGTTCCTTCTCCGCGTTTCCCAGCCGGGGGTGGCTGGGCTACATCTTCCGCAGTCTTGAAAGGGTGAGGGGCTGTCGCTATATTCTGCGGGGCGTCCGGGGTGGGCGTTTGGGCGAATGACTGTTCGCCTCTACCAACAACTGCATGGTTGAGGGATTGACCGTTGAACGAAACGTATATCGCGAAGATTGCATCGGAATTGTCACTGCGGCCGGGACAGGTCGGCGCCACCGCCGTGTTGTTGAGCGAAGGCGCTACCGTGCCGTTCATCGCGCGCTATCGCAAGGAGGCGACCGGTAGTCTCGATGAGGTGGCCGTTACGGCCATCCGAGACAGGTTCAGTCAGCTCGCGGAATTGGATGCGCGGCGCGAGGCCATGCTTAAGTCATTGGAAGAGAGAGGGTTACTGACGGACGAACTCAGGAAGGACATCCTCGCGGCCGAGACTATGACGTCGCTGGAGGACGTCTACCTGCCCTTCAAGCCCAAGCGGCGTACGCGCGCGACGATTGCGCGCGAGAGAGGGCTCGAACCGCTCGCGGAACTGCTCTACGCACAGGACCCGGCGGTGGACCCGGCGACGGAGGCACAGGCATTCGTCGACGCCGAGAAAGGCGTCGAGTCGGTCGAAGCGGCGCTGGCCGGTGCGAGTGACATCATCGCCGAGTGGGTCAACGAGGACCAGGCGGCACGCGCGAAGATGCGCGAGCTGTTCCGCGAGAAAGGTTTGCTGCGGTCCCAGGTCGTGCCGGGCAAAGAGGAGGAAGGACGCAAGTACGAGGATTACTTCGAATGGGAGGAGCCTGTCGCGAAGGCGCCGTCGCATCGGATTCTTGCGATGCGGCGCGGCCGGCGCGAAGGGTTCTTGCGGCTGCAAGTCGTCGACGACGAAGACCAGGCGCAGCGCACGCTCGAAGCGATGTTCGTACGCGGCCACTCGGCGTCGTCGGAGGTGGTCAGGCAGGCCATCGCTGACGGCTACAAGAGATTGTTGGCGCCGTCGATGGAGACGGAGATTCTCGCGGCCGCCAAGATGCGCGCCGATCGCGAAGCGATTCGCGTCTTCGCCGACAACCTGCGACAACTGTTGCTCGCGCCGCCTTTGGGAGGCAAGAACGTCCTCGCTATCGACCCAGGCTTCCGCACGGGCTGCAAAGTCGTCTGTCTCGACGCACAGGGCCAGCTCAAGCACAACGACGTGCTCTATCCTCATCACGGCGCCAACCGCGTCGCATCCGAGATCGGCAAGCTCAAGACCCTCTGCGAGAAGTACGACATCGAAGTGATCGCGATCGGCAACGGCACGGCCGGCCGCGAGACGGAAGTGTTCGTTCGTGAGGCCAAGCTGCCCGGCGATGTCCCTGTCGTCATGGTCAACGAGAGCGGCGCGTCGATCTACTCGGCTTCGGAAGTCGCGCGCGAGGAGTTCCCGAACGAGGACGTGACGGTGCGCGGCGCCGTTTCGATCGGGCGCAGACTGATGGACCCGCTGGCGGAACTGGTCAAAATCGACCCGCAATCCATTGGCGTCGGTCAATACCAACACGACATCGATCCATCGTTGCTCAAACAAGGGCTCGACGACACCGTCGTCAGTTGCGTCAACAACGTCGGCGTCGACGTCAATACCGCCAGCAAGCAGTTGCTCCAGTACGTCTCGGGGCTCGGCGCGCAACTGGCGCAGAACATCGTGGACTATCGCAACGAAAATGGGCCTTTCCAATCGCGGGCGCAACTGAAGAAGGTCCCGCGTCTGGGCGCGAAGGCTTTCGAGCAGGCGGCGGGTTTCCTGCGCATTCGCGACGCGGCTAATCCGCTCGACGCAAGTGCCGTGCATCCGGAGAGTTACGGCGTCGTCGACGCGATGGCGTCGGACCTGCGCTGCTCGGTCGCGGACCTGATGAAGAACAATGCGTTGCGGCTGAAGGTGCGCCTGCAGAACTATGTCACCGACACGGTCGGCCTGCCTACGCTCAACGACATCATGCAGGAGTTGGCCAAGCCCGGCCGTGACCCGCGCGAACAGTTCGAGATCTTCAGCTTCGCCGACGGGATCAACAAGATCGAAGATGTCCAGCTCGGCATGCGCCTGCCGGGTATCGTGACCAACGTGACCGCTTTCGGCGCGTTCGTCGATATCGGCGTTCACCAGGACGGGCTGGTTCACATCAGCCAGTTGGCCAACCGGTTCGTGAAAGACCCGGCCGAGGTGGTGAAGGTTCAGCAGAAGGTCATGGTCACGGTCCTCGACGTGGACCTGGCCAAGCAGCGGATCAATCTGTCGATGAAGGGAGCAGCCAAGCGAGGGGGCCCTCCCGGCCGCAACTAAGACGCGGCCGCGGCGGGCGGGCGAACTTCAAGCAGCACCCTGGCGTAGGACAGAGAGATGACCTTCAACGGCGCATGAGAGGAATGCACGCCCGTGGTAGAACGACAAGAGCTGATCGATGAACAGCACGATATCCTGACGCATCCCGGCAGGCAGGACAAGATCTATATCCTCAGCATCGATCCGGTACTGGCCACAGACGTGTACGATAGGATTCACGAGGACGCGCGGCTGAAGAACTGCGAGATTGTGCGCCCGCGCGCGACCGGTATTCGCGAAGCGGTGGAAGAAATCGCGCAGTTCGCGGCGGACACAACCACGGCGCGTCTGTTGATCCTCGACGTGCGCCGCGCGACGCTGCCAAGACTTCGCAGCGTCTTCAACGCGATCGTCGGCTACAACCGCAAGGACTTCAACATGCTCTGTTACACCCTCCTCATCGGAGACGGTCCGCCGACGCTGTTCGCGAACGGTCGAGGCTTGGACGTCTTCGTGCTCTATTTGGCTTCGCACCGGGTGGATTATCACCCGGCGGTCTTCTTCTTCGATCCGCTGCTGCACTACGAGCCCGGCGAGATCGAGGCACGCGCCATCGACGATGAGTTCACGTTGCCCGACGCGATTCCGAAGCGATTGCGACACCACTTCCGCCAGAGCGACGGTGTTAATGTAGGTAAGATCAGGCGATACTTCCGCGCCGCCGGAAAGGACGACGAAACGCGGCATCGCAGGCAGCGGATCCTCAAGCGCATGTACAAGAGGCGCATCGGCGAGCAGTTCCCCGGCCGCGAGAATCGGCTCAAGGCGTGGATGTCTCGAAGAGGGCTGCACTTAGCGACCGAACGCCTGAATCTCTATCCGCTTTATTTCGAAGACTGGGTCTACAATCTGATGGAGCAGGCGCGCCGCAACGCGGCCGCGTCATGAAGCGCCGCCGAACCGGCGCGAACGAATTCCCCGATAGCAATGTTGGGTATTTTCCCACTTTCCCCGGAAAAGACTGGACAAACAGCCTCGTTGCGCGGTAGTCTACCGTCTGCAAAGCCAGCACCGGCGGCAAAGCACGGTGGCTGTTCGCAGTGGGTTTCGCGAGTTTCACTGCGGACGTGTCGCGACGGGTGCGAGGGAATGATGGACCT
>JAFGLV010000025.1 GCA_016927855.1 Sedimentisphaerales bacterium
CCCAGGAGGTCAGAACCAAAAACTTGCTCCCGGATAGCTCGTGACTGTCACAACCCACGCTGTTGCACTTCGCGTGTTAATGCGCCTGTGCACCGTACACCTCTGCTTCTCTCCGCCTCGGAGTTCACGCACGCCTCCGGGCCTCGGCATCATGGTGCCATTTTAGGTCGGACGGGACCAACACAACAAGCAGAAACGCGGGCCATGCCGCTTGGGGCAGAACAACGGTGGGCGGTGCCCACCCTACGCGACTAACTGAAAGGAGACCTGCCCATTTCCTCCTTGAGTCGGAGGACCACTCGTGAGTCGATTTCATCCTCATCGGCCATGTGGCTTCCGTAGTTCTGAAATTCGCGCAGCGCTTTGCCCGTCTCTTCATGCCACAGTGACATGGCGCGTTGAAACACCTTGGACACCTTGGTGTTGTCGCCCTCCTTGAGCAATCCTGCCTTCTGTAGTCGCACAGCGAGTCTTTTCAATCTACCGCTTAGTTCCTCTGCGTCTTCCATGTCAAAGTCGATCTCGTCTGACATCAGTGGCTCCTTATCGTCTGCGGATATGGGTCGTTTTACTCCACACTTCTCACACTTCCCTTCAGCCCATACGTGACCCTCATTGCAGATTTTCCCACATATCGTACACCTGCACCCGTTCCACTGGTGCCCTGCCGATCTGACTCTCCCGCAACGCTCGCACGTGCACCCCTTCCACTGGTGCGCTCCCTTTCTGATCTCCCCGCAACGCTCGCATTTGCAGCCCTGCCATGCATGAAATCCGAACTTGCATAGAATGCTCATGGCTATCACCTTTCGGACCGCTGGACGTGTGGGGCGTGCTTCGTACACCGTTCTTTCTCTCCGCCTCGGAGTTCACGCACGCCTGCGGGCCTCAGAAGCATGCTCCTATTTTAGGCCGGACATGACCACAAAACAAGCAGAAACGCGGGCCCTTCCGCTCGTGGCGGTCACGTAGGATGGGCAACTCGTTGTTCATCCTACCCGCTGGTTGCCGTTATACTGAGATCGCCTGGCCCTGCGAGCAGTGGGAATGGCGTTGCCAAGCGCTGTGCAGAAAGGATCATAGTGGTATCCTATTGCCGGCTTGAACTCGGATGCGGCCGTTCGTCAGGAGATATCAGGATGCAGATTGCCGTTGTCGGGGATGTACATGGACATCTTGCGGGCATGTACCGCATCCTTGCACGGTACAACCAGGCCCATGACGAGCCGATCGAGCTGGTTCTCCAGGCCGGTGATTTTGGTGCTTTCCCCGATGCGGAGAGGCTGGACGGCGCCACGCGCAAACACGTTAAGAACGACCCGACGGAGCTGGGATTCTCCGCATACCTGGCCGGAAGACGTACCGCGCCGATACGCACTATTTTCATTGCCGGAAACCATGAGGACTTCGACTTTCTCCAGTCGCATCAGGATCAAGAACTGGATGCCAGCGGCAAGCTCTACTGCCTGGGCAATGGCAGCGTGGTAAGGCCCGTCGCCAATGTCCTTGTAGGCGGTCTGTGGGGTATTTCGACGTCGGGCCCGAGACGTTACAAAGGAGATCCCCGCAAATATGTGGACGACGAGGCGTGTCTGCGTCTTATGGAGCATGATGGCGGCAGAGTCGACATTCTTTTGTGTCACGACGTTCCCTGGGATAGCACGCATGGAGCAGTGCACCGCGGAAGCCGAAGGCTGGCGGAAGTCGTGGAATGCATACAGCCTCGATACGTCTTCCACGGACACACATCCGGAGATGATCCCCCCTGGTGGCTCGGACGGACACAGGTTATAGGGCTCAATCAGTCCTGCTTCGTGAAGATCCCCCATCGTGACGGAGGCATCGTCTTGGTGGATACTGATACCTGGCAATGGCAGGCTCTAGATAGTGGACGCGCCGGCTAGACGCCGAGCCGACCGTTCCACGCATCCACGCTTCTACGCTTCTTGCCCATCCACGCCGACGCCCTGTGTGGCACCCCCCCTCGGGGTGAGTTCTACACCCCCCAGCCGGGAGCGCCTGGGCTATATTTTCACGCTCCGCGTCCCCTGTGGTGAGAGATTTCTGTGGGCCTTACCCTTAGGGCCGGCCGCACCAGGGCTTAGGCACACCCCCACACCCAGTTTTCTTTCGGCAATGCCCTTGACGGACGAAGCATATTAGTTTACTATATATATAAAATGCTCGGCATAGAAGAAGGATAGAAAGGTAAACACATGAGCGAGCCGCGAAAGGAACCGAAACCGCAAATGCAGAGCGACGACAAGAGTGGCCGCGAGAAGAAGAGGCCAGGCCGGCCGCGTAAGCGGAAGCCGCCGCAGGTGCCGCCGCCGGACAGCACGATCTGGCCGGAGCAGTATCGGGGCAAGAACTGGAAACGGGTCTACGCCTTCCTGTTCGAGGGACATTGCCAGTTGTGCGCCTATTCGTGTCCCCTGTCCAAATGGCGGCAACAGCGGGACAAACTGCACGGCGAACCCCGCCTGCTGCTGTGCACCAATCATCCGGACAGTCCCGGCGAGCTGCACGAGGTCCTGCCGATCGAGACCTGTCGCAACTTCAAGAAGAAAGTCTGGCAGCACTCTCACCAGAAACCAGCACCGGACTCGTCTCCATCGGTGGCCGACGAATGTGACTCCAACGTTCGGCGGATCCCGTTGGGAAACGGGTTATTCGCGACCGTCGACGCTGCCGACTACGAGAAGGTCAGCAGGTACAAGTGGCGCGCCTATCGCACCGGCCGGCGGACCTATGCGACCTGCAAGAATAAGGGGAAGTTCATCTACATGCATCATATGATCCTGCGACCCCGCAAAGGCTACGTGGTCGACCACATCGACGGCAACGGCTTGAACAACCAGCGCTGCAACCTGCGCGAGTGTACGCGCGCACAGAACCTGGCAAACGCCAGACCGCGCGGCGGCGCGTCGCAGTTCATCGGAGTGTACCGCTACAGAGACAAGTGGCAGGCCGGGATCACTTGCCGAGGGCAGGCCTTCAACCTGGGCATTTTCGACGACGAGGTCGAGGCGCCCAAGGCGCGCGATCGCAAGGCGTACGAGCTACACGGCGAATACGCGTACCTTGACTTCCCGGAGGACTTCGGCCGGTGAACACACCGCGGGATGAACGTGCCGCTATGCCCTTACGGGCATGGTGCAAACCACAGATACCTTAGCTCTTGGCCTGGTCGAGGATGAGAGTCTTGACCATCTGGCTGGGCAGGTTCAGGGCGCCATAGGCAGCGGCCGCCGCGGCACGCAAGTCAGGCTCGGTCTGGTCCGAACTGGTCAGGGCGTAGATGCGAGCGACGGTCGCGTCGGGCAGCAGGTTGCCGTTCATCTTGGCGGAATTGGCGAGCGAGCCGAAGGCGGCAATCCGCACGTCCATGGAAGCGCTTCCGTCCAAGGCGGCTTCGGCAATGGCCCGCTGGGCATTGGGGCTGTTCAGGTACGCCAGGATCTGGCCGGCCAGCACCTGGATCTGCTCGCGGTTGTCGTGCGTGGCCGCGATCAAAGCGGACTGCGCCTGCAGCAGGTCGATGACGGGGTTGCGGCTGACGGCAACCTTGAGCATCGCCTGGGCGGCGCGCAAGGCATACCTGTCGGCCAGCTCCGGCGTCCAGTCCGCGGAACTCTCGGCGGCGGTCCCACCCTGGGCGAGCGCCTCGGCGAGGTTCCGCACGACCAGACCGCTCTCGTTGAAGCCCTGACGCGGTCCGGCGTTGGCGATGGCGATCGCGGCGCTGTAGCGGACCGCGCGATCGGGGAAAACCAGAGCCTGCAGCACCGGCTGGACCGGCCCTACCGCGTAGAGCAACGATCTCTCGCCCGCGTTTGTCGCCAGGGCCTCGACCGCTCCCAGCGCCACGGCGGCGTTCCTGTCACTGATCGCGCGGGCCAGGGCCTGATGCAGGTACTCGGGGCCGGCGGTCGTCGCGTAAACCAATGCGCCGGCGTGGTTCGGACCGAAATACTCCGGCATCGGCAGACCCGTCGATTCCGCTTTGAAGAAGGCAGCCAGCCACAGGCCGATGCTCAAACCGAACTGGGCGTCGGCTTTCAGGGACCATTCGCAGCAGCGCATGGACATCAGCTCATAGAAGTAGACCGGCGCCACCTCGACGCGCTCCAGCCGGGACGTCCCTTCATCCCAGAACCAGACATTCGCAATCGGTGCACCCTCCTGCGGCGCCAGTGACTCGTCATGGTGGTAGTATCGCTCCCCAAGGTTGAAGAACAACGATGCCGCCGGCGTATTCACGGCGCGCGGATCGATCAGGCGGATGCTCTGTGTCGCCAGGTCACGCAGCTCCGCCGAGGGGTCGTTCTCGACCACGTACCTTAGATAGGCCAGAGACTGCGGATAGCCGATCTTGCCCAGCGCCCTGATGATCTCGGCTTTGACGGTGCTGTTCTGCGTTTGCAGCGCGGCGACCAGCGGACGAATTGCCGGCCTGCCGATCTGGGGAAGCGTCTCGATAATGACATCCATCTCGGCGCGGCGGGCCGGGTCGGCCAGCGCATCGAGCATGAAGGGAATCGCGTATTCGCCGGCGTTCTTGAGCCGCGTCGTGGCGTTCATCCGGGCGCGAACCGTGCCGCTGAGCCTCCTGACCTCCTCGACGATGACCTGTGGATCGGACCGCCTCATGAAGCGTCCCAAGTCGATCACCCCGAGCAGCTTCTTCGTCAGAGCGACCAAGTCGGTATCACTGGCGGTATTCACGACTCTCATCGCCAGTTCGTAGCCGGTCGGATTAGCCTGGACGAGCTCCAGCAGCGCTACCGGATCGGGATCACTCTGGAGGATGGCTTGCGCGTATCCTTTGGCCAGATCGAGATTCCCGATCTTGGCATAATGGAGGTAGTCGTTCCAATTGTCCGCGAGGGTCCGCTGCTGGGCCGAGGCGGCCCCGGCAGTTGAGCATCCGACCAGAAAAAGAAGCACGGCAACGATTCGTCCGTTCAACATCGAGACGTCTCCCAATAGCCCTCTGTCAGATTACAGGACCAGACCCGGCGGCAAGAACGAGAAGACATGCGTTGGAAACCCCTACCTCGCGCCATCTGCAATCGAGCGGTCCGTCCCTTTCGAAGGCGGTTACAAACAACAAGCCGCTGAAGTATTCGGCTTTAACCCCTTGATACTAAAATCTAATCGCGCCTCTGTCAATAAAAAACCGCACCCTAAACCCCCCATTTCAATCACACTTACGCGCCATTGCTTATCTGTATTGCGTATCCGTCACAGGTTGTATGCCATCCACTCAGCAGGGTCGTTCCAGGCCATTGGTTCCAGGTGAGAATAGAGACGAGGCCCGTGCGGTCCTCGTTTCAGCCCACCTCGCATCTCCTACGGAAATACCGATAATCTGCCTCTCTGCAAGAACCCCTGCAACGGATGTCTGTAGAATGGGTATGCCAACGTGGATGTCCCTGCTTCCCTTTTCAAGGAGGTGGACCATGCGGGTCACGAAGTTCCTCGACCAGGCGGGCGTCAAATACGATGTCCGGGAGCACACACCGGTATTCACTTCCCAAGGTCTGGCCCAGCGAGAGCACGAGCGCGGCAAGTATGTAGCCAAACCGGTCATCGTCCGTGCCGACAATCGCTACGTGATGTGCGTGCTGCCGGCGCCCCAGAAGGTGGACCTGAGCAAGCTCAAGGAGCATCTGGGAGCGGACGTCGTCGAGCTGGCCAACGAAGACCAGATCGCCAAGCTGTTTCCTGACTGCGAGTTAGGGGCAGAGCCGCCGTTCGGGAATCTGTACGATCTGGCCACGTTCATGGACAAGACCCTCGAACAAGACGACCACATCATGGTCCAGGCCGGAACGCACGCCAAAGCCATCCGCATGAGCATGGCCGATTACCAGAGGCTGGTCCGGCCGAAAGTGCTCGAATTGGCCCTGTAGAACGACTCTGCTGCTCTCGGTCAGCGCAATGCGGCACGAACGCCGCCTGCTTGAACGCTTCCGGCAGGCCGACGGCGTCTGCCTCTGTCTGAGAGCGCCGAACAGAATGACTGGTGGATGGGTAGGGGCAGGCCCCCGTGCCTGCTCGGAGCTTGCCCTGAGCTTGCCGAAGGGGCAACCACAGGGGGTTGCCCCTACAACGTCGGTAACGCGAGAGGTCGTTCTGTTAGAGGCTCTAAGTCTGGGCTAATCAAGAAGTTGCCTGCAGGCTGAGACACCGGCGATGGTCCCAAAAGCGGTGGGCACATCCCCCGCTGGCCGGGGACCGAATCGCTCAGAACCGGGTCGGATCGGGCTGCAGAGCCGAGCGCGACCTCACGTCAAATTCGCAGGCAAAAACCAGATTCCTGTTGCGAGCGACTCGCGACTGTGGTATAAACAGACTTGTCGGAGGCATGTCCTGTCGCTGTCGGGCTGACGGTGGCGGGCCGCGGTACGAAGGCAGGAGTGATGAAACGGCACACGGAGTCAGTGTCGGAGGCTCTGGCAAAACGTGTTTCTGCCAGTCAGACAATCGAGGGGGGAGTGTCGTGCGCGATTCTGCCGCATGTCGATTCCGGTATGTCCATCTGGAGCGAAACCGGCTTTGGGGAAAGGAGGTGGATGAGTCTGCGCCATAATCATTTCTTGCGTATCGGACGACGGTGCAGTTACCGACTGAGGTGAGGAGGAGTTTGCGCACAACAAGGACGGTGTCATGTAATGGAGGAGAGAGAGACGTCTCGGCTCGTAGCTTGGACGTGGCTGAAAGGGTGCTGTCGGGCGGAAGGTGCCGTCGGACAGAAGAAAAATGGTATTCGCAAGTTGGAGGACAGAGAAAGATGAAGAAGTTGCTATCATCAATCGCCGCCGTGCTGCTGATTGGAAGCACGCTGGCCTTGGGTATCGAACCGATCGCGGTGGAGAACGGGAGTTTCGAGCTGCCCGGCCTGGAGAAATACAAGTGCTGGGACGGCGAGGATGAAGGCGCCGTGGACGTCAACGGCTGGACCAGCGACGGCAATCCGGTCGACTCCGGCGTCGAGACCGGCTGGGGCGCCACCGATGGGATCTGGACGGCCTTCCTGATGAGCGGTGATCCCTCCGTCTGGCAGATCACCGATCATGTGATCGCAGCCGACGAAACCCTGCGGTTGCAGGTCGATGCCAAGAACAACTGGGCCGCTACCACACTGCAGATGAGCCTGTTCGCCTACGACGAGGTCCTCGATCCCAACGATCCGAACATCGTCATCCCGGTTCGGACTCCGATCGCAGTGCAGGACGTCACGTTGACCGACGCGATGCAGACGTTCACGCTCGAGTGTGCCACCGCCGATGTACCTGAAGCGGTCGGCTACCTGCTGGGTATCGAGCTGAGCAACGTGAGCGCAGGCGACTCCTGGCTGGGCCTGGACAACGTCAGGCTGTTCACGATCATCCCGACCGGCGTCAACATCGTCTGGGTGACGGAGAACATTGACCGTGACGGGGACGGCGTCCAGGACGATGAGCAATGGGTCAGTTGGTTGATGGACGAGGGTCACACGGTCGACGTGCGGCCCGACTACTGGACGACGTTCGATCCGATCGATCCGAACGATCCCAACGAAGTACCCAAGATCGATCAGCTCAACGCGGCCGACCTGGTCATCATCAGTCGCACCGCCAACAGCGGCAACTACGATGACGGTGATGAGGAGGCCATGTGGAACTCTGTTGAGACGCCCATGTTGGCGCTGACGCCCTACCTGCCCCGAAGCAGCCGCTGGAAATGGACAAGCAGCGGAGAGGTCCGTGAGGGCGGCACGCCTCTCATTGAGGGCGTCAATCTCGACCATCCGATCTTCGATGGCGTAACCATTGAGCAGCTCAACATCGTCGATCCGAACGACCTGATCGATCCGAACGATCCGAATGCACCGGTCGTTTTGCCCGATCCAATCTACGGCGTCGACATGCTCGATCCGACCGTCGGGTCGGGGCAAACCGCGTTCTTTAACACGCTCGATATGGGCAACGGCGCACTGATCGCCAAGGTTTATGAGGCCGACCAGGGCGTGATCGCCGAATGGAAATCCGGCATCGAGTACTATGCAGGCTCCGGCTACATAGCCGCGGATCACCGCCTGGCATTCCTCGCCGGCACAAGCGAGATAGGCGCGACCCCGCAAGGTGCCTGGAACCTGACGGCCGAAGGCGAGACGATGCTCCGCAACGCCATCGCCTACCTGCTGTACCAGCCGCTGCCGGCGCGTGAGGTCAGTCCGGGTGATGGAAGCACCGGCGTCGCACTGGATCGTACCCTGACCTGGAGAGCCGGCAAGCTGGCCACCATGTACAAGGTCTACTTCAGCAAGGATAAGAACGCCGTGCTCAACGGCACCGCTCTGGTCGATGTGGTGGGTGGCACCAGCTACAACATCGGTCCGATGGACCTGATCCTGGGCACCACCTATTACTGGAGAGTGGACGCCACCGACGGTGAGCAGACCTGGCCGGGCACAGTCCAGAGCTTCAAGACCACCGACTACCTCGTGGTCAATGACTTCGAAGACGGCCTCGGCGGCTGGAAGGACGCCATGCTTGGCAGCCACACCACCGTGTCGCTCGACGTCAATGAGGCGATCATGCACAGCGGCGCCCAGTCGATGGCCGTGTCGTTCGACAACTCGACCAATCCGTACTACGCCAACCTGTATCGTTCCTGGTCGGGAGCGGATTGGACGGAGGCTGGCGCCACGAGGCTGGTGTTCTGGGTCTATGGCGATCCGGGCAATGACCCCTCCGAGAGGCTGTGGGTCAAGATCAACGGCATCCAGATCAACTTAGGCGGGAGCGCCCTGCAGAAGGCCGAATGGACCCAGATGACCATCAATCTCGGTTCGCTGGCCACGCCGCAGTGGAAGATCCGAAGGATGGACATCGGCATCGGTGATGCTCCGGCCCCCGCGGGCTACAAGGGCATCGCGTACGTCGATGACATTCGGCTGTATCGGGTGGCTCCCTAACTTCTAAGGGTGAGCCGGCCGAATCGGCTGAAACCGTTAACAAGGTCACTGGGGCCTATGTCGAATTCTTCGGCATAGGCCCCTGCTTTTTGAAGTGGACTTTGTCGAAACCGAAACGGGCCGCACGAAATGCGAAACCGACCTGAATGACTGCAATTCAGATGGCCGAAACGTGCCTTCGGCTTCTGCACCGCGGGGTTTTGAATTTCGGACTTGGGTGATTTTAATCTGTTTCGGGTTTCGAGATGCGATTTCGTGCTTCGCCTGGCCCACCGCGCTGTGTCCTGGCATGCACGAGTGTGTGGATCTCACAGACCGCCCAGATGGCAGTGTATCGCCCCCCTTCCGCGCGCGACGGCATGGGTGCCGGCTTACGAGTCTTTGTGGCGCCTCGTGTGGTCGGTCGTCAGACCGTTGCCGATAGCGGCCAGGAGCAATAGCTCGGCCGCGATCAGCAGGTAGATGGGCCCCAGGAGCATGCTGCACACGAGGGCAAACTCCCGCGTGGCCTTATCCCAGGCCCGTCTGCCGCAGCAGAGAGCCGCTGCTTCGGTGATGAAGTAGGCGAGGACCCCCGAGGCAATCCAAATGAGCACCCCTGTGACAGCCATTGTTCGATCCTCCCAAATTCGGATCCGCACAGATCTGCCAAGGTGCAAAACACCGCGGCCGAGTCGGCATGTCCGCTCCGACCCGGTCCGACCGTATTATACCATACCCGCACAAAGAAAAGGGAATTCTCCCCAGATTTTCTTCGCGTCCGCCCCTTCCCGACCGCGTGGGCGTGTCCGTGAAACTCGAAGGCGGCCTCAGACAATCGAAAACGCCTTGCGCAGCAGCGCCAGGCTCTTGGGGATCGCGGTCTGGTAGTCTTCGTTACCTTCGAACTCCAGCGAGACATAGCCTCGGAAACCGTGTTTTCGCATGATGGCCGCGATGCGCGGGTAATCCAGCTCGAGCGTATACCAGAGACCGCCACCATAGTAGGTTTTGGCCTGCATGAGGACGGTCTGAGGGGCGCACTGTTCGAGCTTCTTGTAGGGCTCTTCCAGGAAATTGCCGGTATCGAGCAGGACGCACAGCCAAGGGGAATCGATCGCGTTGACGATCCGCAGCAACCCTTCGGGCGTTCGCGCCAGCCCCCAATGGTTCTCCAAGCCGAGGATCACGCCGCACTCTTCCGCCTTGGGCAAGCACTTCTCGATGCAGTCGATCACCCACTTGAAGCCCTCGTCCTCGGTGTGACCGGGCAGGACCGGCTCAATGCCGCGATTGGCCATGAGGTCGTCGAAGCTGCCGCTGGTGCCCCACCGGCCCGTGTTGATGCGGATGATCGGGATGCCGAGCCGGTGGGCAATCTCGATCTGACTGACGGTCAGGTCGACGTTCTTCTGCCGCCTGGCAGCGTCAGGCGTGACGAACCCCTGGTGCGTGGACATGCAGCACAGATCCAGGCCGTTGATCAGCGCGTGGCGCTTGAGCTTCTGGAGATAGCCGTTCTCCTCGCTTTCCATCTGCATCAGCAGGATGTCGACGCCGTCGAATCCCATTCGCGCCGCCTCGTCGATGCACGTCTCGATGGGCATCTTCAGTCCGTCCTTGAACCGCCAGAACGAGTACGTCGAGACCGCGATGGGATTGCCGCGTCTGGCACCGCTGGCGCCGTCCGACGACGCTGCTTGTCCTATGATTGGGTGTGACACGACGGCGCCCGCTGCCGCGGCGCCCGCTCCGGTAAGAAACGCCCTTCGAGTCGTAGTCTCCATCGCTGCCGTCCTTTCATTTTCGCAGGTTGAACTATGGCTGATGCGAGTTGTAGGGGCAACCCCCTGTGGTTGCCCTGGGCAGGCACAGGGGCCTGCCCCTACACATCACCCCAGCCATTTCGCCAGGCGATTTTAGACGAGTCGCTCGGGCCTGACAAGGGCGCCCGAACGAACCCGGCTGGCGGTTTCCATGAAGCGAGGCATGGCGTAATCGAAGAATTGCCGGTAACTCGCGCAGAAGTAGCTTTCCCGACCGTGGTTGTCCTGTGGCGAGGGCATCTTGCCCTTGTCTTTCGTGGCAAGGGCATCTTGCCCTTGTTCATCTCTTTGCGCCGTCAAGCCCGCCCTGAGCGAAGCCGAAGGGATGCCGGCGGGACGCAAAGACGGGACGCCCTCGCCACGAGGCGCGCGGTCCTTCATGCAGCCGCCTCGGCACAGATCCAGGTGCCGGCAGATCAGGCACTTGTTGCAGAGATTCTGCTTGCGGCGTGCGAAGGCCCGCTTGGCCGGGCTGGCCGCCAGCCTCTCGATCGGCGTCTCGAGGATGTTGCCCAGCTTCCACTGCGGCTCGACGAAGAAATCGCAAGGGAACGCGTCGCCGGTATGCTCGATGACGATGTACTGGCTGCACTGCCGACCGAACGTGCAGATGGAATGGCGACCCTCAAGACACCAGGTCAGGATCGAATCGAAATCGCGAATGCTCAGCTTGTCGACGCCGAACTGCATCCACCGGTCGAACATCCGACACAGAAACCGCCCATATTGCCCCGGTGAGACGGAGAACTCCGCGATCTGACCGGTCTGCGGGTCCGTTTCCACGCAGGGAATGAATTGCAGATAGCGCACGCCCAGATCGATGAGGAAATCGAAGATCTCATCGGGGTGATCGGCGGTGAGATGGTTGACGAGCGTCAGCGTGTTGAACTCGACGTCGTGCTGCTGGCAGCATTCGATGGCGCGCACGACCCTGTCGAACGTGCCGTGACCGCCAAGGTCGAGTCGATAGCGGTCGTGCAGGTCCTGCGGCCCGTCGATGCTGATGCCGACAAGGAACTTGCTCTCGTGCAGGAACCGGCACCACTCGTCGTCGAGCAGGATCGCATTGGTCTGAATCGAGTTGCCTACTTCCTGACCCGGCGCGCCGTGCTGCTTTTGCAGCTCGACCGCCCGCCGGTAGAAGTCCAGACCCATCAGCGTGGGCTCACCGCCCTGCCAGGCAAAGCCCGAGAGCGGAAAGCGCAGCCCCATGTAGTCCTGAACGAGCTTGGCCAGAACTACTTCGCTCATGCGCTGCCGGCCCCGACCCAACTCCGGCGCGCGGCACTTGTAGAAGCAGTAGGCGCAATCGACGTTGCAGTCGGAGCCGGAAGGTTTTATCAGAAGCGTAAAGGGCTGCATCGATCGTATCCGCGCGTCGCTTACGGTTCAATCCGAAGCGTCCACGTGCCTTTCAGAGCGGGCTTCTCCGCCTTCAGGAGAATCCGTGTCACCTGCTTGCCCCAGACACGCTGGAGTCGGCCATCCGTAACGGGAATCACCTCAAGACTGGCTGTTAGCATCTCGGCGTCATAGAACACGCGCACGGAGGCGCCCTCAGATTCCAGGAGCAGTCGACCAGGATCGCTGGTCTTCACCCGGCAGGCCGTCATGAGACTCAGCGTGATCTCGGAGACCGATTCAGTAAGCGCATAGTCTTCGCTGATGATGACATCGCGGCCGCGATTGAGGCGGATCGTGCGGACCCAGGATTTCAGATGCGCCTCGGGCGGGTACGCGCCGCCGATGTCGAGGCGCAACTGAGCCGAGCTGTCATCGGCGTGGTAGGCTACGTCTCTGGCAGCGAAACGCCCTCCCGGCGCCTGCATCACACCGTCGATGGTGGGCAGGTTGTGGTAGGCCGACTGCATCGTCCAGATCTCGTAGCGTTGCGAACTGAACGTCTTGCCGCTGTAGGTCTCGACGCCCAGATCGATGATAACGGGCCGGCCGTCCTGGTAGACGATGAAGTTGCCGACGTCGTTGTGGTTGTGGCTCTCGGCGTTATGACCGCCTTTAGCCGCGACGTAAAGGCCGCTCGCGCTGCCCTCCCGGTCGCGCGCCGTCATGACCTGAATCCCGTTCATCCAGACGTCACGCACCAGAGGCGGCTCGCCCTGTGCAGAGGACAATTCATGAGCGTTGAACACCTCGTGCAGATAGCGTCCCAACGAGGAGGCGCGGCTCTCCTCGAACGCAGAGGTCTCGCCGCCGGCGCGGACGAAGTCGTAGGCCCCGAACGCCATGAGTCGCTCGTCGCCGATGCGTTTGCCATAGCGATAGACCAGTTCGCCCGGGATGCCGGCGAACGCGGAAGCATCCGCGAAATTCACGAAGTATCGGTCGGCGATGTAAACGCGATAGATGTAGCGGCCGATCTCCTGGACCAAGGGTCGGTCGTAGACGTCGATGGCTCCGCCGGTGGCGCTATGGAGTAGTTCGAGGCAATCGAACAACGAGCCGCCGGCGCGCGACCAGTAGCCCGGCCCTTCGTCGCAGCCGCCGTCGTCGTCGTAGGCATCGAGGAAATGGTCGAGGCTGCGGATGATCTTCGCCACCGCGGCGGCGCGCTTTGCCTCGTTCGATTCGACCAGCAGGGTCGCGGCCAGCCAGTTGGAGTTGCACCACGGATTCCAGTTGTTCACGCGCCCGCCGCGAAAGCCCATCCAGCCGAAGTCGTCCCGCTCCAGGCACGGTGCCAGGATGCGGCGGTCCATCTCCAGCGCGATGCGCTTGCGGATGAGCGGAGAGACGCGGTCGAGCTGCTCGCCCAGCAGATAGTCGGTCCAGGCAAGGTCGGCTCCTGTCTCGGCGACGAATAGCGCCACGATCGGCTCTTCAACATCGGGTAGCCCCGAGCCGGCCCGCTGCGCCCCGACGTGAGCCGGCAGTCCCCAGAACGATTCCTCGCACAGCGTCCAGACACCGTTGGCGATATCGTCTATGAAGCGTCCCTTGCCTTCGACGCACTCGGCCGCCACGAGCTGCGTCAGCGCGATCCGCCGGTCGAAGTGGACCCGCTCGTAGCGGCTGCGATTGCCGTTGCGGGCATATTCCAGGAAGAGCGTCCCCGACAGGTTGGGCCACTCGTAGCCCAGGTACTTCTCGCCATTGGCGATCAAGTCGGCGCGGACGTCCGACGGCAGACCTTCCCACGCTTGCCTCTCATTCCACTTGGGCCAGGGATGCCACGTCTCGCGTGCGACCAGCACTTTCTGCACCATCTGCAACGGATACAACTCGCCCAGCTTGAAACGCCCTGCTCTCTCCGCCGCCGCGCTCCAGCCGGGGGTGGCCAGCACGAGCAGACACATCGCGAGAGTCGATATCTTCACGTTTCTACGTTGTTTCAGACTGCGGATTTCCATTCTCATCCTCGGTTCCCTGGTTGCTCCGTCACCATCAAGACACGTACCCCGCACGGAACTTGTGCAGCGCCTGCGAGAGCTGCTTGACGAGCCCGGCGTTCTCGCTCCGTTCGGCAATGTTGACGTTCTCCTGCGGATCGAGCTTCTCGTCGTAGAGCATGCGAGCATACATCGTGCCGTCCTCCCTGGCCCATTCAGTGTAGCAGTATCGCTCCGTGCGCACGGACGTGCCATTGTAGTAGCGGCTGTAGACCGCTTCCTTCCATATTTGCTCAGGCTCTTTCAGCAACGGCACAAAGCTGCGTCCCTCCAGATGGCCGGGCCGAGGCAAGTCGCACAACTCGCACAGAGACGGATAGATATCGACGAACTCGGTCAGACCGTCGGTCTTCGTCCCGCCTGTGAGCCCAGGCACGCGCACGATCAGCGGCGCACGCAGCGACGTCTTGAAGTGACAGTGCTTGCACCAGAGCGTGTGCTCGCCCAGGTTCCAGCCATGATCGCCCCAGAGCACCACGATCGTCTTGTCGCGCAGGCCGAGTTGCTCCACCTCAGCCAGAAGCCGCCCGATCTGGGCGTCCGTGTAGCTGGTGCAGGCATAGTAGCCGTGCCTGAGCCTGCGAGCCATCTCCTCCGGCAGCGGTCCCTCTGCGGGAATGCCATGGTACTGCCGCAGTTCTCCCCAGTTATGGATTGCCGCGTCCGGCGCCTCTTTCGGACGGAAGGCGTTGCCGGCCAGCTCGATCTCTTCCGGATCATAAAGGTCCCAATAACGCTTGGGCGCCACAAAAGGCAGGTGGGGTTTGAGAAATCCCGCCGCGAGGAAGAAAGGCTCTCCCCTTCGCGTCAGGCGTCGCAGGTCGGAAATCGACTGCTCCGCGATGACGCCGTCGGGATAGGCGCTGTCCGGAACATCGGCGCATTCATAAGCCGGCCCAATGCCGTTCGCCCCCGCTGCGATGCGCTGATTGTCCCTGAGCAGATAGCCGCGACCGACCCAGTCACCGCCGGGCCGCCAGGCCGGCCGGCTCCAACTGCCGGCGCCGTCGTCGCGGTAGTGATAGATCTTCCCGTTGCAGACGGTCTGGTAGCCGTGCTGCCTGAAGCGCTTTGGCAGCGACAGAGGCGCGCCCCACTGGCGGTCGGCATGCAGGTCCCAGATGAAGTGGCGATCGCGCGTCGGTCTAATCCCCGAGAGCAGGCTGGCCCGTGACGCGCCGCAGACAGGTGATTGGCAGTAGCAGCGATTGAACACCACACCGTCGGCAGCCAGGTGATCCAGGTTAGGCGAAACGATCCCGCCGTGACCGTAGCAGCCAAGCTGCGGCCGCAGGTCGTCCACCGCGATGAAGAGCACGTTGGGCCGCGCAGGTTCTTTCTCTTGTCCCAGCAACGCGCCGGGCAGAGACAGCGCCAACGCACTTCGTCCTATCATTTGGAGGAAATCACGACGCGAGTGGTTTGACGGGATCATCACTTTTCCTCCCGGACTGTGCTCGGCTTCATCTTTCACGTGCCTCCTCGACTCGACGGGGACGAGGGACAACCTGCACGACAGAGACGCCCGCCAGATCGCCGCTGATCATGAACGGACGATGCCCCACGACGAGCGAAAGCTGATTCGCCGCGAACTCGCTTGCCCGCGCGGTCCAGTCACGATAACCCCATTCCGACAGATACGGATCGTGGCCCAGCGGCCGAACCATGATGAAGCGGTCGGGCGACGGCGTCTCCAGAATCACCTGCCGCTCCCGGTCGTCATCGGACCAGACCGTCCAATAGTCGCGTCCCTCCCGGGTGAACCGCAGGATTCGCAGATGTTCGTCGTCGGTCGCGACGCATCCGGCGTACCGCCCCTTGCTTATAAGCTGTGAGATGTCTGTCAGGACGTGGTAGGCAGGCTTGGGCGTGAGGTCCGGCCGCACCAGGCCGAAATTGTCCTCGTTGTACTGAGGATTCCAGCCGTCGTCCTGGAAATCGTACCACCACAACCCTTTGAAGGAGTCCGACGTCCGCGCCAGCAGGTACAGCCGCGCCAAGTACGATGCCGACAACTGAGGGTCGGTCCCCGCTCTTCCCGCGTGCGTAGGCCAGCCCATCTCCGTCACATAGAACGGCACATCTTCCCCCTGGTTGTAGCCGCGAAGCATCTGCTGCACGTTCGTTATCCACGCCGCGCACGCCTCGGGACCGCGCTGCGGAAACGATTCGCCATAGTTATAGCCGTGAATCGAAATCGCGTCGCAAGATTGCAGCGCACCGCGCTTGACGACCTCTTCGAGCCAACCCCGCTTAACCGCCCCGCTGGTGGAAGCGCCTGCAATCACGGTAACGTTAGGGTCGATTGCCTTGATCCGCGGATAGACCGCCTTGAGCAGTTTGGCGTAGTCTCCCGCAGAGCCCCCCTGGTTGTAACGCGCCGGCAGGCCGATGCCGATGTCCCATTCGTTCCAGATCTCATAGAGCCGCACGTCTTTGCCGAAGTGGCGGACGACGAACTCCGCGTAGCGACAGAATCCCTCAATCGCCTCGGGCGAACGCGGCCGGTCGCCATCATCGTAGAAGCGATTGGCATAGTCGAGAATCAGCAGCACGTTGAGACCTTTGGCGGCCGCACGGCGCACGTATGCATCGAACTGCACCGGCATTTCGAGTCTGCCCTTCTCCCGCTCCAGGGCGCCCCACGGGACCTCGTCGCGAATCGCATTGATGCCAGCGCGCGAGATGTTCGTGAGGTTCATCTCCACGACGCCCTTGCCCTGGCTAAAGTGCGTGCACACCCCCAGGAGAAACCGGGGACTCCCGGCGGCCTGCGCTTGCGTCACGCGTGGGTTGAGAACCCACCCCACAGGGAGCAAAGCGGCGAGCGACAGCACGATGATGACACGGCGCGATTTCGTCAGCATGGACGAATACTACCAGAAACGCCGTGCCGCGACTACCTCTTTTCTCAACGCGGCCTGGGGTCAGCGCAGGCAGCGGCAGTAGGCTGGGTTCTTGACCCACGCGTCTTCTGAGCAGGCTATCCGCCGAATTTTGGTTCTTTCTGGAACGCAATATTGCCCCGTCCGACGGGAGGTGGTACCATCTCATGCGTGTGTAGGAGCGTGCGGATGTTGCGAACGTCTGGGACAGAAAGTCTGAATCGAGCGCCCACGAAGTACGTGGCTGCTCCACAAACAGCCCTGGAGACCGCCGACCGAGGGCGACATCATGTGGACGAGTCGTTTCTTCAGAAGGCGGCGCGAGAGGCGGCGACAAGGGTGGGCCTGATGAAGCGGGCCACATAACACGACGAGTCAAATGGCGAGAGCAGATGTTACCCTTTGATATGCTATTCACCCTATGGACGTCAAGCTATATAGCACAACCAATACTGACTTGATCGCCATTGACGGTGCGGCTATACCCTTGCCTTCAGGTTATAACACCTTCACCATAAAGTGCGAGGCTATCACAGGCAACGAAGCATCTGATATCGTCAAAGTCTGGAAACAGGTGCATCTTGCCGAGGGCGAATACGCATCTGAGAACCTCCTGAGTGCTGGAGACCTTCTCAGTGCTCTTGGCACAAGCCTATGCATGACGAAAGAGGCCTTTGAAGCTTTGCCGGGAATGGTCGCAGCAGGCCCAACGCCATTGCTGGAGGGAGTCAATGTTTATGAGGACACACGTGACGACATCCTCTTTCCACTACGATTGGCTCCAGGGAAGCCTCCCATACTTTGTTGTCTTCGTCGCAAATACTATTCCGCTTCACTCGATATCGCTTTGAGTTTGTCAGGAAATGGAAGTCTAAGGCGTGTCTGCGGCATCCTGCATACACATGTCACTCTCACAACAATAGATGGGGACTCCATTGCCGAGCATGGGACTCCCATCTATTTCAGAATTCCAGTCAATACTCTGCTTGTGGACTTTCGCATTTTTCATGATGCTCTATGCCGCCCTGGCGAGGGCTTCCAATAGGACATCGAGATTTTTGTC
>JAFGLV010000026.1 GCA_016927855.1 Sedimentisphaerales bacterium
ATAACTCTAAAAGGAGGTGGAGTTATGGGGATTCAAGCACGTCATGTGGTTAGAGTGTCCCTGCTGATCGTCCTGACTGGGGGAGTGTTTCTGTCCGGAGGCTGCGGACCCAAGTACGCGCGCGACAAGTGCTTGCCGCGCGGGCCTTGGCAATCACCGACGATTCACTCGATGCGCTCGCTCCTGCTAATCAATAGCGACGAGCTGAGGGTCGTCTATGTGGACGGCGAGCCCGTCGAGCCGACGTTCGTCGCAGAGAACGGGTTCCGCGAGTATCACCTGCTCGCCGGCGCGCACACCGTCACGGCGGTTTTCCGCTATGACGTGGACATCGTGACTGGTGTGTCCGGCCAGTATCTGACGCTGGAACGCGAGTTCCTGCCGGGACATGCATATGTCGCGGTCTACCGCGAGCACGAAGGCGAGGCGCCGGAACCGGAGTATGGAGTCGCGACAGTCACCAGCTTCGTTATCGGCTCGCCGCCACTGCACTGGTCCCTCGAATTCATCGATGTCGATGATGTGAGCCGGATCGAGCCTGAGGTCGAGCAGGCACGCGCTTATAACGCCTGGGTGATAGGGATCACTGCGGACCTCGGACCGGTGGAACTCGAGCCTCTCTACTGAGCCGGGTCCTGATCTTGGCGTCAGACCAGCAGCGCGGGGTCGAGAGGTATCGGCCCTGAAGAAGAGGGGTACATTCCTGTCCTCGCGTACCTTGTTGCATCGCGGACGTATTATGAGACGGTGTCTCACCGCCGTGCGAAAAAAACGCCGATCCCGCTCCAGACGCCAACGCAGGTCGGGTGTCGCCTTCCTGTAACACACTCGGCTGTAAGCACTTACACTTGCTCTGCAGGTGCGCTCGCCAGCCGCTGCAAACCGCAATGTCTCTGTCCAGAAATCCCTAACGGCCTTGCTCCCGATAGGCGATAAGGTCGTTGAGTCATGGTCGGATGGCGACCAGTCCCTGGCGATCTGGAGCAGATATGCTTTTCGACGATATGGAGTTCGGACCTTACGACAAGGCGGAGCGTCGCGCGCGCAAGGCCTACGAACTCTACGAAGACGGCAAGATGGCGCAGGCACTGGTCGAACTGGAGCTGGCGATCGAGATCAACCCGGCCAACAGCGCCTGGCATTTCAACAAAGGCCTGACGCTCGACGCGATCAGTCGCTTCCAGGAGGCCATCGCCGAATACGAAGCGGCGCTGGAGTTGAGCCCCGACGATCTGGAGATCCTCAACTCGCTGGCGGTGGACTACACCCGCACCGGCCAATACGACCGCGCGATCGGGACGTTTGAATACGTGCAGAGTCTCGACTCGCGGTTCGAGCCATGCTACTGCAACCGCATTATCACATATACGGAAATGGGTCTGCACGATCTGGCCGAGCAGATGTTTTATCTCGCTCAACAGATCGATCCCGACTGCGCGCTGTGCTACTACAACATCGGCAACAGCCTCTTCGCGCGCGGTCAGTACAAGAAAGCCATCCGCTGCTGGCTCAAGACCGCCGAGCTTGAGGCCAGTCATCCGCAAATCAATTATCGCATCGCTCAGGCCTACTGGTCCGACGGCGATCCCTTCCGCGCGCGGGAACACTTCCTCGCAGAGCTGCGTCTCAGTCCCGGCGATGTGGATGTCATCATGGATTTCGCGCTGTTCCTGCTGGAACAAGGTGACATCGACTCGGCCAGGGAGAAATTCCATCGCATCCTGGAGCTCGATCCGGAGTACGCGCCGGCCCTGTTCTATCTCGGTGAAGTAGCGTTCGACCAAGGGGATTTGGCGCAGGCCGAGGGGCTCTTCAAAGAAGCGATCGAGCACGATCCGGACCTGCCCGGACCGCACTACCGCTTGGCGCAGTGCGCGCTGACGACGGACAGGCTGAAGGAAGCCCGGGCTTGCCTGCTGGCCGAGTTGGAGCTTGAAATCGAGGATGCGGGCACCCTGGTTTCCATGGGTTCGATGTTCCTGACGCTAGGCGATACCGACCACGCTACGCATTGCCTGCTGCGGGCGACCAGCCTCGACGTGACCAACGCCGACGCGTACTACTACCTGGCCGTCACCGCCGCCAACAAAGGCAACCTTGAGGACGCCATCCAGTTCTTCACCCATGCTGTCAATCTCAAGGGCGATCACGTCCCGACCCTGAGAGACTCGGCCTATACCTACCTGGCCAACGGAGACCCCGACAAGGCCGCCGAGCGAGTCGGCAAGGCCCGGACCCTCTCACCGGCCGATTGCGAGCTTCGCATGCTCGATTACAGCACCCGAGCAATACGCGCTCTCCGCTATGTGGGCAGCATTCTGCGCCGCCTTGACCCGCGCCGGATCTTCATGCGTCACCGTCATCCTTGAGCCCAACGCCTCCGCTTTCCAGGCTGCCTCCGCCCTGGGATTTTTTACTTTTTTTTCAGAAGAGGCATTGACGCGGCGGCTGGAGAACGCTACTCTCTAATATCAGTATTCCGATTGTTTAGATTGGGTATGCATGGCGATAAGGATTTCAAAGCGATGCGGCTATGCCTTGCGGGCGGTCCTGGAACTGGCGTTCCGTGGCGACTCTGGGCCTGTTTCGGTTCAGGAGATCGCCGGGGTACAGGGGATTCCCCCTCGTTTCCTTGAGATCATTCTCAACGAATTGAGGCAGGCGGGGATTGTCGCGTCGCATCGGGGCAATGCCGGCGGGTACACGCTAGCGGATTTGCCCCAGCGGGTTACGGTCGCGCAGGTGATCGAAGCCATAGAAGGGCCCATCTCCATAGGCGCAGGAACCGTCGATACGAACGAAAAGGGCAAGTACGTTCGGGGCGATGCAGCCCTGGACCAACTCTGGGCGAAAGTGAACGCCTCGATGACCCGGGTTTGTCGGGACGCGAGCCTGGAGACGCTGGCGGACTGGGAGCGACGTAGCCAACGTTCGCCCGTGCCGGACTATTCCATATAGATCTGCAAGGAACGGTGTTTTTTTGCCGCCATAGCATAGTATTGCGATGGACATAATAGGAATCGTGGGTGCCAGATGGTCGAGTCGCATTATCGAAGCATAGTGAAGGCCGTAACGTGGCGGGCGGGCGGAACGGCGGTGACCTTCGTGATCGCGTGGCTGCTGACCGGTGAGCCGACGCTCTCGATCGGCATCGGCCTGCTCGACAGCGCAGTCAAGATTGGAGCGTTCTACGCGCACGAACGCATCTGGAACCGGCTGAGCTTCGGCAAGCTCGAGCCGCCTGACTACCAGATCTGAGAACGCAAGAACAGGCAAGCATGAGGAGATTCGAAATGGTAACAGGATCACTTGCGGACACAACCGACGTGGATGTTAAGGAACTGGTGGAGGGCTTGAACTTCGCCCAGAAGGTCGAGCGTTCGCTAAGCCTGATCGAGCAGACCCTCGCGGAATTTGGTGATGGCCTGGTGGTCGCCAACAGCCTGGGTAAGGACTCCAGCGTCGTCTGGCATCTCGCCAAACAGGTCAGTCCGGATATTCGCGGCTTCATTGTGACGACCCGCTTCAAGCCGGATGAGACGAAACAGTTCATGGCGGAAGAGGTGACACGCTATCCGGAACTGCGCGTATTCAGCAATGACGAAGAGATTCCCGACAGGCTGTATGCGAGCGACCCGGATCGCTGCTGCGATATCCTCAAGGTCCGGCCGACTCGGGACGCGATCCGAGAGATGAACGTCACTTGCTGGGTCACTGGCCTGCGCTGCACCGAAGGTCGAACGCGCACCGACTTCAAGGAGGTGGAAGAGCGCGACGAGGGTCTGGTCAAGTTGAACCCCATCTTGCTGTGGTACGAGCGTGAGGTGTGGCAGTACCTGGCGCTGAACAAAGTAGACGTGAATCCGCTTTACGCGCAGGGGTATCGCTCGCTCGGGTGCTGGCCGTGTACCAAGGTCGCCCAGGGCGCCGATGAACGCGCCGGTCGCTGGATCGGCACGAGCAAGTGCGGCGGCGAATGCGGCATCCACACCAGACCCTTGCTGGATAGAAAGAGGTGAGGTGCGAGACGATCATGAAGCCGGCAACTGCGGCCATTCATGGGCACGCTGTCATGGCGGACGCAACCGGAGCGACGGTGGTCCCGGTCTATCAGACCGTGTCGTACGCGTACGGCACGGCCGAGGAGCTGGCTGATGTCTTTGCCGGCAGCGCTCCAGGCTACGTCTATACGCGTATGGCCAATCCCACGACCGCCGCTCTGGAGGCCAGATTGACCGAGCTTGAGAACGGCATCGGCGGTATCGCAACCGCCAGCGGCATGGCCGCGATTGCGACTGTAGCTCTGGGTCTGCTCAAGGCCGGCGACGAGATCATCGCTGGTGCGGGTCTATTTGGCGGAACGATCTCGTTGTTCAAGAACGTCCTGGGGCGGTTCGGCATCAAGACCAAGCTGACGTGTGCGGCTGAAGCCGATGACGTCGCTCGGGCCGTGACAGACCGGACACGGCTTATCCTCGTGGAGACGATCAGCAATCCTGGCATGGAAGTACCCGACCTGCGCGCTTTGGCCGGGATTGCCGAGCGGGCGAATGTCCCTCTCGTGGTTGACAACACAGTGACGACGCCGGTGCTGGTGCGGCCGGGTGATTTCGGCGCCGCCATCGTGGTTCACTCGACCTCCAAGTTCGTCAACGGTCACGGCACGGCGATGGGCGGAGCCATCATCGACACGGGTCGTTTCGATTGGGCCGGCGGCCCATTTGAGGACATTGCCGCGCGCAGCGAGAAGGGAGGCCGGTTGGCCTTGCTGTCGCACTTACGCAACGGGACCGGCCGCGACCTGGGCGGGTGCGCGGCGCCGATGAACTCCCATCTCATGTTACAGGGACTGGAGACTTTGTCGTTGCGAATGGTCCGTCACTGTGAGAACGCCAGGGCGCTGGCGTTACTGCTGCGCGATCACCCGGCTGTCCGTCGGGTGGACTATCCCGGGCTCGATGACAGTCCCTACCGCAGCCGTACGGTCGAGCAATTCGGCGGTCGCGGCGGCGCACTGCTCACCTTAGGCCTGGGCAGCCAGGAAAGGGCGTTCCGCTTTATCAACGCCTTGAGGCTGGCCCGTAATGTCGCGAATATCGGCGATGCAAAAACGCTCGTTATTCACCTGGCCTCGACGATATTCCGCGAATTCGATGTCGAGACCCGAATGAGAATGGGTGTGAATGCCGACACCGTTCGGGTCTCCGTGGGGATCGAGGATATCGACGACATCAAAGGAGATTTTGAATGCGCACTAACGAAGTTGTGAGGTTTGACATGCTACTGAAGGTAAATGGAGAAGAGGTGAGTCTTGCCGAGGGATTGACTGTCACAGAATTGCTGAAGGATCGCCGTGTGAAGATGCCGGAGATGGTGTCAGTGGAACTGAACGGACGTATTCTGCGCCGGTCCGAATTCGACACGACCAGCATCGCAGAGGGTGACAAGGTGGAGTTCTTGTATTTCATGGGAGGCGGACGTGCCACTGACTGAGGCACAGATTGAACGATATAGCCGGCACATCATCCTCGACAAGGTCGGCGGTGTTGGCCAAGAAAAGCTGCTATCCGCCAAGGTCTTGATCGTCGGGACCGGCGGTCTGGGCGCTCCGGCCGCGCTGTACCTGGCGGCCGCCGGGGTGGGGACGATTGGTTTGCTGGATGGCGACGCCGTAGATTTGACCAACCTCCAGCGGCAGATCATTCACCACACCGAGGACGTCGGCGTTCGGAAAGTGGATTCGGCGCTGGCGAAGATGCACGCCATCAATCCGAATGTGACGATCCGAACCTACGATGTCTGGGCACGAGCAGACAATCTAGCTCAGATCGTCCGCGAATATGATTTTGTGATCGATGGCGTGGATAACTTCGCGGCCAAGTTCCTCATCAACGATGTCTGTTACTTCGAGCAGATTCCATTTTCGCACGCCGGCATCCTCCAGTTCGAGGGCCAGTTGATGACGGTCCTTCCAAACGCGACGGCCTGCTACCGCTGCGTTTTTCCGGCGCCTCCGCCAGCGGGCTCAGTGCCTTCCTGCGGGCAGGCGGGCGTGCTCGGCGTGTTGCCTGGCGTGGTCGGCTCTCTGCAGGCAACCGAGGCCATTAAACACCTGCTGGGGATAGGCGAGTTGCTGACCGACACATTGCTGACTTACAACGCACTGACGATGACATTTCGCAAGATACCTGTCGGTCGCAATCCCGAGTGCCCTTTGTGTGGTCGCAATCCGGAGATAACGGAGGTCAGGGACGAGAAGCAAGTGGTCTGCGAGCAGAGAGGTTGCGTATGCTGACACTGGCAATTCCGCCGGAGATCGTTGGTCAGATGGCTGAGCAGGCCAGGGCGGCGGCGCCGATCGAGGCGTGCGGCATCCTGGCCGGCCGAGAGGGCTGCGTCGAGAAGCTGTATCCGATGACCAACGCCGACCAGAGCACGGATCATTTCATGATGGAGCCGGCTGAGCAATTCTCGGTCGTCAAGGACATTCGCGCGCGGGGCCTGACCCTGCTGGCTGTATTCCACAGCCACCCGGAGACCCCGGCCAGACCGTCGGATGAGGACATCCGGCTCGCACTGACGCCTGGTGTTATGCACGTGATACTCTCCCTGGCTGATCCGAGCAGGCCGGTCATCAAGGGATACGAGATTGTCGATGGCAAGACAAGTCCCGTGAACGTGGTGTGCGCATGAAGGCGGCGAAGTCGGACCCCTCGCAGACTGAAGGATTAGAACACAGATGAATGCATACATACAGCGAGTGCTTTCGGTGCCTGCGAGCGTGCGAGAGCAAACGGGGCGATTTCGCCGGCAGGTCGAGCGATTCGTTCGAGGGGAACTGACGCCAACGGCCTTTCGCGCGTATCGCGTGCCGTGGGGCGTTTACGAACAGAGGTCCGCGGGGCATTTCATGGTCCGCGTTCGCATCGGAGCCGGGGTGGTATCGTCCTCTCAGCTTCGGTGCCTGGCGCGGTTGAGCCGCGCGTACGGCAACGGCATCCTTCACGTGACGACCCGCCAGGACGTGCAGATTCACGACGTAGCGATCGAGTCCACACCGCACGTGCTTGAAGACTTGCTCGAAGCCGGTCTCTCTTCGCGCGGCGGTGGCGGCAATACCGTACGTAACATTACGGCCTGCCCACGGGCCGGGATCTGCGCTGCCGAGCGCTTCGACGTGACACCACATGCCATCGCGCTGGCGGAGTATCTCCTGCAGTTCGATAGCTCCTACAATCTGCCGCGCAAGTACAAGATCGTGTTCTCAGGGTGTGCGGCCGATTGCGGATTGGCGTCCGTAGCCGACCTGGGTTTCTTCGCTCATCATCGCGAGGGCGCCAAGGGCTTTGCCGTCTATGCAGGCGGTGGCCTCGGCCCAAACCCGGCGGTGGGCGTCAAGGTGGAGGATTTCATTCGTGAAGGCGATATCTTCGAGGTTGCCGAGACAGTGAAGAGACTCTTCGATAAGCACGGCGATCGGTCCAACAAGCACAAAGCCAGACTGCGTTACGTCCTCAAAAGACTCGGTCCCGAGCAGTTCATCCGATTGTATCGTCAAGAGCGCACGGCGGTCCGGCAAGAGGGCCTGGAGGGTCCGCTCCCACAGATCGAAGCGACGGACGAACGGCCGACCACCTCTGCAACAACCAACGTGCTTGACGGCAGCCAGGCGACCGCTGATATTGCGCCCGAGAAGGACGCGGGTCTCTTCACGTTCAGACTCGGATTGCCTCTGGGAGATCTCTCTGCAGATGAGCTGGTCGAGGTCGCGCGGCTCGCCGACAACTACGGTACCGGTTTGGTCCGAACGACGCAGCAGCAGAATCTGCTCATTCCGTCAGTCCCGGAGGAGAGGTTCGATGACCTGCACGCTGAGATCGGTCGGCTCGGCATCCGCACGTCCGATCAAAGGTCTCCCGAAGTCGTCGCCTGTGCGGGGGCCGCCACCTGTAAGCTCGGCCTGTGTCTGTCGCGAAGCCTTGCAACGGCGATCACAAAGAAGCTGGCGGAGAATCCGAACTCAACCGTCGGCGGGACCACGATTCGCGTGAGCGGCTGCCCCAACTCCTGCGCCCAACACCACGTCGCCGACATCGGGTTGCAGGGTCACGCTCGCCGGGTCGACGGCAAATTGTTGCCATGCTACGACGTTCTAACCGGCGGCAAGACCGCCGAGGGCAAGGCTCAGCTCGCCACGAGGATCGGCACTGTGCCCGCCAAAGCAGTGCCCGATCTCCTGGCCGAGCTCTTCGCGGCCGGCAAGATCCCGTCGCAGCTAGAGCCGCTCGTGCACGAATATGAGTCTAAGGCGATACCCGATGACTACTTCTACGACTGGGGTGCGGACCAGCCGTTCTCGCTAGCCGGACGAGGGCCGGGCGAGTGCGGCGCCGGCGTCATGGATGTCATCACGGTCGATATTCAACAAGCCAAGGAAGCCATCAAGCAGGCCGCGCTCAAAACACAAGACAGCGCCAAGAGCGAGAGTCTCTATCAGGCGGTGCTCGCGTCCGCTCGCGCGCTGCTGGTCTTATCGGGCGACGAACCGAAGACCGATAGGGCTATCTTCCAAGCCTTCACCAAACACCTGATCGAACCGGGCTGGGTCGACCTTGCCGCCCAAGAACTGCTCGATTGCGCTGTTGACTGGCGGATGGGCAATAAAGGAACCCTCGCGGACATGCAGGACCGCGCCGCAAGGCTCGTCCAGCGCGTCGAGCAGCTCTTTCTGTCCCTGGACGCCAATCTCAAGTTCAAGCTGGAGCCTGTCGCAGTCACGAGGGCCGCATCGGAAGGTCCCGCATCGACCGTGGACCTGCGTGGGGTCGCCTGTCCGCTGAATTTCGTCAAGGCCAAATTAGCGGTCGAGAAAGTCGGTATCGGTGACATCATCGAAATCCAACTCGACGACGGTGAGCCGATCCGTAATGTGTCCGCCAGTCTGGCCGACCAAGGCCAGGAAGTTCTCGAAACGAAGAGGCTTTACGATCACTTCCTCCTGAGGGTTCGTCGGACGAGGTGAGTCGGGCGGGCCGATCATGGCTCAATCTCGCTCGGCCGCAATTGCTGTCAGGCCGTACGCCGACTCTTTTTGTAGGAAATCCGTCGCGCATTGATGGCGACAATCACAGTGCTCAACGACATCACCAGCGCGCCACCGGCCGGCGGCATGACGATGCCGATGCTGAAGAGGACACCGGCCGCCAGCGGGATAGCGATGACATTGTAGCCGGTGGCCCAGGCGAGATTCTGCTTCATCTTTCGGTTGGTGATCTGGGACAGCGAGACGATGTCGGCCACGTCGCGCGGGTCATTCTCGACCAGGACCACGTCGGCGGTCTCCACCGCGACGTCGGTACCGGCGCCGATGGCGATCCCGACGTCCGCCTGGGCCAGCGCCGGCGCATCGTTGACGCCGTCTCCAACCATAGCGACTTTCTTGCCCTGTTGCTGGAGCTGCTTGATCTTCTCCGATTTCTTGTCCGGCAGCACCTCGGCAAAGTAGCTGTCCAGGCCGAGTTCCTCGGCGACGTACCTGGCGGTGGCCTCGTTGTCCCCGGTGATCATGGAGATTTCAAGACCAAGGACTTCCAGCGACTTGATCGCCTCGCGCGATTCATCGCGAATGATGTCGGCCAGACCAATGAGGCCCTGGACTTCCTTGTCGGCAGCGACCAGGACGATCGTCTTGCCCTGGCTGGCCATCTGGTTGACTCTTTCCAGCACGGCGGTATCTTTCACACCGGCTGGCTCCAGGATGCCCTTGTTACCCAGGTAGATTTCCTGGCCATCGAGGTTCGCCTTGGCGCCTTTGCCCGGGATCGAATCGAAGTCCCTGGCCTGGGTCAGTTCCAGACCCTTCTCCTGGGCCTTGCCGACGATGCCTCGGGCGATGGTGTGCTCGGAATTCTGCTCGATGCTCGCGGCCGTCCTGAGCAGTTGGTCCTCGTTCCAGTCCCCGAAGCTGACGACGTCGCTGACGCCGAACTGGCCCTTCGTCAATGTCCCGGTCTTGTCGAAGACCACGACATTCAGCTTCCGCGCACTCTCGAAAGACGTGCGGTTACGGATCAGCAGGCCGTTGCGAGCCGACAACGCCGTAATCATCGCGACCACCAGCGGGATCGCCAAGCCCAATGCGTGCGGGCAAGTGATGACCATGACGGTGACCATACGCTCCAACGCAAAGACGAACTCCTTCCCGAGCGCCAGCCACACCGTCAGAGTGATCAGGCCCGCCGTGATGGCAATGAGGGTGAGCCCGAAGGCAGCTTTGTCCGCCAGACCCTGGGCGCGCGACTTGCTTTCGCCGGCTTGTCTGACGAGATTGACCACCTGAGACAGGTACGAGTCCTCTCCCGTCTTGCTCACCTGGACGGTCAGCGAGCCGGTACCGTTGACGGAGCCGCCGATGACACTGTCGCCCGGGCTCTTGCTGACAGGTTTGGATTCGCCGGTAATGGCGGATTCATCGATCTCCGATTCTCCGTCGGTGATCTGGCCATCCACCGGAATCTTCTCGCCGGGCTTGACCAGCACCTCGTCGTCTTTGTGGAGCTCTTCCAAGGGTACATCCTCGGTCGATCCGTTTTCCTGGAGGCGATGCGCCTCTTTGGGCATCAGCTTGGCCAGTTCCTCCAGGGCCTTCGAGGCGCCCATGACCGATCTCATCTCGATCCAATGGCCCAGCAGCATGATGTCAATCAGGGTAGCCAGTTCCCAGAAGAAGACGCGGCCCCGGAGACCGAAGACGACCAGGCCGCTGTAGACATACGCTACCGTGATGGCTACGGCTATCAGCGTCATCATGCCGGGCCTGGCCTTCTTCACTTCATCCACCAGCCCTTTGAGGAACGGCCAGCCGCCGTAGAGGTAGATGAAGGATGAGATCGCAAACAGTAGATACCGGTCGCCGGCGAAGGTAAACGAGATGTTCAGCAACCCTTGGATCATCGGCGACAGCGCCAGGACCGGCACCGTTGCGACCAAAGAAATCCAGAGCCGCTTCTCGAAATCCTGCACCATGTGTGCATGATGAGACGCGTGATCGTGACCGGCATGTTTTTCATGCTCCTTTGGCATCTTGCCTTTCTGGAAAGCGTTCTTGCACTTGTCGCTGCAGAAGTAATGAGTCTTGCCGTCGCGCTCCAGCGGTACAGCCTGGTTTTTGTCTATCTTCATCCCACATACCGGGTCTTGGACTTTCTCTGCCATAATGTCCCACTCCTATCGGCTGATAGTCTCCTTGCTTCTCGCCAGGTACTGCTTGGCACTGAGGGCGGCCTTGGCCCCTTCGCCGGAGGCGATGATGATCCTCTTACCATAGGCGTTGGTGACGTCTCCGCAGGCGAAGACACCTTCCGTGCTGGTCGAACAGTCGGGGCCAATGACAATCTCGCCTCTGTCATTCAGCTCGAGCATGTCCTGACAGAATTCCGTGTTGGGCACGAGACCAACCTGGATGAACACTGCCTGGCAACTGAGTCTTCCGTTCTTGAGGTTCTCCATGGACTGGACGGTGACAGCCTCGACTCGGTCACGGCCATGAATCTCAATCACGTCATGACGCTCCAGGATCTTCATGCGGCCGTTGTGCCGGAGTGTCGCCACGTCCAACTCGTCGGCTCGCAGATGACCCTTCTCGATCAGGGTGACCCTACATCCGGCGTTCAACAACTCCTGGGCAGCTTGGACGCCGGAATTGCCTCCTCCGACAACCACGACGTCAGCGCCCTCGAGCAGTGAGGTCTCCTGGACTGCACTGTGCGACACGCCTTTGCGCAACAACCGCTCCTCGCCGGGGATGCCGAGCTTCCGTCTCTTCATGCCGGTAGCGATAATGACGCAGTTCGCCTGATGGCGCTGGTTGGCCCGTGTGTGCAGGTCGAAGACCTCAGCATCGCTACTGATGGAGGTGACCTCGTCCATCTTGTGTTCGAGGAAGTGTTCGTGGAGGAACTGTGCCTGGAATTTCTTCACAAGTTCCGGACCCGTAGTGAAATCAAAGCCCATGTAATTCGTGACCTTCGTGCTGTCGATGGCCTGTCCCCCGATGTCCCTGGCGAGCACGAGGGTGCGTATCTTCAAGACGGAGGCATAGACGGCAGCCGTCAAGCCGGCCGGGCCTGCTCCGATGATGACCAGGTCATACCTGGGGTCCTTCGAAAACGCGTCGGGTGAATCAACGAATTTCTGTCGACAGCCTTCTGAACAGAAGAAGTACTCCCTGCCACGAAAGACATACACGAGGTCGTCCATCGTTGTCTGCATGCCGCAAACTGGATCCGTGGCTATGTCTGTCATGGTTTATCTCCCACGTTGTGAACGAACTCCTCCCGACAACGGGTGGAGCAGAAGTAGTAACGTCGGTCATGACGGTCGTAGGTGTAGCTGTCCCGGCCAGCGTGGACGACCATTTTGCAGACCGGATCGATGGCTTCATCCGCGGCGACCACAGGGCACTGCTGCGCCGGGGTCTCCTCATGGCCAGACTCTCTCAAGATCACGCGCACCTCTTCCGAGGTGCGACAACGCAGACAGGTCTCGGCAAGTTCCTCGCACTCCGCTTGCTTGAGCGTGCTGAGTGTCTCCTCCACGGCATCGAGCACATGCACTTCAACGCTGATGTCTTTGAATCCAATGCCAATCAACAGAGGAAGAAACGCGCGGTTAGCGGCGATCTCGCCGCATAAGCTCAACGGTTTGCCTTGGCGATCGGCGGCAGCTACCAGCGCTTTGAGCATCTTCAGGAAGGCTGGACTGCTGGCGCGGTAGCTGGCGGCGATATTGGAGTTGTTGCGGTCGGCCGCCAGGAAGTACTGCAACAAATCGTTGGTCCCCGCGCTGGCGAAGTCCACCCGCTGCAACAATGCGTCCAGATTCCACGCAGCCGACGGGACTTCCACCATGATTCCCTGCTGGAACGTGTCCTGGTAGTCGGCACTGTCGCGTTTGAGCGAATCTGCCGCCCGCCACACCAGGCTCTGGACGAAGCGCAGCTCCTCAATGTCCTCGATCATCGGATACATCAGTCGCAATTGTGGTTGACCTCGCGCAGCGCGGAGCACCGCACGGACCTGCGTCACGAATATCTCCGGGTGGAACCGATAAATCCGATGGGCACGCAGACCCAAGTAAGGGTTCTCTTGGGGACCGAGGGAGAAGTAGGGTAGCATCTTGTCGCCCCCGATATCAGCGGTCCTAAACGTTACGGATGTCTCTTTGCATATCTCAAAGAGACGCCGGTACTCCCGATACTGTTCGTCCTCGCTGGGGAAATCGCGTTTCGAAGCCATGAACAGGACCTCGGTTCGATAAAGCCCGATTCCTTCGACGCGCAGCAGCACGTCCGGGCTAACCTGAAGCGGATCGGTGATATTGATCGACAAGCGCACTAAAGCCGACGGTCGTTTCGCTGCCGGCGCCCTGCGAACGGCTTGAAGTACTTCGTTAACCTCTCGGTCGTTCGGATTGGCGATGACATAACCCTGAATGGCGTCGACCAAAACGTCCTCACCGGACTCTACGTGCAACCGGTCGAGGCTTTCGACCCGGACGGCCGGGAAACCGAAGGACTTGGCCAGGATGGCGGCATGGGACGTAGCTGTGCCTTTTTCGACGATGAACGCACACTTCCTCAACCGCCGGGCCTCCAGGACGAGCGACGGCAGCAGTTCGCCGGCCGCGATGATCGGACAGTGGACGTGCTCGACAGACGCAATGAAGGCACCTTCTCGCTCCGACAGCTTGGCCTCCAGGCGGCTCAGAATATCACGGAAATCAGCGGTACGTTCAGACAGCCAGCTCGCGGCTTCATCGAGCTTAGCCATGACTTGGTGCAGGACCTCGGCCGCAGCTTTCTGCGCGCTCAGGCCCCGGTTACGAATCAGGTTGTGCACCCCCTGATGAAACTGCCCATCCGTAAGCAGATAGACATGGGCTTGAACGATGTCTGCCTCGGCGTCGAAAGAAGTTTCTCGCAAGGAGCTGGCGGTCCCTTCCAGTTCCTTGACGACGGCATCAACCTGTTTCTCGAAACGCTCGATTTCCGCGTCAGGATCTTCGACCGGTGCGCTCTGTCTTTGCGACGATCCGAGTCGGGCTTCGAAGAAATGGAGCTGGCCTGCCAGAACACCCGGCGAGAGAACGTCGGCTCTGACCTTACCATCCATGGTCGGTTTTCCGCTCATCGTGGCTCCTAGTTAACTGGTCTCGGCTGCCATACACTGCTCACAGGGCCTCTTCGCCACGCTGACCGGTTCGAATGTTCACCGCTTCTTCAATCCACGAGACAAAGACACGTCCATCGCCTTTCTCTCCGGTGTGACCGTGTTCTCGGATGATCTCCATGAAGCGGTCCGCATCTTCGTCGGCGCAGACGAGTTCCAGCTTGGCCACGCAATAGTATTTCTCGTCGTACTTACGGACGATGTGCCAGCGGTCGAATTCGGAATCCGCCAGCGCTCCCAGCGCGTCAACGCGAATCACCGTCAGGTCTTTCGCACCGGCCTTCTCCAGCTCTTCGATGATGCTGTTGAGGAATGTTGGTCTGATGTATGCCTTCAACTCTTTCACAACGGTACTCCTATTTCGATTGCTCCAACAAGCTTGATTCTCAGCTGGCGGCGCGCACGCGCAGTTGCGACAGCCGCGGGAAGAACATCGCCGTTCGCGCCATGTACTGACGGTATTCGTTCGGGAACTTCTCCAGAGCGGCGCGCTCTTCTCGCTGGGCCAGGCGATAGTATATCAGGATGACGAAGGGCCAGAGAATGAGCGTTGTCAGGGTTGGCCACTGGATCATGAACCCGAGCGTGATGATGTAGATGCCGGTGTACTGCGGGTGCCGCATGTAGGCATACGCCCCGTTGGTGACCAGCCGCCCCTGCGCTTTGTAGACCTGCTCCCAGCCGACGCTGACGAGCCAGATGCCAATGAAGAGCAGCACATTGCTGACGATCATCACGATAGCCCAACCGTTACCCAGACCCAGGTAAGTCAGCAGATCACCCAAAAGGTGTCCGCTGATATGGTCCAGGGGGATCTTGATCCTGAGAAAATGGGAGAGAAAATAGATCGTCAGAGGGAATCCGTACATCTCGGTAAACAGCGCGATGATGAACGCGATCAGCGCGCCGCCGGACCGGCGGTGCATGCTCGCGCGCATACGCAGGAACCGGAAGATGAAGAACAGGCTTATCATGATCATCGTGACCACGATTGCCCAGTTGCCGTAAGCGTAGCCTCCCTGGTGCATGCGTTACTCCTTGGCTCTGCCCAAGTTGTAGAAGATCGCGATCGCCATACCGTACAGCCACCCGATGATGAAGACTTCCAGAACACCGACAATCATTTCCCACCAGGGCATCTCCCATCGCATGATAGGCGTGATATCGATCCCATGAAGCACACTATTGAAGAACACGATCACCGTCTCTCGTGGACCGGCCATTACGATCAGTGTGCTCGCGGCATAGAGTGCCGCACACACCCTCGCGAACGCGAAACGGAGCCGGGTTGTGCTCAATCGGTCCATGATTCCTGCTCGTCTTGCCTACGGTCTCAACGGCTCGTTCCCCCGTTCGTTCCGAGATTTCGGCGTCGGACGCGAAACCTCCGACAACTGGCCGCGTGCCGTCAAAGGTCTTTCTTCATCTCTTCAAATTGGGCCTTCGTGATTTCGCCCTGGGCGTAACGCCTCTTAAGGATGTCGAGCGGAGTCTCGTGCGATGGCATGCTGGGGCCATGCGTTTGAGAGGCTCTCGTGAAGAGATACACGAGCGCGCCGACGGCGACCAGAAGGAGTATCCAGGTGATGATGTGGCCCCCCCAGAAATCCATCATGTGCCCATAACCGTTCATCACGGCGTTGCTGTCCATGCGACGGTCCTGGCCGTTGCGTGCGACGGCATAGGCCTCCTGCACGCCACTGACCGCAAAGAGCCAGAATCCTCTAATCATCGTGCCGATCCTTTCAGCCGATAGAGACGATGACGCTCTCCAACTTTGCCTCGACCTCTTCCGCCACTGCTTTCAAGTCCGGGTTATCGACCATCTGCATAGCAACGGTCGGCCGGATCACCGAGACCACTGTCCGCCCGTCCCGTTCGTAGACGATCACGTTGCATGGCAACAGCAAACCCACGTCCTCTTCCGCAAGGATCGCCCGATGAGCGTTGGCTGGGTCGCAGGCCCCCAAAATCACGTAGTTCTTGAAGTCGATGCCGAGCTCCTCTTTGAACTTCTCCTGCACGTCGATCTTTGTCAGTACGCCAAACCCCTCCTCGCTCAGCCTTCGCGTGACCTCTTCCACGGCTTGTGCGAAGGGCGTGTCGATCTCCTTGCTAAATCCATAACCGATCATCTCTGCACCTCATCTGCTCCGTCGCCACGACCGGTCGGCTTCCGCGTCATTCTCCAGATGCTCAGGACCACTAACGCCGTCAAGGCCAGCGCCAGGGTAAACGAAACCAGTGTCGGCGCACCGCGCCCGGAGTCATTGCCGGCCAGCAATGCGCCTGACAGCGAGAGGGTTGCGACAAACACGACGATGGGTACCCCAAATGCGATCAGGACCGTCGATACGAGCGATGGGCCCTCAGCATGTCCGAGACGATAGTATATGCTATGACACGCCCGTCGCCGACCGCAACTGTCACATGTTTTCTCCATCCACATACTCCCAGTCCTCCCGCGGCGTCTTGTCGTTTCCCTGCGAATGAGCCGGCGGTCGCCTGGCCGCCCGGCTCATTTGCCGTTCTCCACAAGACTGAACGGACCCAATCCCTTTCAGGTTCCGAGATTCTTAGAGCGGCGTGCCTGACGTGCCCGTACGTTGGCCGACCTCAAGTACTCTGAACCGATTCTCAAAACGGCAAGCCGCGGCCGGGCACAGCGCGTCGTGTCCGGGCGCGGCCTTAAATGGATTCTTGCCGCTTTGTCCGCTACTACTCTGACGATGAATCGCCCATCGTGGTGCCCTCTTTCCGTTCTTGACTGACCCGACCGTGCCGGCCGGTCCACGGTTATCCACTGATCGATGTGTCACAGCCGCAGCGTTGTCATCTTACGGCTTACACAAACAACCGAGGTCTTGTGCCCTAGCCACGACCAACGCCTGGACCATCGCGTCTTGTGCCGGGCGTCGTCCCTGGACCCTCGTGTTTCTGTCCGCTACCGATGGTCATACGGCCCTCTGGGGCCAATGTGCCCGGGGTATCTGCGCAAAAGCTACAAGGAATATGCGTACCACCTCCCAGCACTCGACTTTCCCCAGGCTCTAGCGGCAAAAACCTAAACCGCGTCGTTCCTCCTAAGAAAATATCGTTTTGACGGAACCTTTGCCGCATCGTTGTCGTTCTGAGGGGACATAGCGTGGATCTGTGCGATTGTGAGGTCAAAGGAGTCAAGGGTAGGATTTCCGAAAGGAGACGAACATGAGCACCACGAAACGTAGATTTCTGAGAGCGGCGCTGCTCGTCGCAACGGTGGCGTTGGTCACTTCGTACGTGATCGGGGCGAATTCCCAGCCGATGCACGAGCACATGGCGAGCGCTGCGATGCCAGAAAAGCCGGCTGTCGTGAGTCTGGCGACGATCCATGGAAAGCAGTTGCCGGCCATCCAGAACGCCGTGAAGAGGGCGATCCAGCATATCGAGGCCCAACAGTATCAGGCTGCGTTAGCCCAGTTGGAGCAGGCCCAGAATGGTCTCGAAGCCACCCGGACAGCCCTCGGCCAGCACGTTAAGCCCGCATTCGTCAATGATCGCTGTCCGATCATGGGCTCGCGTATCGATGTAGCGCGGGTAAACGCCGATCTGCTGCGGGAGTATCAGGGTCAGACGATTGCGTTCTGTTGCGCCGGCTGCCCGAGCGCTTGGGACCAGCTCAGCGACGCCGAGAAACAGGCCAAGCTGAAGATGGCGGTCGACCTCATGCAACCAGGCCACGAGCAACTCCAGCACTGATCGAATCGCGAGGCGGGATCGATTTCCGGCTTGGGGGAAGGCGCGACCGCCTGAGATACAAAAGGAGACAGACATGGTCCTTGCCGAGGGAAAGTAGAAGTTCGACAAATGGAATCGCGGGGTCCTCGGTCTTTCGTTACTCTGAGGATCCCGCTTCTGCGCAATCGCCAAGTGGCGCCAGCGGAGAGCATCATGAAACGAACGATTTCGAGCATAAGGACCGTGGCGATCATTGCGATGATGATCGCGCCACATGTGCTGGCTCAGCAGGGTGCAACCGAGCCGGTCACAGCACCGAAACACGGCGAACTCCCCGTCCTGACCGACGAAAGCACGGTGTCGGACTATGTGCTGTATGCGGCTCTGAATAACCCGGAACTGGAGGCGGCCTTCAACCGCTGGAAGGCAGCGCTGGAGAGAATCCCGCAGGCGAAAACGCTACCGGATCCGCGTTTCTCCTACCGGTATTTCATTCGCGAGATCGAAACACGGGTAGGCCCGCAGCGACAGGCTTTCGAGATCAGCCAGACGTTTCCCTGGTTCGGCAAATTGGCATTGGCCGGCGACATCGCGGCCGAGAAAGCCGAGGCGGCTCGCCAGCGCTATGAAGCTGCCAAGCTCAAGCTGTTCTTCGAGGTCAAGGACGCCTACTACGAGTACTACTACCTGGCTCGATCCATCGCTGTCACGGCTGAGAACGTCGAACTGCTGGCGCGCCTCGAGGCGGTCGCGCGTACGCGTTACAGCACGACCACGGGGTCTCATCCTGACGTGATTCGCGCACAGGTCGAACTGGGCAAACTGGAAGATCGGCTCAACAGCCTGCGCGACCTTCAGGGACCGCTCGCTGCACGGCTCAATGCGGCTCTCAACCGGCCTATCGAAGCGGAGTTTCCCGTGCCGAGACCTTTCGAGACGACCGACGTTTCGGTCGATGACAGGCAGTTGCTGGAACTGTTGGCTCGCTCGAACCCGCAGTTGCAGGCCCTCGACCACGAGGTTGCCGGCCATCGCAAGGCCGAGGATCTGGCCAGAAAGCAATATGCGCCCGACATTACGTTGGGTCTGAATTATGTGGACATCGCTCATTCGGAGCGAGCGAGCCAGTTTGGCGACAACGGGAAAGATGCCGTCGGAGCCATGCTGTCGCTGAACATACCCCTCTGGCACAAGAAGTACAGCGCTGCCGTGCGAGAGGCTCGCATGAACCGTCTGGCTGCGCTGCGTGAGAGAACCGACGCAACCAACCATCTGCAGTCTCAACTAAAGATGGCAATCTACCGCCACCGCGATGCCGAACGGAAGCTCGACCTTTATGGCAATGCCCTTGTCCCCAAAGCCACCGAGTCTCTGAAGGTGACCGAACAGTCATTCCGAACGGGCGACGCGTCCTTCCTCGACCTCATCGACGCGCAACGAACCTACCTCGAATTCGGGTTGGCCCAGGAGCGGGCCTTGGCGGACCGCGAGCAGAGTCTGGCGAGGATCGAAATGCTCGTCGGCGGAAATATCACGCCTTAGGGAACCAAACCGCCCCCAAGTACGTTAAAAGAGGGAGAAACGAACCAATGACCGTAGACGCGTTCTGCGCATGATTCTTCCAGGGGGAAAGATGGCACGTCTAAGCAAGATACGAAAGATCGGGAGCCGGTACGGCATCGTCCTGGCAGTTGTGCTTGCGGCTCTGCTCGGCTTCTGGTTGCGAGGTCTCTTCGGCTCAACGGCGCCAGCGGCAGATGATGCACACGCCGGGCAGGCACATGCGGAACAAGCGGCCGGACCGCAGGTCTGGACCTGCTCGATGCACCCGCAGATTCGCCTGCCCGGGCCGGGTCTGTGCCCGATCTGCAACATGGAGTTGATACCGCTGGAAGCCGGCGACGCGCTGGAAGGAGCCGGCTTGCGCCAACTGACGGTCAGTGAGAGCGCCGCCAAGCTGATGGACGTCGAGACGCTGCCGGTCGAACGCAAGACCGTCACGGCGACCGTGCGCATGGTCGGCAAGGTCGAGTACGACGAGACCCGCCTGGCCTATATCACGGCCTGGATTCCCGGCCGCCTGGACCGGCTCTTCATCGACTACACCGGCGTCCCGGTTCGCGAAGGAGACCACATGGTCTCGCTCTACAGTCCGCAGTTGTTGGCAGCTCAGGAGGAACTGATCCAGGCACTCAAGTCCGCCGCGAAGATCGACGCGAGCAATTCCGAGTTCATGCGCCAAAGCGCGAAGGACACCGTCGCGGCCGCACGCGAGAAACTCCGGCTGTGGGGCCTGAACGCCGACCAGATCGCGCAGATCGAGCAAAGCGGCAAGGTCAGCGACCATATCACGATCAATGCGCCCACCAGCGGCATCGTCATTCACAAGAACGCACTGGAAGGCATGTACGTGCAGGAAGGCACGCGCATCTACACCATCGCCGACCTTTCCCAGGTGTGGGTCAAGCTCGATGCCTATGAATCCGACCTTGAGTGGCTGCGCTACGGCCAGAAGGTGGAGTTCACCACCGTTGCCTATCCCGGCGTGAGCTTCGCCGGTACGATCGCTTTCATCGACCCGATCCTGGACGAGCGCACCCGAACCGCGAAGGTGCGCGTCAACGTCGCCAATTCCGACGGCAGACTCAAGCCGCAGATGTTCGTCAAAGCCGTCGTCCACGCCAACATCGCGGGCGGCGGTCGCGTCATGGACGCCGAGCTGGCCGGCAAGTGGATGTGTCCGATGCACCCGGAGATCGTCAAGGACGAAGCCGGCGAGTGTGACATCTGCGGAATGCCGCTGGTGACAACCGAATCGCTCGGTTACGTCAGCGCCGAACAGGCGGACACCGCGGCGCCTCTGGTGATCCCGGTCTCGTCCGCCTTGGTGACCGGAACTCGCGCCGTTGTCTACGTCCAGAAGAATGTCGACGGCAAGCCGACGTTCGAAGGGCGCCAAGTCGTGCTGGGCCCGCGCGCCGGCGACTACTACCAAGTGCGCAGCGGTCTGGCGGAAGGCGAGCTGGTCGTCGTCAGAGGCAACTTCAAGATCGACAGCGCCCTGCAGATCATGGCCAAACCGAGCATGATGACGCCCGAAGGCGGAGGCGGCGGTGGAGGACACCAGCATGGGGGCGCGATGACAGGCGAGCACGCGCAGGACGGCGCCTCGATGCCGGACTCTGGAGTCACGGCGTTGGCTCGTCATCAGCTCCAGCAGGTCGTCACGGCCGCACGAGAGGTGGCCGCGGCGGTCGAGTCCAGAGAGCTGGCGCCGCTCAAGGACGCGTTTACGCAGGTGAGCCGGACGATCGAGCAGGTGGACATGACCGCCATGACCGGTCAGGCGCATGCCGCCTGGATGGAATTGTCGATGCGGCTGACCAACGATGCCGTCGAAGGGGCGCACGCCGAAACCCTTGAGGAGGCACAGCGCGTCGCGCACCTGCTCGCAGGCGACCTGGAGCGCCTCCAACAGAGCTTGGGGCTTTCGTCCGAGCACACGACGACGGCGCAAAGCCGTCCCCTCCTCAACGAAGCGCTGAGCGAGCAGCTCGGTGCGGTCTACGACGGCTATTTCAAGGTGCAGCAGGCGCTGGCCGAAGACAGTGCCGAGCAAGCAGCGTCGGCCGCCCAGGAGACGCTCCAAGCGCTGGGAGGGGTCGATATGACGCTCTTCGACAGCACCTCGCACGACGTCTGGATGAAAACCTCGGCGACCCTGCAGAACGTTCTCTCCCAGGCGGCCGAAACGGACGACATCAAGGTGTTGCGCGAGCGTTTCCACTCGGCTTCGCAGCAATTGATCCGACTGACGCGAGCGCTCGGCGCCGTCGGCTCCGATGCGATCTACGTGATGCACTGCCCGATGGCATTCGACAACGCCGGCGCCGACTGGCTGCAGCGCGGGCAGGAGCTGCGCAATCCGTACTTCGGTGCGATGATGCTCCAGTGCGGCTCGATCGAAGAAGTCATTTCACGTGCCAACACCGAGAGCACAGAGGATCTCGATGACTGATATCCAAGCGTATAGCCAGACCGCCGAACAGCAGTCGTGGATGGGCCGGATCCTCTGGTTCTGCCTGACCAACAAGCTCGTGGTCTTCCTCTTCGTCATCCTCGTCATCGGTACCGGTATCCTGATGGCGCCGTTCGACTGGAAGGCCGGTGGTTTGCCCAGGCAACCGGTGCCGGTCGATGCGATTCCCGACATCGGCGAGAACCAGCAGATCGTCTTTACCGAATGGATGGGGCGCTCGCCGCAGGACGTTGAGGACCAGATCGGCTACCCGCTGACGGTCGCCCTACTGGGCGTGCCCGGCGTCAAGACCATTCGCAGCTACTCGTTCTTCGGCTTCTCTTCGATCTACATCATCTTCAAAGAAGACGTGGAATTCTATTGGTCCCGAACGCGTGTGCTGGAGAAGCTCAACAGCCTGCCGGCCGGCACGCTGCCGGAAGGGGTCCAGCCGGCTCTGGGTCCCGACGCGACGGCGCTGGGTCAAATCTACTGGTACACGCTCGAAGGACGCGACCCGGACGGCCATCCCGCCGGCGGATGGGATCTGGAGGAATTGCGGACGATTCAGGACTGGTACGTTCGCTATGGCCTGCTCGCGGCCGAAGGCGTCAGTGAAGTGGCCTCCGTGGGCGGCTTCGTGCGCGAATACCAGATCGACGTCGATCCGGACGCCATGCGGGCCTACCAGGTCACGTTCGCCGACGTGTACAACGCCGTGAAGGGCTCGAATATCGACGTCGGCGCCAAATCGCTCGAACTGAACCGCGTCGAGTATTTCATTCGCGGCGTCGGCTTCATCAAGCAGGCGACCGATATCGAAGACAGCGTCGTCAAGGTGGTCGATAACGTGCCCGTCCTGGTCAGGGACGTCGCCGTGGTGACGCTCGGGCCGGCGCTGCGCCGCGGCGCTCTCGATAAAGACGGCGCCGAAGCCGTCGGCGGCGTGGTCGTAGCGCGCTACGGCGACAATCCCCTGGCGGTCATCAAGAACGTCAAAGCCAAGATCGAGGAGCTTGCGGCGGGCCTGCCCGAGAAGGTCGATATCGACTTTACGCAGGTGAGTGCCGACGGGATCCGTGTGTACGCCGAGAAGCACGGGTTCACCGCCTATGCCAGCTCGACGATCGACCAGGCCGGCTGGCTGGCGCATTTGCGGTCGATCCCGCGCGCGGATTGGCCGCAGTGGGCGACGATCAGCAAGGTCACCGTCGTTCCTTTCTACGATCGCACCGGCCTGATCTACGAGACGCTCGGCACGCTCCACAGCGCCCTGACCGAGGAGATTCTCATCACGATCATCGTGGTGATTCTCATGGTCATGCACCTGCGCAGCAGCGTGTTGATCAGTGGCCTGCTTCCCATCGCCGTCCTGATGTGCTTCATCGCGATGAAGACTTTCGGCGTGGACGCCAACATCGTGGCGCTTTCGGGTATCGCCATCGCGATCGGCACGATGGTCGATATGGGCATCGTGATCTGCGAGAACATTCTGCGCCATCTCGACGAGGCGCCGCCGGAGGTGCCCAGGCTCCAGGTTGTCCACCGCGCCGCCAGCGAAGTGGGCGGCGCCGTCCTGACGGCGGTCTCGACGACGGTGATCAGCTTTCTGCCGGTGTTCACCATGATCGGCGCCGAAGGCAAGCTGTTCAAGCCGCTGGCCTTCACGAAGACCTTCGCGCTGATCGCGTCGGTCATCACGGCGCTGACGATCATCCCGCCGGCCGCACACGTTTTCTTCTGTGGTCGCATCAGCGGCAAGAAACTGCGATTGGGCCTGCACGGTCTGGTCGTTCTGGCAGGCATCGTCGCAGGTCTCCTGCTGGCCTGGTGGGTCGGTCTGGCGCTGGTTCTCTTTGGCGCGTACTACCTGGCCGAAGAATTCATCCCGCCGCGATTTCGACGGTTCGGACCGTGGATCGCCAACCTGCTGGCGGTGCTCTTCGTGGGCATCCTTCTGAGCGCGCATTGGGAGCCTTTGGGACCGCAACGCGGCGCGCTGCGCAACTTCGCTTTCCTGGCGCTGCTGGTGGGAGTGTTGATGGGAGCGTTCCGCTTGTTCCAGATGGTCTATCCGCGCGTCCTGCGCTGGTGCCTGGAACACAAGGTGCTGTTCCTGACCCTGCCGACACTCCTGATCGTGCTGGGAGGCGCCGTCTGGCTTGGCTTCGACACGCTCCTGGCGCCCATCCCCAAGGCCGCCGAGAAGGTCGGTATCGAACCAAACGAGATCAAGTCCACCAACTTCTGGGTCAAAGGCACCGAGACCTTTCCAGGGTTGGGCAAGGAGTTCATGCCGCCACTGGATGAAGGCTCGTTCCTGTACATGCCGACGACGATGGTCCACGCCTCGATCGGCGAGGCACTCGACATCCTGGCCAAGCAGGACATGGCGCTGCGCAGCATCCCGGAGGTCGAATCGGTGGTCGGCAAGATCGGCCGGGCCGAAACGCCGCTGGACCCGGCGCCGATCTCCATGATCGAGACTGTGATCAACTACAAACCGGAATACATCACCGACCAGGACGGCAACCGAGTCAAGTACCGGGTCGACAAGAAAGGCCGGTTCGTTCACGACGAGTCGGGACAGCTCATCCGCGATCCGCACGGCCTGCCTTTCCGGCAGTGGCGCGATCACATCGAATCGCCCGACGACATCTGGGACGAGATCGTCGACGCGACGAAGATACCCGGCACGACGTCGGCGCCCAAACTCCAGCCGATCGCCGCCCGGATCGTCATGCTCCAGAGCGGGATGCGCGCGCCGATGGGCGTGAAGGTGAAAGGCCCCAGCCTGGAGGTCATCGAGGACGTCGGTCTTCAGATCGAGCGCTTTCTCAAGGAAGTGCCCAGCGTCCAGCCGGCAGCGGTGATCGCCGATCGCATCGTCGGCAAGCCCTACCTGGAGATCGTCCCCGACCGCAAGGCGCTCGCGCGCTACGGCGTCACCATGCGCGCGTTCCAGGACGTGGTGGAAGTCGCCATCGGCGGCCGCAAGGTCACCACCACGGTGGAAGGACGCGAGCGTTTCCCGGTGCGCGTGCGCTACCAGCGCGAGCTGCGCGACCAGATCGAGACATTGGGCCGGATTCTGGTGCCCGGCAGCCAGGGCGTGCAGATTCCTTTAGAGCAGGTAGCCGATATCCGCTACGTGCGGGGGCCGCAGGTCATCAAAAGCGAGGATACGTTCCTCGTCGGATACGTTCTCTTCGATATGCGAGAAGGCCATGCCGAGGTGGACGTCGTGGAGGAGGCCCAGCGCTACCTCCAGGAAAAACGCGCGAGCGGCGAATTCGTCGTTCCGCCCGGCGTCAGCTACGCGTTCGCCGGCAGCTATGAGAACCAGATCCGCTCACAGAAGACGTTGGCGGTCGTTCTGCCGCTGGCGCTCTTTATCATCTTCCTGATTCTGTACTTCCAGTTTCGTTCGGTCGTCACCACGTCGCTGGTCTTCAGCGGAATCATCGTCGCCTGGTCGGGCGGCTTTCTGATGCTCTGGTTGTATGCTCAGGGCTGGTTCCTGGACTTCTCGGTCTTCGGCGTCAACATGCGTGATCTGTTCCAGATCCACCCGATCAATCTCAGCGTGGCAGTCTGGGTGGGGTTCCTCGCGTTGTTCGGCATCGCTTCCGACGACGGTGTGGTGATCTCGACGTATCTCGATCAGTCGTTCCGCGATCGCAAGACCACTACCGTCAAAGAACTGCGCGAGGCAACGGTCGCGGCCGGCGTGCGCCGCGTTCGACCATGCCTGATGACGACCGCGACGACGATCCTGGCGCTGATACCGGTCCTGACCTCGACCGGTCGAGGCAGTGACGTAATGGTCCCGATGGCGATCCCCTCGTTTGGCGGCATGGCCATCGAGATCATAACGATGCTCATCGTCCCGGTGCTCTATTGCGCCGTCAAAGAGTTCAAGCTCAAGACCGGGATTCGCGACGCACATCTCGCCGACACTGTTGAAGCGGTCACAACCGCTTGACACGCCGCAGGCTGACTCACTATGCTGTCATCCGTCCAAATGGGAACCGACGACCGGTTTTCCTGGAACTTCTCCTGCCCTCCGGACGTTTAGATGCCAAAAGGAACAGACAGCCAGGCCCAGAAGTCAAAACGCTTCGAAGAGGCCGCGCTGCCGAACTTGGATAGCGTGTACCGGGCCGCCGTAGCGCTATGCGGCCGGCCGAGTGAAGCCGAGGATCTGACGCAAGCCACCTTCACCAGGGCGCTGGAACGATTCGACAGCTTTGAAGTCGGAACCAACTGCAAGGCGTGGCTGCTGCAAATACTGAGAAACATCTGGATCGATCAACTCCGGCGGAGCAAAGCCGCCGGCGCCACGGTGCCGCTGGATGAAGCATTGGTCGCCGAGCAAGGCGCGGCTGAGGAGACAGCTTGGTCAGACGCCGAGGACCTGCTGGAGAACTTCTCAGATGACCAAGTCATCGCGGCGCTGAGACAGTTGCCCGAGGACCAGAGGCTGACCCTGTTTCTGATCGATGTCGAGCAGCTCAGCCAGCAGGAAGTCGCTGACATTACAGGAGTCGCGGTTGGGACGGTCAAGAGCCGCACCAGCCGGGCCAGAACGGAACTCAAAAGACGTTTGAGGTCTTATGCCCAGGAGATGGGCTTCAAAGGGTATGACCGATGAGTCACCTGACGGATGGACAATTCGAAGACATTTTGCTGGGAGCGCCGGTCCCGAGCCACGTGGGTGAGTGTCCCGAGTGTCGGGCTCGCCTGGCGGAGAAACGCGCTTTGTCACAGCGGCTGCATCAGGCGTTCGCTTCGGTTCGCGCCAGCACCGATCTGGCAGACCGTGTTCGCGCGCACGTCGGCGGCGCGTCTACCGTTGGCGAGACGACAGGGCGTCCAAGGACCATCCTCCTGGCGGCTCATCGTCGTTTGCTGTCGGGACTGGCAGCCGCAGCGGCTATCTTGCTCGTCGCGATTCCCGTCGGGCTATATATGAACACCGGTTCCGAGGCGCATGCGGCGCAGATGGAACTCGTTAGCCTCCACGAAGAGAACCTCAATTCGATGGATGCGTTGTTCGTTCATGACGATCCGCGCGAGCTTGCCGGTCACCTGGAGGGGGAGACAGGGCATTGTCCGGCGATGATCTGTACCGGTTCGGAAGTGGCGGTGTGCGGCTGCTGCACCGGACGATTCCAGGGACGCAAGGTCGGCAGCTACGTGGTCGAGACCGCCAACGGCCACGTTTCGATCGTGGTCATGCCGGACACGCCTGAGTCTCTGGGGATGAAGCCAGACCGAACGGAGCCGTCCCGCACGATCTGGCGCGCTGCGTGTGAAGGCTGTAACATGGCGCTGATCCGCATCGACAACCGCTCGTACTGCGCGGTCGGTCAAGTCCCGCAGGAAGAGCTCGAACGCGCATTAGGCAACCTTCTGGAATAGCCCGGCTGCCCTCAGGCGGCCGCACGGCTGCAATGCATAAGAAAAAGCCCCGCAGCGAGTGCGGGGCTGGCTCTCTATATGGGTCTGGGACTGAGATGTCGATAGCGCTTATTGGTACATCTCGTCGAAGGCTTTCTGGGCGCTGACGACGGCGGCACGCATCATGTCCTCGGCCTTGGCGGTCTCGCGCTGGGCG
>JAFGLV010000004.1 GCA_016927855.1 Sedimentisphaerales bacterium
CCCCAGGAGGTCAGAACCAAAAACTTGCTCCCGGATAGCTCGTGACTGTCACAACCCACGCTGTTGCACTTCGCGTGTTAATGCGCCCTTGAGCTTGGGGTTTCGTAGGCATTTGTGGAGTCAGCGACTGGTCAAGGGACGGATGAAGCGGGCGAAGGGGGTGGGTTTCAAGGCATGGGCCCAGCGGTGGTCGGCGGTGATCACGGTCGCGCCGAGTTCGACCGCCAGGGCCAGGTAGAGGCAGTCGTAGACCGTGTGGCCGGTGGCGATCGCGATTTCCAGAGCAGGCGCCAGCAGGATCGCGCTGTCGTGGATTTCCAGCGGCATCGAGAGAAAGTGCTCGATCATCTCGGCGGCCTCAGCGCCGGCGAGCAGCTTGCGGGCATGGAGCTTCCAGGCGATATTGCCCATCTCAGCGTAGATCAGGTCGGGAGCGACCAGGCGCCGACGACCGTCGAGCAGACGCAACGCCGCAGCCGCGTCCGGCTCGGGCAGGAACCACTTGGCCGCGACGCTGGCGTCGACCACCACGGGTCTCATCGCTGGCGGTCCTGGCGGATCAGGTCGGTGCTGTCGGGCAGACGCCGGCCAGCCAGCTTCTTGTGCCACTGTCGCGCGAGCCGGCGCGCGTCGGCGAAGCTCAGACCGGCTGCACGCGAGAGGATCTGCCTGGCTTCGGCTTCCAGGCTGCGCCCGTGCTGCCGTGCACGGTCTTTCAACCGTTGGACTATCTCATCGTCAAGATCGCGAACTAATATCTGCGCCATGGTATCTTCTCCACCTTAATGCTATCATAATGATAGCATACGAACCGCCGGTCGTCAAGCGCGAAATGTGGCCGAGCCGCCCTCGGCTGGGGACGTTGCTGTTCGTAGTGGTCCGCCTCTGGCGGATAAGACGCTGTTTCGCTCGGTACACGCCGGCGCGAGCTGACGGCATGTAGGCCCTTACGGGCCCACTACAAACGATCCACCCCCGAGGGCGGAGGTGCTTACATTAGGTTCCGCGTCGGTTGGGAATCTGCCCTACGATTTTTCGTCGGGCGGGTTCTCCGGCGGGAAGTTCAGGCGGGCGTATTCGCCGTGGAGTTCGAGGGCGAGGCGGTCGCGGGCCTTGGCGGCTTCGACCTCGTCGTCAAAAGACCCTCCGTAGTGCTGCTTTCTGTTGTGCGTGACAACGACGTCCCATTTGTCCCGATGAGGGTGGATGCCGATGAACCGGGACTTGGCGCCTGAATGCTTGCGGCTATTTCGGGAGTTCTGCGCCTGGGTGCAAAAGCGCAGGTTGCAGCGGCGGTTGTCCAGGCCGTTGCCGTTGATATGGTCCACCACCTTGCCTTTCGGGGGTGGCATGATCACGCGATGCATGAGCTTCATCCTGAACTTGCCTCTGGTGTATCGAGCGTAGAATGCCCCCGGCCGCGGCGAGGGCGACGCGTACCACTTGTATTTGCTGAGCCACTCGTAGTCTTCGGCGTCGACGATGGCGTGCAGGCCGCGGGTCAGCGGGATGTAGCGGATTTTGTCGTTGGGCGGGTCCGGCGGGGCGGCGCGGAAGGGCTTGCCCTTGAAGTTGCGGCAAGGCTTGTGCGGGATGGGGCGGACCAGGCCCGGCGTGTCGGGGTGGTTGGCGCACAGACCGCTGACCGGGAAGCCCGACATCAGCGTTTGCATCCAGATCATCCCGGCGGAGATGCAGAAAACGCAGTCGTGACAGCACCGGCGGGGCCTGGCCTTCCTGGCGATGGCCTCAGCCTCTTGGGGCGTGACCCGCTTTCGGAGGACGCATCCGGACTCTCTGACGATGGGAGCTTTCGTTTGGGGTCGCTTCTTCTTTTTCATGCTGCCTCCTATCCGATCGTTGAGACCGATGCTCGCAATCCGCAGCAGCCACGGCGGCCGCCTTGTTGTATATTTATATAATCTCACTGGGAGGGTGTCAACAAGAAAAATAAACAATGTTCCCGTCGGGGGCGGAAATCCGGCCGGAGCGAGAGGGTCCGGCCTTGAGCGTCAGATTCGCCTTTCGCCGCCTGGGCGTTGGGCCTTGCAGCTCCGGCGGCGGGCGGTATACTCGGTCCGGCTGTCGGTTGTGGATACCAGGATGGGCTCGTTCAGGGAGGTGTGAGTCGTATGGCCGAGGTGAAGGCGTCTGTCAGAGTCCATAAGAGGACGCGGCGGAAAGGGAAGAAGGGTGGTGCGGCGGCGCGGAAGGTCGCGAAGGTTTCGCGGATGCGAAAGCCCGAGGAGATGTCGCTGGAACAGTGGCAGATCGCGCTGCGCCGACAGTTCGCCCAGAAACAGGACCTGAAGGTCACGAACATGGGCGATGAGCCGATCTTCTCGGAGTTCCAGGTCGTCAACCCGCAGACGGAGGGCGTGTACCGCGTCGCTATTCGCGGCCAGGGGTGGGGCGACAACTACTGCTCGTGTCCCGACTTCGCGGTCAACGCACTGGGCACCTGCAAGCACATCGAATTCGTGCTGGACAAGCTGCGTCGCAAACGCGGCGCGCGCCAGGCGTTCTCCGAAGGCTTTCAACCGGCCTATGCGGAGGTGTACCTGCGGTACGGCGCCCGGCGGGCGGTCGTTTTCCAGCCGGGGACAGGCTGCCCGGCCGCGTTGCGGCGGCTGGCGGCGGATTACTTCGATAGCGACGGTCTGTTGCGCGCGAAGGCCTATTTACGCTTCGACGGCTTCCTGAGCCAGGCCGGTCGGCTTGGGCACGATCTGCGCTGCTATGACGACGCGCTGGACTTCATCGCAGAGGTCCGGGACCGAGTGAATCTGGCTGAGCGTGTCGAAAAGATGTTTCCCGATGGGACTGAGAGTAAGGCGTTCGCACGCCTGCTGAAGGTTTCGCTCTATCCATACCAGCGCGAAGGGGTCCTGTTTGCTGCGACGGCGGGCCGCTGCTTGATCGCCGATGACATGGGGCTCGGTAAGACTATTCAGGCCATCGGCGCGTGCGAAGTGCTGGCGCGAGCGGCCGGCGCGGAGCGCGTCCTGATTATCTGTCCCACGTCGCTGAAATACCAGTGGAAACGGGAGATCGAGACGTTCTGCGATCGCACCGCGACGGTGGTCGAAGGATTGCAGGCGGCGCGGGCGGCATTGTACGCGGGCGAGTCGTTCTACAAGATCGTCAACTACGACGTCATCCATCGTGACACCGAGGCGATTCGACGTTGGGAGCCGGATGTGATCGTGCTCGATGAAGCCCAGCGCATCAAGAATTGGAACACCCGCCGGGCCAAAAGCATCAAGAAGCTGGATTCCAGATACGCACTCGTCCTTACGGGTACGCCGTTGGAGAACCGCCTGGAGGAGTTGTATTCCATTGTCGAGTTTGTGGACCGGTTCCGCCTCGGTCCGATGTATCGCTTCCTGGCCGAGCATCAGCATATCGACGAGAACGGCAGGGTGATCGGCTATCGCAACCTCGACAAGATCGGGCGTACTCTCAAGCCGCTGCTGATCCGGCGGACGAAGAAGCAGGTCCTGGACCAACTGCCCGAGCGGCTGGACAAGAACTTCCTCGTGCCAATGACCGCCGAGCAGATGGCTCACCACGAGGAGAACCGCGAGATCGTGGCCAAGATTGTCGCCAAATGGCGCAAGTTGGGATTCCTCCCGGAGGCTGACCAACGCCGGCTGATGATCGCGCTGCAGAATATGCGGATGAGCTGCAACAGCACGTACCTGCTCGACCGCAAGACGGACTTCGGCGTGAAGGCCGACGAGATGGTCGCGGTCCTCCAGGAGACCTTCGAACGGTCGAACGACAAAGCCGTCGTGTTCAGTCAATGGGTGGGTACGCACGAGATTCTGCTGGATCGCCTCCAGGCCGCCAGGCTGGGCTACGTGCTGTTCCACGGACGGGTCGCCTCGAAAGACAGACGGACGTTGATTCAACAGTTTCGTGAGGACCCGGGTTGTCGCATCTTCCTCTCGACCGACGCCGGCGGGGTCGGGCTGAACTTGCAGAACGCCGCGACGGTGGTCAACATGGACCTGCCGTGGAACCCGGCGGTGCTCGACCAGCGGATCGGCCGCGTGCATCGATTGGGCCAGCATAGACCGGTGCGCGTCATCAACTTCGTATCGCAGGGGACTATCGAACAGGGCATGTTGTCGGTACTCTCATTCAAGCAGTCGCTGTTCACCGGCGTGCTGGACGGCGGCAGTCCGGAGGTCTTCCTCGGCGGCTCGCGGCTCAAGCGTTTCATGGATTCCGTCGACCAGGTGACAGGGAACATCCCGCCGGCCATGCCCAGCCAGGAGGAGGCGGCTTCGCAGGCGGCGGACGCCGGCATACCGGCGGACCTCCCGGCGGTGCAGCCTCCGGCCCGGCCGGACTGGGACAACCTGCTGTCGGCCGGTGTGTCGTTCCTGAACAAGCTGGGTTCGGTTCTTGCTGGGGAAGAAAAGGGCCCCGTGGAGGTCGGTCTGGGACTGCGGATCGAGACCGACAACACCACCGGCCAACGCCACTTGAGGTTGCCAGTGCCATCCAAGAAGGCGCTTGCCGACCTGGGCAGCCTCCTCAGCCAATTGGCCCAGAAGCTATGACATGTATGGCGGTGTTATGGGAGACCGGATGAGAATCCGGCACGCCAAAGGAATCCGATTGCGTGACCGACGCACCCGGCAAGACCGCCCAATTCGGGGGATAGTCGTACTTCGTCACCATGCCGGTCATTCCTGAATACCTGCCGGCCAGCCAAGTCCCGGTCCAGTATACCGGATGGCCCGGCAACGAGGGTAGGGGGGTCCGTGCGAATTGGCCAGACGCGGGTGCACTGCACGTTTGTAGGTAGATTCCGCCTCAGACTGTCATTTCGACCGGAGGACCGCCAATGGCGAGCCCCATTCGACTTCGCTCAGGGCGGGCTTCGCGGAGAAATCTGTCCAAGAATGAGGTACCGCCATAGCCGCGGCCAGATATCTCGACTGCGTCCCGGCGCGCCGGGACTCCGCTCGATATGACAAAAAGGCC
>JAFGLV010000027.1 GCA_016927855.1 Sedimentisphaerales bacterium
CCGACTGCGTTCCGATCGCCTGTGGCGCGTTTCACCAGAAGCTGCTCCGCGACCGGGTGGTGCTGATAGGCTGCCCCAAGTTCGACGATCTCGCTGGTTACGCCGACCGTCTCAGGGCCATCCTCCAGTTCAACGAGCTGAAGGAGATCGTCGTCGCCCGCATGGAAGTGCCATGCTGCACTGGCATCGTCAGCGCAGTCCTTGAAGCGCGCCGCCAGGCGGGTGTGCCGACTCCGGTTACCGAGGTCATAATCACCACGCACGAGGACATCAAGCAGGAGCGTGCGCTCCAACTCGAATCGGAAGCTTGTCAACAGAATGTTTACCTATAGTCCACCACTATTCAATAGTAGCAACGTACATGTTTTGCTATCAATGTGAACAGACTGCGAAGGGGACGGGCTGCACTGTCCGCGGTGTCTGCGGCAAAGACCCGGATACGGCGGCGTTGCAGGACCTGCTGATCCACATGGCCGAGGGCGTGGCCCTGTACGCTCACCGCTCACGACAATTGGGTGCGCGCGACCACGATGCCGACATCTTCGTGGTCGAGGCGCTCTTCACGACCGTCACCAATGTTGATTTTGACCCACAACGCCTTGGAGAGTTGGTTCGAAAGGGAGCCGCCGTCCGCGACCGTGCTCGACAAACGTATCATGACGCTTGCCAGAAAGCGGACCAGAAACCGGATCAGTTCACAGGAGACGACGAGCTTCAGCCGGCTGCGGACCTTGATGAGATGATCCGCCAGGGCCAGGCTGTCACAATCCAGCGGCGAATCGACACACTGGGAGCGGACGCCGCCGGTCTCCAGGAGCTGATCACGTACGGTCTGAAGGGAATGGCCGCCTACGCTGACCATGCCCGGATTCTGGGTGTCGAGGACGAGGGCGTGTACGCGTTCTTCCACGAGGCACTGGCCTATTTGGCAGGTAACCCATCCGACGTGGCTGCGCTCACCGAGATGGCCCTGCGGGTCGGCGAGGTCAATCTGAAGGCCATGGAGATGCTCGACTCTGCCAACACGGGCACTTACGGCCACCCGGAGCCCACACAGGTGCGCGTCACACCCGTGAAGGGCAAGGCTATTTGCGTTTCGGGCCACGATCTGAAGGACCTCAAGATGCTCCTGGAGCAGACCGAGGGCAAGAGGATCAACGTCTACACGCATGGCGAGATGCTGCCTTGCCTGGCCTACCCTGAGTTGAAGAAGCACAAGCACCTTGTGGGCAATTACGGCGGGGCGTGGCAGGATCAGCGCAGGGAATTCGACGAGTTCCCGGGCGCGATTCTGATGACCACCAACTGTATCCAGAAGCCGAAGGACAACTATCAGGACCGCATCTTCACCACGGGTCTGGTCGGATGGCCGGGCGTAACGCACATTCTGGCGGATCAGAATGGCTGGAAGGACTTCAAGCCCGTGATTGAAGCAGCCCTGGCCGCGCCCGGCTTCGCCGAGGATGACGACGACAAGACCATCACGATCGGCTTCGCCCGCAACGCTGTCATGAGCGTCGCCGACAAGGTCGTCGAGGCGGTCAAGACGGGCAAGATCCGCCACTTTTTCCTGATCGGCGGCTGCGACGGCGCCAAATCGGGACGAAACTACTACACCGAACTGGCCCAGCAGGTGCCCGACGACTGCGTTATTCTCACGCTGGCATGCGGTAAGTACCGCTTCAACAAGCTACCCTTCGGCGACATCGAAGGCATCCCGCGGCTGCTGGACTGCGGCCAGTGCAATGACGCCTACTCAGCGATCCAGATCGCATCCGCGCTGGCCAAGGCGTTTGACTGTGGCGTGAACGACTTGCCGCTTTCGATGATCCTGAGCTGGTACGAGCAGAAAGCGGTCTGCATCCTGCTGACGCTGCTGCATCTGGGTATCAAGAACATACGACTGGGGCCAAGCCTGCCGGCCTTCGTCGGGCCCAACGTTCTGGACGTTCTGGCGAAGCAGTTCAACCTCATGCCGATTACGACGGTGCAGGAAGATCTTCAAGCCGTCTTGGTGGCGTGAAGGCGAGTACTCGCGGAGAGACAATGCAATGAGTGAGCTTATCAACAACCGCGCGAAGCGAATTCAAGCGCTGAAAGAGATCATCCAACGGCTTCATCGTGGGGAGGACCCTGAGCGCGTCCGCCAACAGCTCACCGAGATCGTCAAGCAAGCGGATGCTGGCGAAATCGCGGCTATGGAGCAGGAGATCATCGCCTCCGGCGTACCTGTCGAAGAAGTGAAGTCCATGTGCGACCTGCACGCTCAGGTTGTGCAGGACATCCTTACGACGAAACCGACGGATGTTGCGCCGGGCCACCCGGCTGACACGCTCAAACGCGAGAATGAAGCGATTCGTGAAGCGTGCCGACGAATGCGCGACGCCATCGAGGCGATCCGTGCCTTGCCCGAGGACGCTGAGCCCGGCGAGCCGTTAACGAGGTGGCGACAGGCGCTGAACGACCTGATGGATGTCGACAAGCACTACCGCCGCAAGGAGGACCTGTTCTTCTCCATGCTCGAGCGGCACGGCATCTCCGGGCCGTCGAAGGTGATGTGGGCCGTACACGACGAGGCGCGAAAACGTCTGAAGGCACTCGACGAAGCGCTCCAGGCGCCCGGCACGGCAGCCGGCGAATTGGCCGTGGTCGCCGACACGATTGCGGATGAGGCGTTGACGATCGTGGAAAACATGACGAGCAAGGAAGAGGACATTCTCCTGCCGATGATGCTCCAGACGCTGACGGAGGACGAATGGGGCGAGATCTGGACGCAGTCACCGCGATACGGTTGGTGCTTGGTCGAGCCGGGTGACGAATACCGGCCGCCCCAGCCGGAGCACCGCGACGATACCGTGGAATTGCCGACGGATCGCGCGGTTGTTTTCCCAACAGGACAACTCGACTTCACACAGCTCAAAGGCATGTTCAACGCGCTACCGGTCGACTTGACGTTCGTGGATGCGGATGACCGGGTACGGTTCTTCTCCGAGGGCGATCGGATCTTCGACCGCAGCAAGGCGATCCTCGGCCGCAAAGTGCAGCACTGCCATCCCCCCAAGAGTGTGCATATCGTCGAGCAGATCGTCGCCGACTTCCGTAGCGGTCGCCAAAGCGTCGCCGAGTTCTGGATCGAGCTGCAGGGCAAGTTCGTGCACATTCGTTATTTCGCCGTCCGGGATGAGGCGGAAACCTACCTTGGAACGCTGGAGGTCACTCAGGACCTTACGAGGCTCCGGCAGTTGCAGGGCGAACGCCGACTGCTGCAATACGACACCCCCGAAGAGGAGACGGCACGATGACCTCCCCCGAGAAGCCGCCCATCACGTCGAGTCTTCGTGTCGGGGAATTGCTCGATGCGTATCCCGAGCTCGAGCAAGTGCTAGTCGATCTGGCGCCTCCGTTTCGCAAGCTGCGTCATCCGGTCTTGCGCCGCACCGTGGCGCAGGTCACGACCCTGCGCCGTGCAGCGCAAGTGGCCGGCGTGGAGCTGCCGACGCTAATCCAGACGCTGCGACGCGCCGCGGGGCAGCGGGTGGAAGACGCTGGCACAGAGGCCGAACCCGTCGAATCCCCCGATACGCCGCTGCCGGCGTGGGTGAATCAGGCGGAGGTTGTGCTAACGCTCGACGCGGACGAGATGCTGGTGACCGGCGCGCATCCCCTGGCGCGCGTCCAGCAGGTGCTTCGGAACGCTGCGCCGCACCAGGCGGTCTGTATCGAGGGTTCCTTCCGCCCGGCGCCGCTGATCGACCTGATGCAGCAGAACGGCTGCGAAGTACATGTATCGCAGGTCGGTCCCACGAGCTTTCGCACGTGGATTCGTCGAGGGGCTGCGGAGGGTACCACCACATGAACGC
>JAFGLV010000028.1 GCA_016927855.1 Sedimentisphaerales bacterium
CATGGTCTAACCGCCTGTTATGGATCGCGCAAGTCTTTTTTGTGAGATTCTCTCAATCTTCTTCAAAAAAACTGTGAACGGTTACGTATTTTCTTTCTACAGGTATTTCCTCGGGTCGGTCAGCTTGCCTTCGACGGCGCTGGCCGCGACGGTGGCGGGGTTCGCCAGGTAGACCATGCTCTTGGGATGGCCCATGCGGCCGACGAAGTTGCGGTTCGTGCTGCTGATGCACTTCTCGCCTTCCGCCAGCACGCCCATGAAGCCACCCAGGCACGCGCCGCACGTCGGGGCCGAGATCACACAGCCTGCGTCGTAGAAGATGTCCCACAGACCTTCATCGTTGGCCTGCCGCCAGACCGTCGGCGTCGCCGGCACGATCATCGTGCGAATCTTGACCTCTTTGCCTTTGATGATCCCGGCCGCGATGCGGTAGTCCTCGATCCGCCCGTTCGTACAACTGCCGAGATACGCCTGGTCCATCGCTTCGCCTTCGCGCTCGCGGACGGGAACCGTGTTGCTGGGCAGGTGCGGCAGCGCCACGACCGGCTCGATCTGCGAGCAGTCGAACTCATCGACCGAGTAGTACTCGGCGTCCGGGTCCGACTCGAACACGGTGTACGGACGGGTGTCCTTCAGGCGACCGTCCAGGTATTCCTTCGTCACCTCGTCGCAGGCGATGATCCCGTTCTTGGCGCCGGCTTCGATCGCCATGTTGGGCAGAACCATGCGGGCCTCCATCGACATCTGCGCCAGCACCGGACCGACAAACTCCATCGCGCGGTAGAGCGCGCCGTCGGTGCCGATGCGACCGATGACGGTCAGCATCACGTCCTTGCTGTAGACGCCGGGACCGAGCGTGCCGTTGAGCACGAACTTCATCGACGCCGGCACCTTGAACCACAGCTTGCCGGTGGCGACCGCCGCCGCCAGGTCGGTCGAGCCGATCCCGGAGCTGAATGCACCAAAGGCGCCGTAGGTGCACGTGTGCGAATCGCCGCCTACGATCAGCTCGCCGGGTCGGATATGGCCCTGCTCCGGTAGCAGCGCGTGGCAGACGCCGGCGCGGCCGAGCTTGTAGTACCACGTGATCTCGTGCCGCCTGGCCCATTCATCGAGTCGCTTGTGCAGCTCGGCGCTCTTGATGTCTTTCGGCGGCTGGAAGTGGTCCGGCGTCACCACGATCCGGTCCCGGTCGAACACCCGGTCGAGCCCTTTGGCTTTGAGCATCGAGATCGCCGGTGGTGTCGTCACATCGTGGCACATCACCAGGTCGATCCTCGCATCCACCAACTGCCCCGGCGTGACGGTCTTATGCCCGCTCGCCCGAGCAAATATCTTCTCCGTTATCGTCATTCCCATCTGCTATGGCCTTTCTCTTTCCGGCATTCTGTCTACGATCAAATCCGAAATTCGAATCTCGAAATCCGAAACAAATCCAAAAGCTCAGAGCCCTAATGACGAAAACACTGTCCCGGCCGGCGGGTCTGTTTTGAGTTTTGGATTTCGATCATTCGAATTTGTTTCGCATTTCGGATTTCGATATTCGGATTTTGTCCCGATTTCGTAGTTCTCACAGTGGTTCTTTCACCTCCGGCGTCATGCCTTCGGCGGCGACCATGCGGTTGATCGCGTCGACGTAAGCCTTGGCGCTGGCCTCGATGATGTCGGTCGAGACGCCGCGGCCGATATAGGTCCGGTGGTTCTCGATGATGCGGACCGTCGCTTCGCCCAGCGCCTCCTTGCCGCCGGTGACGGCGCGGATCGAATAGCTGTCGAGCTTGGGCGAAAGGCCGGTGACCTCACGAATCGCTTCATAGGCGGCATCGACCGGGCCGTCGCCGCAGGCCGCCGCCTGCTTCGTCTGCCCGCCGACCTTCATCCGCACGCTGGCCGTCGGCAAGGTCCCGGTGCCGCTGGCGACGTGCAGGTAGTCCAGGTGGTACACCTGCTCAACCACGCGAATCTCGTCGTTGATGATGGCCGCGACGTCCTCATCGAAGACTTCCTTCTTCTTGTCGGCGATTTCGACGAACCGCGCGTACGCCTGCTCGAGCTCGGTGTCGGTAAGCTTGTAGCCGAGCTGGCGGCAGCGGTCGGCGAAGCCGTGCCGGCCGGTATGGCGCCCGAGCACCATGCGCGAGCCGCCCAGCCCGATCGTCTCCGGCGTCATGATCTCGTACGTGGTGCGCTCCTTGAGGATACCGTCCACGTGGATGCCTGACTCGTGCGCGAAGGCGTTGGCGCCGACGATCGCCTTGTTCGGCTGGATCACGAACCCGGTCAACTGCGAGACGAGTTGGCTGGTGCGATAAATCTCTTTCGTGTTGACGCCCATCACCAGGGCGGTCGAGCCGCCGAAGAAGTTGGCGCGGGTGTGCAGCGCCATGACGATCTCTTCAAGGGCCGCGTTGCCAGCGCGCTCGCCCAGTCCGTTGACGGCGCACTCGATCTGTCGCGCGCCGTTGCGCACACCGGCCAGCGAGTTCGCCACTGCGACGCCGAGGTCGTTGTGACAGTGCGTGCTGATGACACACTTGCCGATGCCGGGAACGTCGCGCTTAAGCGTCGCGATCAGGTCGCCGTACTCGTACGGGAGCATGTAGCCGACGGTGTCGGGAATGTTCAGGGTGGTGGCGCCGGCCTCGATCACCGCCGCGAGGATCTCGACGAGGAAGGAGACCTCGCTGCGTCCGGCGTCCTCCGGCGAGAACTCCACGTCGTCGACGAACTGACGGGCACACTCGACCGCGGCGACCGCCATCTTCACGACCTCGTCGGGCTTCTTCTTGAGCTTGTGGTTCATGTGGATGGGCGAGGTCGCGATGAACGTGTGGATCCGCCGGCGGCGCGCCGGCGCCACGGCCTTGGCGGCCGCTTCGATATCCGCCTCTTTCGCGCGCGCCAGACCCGCAATCACGGGCCCTTGCACCTGCTCGGCCACCAGGCTGGTGGCCTCGAACTGGGCCGGCGAGGAGATCGGGAAGCCCGCCTCGATGATATCCACGCCCAGCGCCGCGAGCTGGCGGGCGATTTCGAGCTTCTGCGGAATCGTCAGCGACGCGCCCGGCGACTGCTCGCCGTCGCGAAGCGTCGTATCGAAAATGAAAACTCTATCTTCAGGCATCGTCATTTCTCCAAAGTCTCCGCCGCTCATGGTAGGGGCGAATGATTATTCGCCCCTACAGAGGTTCTGACGCGCACACTACCAACGGGACGAAGGCGTCATTATGCCGCCCAGCGGGCAGAAAAGCTACGGGATTCGTAAAATCAGGGACTGCAATGGGTTGTGGTGATTTCGTTTTCTGCGCCTTAGCGGCGCAGCAACAGGGCGAGCAGGCCGGTGCGACCGTTGAGGATCGAGCGAATTGTGCCCTGAGTACCCATAGACGTAACAAGTATACGTATCGACCGCCCAAACGCAAGGGTTTTCTGAAAAAAGTTGTTCTCCCCGTGGAAGTCCCAGCGATAACGCTCGACGGTCTTGTTTTTCAGTAAGCGGCTTTCCAGGGGTCGAGGGTGTCGAGCAGGGCGGCGGAGGCGGCCGTTTGGGCGCTGCTTGCCAACGGGGCGACCGGGACGGTCAGCGTCATGGACGGTCTATCGGAGCGGCGCCAGAACCACTTCTGGCGGGAGCCGGTCAACTGGCCTTCCACGACCATGCTGCCAGCCAGCGTGGGGTAGACCGCCGGGTCGGGGATCGTCAGGATGCTCGAGGCCATCAGCGAGAGCGTGAAGACGACCTGGGCTTCCTTGATCTCGCGCAGGTCAAAGTCACGTTGCACGCCGCGATAGAGCACGACGTCGATCCACGTGCCGTCTGCGTCGCGGCCGATCTCGATAGTCCCCGGTGAGTCGCCGAGCTTGGCGGCGTGGATGGTGAACTTGCCCTCGATCTTGCCCGAGGTGAAGTCGATCGGCTTGCCGATCTCTACCTTGGTCGGCAGCTTCAGGTCGTCGGGCGCCCCTTCGAATTGCAGCCGCACGCGCAGGTCCTGGGCCTGGATCGTCGCATTGGCGATGCGATCGAGCGAGATATGGGTGTCGCCCCGATCGGTGGCGAAGACGACCGCGCCGAGCACGTCGGCCGCGTCCTGGATCGTGTAGAGGCTCGCGCAGGCGAAATCGTAGTCGTCGTGCAGGCAGCGCAGCCGCAGTGCCGCGACGCCCGACGGCGCGTTCCAGTACGCCACGAGTGGACGGCGCTGGTTCCACAGGTCGCCGATGTTGACCGACCCGAGCGTAAAGTCCGGATGCAGGTACGTCGTGCCGATCACGTCGTGCTCGTCGCTGGCGTTCATGACGAACGCCTCGCGCTCGATACGCGGCTCGCGCAAGGTCACGAAGTAGTCGAACAGGTCCTCAGGGCAGGCCAGCGGGATGCGGTGCGCATCGAGCGATTCGTACGCCTGCGCCTCACCCATGAAGCTCATCTTGCCGTTCGTGCCGCGCTGGATGAAGGCCAGGACGCTCGGGTCCAGCAGTGTCGCGTACGCACGGCTGTGCGGTCCGGCCCATTGCTTCGTCGGCGCGTGGAAGTGCCGGGTCAGGTGCCGCCAGGCGAAGTCGTTCAGCTCCGTCGCCAGCCGCCGCGAGTCGGCGTCCCTGACGTGCGCGAGCAGCCGCGACAGCGTTTCGATCGCGACGACGGTGTACGTCGGGCTGTTGTACTCGCTGAACGAGCCCTTTTCGAGCGTGTAGTCGTAGAAGCGGCGCAGGCGTGCCCGGCCGTAAGCGAGCAACTCGCCATCGCCGAACCGCTCGCCGGCCACCAGTGTGACATAGGCGCCCATGATGGCGATGTTGGTGTATCCGGGCCCGACGTTGCGTTTCTGGATCGCGCGGCCGGCGTGCAGGATCGACTGCTCGACTTCTTCCTGCAAGTCGGCCGGCAGGCGGCCGGCATGGTCGATTGCGACCTGCAAAAGCTGAGTGCCGCAGAAGTCCGCCCAGTTCCAGTCCGGCGGTGACATCTGCTCCAGCGGCTCTTCCAGAAACCACGGCCAGATGCCGTAGGTCTCGCTGGCCGGGTCCTGGTTCTGCAGTGCGATCACGCGCCGAATGATCTCGACCGCACGCTCCAGCCGGGCGTCCTCGCCCGAGTCCAGCAGCGCGACGGCGTAGGTCAGCGACTCACGCGTCCGGTGGACATCGCCGCTGGCCAGTGTGGTATGATAGCCCGGCGACGAAAAGGGCGCGCGCAACATCTTCGCATTCGGATCGTAGGCCGCGTCCTGCTCGGCCAACGCTGCGTCGAAGCCCTCCCGCCGGGCTGCCGTGGGGAAGAAGTCCGCGCCGATGCCTGCTCCGGCCAGTACCACCACCATCGACCCGATCACGAGACTCTGTCGATAACCCAACATCCAGAAGACTCCTTCTGCTCTGCTCTCACGATGTCCACGCGCGCCATGATAAACCACGCGTCTGCGACAATCCAGCCCTTGGCTCCCTGCTTTTCTGCGTGAGGATCATGTCTCTGGCCGTCGGTCGGGCGCGGGATTGCCTCTGTTATAGCCGTCAAATCCCCTAAGTCCGCCTGGGTTCTTTCTCCGTACAGAATAGGCCACAGTCCGCTCCCTGCCGCGCGGGCGGCCGGGCCGGATTGATGCGAACCGTCAGACGGGAGGAACAGCGACGATGGCAGCGACCTACGGGAAGGTACGTGACGTTCTAAAGGCTGCGGTGGAGTTCCATCAGCGGCTTGAGGATTTCTATGGCCGCCTGGCCGAATATGAGGACCGCGACCAGGAACGGTTACCCATGCTGCTGGAGTACATGAGCCGTCACGAGCAGGGCTTCGAGCAGATGCTGGCTGGCTACGACGAGCCCGAGGCCAAGAAGCTGCTGGAGACCTGGATGCAATACGAGCCCGACGAGCGGACTTTGGAGGTGCCCCAGGCCGAGACGCTCCGGCCGGACATGTCCGTCGAGGATGTCGTCGAGATCGCGTTACAGCTCGACGACGAACTCGTTCGCTTCTACGCCCAGGCCGCCCGGATGGCCCGCAACCCCGCGGTCCGCGACCTCTTCGACAAGCTCACTCAACACGCCGAAGACGAAAAAGAGAAAATCAGCCTCAACGCCTCGATGATCAAGGATCTGTGAGCTGCGTGCGAGGCACGGTTCTTGTTCCTGATTAGCTCACGATCCAGGCAACCGCGTAAGACCCCGAGAGACCCTCCGTTACCAAGCTCTGCGTGTGGGGGAAAGTCGACCCTACTCTCTGCATGAAGTGCGTACCGGGCGGATATCGAACGCGGTTATTGTGTTTCAGGATTGCGATTGAAGACGCCCAGAAGGCTGTAGGGGTACTCGCGGCGGTCCACATTCACACCTACGATCAGGCAACGTCTTGTGTGGCCTTTCAGGAACACATTGGATGCGAGATTGTCCATCTTCTCATGGCGTTCCTCTCGCTCTCGCTCCCGGAAGGCCATGATGGCAAATGCATCTGTTCGATACTGTGAGGGCTGCAGAGTAATGGAGTTGATGTAACTCGGCTGATACTTCGATTTCTTAACTCTCTTGACAACCTTCTCGAACATCCTCTCCAGCTTCTGCTGTTCATCAAAGGAGACATTCAACAACATGACGGCAGCTTCCGACCACCTTTTGGGTTTCCGGGTTTCAATCTGCTTGCGGATGTCAGACCACCACCTCGTAGACTTGAGGCCCGGCTTCTTGCGCGTGACGCCATGGTCCTTCGCTTCGTAGTAATCGTCGATGACCTTCGACATTCCTGAGAGAATCACCATCTCAGGACCATGCTCGATCACGGCGATATTGAAACCTGTCTCAAGGTAGAGCCCGAGCAGGTCTATCTCGTCTCCCATGTACTGCATGTTCCTCTCCAGCTCAGCCCTTCGGACCAGATAGTGCAATCTCTCGGGTACGCTCGACAAAGTCTCCAGTACAATCTGTAGATCTGCCAGTGACATCGTCGGAGCAAATTCGAGATCGGCTGGAAGCCAGCCAGTTTTATGTATGTCTGCAAGATTTGTCTGAATGCTCGCTAAATCCTCGATGGTAACAGACAATCGAATCGTTTCATGCGCTCCTCGCGAATCGAATGGAAGGAGCCTTTCCAGAAGACTTTCGCCATTCGGAGCGAACGACAGCACTTCTATCTTCTTCTCAAGACGTCGGGACTGTACCGCAGGCGCAATTAGAAGTTCCTCGATGTGACGTTTGGCTCTGGCTGGCGCCCCGCGTAAGGCGGGCCAAGACACGGTTCCGGACTTGGCCTCCACTATTAACAGATAGGAATCAATTCTGGCGATCAAATCTGTTTCGTATTGTACATCTCCATCTTGCCAAACAAAGTGCCTCTCGACGGGACTTAGCGGAAATGCGCGCCTGATGTGTCTTTCCACCTCGGTCTCAAGGAACTCGGCTCTCCTCCCCGCACAGGCTTTTCGGGTCGCCGAAGACCAGGAAAGTAGCCCGTCTAGAATAGGCAGTGCGAAACTGAAGAAGGCCTGTGGCAGCAAACAGCAGTATTCATCTTCGTTCAAGTGGATCAAGGGTCTCGTCCATACCGGATTGGCGAGGAAGAACGACTCTGGGTTCTGTGTTTCCAGATCACCAAAGGAGAGGCTCAATCTCCCGAGCACGCGTTTCAACGTAGGACCCGGTAATTGGATCATTTGCGAGATACCACTGATCGAGAAGATAAAGAGGTCCCGCAGGAACAGCGTCGCATGGCTCAAGAATAGAGTTCTTGCCGTGCGCAACGGCACTTCTTTGCTTTCCAATAACGCTATGAGCTTGTCCGCTTCGTCCTTAATCTCGGGGAAGGCTTTGTAGTACTCGGTGGCCATGTCTTGCAGCGTCCGCGCCTGTATGGCGGGGCGCAATCGGTTTCGATACTCGTTGAAGCGGGCCTCGACAGTGCTGACCAAACCCTCGAACGCGTCGATGAGACGTGTGGCGCTTACGCCTACCTCTTCCTGGAACTGTGGATCGAGCGGACCGTAGAGATCTCTGATGATGGCTATCACGTTTCGGAAGTATCCCCAATTGCGCACGCGATGGGTGTGAAGGCGCAGCCGCTCTTGGACAAGCATCACGGCCTTCTCTTGCTCCGATTCCGCGCTGGCCAGCTGAGCATAACGCTTGTTGTCGAATGCCGCGCTCAAGCTGAGTAGTAAGTCACAGACCTCCTGTACCTTCTCGGGACCTGCCGGAAAGAACGACTGCTGAGAGTGAGGCATTTGTAGAGCTAGGGCCTGTAGAAGTTCCACATGAGGTTGGCCTATCGAAGCCCCCTCGTCTTTCTTCTGCATCTTTCCCGATTCCGTTACACCGATGAAAAGCCCAAGGGCAGCCACTGTGGAAAGAACGTGCAAGAGGTCCGCAGATTCAAGGAGGCTGCGCAGCTTGCGCAAGGAGTTGTCAAACTGCTCGGCGTATGCCTTGCCAGTTTCTACAAGTGCTGCGGTCAACTCAGGCCCGGGGATCCCTGCAAATGGGTTTTCAAGTCGTATAAGAGGGGGTCTCGTTGGCTTCTTCGGCCTTCGACTTCGTTTGTGTTTTGTCCTATTCCTACGCTTCGACATATGGCACGCTTCGGCGGCTCCTCGACTTGAAGGTTGAGAGCATTTGCCTTCCGCCATGTTTTTCGCGCATTGCACGGACAATGCGTACAATTCCCATTGTATCATATTGACGGGATTGAGCGATAGGACAACGGGGGAATGTGGTCTGTCACCCCGCTGTATCGGGGGTGATGCGCATGGCGGATTTCAGGCTCCTGTGTAGCTGGCGCATTGGGAGGTGTGTACCATGGGGGTGGGGGGAGAAGCCCAGGCATGCGCGCGAAAGAAGTCCCTCCCGATTTTGCTCGTTTTTCATTTGCAGATACGCCTGAGTCGAGTATGATAGATACACAACGATATGAATCGACTCGCCAGTATTGAATATGACTTATCGACCAGCGAGAGAGCGAATGGTGACGGTCGCCAAGACTAACAAGCATCAGGATTCTACGATTCCGGGTCGCGCATGCCTGCGAAACGCGCGTGCGGGACCGACGACGGAGGGCAGAGGGCAAGACGACGGCGAATGCGCGAAACAAAGCCAATTTCTGGCGTTTGCGGCTCAAGAGCGACGGTGGGGTGGAGAACAAACCCAATTTGCTGGCGTCCGTCGCATTTTCACATCTGCGCTACCGCCGTTCTGCCCCCCGGGAGGAATCGCGCGAACCAAAGCCAATTTGTGGTACTGGGCGGATGGGTGCGGCCTACGTGCAGGCAGGATGTGGTATAATGGCACTATCTTGCTATTTGGGTTGGGCGGTGCGATGGCTGAGAAGGCTGGATTGAGTGAGTTGTTGACGGCGGAGGGGTTTGGGCGGATTGCGCGGGCGTTTCGGGGGCAGTTTCGGCTGGGGCTGGAGACGGCGGGGGTCGACGGGGTGGCTCTGGAGCGGTTTTGCAGCAGTGACTGCCGGCCCCGGTTCTGTGCGCTGGTGCAGGCCGACCCGCAAGGGGACGCGCGCTGCGTCGCGGAGCGGCGGCGGGCGGTGGGGATCGCGTCGGAGACGGGCCAGTCGTTTATCACGATCTGCCACGCCGGGGTCGTGGTCGTCTGCGTGCCGGTCGTGGACAAGGAGTCGGTGCACGGCGGGATGTTCTTCGGCAAGTGCCTCTGGGAGCCGGTGACGCCGATCCTCGTACGCGATGTCGAGACGCGGCTGCGCGGGCTGGCGATCGAGCGCAAGGACATCGTCACAGGGCTCCGGGCACTGCCGGTCGTGCGCGGAAGGCAGATTCACGAGGCCGCGGAGTTCCTCTTCGATCTGCTCTACGAGGTCGGCGGGTTCGACGCGCGCGCGATTCGCTGGCGGCGCCAGCGCTCCAAGCAGCAATCGGAGCTGGGCGAGTTTATCCAGGAGCGTAAGAAGCTCGGCGCCGAGTGGCAGTACCCATTGGAGAGCGAGCGGGCGCTATTGCAGAAGGTCAAGATCGGCGACCGGACCGGCGCCAAGGAGATCCTCAACGCGATCCTCGGCACCATCCTCTTCAAAGACATTGGCGACCTGGGCATCCTCAAGGCCCGGCTGCTGGAGCTGGTCAGCGTGCTGAGCCGTGCGGCGGTCGAGGGCGGCGTGAGCATCGACGTCATGCTCGAACGCAACCTGACCTACGTCAACAAGGTCATGGCGATCGACAACCAGGAGGACCTGTGCGCGTGGATCAGTGCGGCGTTGAACGAGTTCATCGAGCTGGTCTACACGTCACAGGATGGGCGGAAGATGAACCAGCTTCGTCCGGCGATCAACTACATCGACGCCAGCTACGACAAACCGGTGACCCTGGCGGAAATCGCGCGGGCGGCGCATCTGAGCGCGTCGCGCCTGGCCCACCTGTTCAAGGAGCAGATGAGGATCACGGTATTCGACTACGTCACCAGCGTGCGGATCGCGCGGGCCAAGCTCCTACTGCTGGCCACGGAGCGAAGCTGCACGGAAATCTGTTTCGAGGTCGGCTACAACAACCAGAGCTACTTCACGCGCACGTTCAAGGCGGCGGTGGGAGTCACGCCGCGACAATTCCGTTTGCGGAACCGGCGCGGAAACTCCCCGGCCGAGGGCACCTGAGTCGGCCGTCGCGCGGGGCGACAAGACGTCAATAGATATCCAGATGTCTGATCGAGTCGACGAATTCGCCGTAATCGATGGATTTGACGATGTAGCCCTTGGCGTCGAGTTCGTAGCTGCGCTCGATGTCCCGGGCGTTCGTGGACGTCGTCAGGACCACGACCGGGATGTCACGCAAACGGTCGTCGGCCTGCTTGTGCTCGAGGAACTCCAGCCCGTTCATGCGCGGCATGTTCAGATCGAGCAGAACCAGACCGGGCAAGGCGTTGTCATCAGCGCCGTGCAGATGATTCAGGGCCTCCTCGCCGTTGATCTGATGGACGAGGGGCCGGGCGCTGCCGACCTCCTTGAGGGCACGCCGGACGGTCATGGCGTCGACGGAGTCATCCTCAACCAGCAGTATGGGCTTCGCACTCAACGCTGTCGCGCTCATGGTATCCTCCGGGGCTCGGTAGTTCGCTGATCGTCCAGTATAGGTCGATGGTTCGGATGGCCTCGACAAACTTCCTGTAGTCCACCGGCTTGACGATGTAGCCGGCGACGCTGAGCTTGTAGCTGTCGATGACGTCGCTGTCCTCCGTCGAGGTCGTGAGCACCACAATGGGGATGCGCTTGAGGTCCGGGTCGGCCTTGGCGACGCGCATGAACTCGACACCGTTCATCCGCGGCATGTTCAGGTCGAGCAGGATCACGCACGGATGCTCGTTCTCGGGGTTCCTCAGATAGTCCAGCGCCTCTTCGCCATTCGTGACGTGCGCCAGCGGGTTCGTCAGCTTGAGGTCCTTGAAGGCCCGCTGCACGGTCATGGCGTCGATCGCGTCGTCTTCCACCAGCAGCACAGATTTAGCACTTCTCATTCATCATCCTTTCTCTCTTGCAGGGCAGTTCCGTCTTGCAGGCTTCTGCCTGAGGCGGTTGCTGCCGAGGGTTGTCATGATGCGGTCATATTCCCTTCGGTGTCTTCGTCTTGATCGGCGGCCGGCTGGGACCCGGCGGCGGACGACTGCTTGGGCAAGGTGAAGTGGAAAGTGCTTCCCTGGCCGACGACCGACTCGACCCAGACCTTGCCGCCGTAGAGCTCGACAATCTTCTTGACCAGCGTCAGGCCGACGCCGGTGCTCTCGAATTCATCTCTTGGTGCCAGCGTCTGGAAGATGCGGAAGATCCGCTCGAAGTACTTTTCTTCGATGCCGGGACCGTTGTCGGTCACACTGAACTTCCAGGCGTTTCCGTCCTCAACGCAGGTCACGGTGATCTGTCCCTGCGGCTTGTCCATGTACTTGACAGCATTCGTGATCAGGTTCTGGAAGACCTGGCTGACGCGCGTCTTCTCGGCGATGATCGTCGGCAGCGGACCCTGGATGCTGATGCGCACGTGCTCCGGCGGCGCGATGGCGTCGACGATGTTGTCCATAAGCACGTTAAGATCGATGCGCACCCTGTCCTCCTTGACGCGTCCGACGCGTGAGTACTGCAGTATGCCTTCAATCAGGTTGTGCATGCGCCCCACGCGGCTCTGGAGCAGGTCGAGCTGCTGCTTGGCGTCGTCGCCGAGCTTGTCGCCGTAGTCGGTGCACAGCCACTCGGTGAGAAGCTTGATGCCACGCAGCGGCGCCTTCAAATCGTGCGAGACGATGTAGGCGAAGTGCGTCAGCTCTTCGTTGACCGCGGCCACCTGACGCATGAGCGCCTCCTGTTTCTGCAGCGCGTGATGCTGCTCGGTGACGTCGCGAAAGCTCCAGACGCGCCCGACGATGGCGTCGCCTACCACGTGCGGCTTCGAGCAGCGCTCGAACACCCGGCCGTCGAGCAGCTCGACGGTGTCGAAGCTTTCCTGGTCGGGCCGGTTCATGAGTTCGTTGATGCGCGCGACGAACGAATCCGGCTCCTTCAACTGGCCCAGCATGAACGGCAGAGCCTGATGACAGTGGGCCGAGGCGAGCAGGTCGTCCGGAATCCGCCAAAGGTCTTTGAACTTCCGGTTGACGTTCTTGATTGTCCCGTCACAACTGACGACGAGAATGCCGTCGGCGGTGGATTCCAGCGTGGCTTCGAGCAGCGAGAGCGATTCCTTGAGGTCTTCCTCCCCCTGCTTGCGTTCGCTCATGTCGATGAAGCTTTCGATGAAGTACCTGTGTCCCTGCCATTGGGCGGACGTCACCGTCTTGAGGATCGGCGCCCGGCGGCCGTCGGCGCGCAGGAGCACGCGCTCCGACTGGTCCACGGTCTGGTGCAGGTCGGCGATGGGGCAGCTTCCCTGCTCAGCGGGGCAGACGAACTTGTGGCAGATCTTGCCGATGATCTCCTCTCCGGGCAGGCCGATGATCTCGGCGGCGTGAGGATTCACGTCCGTGATTTCGCGGGTCTCGGCATCCACGATAAGGACGCCGGTGAGGATGTCGTGCAGGACAGTGTTGAGTCGCTGTTCGTTCTCGCGCAGCGTCTGCTCGATCCCCTGGCGTTCGCGGATCTCCTTGGCGAGCTCGTCGTTGACCGCGGTCAGCTCGGCGGTCCGCTCCCGGACCCTGGCCTCCATCTCGTCGTAGGCGCGGCGCAATTGGTCCTCGGCCTCTTCGCGCTGGACCATCAATTCGGCGGCATGAGCGTTGGCCTCCGCCACGTCGCGCGCCTGCCGTTTGAGCTTGGCGTTCTCCTGCTGCAGCAATTCGTTCACGCGCCGCAACTCGTCAGGCCCGGCAGTAGCTTGGCACGTTTGCGAACGTTCGGCCTGGTCCCACATACCCACTGTCCTTTCTTAACGGCGTAATCGCCCTGCTCCTAGAAGACCACGGTCTGCACCGAGTCCCTGGCGGCCCGGATGGCGGCCTCGGCGAGCCCGATGTAGGGTTTCTCCCGGAGCGCGTCATGGCCGGCAGGGGGCACGGCGCAATGGCCGGCGACACAGGCCGAACAGAGTCGCACCGCGACGCCGGCCTCCTTCAAAATCGCCAGGTAGCTCCTGACCGAGTCGAAGCCATTGATCTTATGTTCGGCGGACGGCTCGTTGGTCGTCAGCCACGTGATTCCATTCAGCGTAAGGATCACCAGCACGTTGACTCCCGAAGCGACGGCCGAGATGGCGAAGGCAAGACCCAGCACGGCCCGCCCCAGCGCCTCGGGGCCCGAGGCAATCACTACTTGCAGATCGTATTCTCTTGGTTCCGTCATGGGGCCGTCCTAGATGAACAACGTGATCCGCGCCTCGCGCGCATCGGCCAGATAGGTAGTCACGCCGCCATATTCCACACCGTCGATCAGCTCGTCCGGGGTAATGCCCATCACGTCCATCGACATCTGACAGGCGACCAGACGCACGCCCGTCTGGCGCGCCAGCGCCACCAGGTCGGGCAAGGTCTGGACGTTCTTCTTTTTCATCACATAGCGGAAGAAGGCCGGCCCCATGCCGAGCAGGTTCATCTTCGAGGTGCCGACCGTGGCCGGACCTGAGGGCAGCATCAGGCCCATGAGTTTCTCGGTGACCTTCTTACGTCTGAAGGAGGTGCGTTTCTTGATAGCCGCCAGGCCCCAGAACGTGAAGTACATGGAGACCTCCATGCCCAGTGCCGCGGCGCCGGTAGCGATGATGAAGGCGGCCATAAGTTTATCCATGTCACCGCTGAAGGCCACCACCGTCGCGCGGTTGGCCAACTGGGGCGCAGTCGTCGAAGGACTCGGCTCTGCCTGCGAAAGCGGTCCGTTCAGGGCGTCGAGTCGCTCCGCCACCTTGGCGGTCACCAGGCGTTCGGCGTATTCGATCAGCGCCGGGTCGGCCACTGTTGCTGTCGGCTCAGGGTGTCGGCTCATCAAGACCATCCCGCCGGCGGCGCCTTCCGCAGCAGTGCCCGCTGCGTCGGACTCTCGGAGAATTGCAGCAGTTCGTGTCCGGTCGCGCGCACCCAGGCTTCCAGATCGGATTCGAAAGCGGGGTCATCCGCTTCCACCCACAGGGTCTGGCCGGATGCCATTTCCTTCATTGCCTGGCTGATCTTGACGATCGGCAGCGGACACCGCAGCTCTCGGCAGTCCAGAGAGAGGTCGGCGGTCCTTTGCTCGGGGGTAGCTTGTGTATCGGCATTCATTTTTGTCAGCTCCAAGACGGACGAAGCCCGGCGCGACTACAGTCGCAACGCCAGACCCACATCGAGAGAATACTGAGACATCTCTGTGACGGCGCGGTCAATGAACTGCGCGGAGTTGGCCGTGGCAAGGCTCACCTTCGGTGCCACCATGACCGCGATGTTAAGGATCGTGTTCTGCTTGAGCTTGATGCCGAGACCGGCCGTGACGTGATGCTCGACAACGGCCGGATTAGTCATGGCCGTCGCCGCATCCAGCGGCAGTGCTGATCCCGACCCAGCCATGGATCGCTGCACCGGACCGACCCCAATGACCTTCATGCCATTAGTGGCGTGCGTACTGCGTGTGGCAACCGCCATGACGCACAGACAAACCACGGCTCTGCCGATCGTTGTTCTCATGCTATGCTCCATGACAGACACCCGAAAATCCCGATCCCTGTTACTCTTCATCTCAATTCAGACACGCCTCATCGGTCACCAGGACCGCCTCTTGGGCCGCCACCGGCTGCTTGGGCAGCGTGAAATAGAACGTCGTTCCTTCCCCCACCGTCGACTCGACCCAGACGTTGCCTCCGTAGAGGTCCACGATCTTCTTCACCACCGCCAGGCCGATGCCGGTACTCTCCAGTTCGTCCCGGCGCGTCAAGGTCTGGAACATCTGGAAGATCTTCGTGAAATACTTGCGATCGATGCCCGGTCCGTTGTCGGCAATGCCGAACTTCCAGTGGTCATCCTGTGAGACGCAACTGACGTCGATACGTCCCGCCGGCTTGTCCATGTACTTGATCGCGTTGCCGATCAGGTTCTGGAACAACTGGATCAGGCGGGCCTTCTCGGCCACAAGCGTCGGCAGATCCGGATCGATGGTAATCTGGATATTCTCCGGCGGGCTCAACTGGCCGACGATCTCCGGCAGCAGCCCGTTCAGATCGACGGACTCAACGCGTTTGGCGGTTCGGCCAATCTCTGAGTAGTGCAGAATGCTGTCGATCAGCTCACTCATGCGCGAGACGCGGCCCTTGAGCAACTGAAGCTGTTGACGTCCTTGCTCGTCGAGCTTGTCGGCGTAGTCCGAGGTGATCCAGTCGGTCAGGGTGCCAATGCCTCGCAAGGGCGCCTTGAGGTCGTGGGCGGTGACGTAGGCGAAATCCTGCAATTCCTTGTTCGAGCGTCTCAACTCACGGACGATGTCAGCCAGGTGTTCGTTGGCCTTGGCCAAGGCGCGTTCGGCCTTCTGCCGCTCGTTGGCCTCTATTTGCAGGGAGATCATGTCGGCAATCGACGCCGCGAAATCCTGCTCCTCCAGCGACCATTCCCTCGCGGCGTTGACGTGTTCGTGGGAGAGGACGCCCAGCGTCTTGCCGTGCAGCCGAATCGGCACGTCCAGCAGGGAGGTAATTCCGGCCGGTTCCAGATACTCCTTCGTCAGTTCGCGTGTGCGTGGGTCTCTTCTGGCGTCATCAACCGCCACGATGCGATTGCTGTCGATCGCCTGGAAGTAGCCGGGGCAGTCCGCCGCCTCGAGCCGTTGCCCTTCCTCGTGGCTGTCGCGGCTCTGCTGGTAGAGGTCCTCGCAGACCAACTCGTCGGAGCCGTCATTGAGGAACCAGACACCGACGCGCTCGACGGAGAGCGTGCGGGCGGCCTCTTCCGTGGTCTTGCGGATGGCAGAGGCCAGGTCTTTGTGGGTATACTTGCTGAGTTTGACGAGGGTCCTCTGATGGTGGATGATCCGCTCGGTGCGCTGCTTGAGAATCTGTTCGGCCTTCTTGCGAAAGACGATCTCCCGGGTGAGCTTCTCGTTGGTCCGGGTCAGCTCGGCGGTACGCTCCCGGACCCGGGCTTCCAGTTGCTCGTTGGCGCCGACCAGGGCGGTGTCGCGCTGCTGAATCTGTTCCAGCATTTCGTTGAACGCTTCGATGAGCAGGCCGACCTCATCGGTGCTGTGCTGCTCGGCACGGATGGCGTACTGCTTCTTCTGCGAAACGAAATTGGCGACGCCGGCCAAGTAGAGAATGGGTGAGGAGATGACCCCTTGGACCTTGGCGGAGACCAGGTAGGCCGCCAGGGAAGCGACGATCAGGATGCTGACAATCACGCCGATGCCGTGTGCGAGTCGGGTGTACATCGGCTCGAGATCGGAGATCAGACAGATGGTGCCGATCGTCTCGCCTTCGAGGGTAATCGGCTGGGCCAGGGTCAGACGTCCGTGCTTGAACAGGTGGCCGCGGGGCAGGTGTTCCGGCAAGGGTACCGTGACATCGGCATCGGGCCGCCGGTAGGCGGCGAACAGGGTGCGATCCTTCTTGTACACACCGGTCAGCAGGATCGACGGCACGGCCGCGACCGTCCTCAGGACTTCATTCGCATCGGTGGCCACCTCGAAGGTGATAGCCGCTTTGCAGTTGTCGGCGAGAATGTCCGCGTAGGTGGAGAGGTCCCTGACCATGCCTTTGCGGAGGCTGGTCCATTCCCACGCGGTGAAGACCGCGCCCGCCAGGAACAGCGCGCTGACGCACGTGAGCATGATGATCGCCACCAGCTTGTGCCTTAGCGATAGATCCCGCATCCAGGCCCGCGTGACCGGCTTATGGCTACTGATCTCCGGATGGTGGCTCATTTCCTCCATCGGTCTGTCCTTCCCCCAGGTCCTTCTTGATGACGCGCTGGGCGAGTCGCAACAACTTGGACCGGATTGCGAGCCGGGCCTGCTCGGCGGGGCCCGTATTGATCTCGAATCGTACTTTCTTGTCTTCGATGATGAAGTTGACCATGCCGCCGGCTTCGAGGAACCCCGGGACATCTGACACCGTCAAAACGCTGTGGCCTTTGAGGGGACCGAGGACCGCCTTGAGGTGCGCTTGCTCGGAGGCACAGATGAAGAGCACGTGACATTGCCTCACGGCCTCCAGGTCGCCGAACACGTCCTTTTCGTCGTCGTCGGTGTCAACAGGCAACTCGAGACCCTTGAACCGCTTGACGACCACGGGCCGATCTCGAACCTCCTTGTTCTTCAACGGCTCGAAGGCGGCGCCGAACGGATCTTTGCCGATGATGCCGATCAAGATCGGTTTCCTGGCCTGCGGGGCGTTCCGATCGGCCTCGTCCGGCGGGGCCAATCGAGGGCTGTCGATGAACATGATGAAGTTGTAAAGAAACGCTGCCTTGAGCTGGTACTCCCGTTCGGAGGCTTCGTCGGCCCGGACCGTGGTGGGGATGCTCGCGCCGAGCAGGAGCACGACCGTCAGCAGCGGGGCGCAGGTCCATGTCTTCACGTCAGATTCAATCCTAGTTTTGTTTGCGTCCATTGTCGGTGTTTTCCCATGTGATTGATTTCGGTGGTGTTTGAGTCTCGTCGCACATAACGCGGCCGTTCGCTCCACTGTGCGGGACGCCTCCCACAGTCGTCGACGAAACGGGCCCTTCCCACAGGTCTTCATCATCGCAACAGCCACCGTCGACGAAGTCGACCGGCAGCTTCATGAGCTCATCGAGAGACAAGCTGTATAGCCACTCTTGCGTTCGCAGGCTCTGCCAGCTTGCCGAGGCCAGCGCGTCGGTCGTCCACAATGCCAGGACGATCGAAGCCAGTGCCAGCCTATGTCGTAACCGGCCATCGTTCATAACGAGCACCATTCCTCTCATGGATCGGGTCATGGGTTCAGAATCTATAGATCAGCGACGCGGCCACCGCGGCGGCGTGAGCACGGTAGTCGCCGGGCGAGCTGTAGTAGTTCCGCTTGTTGAGATCGATATCGAACATGCCGAGCAGGTTGTAGCCGTCGAGCCTGACGGTCAGGTTCTTGGACGGTTGGTATTGAAGACCCAGGTTAAGATAATAGTTGCCGCGGTAGGCTTTGTCCCAGCCGGGTTCAATGGCCGGCAGCGCATCGGTGTTGCCGCCCATCGCATAGGGATTGTACCGGTTGTAGTCCTTCAGGCCGGGAAAGCCCCAGTAGACTCTGAATGATCCGTCAAGGGTCCATTCGTCATTGAGTTTCCGCTGCCCCACGATCTTGGTGACATGGTTCGACCAGTTCGCCAGATCGTCCCCAAAGCCGTAGGGCTCGGCGGTGTTGACCGTGCTCATATTGGGGTCGAGGTCGAAGTCATAGAGTTTGGTGAAGCCATGAGAGAACATCACGCGGGTCTTGTCGCTGTGATAGATGGCTTCCAGCTCAACGCCCCACTCTCTCTGGGTCCCTACCGGTGCGATGTTGCTGCCGGACCAGGTTAGCAGTTCGAGGTTGTAGTGGAAGAAAGCGGAGGCGGCCAAGTCCAGCCTGGCGTTGTGGGTTCTCTCATAGCGCAGCTCGATGCTGTCGAGTTTCTCGGGTGTGCTATTGTCAATGCCGGCAAGGGCCTGCGCCTTCATTTCCTCGGCGAAATTGGCGCGGACGGAGCGCGACCAGAGGAGTCTCCACGTATCCTTGGGATTAGGGGTGTGGATCACCGCGACTCGTGGCGAGAACATGTCCTCGGAATACGTATGATTGTCAAGTCTGGCGCCGAGGAAGGTGGTCCAGCGGTCATCGATCGTCCACTGGTGTTCACCCAGGATTGACCACATCGTAGTAGACCAGTTCGGCATGGGATTGCCCAGCAGCGAGCTGATGGCAGGATCGCCGGGGAAGCCCAGACTGCCAATACCGAACTCTTCACGAGAGACTTCCGAGCCGAACGCGATCTTGTGGTGCGCGTTGGCATTCCAATTGAAAAGGACCTTGCCGTAAAACTCGTCCTCGCGATGCGCCTCGCTCAGACCGCCCTGCAGGATACGCTCCTGGTCCATCAGGTCGTAGCTGAACGCCGCGTCGAGAGTCAGGTTCTCCCGGATTTCGTTCTTATAGCCGATGTAGCCGGTGGCCTGTTGATACCCGGACGAGCACGCATAGTTGCTGACCCAATCGCCCCATCCCCAGGGATAGTGAAGGATTGTCCCCATGTCGGTGACAAACTGCTTGCCGCCTCGGGTGTAGCGGCCCCAGATCTCCCAGTTACCTTTGGTGATCTGGCTGTACAGCTTCAGCGGGGGAAGGTTCCGGTGGGTCGCGCCGTCACGGTTGACCAAGGACTCCGTGAACGGCTCGCCCGCCTGATAGCCTTCACCCGGCAGGTCGGGTCCGGGGTCCGAAAGATCCCAAGGGTACTGGGCCGATTCGGGGAAATCGAAGGAGAAGACTTGAGGGGCATCGTACCGACTGGCACCGGGATAGTCCGCGATGCCGGCATAGACGAAGACGCCCGCCTCCTGCTCAGGCTGGGTTTGGCCATGCTTGAATTCCGCCGAGTAGAACTCCTCGACGGCGCCCAGACGGCCGGTTACCTCTGTGCCCTGGAAGGTCGCGGCGCTGTAGGTGACGATGTTGATCACCATGGCGATAGCGCCGGGGCCGTACAAGGCCGAGCCGGGCCCTCGGATCACGTCAATGTGATGGATGTCCCGCAGCATCACCAGATCGCGCTCGCTCAAGGCGCCGAAATGAGTCCGCTCGTTCATGATTCGCCCGTTGACAAGGAGCAGATACTTGTCATCGCGGTCGTTGATGATGCCGCGCAACCCCAAGTGGTCCGATTCCCAGTGATGCCTGATCCACTGGAGGTTCGGCACATAGATATCCAGCAGTTCGAAGAGGCTGCGCGCGCCGGAGGCCTGGATTTGGTCTGCGGTGATGGTCGTCATCGCCGCCGGCGTCATCCGCGCCGAGGTTTGCGTCAGACTGGCGGTGGAGGTGATCTCCTCTTCCATGAGCTGCTCGAGGGACATATCGAACAGGGTCTCGTCCTCGCCTGGATCTGACTTGCCTGCGGCCCGGCCACCCGCCAGCAATGACGCGAGCAGCACGACCGCGAGAACGCGGGCACACGCACGTCGGCGATTTGTCCTCCTCGCAATGTCTCCGACAGTCCAATGCTTGTTGGATTGGCTCGACATCGGTCTCCCTTTCACTCAACTGGCGGCACGAGGCCGCGGTTTCCTATGTTCAAGTCGCACGTGTCTCAAGGTATCGGCGTCCTGTAGGCTTGGATCGAACAACAGGTTAAGAGAAATTGCGGGTCAGACAGTGGTCGCTCGCAGGCGGAGGCACGCGCATCTTATTATCGCCCAGGCATGGGCCGACAGGCGACAGGCGCACACCCCCCGGTCCGACGCCCAACTCAAGGTCCTGAAAGATCTCGCCTGTTTGCACTGTCGCAGGCGACGTCCCTCGATAGGGCGGGTTCTTCACCCACGCGTCCGGACGCGCGCCGGCATCAACGCGTGGGTAAGGGACCCACCCTGCCGCCTCTCCGAGAGACCGGCTCCGGCATCGGACCGGCGGGGCGAGCAGGGACCCAGAGGGCTCGACATGTGCCGCGCTTATGGGACCGGGCCCGACGTCGAGGACGAACCATCCGTCCCGCAAGACTCAACCTGACCGCGCAGGCCTGAGCCCATCATGCGCTTTGGCCGATGTTGACCGCTCAGCCTGCCAGCTTGGTGCGGCAAGTCTTTCACCTTGACAGTTTGCCTACCTTATCATACTATCGGCCTTGTCGTTCGACCGGCCCGACCCGATCGTTGCGGGGCTCGTCGATGGGTATGGGGAGAGGACTGCAATCGAGTCTTTGGCTATGCCACGAAGAATCGCCATCTTGGGATCGACCGGGTCGATTGGACGCAATGCGCTGCGTGTGATCGACGCGCTCGGGCCGGACTATGTTGTCGTCGCGCTCAGCGCGCACACCAGCGTCGAACTGCTGGCCGAGCAGGCCAAGCAGTTCGAGCCGCGCTTCGTTGCGGTCAGCAGCAGCGACCATGCCAGGCGGTTGCGCGCCTTGATGGACGGCCAGAAGGCGGAGATTCTCGTCGGACCCGAAAGCCTCACAGAACTGGCTCAGTCGGACGATGTGGATACCGTCCTGACGGCGGTGGTCGGTGCGGCCGGCCTGCCGTCGGCGTTGGCCGCGGCGCGCTGCGGAAAGCGCCTCGCGATTGCCAACAAAGAGCCGCTGGCGATCGCAGGCGAGCTGCTCACCCGGATCGCGCGCGAGCACGGCAGCACGCTCCTGCCGGTCGACAGCGAGCATTCGGCGGTCTTCCAGGCCATGCAATCGGGACTGGTGGCTGAGGTGCGTAAGATCATCCTGACCGCTTCCGGCGGGCCTTTTCGCGGCGCCAGCCCTGACCAGTTGGAGGAAGTAACGCTCGAACAGGCCCTGGCGCATCCGGTCTGGCGAATGGGTCCCAAGATCACGATCGATTCGGCCACGATGATGAACAAGGCGCTTGAGATCATCGAGGCGCGGTGGCTGTTCGACGTGCCGGTGGATCGCATTGAGGTTCTGATCCATCCCGAATCGATCGTCCATTCGCTGGTCGAGTTTGTGGATGGCTCGGTCGTCGCCCAGCTTGGCCGGCCTGACATGTGTTTGCCGATCCAGTATGCACTGACCTATCCGCGGCGCGTCGCGGGGCTCTCGCAGCCGCTGAAACTCGACGAGATCGGTTGTCTGCGCTTCGAGAGGCCCGAACCCGAGACATTTCGCGCGCTAACCCTGGCCTACGAGGTGGCGCGAACGGGCGGGACGGCGCCGGTGGTCTTCAATGCCGCCAACGAAGCCGCCGTCGAAGCGTTTCTGGCCGGGCGGATCAGGTTTGTGCAGATTATGGATTTGGTCGAACGCTGTCTCGACGAGCACAACGTCAAGCAGCGCAACGTATCGTTGGAAGAGTTGCTTGACGCCGATGGTTGGGCCCGACGCCTCGTCGAGCGCAGGCTTACATTAGAAAGGATGATTGATTATTGATGATTGATTGTTGCAGCAAGCTTCCGCGCCGCCTCGATCATCCATTATCCGTCATCAATAGTCAATGAAGGGGTCACTTGATGTCGAAGAAAGGAAGCTCGCCGAGCGGGATTCTCAACAGTGTCTTCTGGCTCGCTCTCGGTGCTGTCGTTGTGTACCTGATCGCGCGGAACGTGCGCGTGGTCAGCAATGTCGCCGTCGTTCTACTCGGTTTTGGCGCTGTTGTGCTCGTCCATGAGTTCGGGCATTTCATCGTGGCCAAGCTTTGCGGGATCAAGGTGGAAGCCTTCTCGCTCTTCATGCCGCCGACGGTCCTCGGATCGCGGCGTACCGCCAAGGGACTGCACCTGCGCGTCTTGCCGATGCTCTTCTCGAAGTCGAGCGAATCGGCGCAGGAGGCGGAAGAAGGCGGTCTATCTTTCACCCTGGGTAAAGGCGGCCAGGAAAGCGACACGGAATACCGCTTCGGCCTGATCCCGTTTGGCGGGTACGTCAAGCTGCTGGGCCAGGACGACGTCGGACCGGTCAAGCAGATCAGCGATCCGCGCTCGTTCGCCAACAAGTCGGTCGGCGTCCGCGCCGCGGTGATCGCGGCCGGGGTGACGTTCAACGTCATCAGCGCCGCGATCGTACTGATGATCGTGTTTCTCGTGGGGATCAATTTCCCACCCCCCGTCGTTGGTGACGTGGTTCCGGATTCTCCTGCAGCCAAAGCAGGTCTTCAGCCGGGCGACGAGTTCATCGAGATCGACGGCGAAACTCGAAACCTCGACTTCACCAGCATCTCTCTGGCCGCCGTCCTCTCGGATGCCAATGAGGCGGTCCCGGTAACGGTGCAACATCCCGACGGAACCGTGGAGGAGATCGGACTCGTCGCGCGGAAGCTGCCGGGCGCACAGATGCGCGAGTTCGGGATCGAGCAGCCGCTGAGTCTGACGCTCGCACAGGTCAGCGATCCGAACGCGCTGGAGCAGCAAACCGGTTTGCTGCCGGGCGATACGGTCATCGCGGTGGCCGGCCGGCCGGTCGAGCACAAGTGGACGTTCGACGCCATCGTGCGCGAGGCTCTTTCGCCCAACGTGACGGTGACAGCGCAACGCACGACGAAAGACGGTGGCGCCGAGCAGGTGCAGACCGAGCTGGATCTCGCCTGGGTGGCCGGCGAAGGTAACGTCAAGTCCGACTCGGATCTGGCGAACGTCTACTCGATCGTCCCGCGCCTGTGCGTCCTGCACGACCAGAGGGCGAACGATGACAAAGACGAGAACCCGCAGCGACTGCTGGCGGGAGACATCATCGTTGCGGTGGACACGGTCGAGAATCCCACGTACCTGGAGTTGCGCGAGACGACCGTCAAGTTCGAGGACAAGCCGTTGCCGGTAAAGGTGTTGCGGGCCGACCCCAACGGCACCGAGCGGGTCGTCACGATTACCGTTACGCCCCGGCGCGATCCGGTTGATGATCGTGTCGTGATTGGCTTCTTCCCCGTCCTGGATGCCGAACATGCCATCGTGGCCAAGACCGTGGCGTCGGAAGGGGGCGTCGCCCGGCTGGACCTGCCGCGCGGCGCGAGGATCACGACGGTAGGCGGGCAAGCGGTCGCCAGTTTCTACGACGTTATCAGGGAAGTCCGTCGCTGGGAAGGCCAACCCGTGGCTCTGGAATACCGGCTTGAGGACGGCAGCCATGGCGGCGTGACGCTGCAAGCCGCCGGTGCCGCGGCGCCCATTCAGGTGCAATCGACCCCGTTGGCGGTCTTACCTTTCAAGGGCCTGGAACGGCTCTACCGCGCCGCCGCGCCCCTCGACGCCATCAAGATGGGATACCGCCGGACCGTGATGTTCATCACCATGACATACATCACGCTGGCGCAGTTGATCGGCGGACTGCTGAGCCCGAAACTCCTGATGGGACCGGTGGGCATCGTCGTGTCGAGCTACCAGATCGTCGAGTCGCAGCCGCTGATCTACTATGCCTACTTCCTCGGCCTGATCAGCGCCAGCATCGCGGTGCTGAATTTCCTGCCCCTTCCGCCTTTCGATGGTGGTCTGATCGTCCTGATGCTGATCGAGAAAATCAAGGGCTCGGCGCTGAGCGAGAAGGCCCAGGGGATCGTCGCCTACGCCGGCTGGGTGCTCGTGCTGACGTTGCTGATTTACGTGACTTACAACGATATTGTCCGAACGATTAGCGGTTTTTTCAGTTAAGCCACGCGATTTGCCGATAAGATGGAGGGCAGCAGGTGTGATTTGCGCAACCGGAGAAAGGACTTGAAGGTTCAGGCATGTTGGTGGACAAGCACAGCACGGAGACGCTCAAGCGCAGGGACAAGCAAGTCTATGAGATCATCGAGCCCGCTCGTCAGAGGGCTTTGAGCAGTGAGGAATACCACCGGGCTCTGCCGGCGGAGCTGGAGCGCGCCGACGCCGAGGTCTATCGGCTCATCGGTGCCGAGTACGACCGCCAGCAGAACATGCTGCAACTGATCGCGGCGGAGAATCAATGCTCGCGCGCTGTCCTGGCGGCGCTGGGTTGTGCCGTCCAGAACAAGACGACCGAAGGTTTCGTCGGCGCACGCTTCCACGGAGGCTGCGCCGTCGTCGATCGCCTCGAAGCGCTGGCGATCGACAGGGCGCGGCAGGCGTTCGGCGCCAAGTACGCCAACGTCCAACCCCATTCCGGAACCAGTGCCAACCAGATCGTCCTGGCTGCCATCCTCAGCAGTGGCGATCGCATCCTGAGCCTGGGCATGGACCAGGGTGGTCACGTCTCGCACGGAGATCGCGTCTCCTTCGCCGGCAAGTTCTTCCAAGTCGAGCAATATCAGGTAGATAGAGACTCGTTCCTGCTCGATTACGAGGCCATCGCGCAGCAGGCGCGCCGGTTCCGGCCGCGGCTGATCATCTGCGGCGCCAGCGCCTATTCGCGGGTCATCGACTTCGAGCGCTTCCGCGCCATCGCCGACGAGGTCAATGCTTTTCTGCTGGCGGACGTCTCGCACATCTCCGGTCTTATCATCGCCGGCGTTCATCCGTCGCCGGTCGACTATGCCCACTTCACCACGACAAGCACCTACAAGCCCGGCGGCCCGCGCGGCGGCCTGATCGTCATGGGCAAAGACTTCGACGCGCCGCTGCTGGTCGGCAAGAGGGAAGTCCCGCTCTGGCAGCGCGTCGAGAAGACGACCTTCCCCGGCTTCCAGGGCACGCCATACCTGAACAACATCGCCGCCAAAGCGGTCTTTTTCGGCGAGACCCTCTCCGACGAGTACCGGGACCGGCAGTTCCGAATCGTCGAGAATGCTCAGGCGCTCGCCGCCGAGTTCCAGGGACTGGGCTACGACGTCCTGACCGGCGGCACCGACAACCACATGTTCCTGGTGGACGTGACGCAGTTCCGCAACGGTCTGACCGGCGCGATCGCGCAGCGCAGCCTGGAAGACTGCGGGATCGTCATCAACATGAACCGCCTGCCTTACGACCGCCACTGTGCCAAGGTCACCAGCGGCATGAGGCTGGGCACACCCATCGTGACGCGCAACGGCATGGGTCCGGCCGAGATGACGACCATCGCCCAGCGGGTCGACCACGTCCTGGCCAACCTCGAAATCCTCGACGAGCGAACCTACCGTCTCGACGAATCGCTCCGCCAGGAAACCGCCGACGCCGTCCGAGACCTCTGCACCCGCTTCCCCATGCGGTGAGCTCCCTACATGGGGCCACGGAAAGACTCCCGGTAGAGACGCAACAGCTTGCCTCTCCTCGTCGGTCGTGTATTCTCGCACGACTGGCGAGCCAGGACGCTTGCCTTATAGCGTCCCGCGCATGAAAAAAGGCCATAAGTGGCAAGCTTATGGCCTGTTGGCTTGTAACCGAAGCTACATGTTGTAGCCAGATCTATTCAGTTGTCTTTGGGGTGCTCTGGGTCCCCAGAGGCGGGGGTCGGACCCGACTCAACGGGTTCCACTCGCGAAGCGGGAAACCTGGAGTTCTGGTTGTCGGTTGGCACGTGCGTTGGTTGATTTCAGAGTCAGGGTCCGCCGAGTGCGGACAGAGGCACAGGCCGAGGAACAACCACAGGATTTCGGCGACGAACATCCGTGTCTTCATGTATTTTTCCCCAAAGTTCCGTTGACTGTATCGGCGCGGGCAAGCGAATTTCCTTAGCCTTTCGGGACGGTCGTCACGCGGCGTTCTCAATTGGCGCTTCGAGGATTATCGGCCCCAACCGCCGTACCAGTATCCCCATCCGCTTTTTCTCGGTATTCCGGGTCCACGCAGGGGAATCCACCCAGGCCGGTTGCGGTTATCAGTATTGATAAGCCCCCTGGCGGCGCGCGGGGAAAAAATCTTGAGGTTGTTGAGATTCTTGGGAGATGATCTGCGCCGCCGCTACTTCTCGCGCGCCAGCAACGCCTGGGCGAGCTGTCGAAGCGGGTTGGCCGCCGGACCCAGCGGCTCGATGGCTTCGACGGCTTCGCGCGCGAGGGTCTGTTCCAACTCGCGGGACTTCTCGATGCCGATGACGGCAGGATAGGTGCACTTGTTGGCTTTGATGTCCTTGCCGGCGGTCTTGCCCAACTGCTCGCTGGAGGCGCTGACGTCGAGGATGTCGTCGGCGATCTGGAAGCCCAGGCCGATCTTCAGGCCGTACTGGGCCAGCGCGTCCAACTGGCCGGCCCCGCCTTTGAGTCGCCCCGGCGCGCCGTCGGGCTGCGCGATTTCAGCCTGGCCGCACATACCGCCCATCACCGCGGCGCAGCGGAACATCTTGGCGGTCTTGTTGGTGTGGATGTACTCAAGCACCTCGACGCTCCCGGCGGTGCGCTCGGCCTTCAAATCGGCCATCTGGCCGGCGATCATCCCACTGCCCCCGGCGGCCTCGGCCAATTGGCGGGTCAACCTCATGGCCAGCCAGGGATCCCTAATCCGACTCGCGAGGACCTCGAATGCGAGCGTCAGGAGGGCATCGCCCGTGAGAATGGCGGTGGCTTCGCCGAATGCCTTGTGGCAGGTGGGCCAACCGCGGCGCAGGTCGTCGTCGTCCATCGCCGGCAGGTCGTCGTGCACCAGCGAATAGGTGTGGACCATCTCGATGGCGGCCGCGGCGATCCTCGCCTCGTGGGTGTTCTGCTCGGCCACCGCTTCGCAGCTCCACAGTACCAGCGCCGCGCGTATCCGCTTGCCCGGTGCCGAGAGCGTATAGGCCAGCGCGGCGCGCAGGTCCTCCTGGATGCCTTGCTGCTCGGAGAGCAGCAGCGTCAACTGGGAGTTGACGATCCGGACCTTAGTGTCCAGCAGCGCGTTGAATTCGGTGTCGGGTGGCGGTGTCGAAGACATATTTACGATATGCGTTTTACGGGTTAATATCTGCCACTGAGCAGGCACGCTTGACCCCGAGCGGGATGCATCGACCGCAGGTTATCGTAGATGGCAGACAGCAAACCGTCAATGATATTGATTCTGGGCGTTACCGCCTCAGGCAAGGGCCGGCTTGCTTTCGAGTTGGCCCGGCGGCTCGAAGGCGAGATCCTCAGCGTCGATTCCATGAAGGTCTACCGGCGCATGGACATCGGCACGGCCAAGCCCTCGCAGGAGGCCCGACAGGTGGTCCGCTACCACATGATCGATGTCGTCGAGCCCAGCGAGTCATTCAGCGTGGGGCTCTTCTGCCAGCAGGCCCACGCCGCTATCGGCGATGTGCGCAGCCGAGGCAAGAGGGTCGTGGCCGTGGGGGGGACCGCCTTGTATATCAAGGCGCTGCTATATGGCCTCTTCGCGGGGCCCGGTCGCGACGAGAAGATTCGCGCCGAGTTGCAGGCCCGCGCCGAACGTGAAGGGCTGGCCAAGCTGCATGGGGAGCTGGCTCAGGCTGATCCCGCCACCGCCGATCGCGTTCACCGTAACGACGCCAAACGCATCATCCGCGCCCTGGAGGTCTACCAGCTCACCGGCCAGCCCATCTCCAGCTTCCAGAAGCAGTTCGATGCCGCCAACGCGACTGATGAGTGGGTTATTATCGGGCTCAGGCGAGAGAAGGCTTTGGAGAGCCGGCGGATCAACGCTCGCGTCAAGAAGATGATCGAGCAGGGACTGGTCGACGAGGTCCGCTCGCTCCTGGCCGAGCAGAGACCCCTGAGCCAGCAGGCCCGCTCCGCCATCGGCTACGCCGAGATGATCGAGCACATCGAAGAACGCACATCGCTGGATGACGTAGTTGAGCAGATCAAGAAGAACACGCGCCGACTGGCCAAGGGTCAGCGCACCTGGTTCAGAACCTTCAGAAACGTGAACTGGATCGACATCGCAGCAGAGGAGTCGGTCGAGAGTGTGCTCGATCGCGCAGAGATGTTGCTCGCCTAGACCGTCTGGAGCTCTCGCTCGGCACGGAGCATCGACGCGGTTTCGCCCAGGACAAGTTGGCGGATCAGGCTCAGCGGCACCATCGTCAGCTCCATCCGGAATATCCGCTCTTCGACGAGGGATGCCACGGTCCGTGCGGTCTGGCGCTCGACGCCGAAGCGGGTGGTCAGATCGTGTACGATTTGCGCTTTGTCCCAGCGGGCGCGAGCCGGTGGCTGCTTGGTCTGACAGAGCTTCTTGGCATCAGAGAACTCGCGCATCTCCACGTCGAGGACCTCGGTGCGCGCGCGCATGAGCCGGCGCTCGAAGGCGTGCTTGGTCAGCGCCAAAGCCGCTTCCTCATAGCCGGTGGCAGTCAGGACTGCCTTGATCATCGAGAAGACTTCGCTCGAGCTGACCGTGCGGCGTTCCGGCTGGTTGTAGAGGTAGAATGTCACCGCTTCGGCCAGGTCTTCCGAGACCGCAGTGTCCGCCTGGTCCACGGCCGCCAGCGCGTTGTTGATCGTCCCGATGACCTTCGTGTGCAGATAGGCCTCGGTGGTGCCGTCGGCTTTTATGATCCGCAGTTGCCTCTTCATCTGTTGAGGGTTGCCTCCCTGCAAACACCCACATGTGCTTCCGAGCACCGCCCCGGTCGTCCGGCCGGACAGCGGTGGCCTCGATGCCGTGTTGTCTACTGCTCGAACAGCTTCAGTTGCTCGGTCGCGTCCGTTTCCTGAATGGCTCGGCTCACTTCGTCGATGAGCTCACCGGCATCGCGGAAATCGCGATAGACACTGGCGAAGCGAATATACGCCACCTTGTCGATGCTGCGCAAATGCTTCATAACGCATTCGCCGACAAAGGCTGACGTCACCTCCTTGTCGAACCGTCGGAAGATATCCTCTTCCGTCTTGTCGGCCACTTGTTGAATCTGCTCGGCCGAGACCGGGCGCTTGTAACAGGCCTTTTGCACGCCGGCGATGACCTTCTCGCGATCGTAAGGCACGCGCGATTTGTCCTTCTTGACCACGTTGAGCTTGAAGCTCTCGGAGGTTTTTTCATACGTGGTGAAGCGCCGCTTGCAGGCCAGGCACTGACGGCGGCGCCGGATGACCCGTCCCGAATCACTCGAACGCGAATCGACCACCTTATCACTGTCTTCCTTGCAGAAAGGACACCTCACGACCCCGACGCACCTCCTTTGGCCACACCCCCCGAAAGCCAAGTCATTCTTGGTGATCCCTTTTGCTCTGTGTAAAGAGCAACCCCACATTTAGTCATTTGGCGATTCTACGATCAACATGTAGCGTGTCAACACAAATGAGGATGATGGGCAGAAAAAAGTAGCAGGTTACTTGTGAAATCTCAGGATGTGGCAGGGGCGAATGATGATTCGCCCCTACAGGTCACACCACAGACAGACGAAAACGGCCTCTGCGTCAGGGACGCAGAGGCCTACTCGGAAAGAAACTCACATAGCCCCCCCAAAGGCTGTCGCAGTGACTCAGAGCGAGTTCCGAGCTTGCTTTGCAGGTCGGACTTGAGGTTTTTGCTCTCGGATCCGTTCGGCGTGGTTCTGCACCGATCTCGCTGGGCCTGCGCCGGGCCGGGACCGAGGTTCTTGTCGCTCGTGATGCTCCGTCCAACTACCTAAAGTGTAATACACAAATGCCGCCAGGCAAATTGCGGCAGGCGTTTTTTCTGGCGCCGCCGCACGCGGGATGCAACCGCAACGTACCGCGCCACCTCAACCGGCTCACGCGCCGTCAGATCTCTTCGACGGTGGCTTGGCGGCGCAAGCCGTCGAGGTAGTCGCCGAGCGCTTGCTCGCGCATCTGCTCCTTGAGCTCGTTGAGGACCTGGGTTTTGACCTCCTTCAGCTCGAGCTGCCTGGGCGGTGTCTGGCTGTAGACCTTGGCGAGGTGGAACCCGAAGCGGGTGCGAAAGACGTCGCTGACCTGTCCAGGTGCAAGCTTGAAGACGACGTCCTCGAACTCTTCGACCATCTGACCTCGCGCGACGAAGCCGAGATCGCCGCCGCTGTCGGCACAGTCGCTGTATTTGTCCACGATCATTTCGAAGGACGTGCCGCTCTCGATCTCCTTCCGCGCGTGTGTGAGCGTCTCCAGGGCTTCGGCTTCGCTCGTCTGCCAGTTGACGTACTTGACGATGTGGGCAACACGGACCTGCTCGTCCGACGTGAATCGGTCCTTGTTCTTCTCGTAGAACTTGCGAATCTCATCCTCCGAGGGTTCGCCCACGCGAGCGTAGACCTCATCGATCTTGCGCTCCGCCTGAATCTGCCGGCGAATCGCTTCGGCTGCCTGGTCGTCGTTCTCGACTCCCAACACGGCGTAGAGCTGCTCCGGCTTCTCGAATTGCGCGCGGAGGTTCGCGAGGGCGGTTTCGATCTCCGCGGCCGGGACTTCGCTGCTTTCCTTCCTCGCCTCCTGGCGCAGGAGCGCGCGCTCGATGACGTTCTCGCGCGACCACTCCTGCAACTGCGTCTCGCGCTCTTGAGCGTCCTTCTGCGCGAAGACCTGCTCGTGTCGCGGCCGTAGCCGTTCCACCTCTCGCGTGATCTCGTTGTCGTCGATTCGTTCACCGTTTACGACCAAAGCCATGTACGACTCCTATCTGCTCACGTCAGACTTGAACCCTGTCTCTCGCGTGATCGGACATCGAAAGCTACATCAGAGTCGAAATCCGAAACAAATTCAAAGGACCGAAATTCAAATCACCGAAACGCTCTCGCGGGTCGGGATGGTTTGTTTTGGACATGGGGATTTGGATCATCTGTGCTTGTTTCGGATTTCGAGATTCGGATTTCGGATTTGGCCCACGTGCTTGTTTCGGATTTGACGAAGCAGCATCATCCTTTGGCCTTGGCGAACCAGTCGGGATCGCGGGCCAGCTTCTCGCGCGCTTCTAACGTCATCATCTCGAACGCCGGATGGGTGCTTTCCCAAGCGCGCTGGGCGAAGGAGGTCCGCCGCATCTTCTCGATCTCCACGGCGGCATCCTTGAAATAACTGCCATAGATGTGCAGCGAATCGCTAATATCGACGTAGCGCCCCACCTGCACCGGCTCGCCGCGTTTGGCTGCGATGGCCTCGGCGATCGTGCGCTGCAGATCGGTCAGCGCGTAGACGTTCATGAACCACGCCTTATACAGGTCCCGGCTGCGCCAGTGCGTGTTCATGTTCAGCGTCAGTTGGCCCGTCTCGTCGGCAACCAGTCGGCACCAGATGCGCTGCAAGCACGGCGGGTCGTCCGTCTGTGGGTCGGCAGTCGGCATCCACATCGTCGCCTGGGCGCGGCGCGTGTGTCCGGCGGCTGCGAGACTGTCGATGATGTACCGAATCTGGTTGACGGCGCTGAAGGACTTGGCGCTGTTGGGACGGCGCAGGTCAGCCACCGGGCTGTAGGCGAAAAGCCGCTCGTGATAGGTGTAGGTCCACTTGCCGGCGACCGGGTCGATCCAATGGTCGTGAATCCCGCTCACCACTTCCTGGCGGTAGGCCTCAAGCTCCTCGGGACCGCCTGGGAAGTTCTTGTGGATGCGCGGCTCGTTGAACGGATTCGTCACGGTAATCATCACCGTAGCGTCCTTGCTGGGCGGATCGTCGGGCTTGTCATACTGTGTATTGACCTCGTAGCCTCTGTCCCAGACCGCCAGGACCGCCTTCTCCCAGGCCTCAGGCAGGCAGTCCGCTGTTATCGAAATGACCGGAATCGTCCGCGTCGCTGCTGTCGTCATCGTTGTACCGGCTCCACATCCATGGGCACTGTACCCTGCCTTGACTTCAGGAATCTGCTGATGTCGAGGTCCTGCTCGGTGATCTGATACTGGTCGCCGTACCGCTCGAAGATTTCTTCGAGCAGTTGCTTGGCGCGGAAGGCGTACTCACTATCCGGCCAACGTTGCAGCACCTCCTTGCAGGGCTTCACCATCGTGCCATATTGCAGGAAAGGCAGGCGCCCCAGGCTGCGTCCGGTGGTGGCCCAAGGCATGAGCTGCTGGGCCGCGATGTCGTCGATCTCGTCCAGCGGCTTGAAATAGAGGGTGGTGGTCTGCGTGATGCTGCTGGGCAATACGTATTGGCTTTGCGGCTGGGCAACCTGCTGCGTTGGCTCCTGATGGGGAACTTCCTGGACCGTCTGCGGTTCAGTCGCAGGCTCTGGCGTTACCACCGGCTCATTGGCTGGCTGAGCGCGCTCGAGGAATTGCTTGTCCCGCTCGAACTGATCGTAGATGGTCCTGGGCTTCTCCTCCTCCTGCGTCTGCGCTGGCGGCGCCGGAGTCTCGTTGCTCGAGGTGAACTTGCTGACGACGACGATCACGACGACAATGCCGACCGCCACGGCGGCTAGCTTCAACCAGATCGTATTCATGATTTCACTCCTTTCCCGCTGGAAGACAGTGTCCTGCAGACCCTGCGAGCGTTCGGAGGTCTATCCTATCACGTCCGTTCGGACCGTGAAAGGGAGATTTGAACCGCGCGGTGCCCTGGGTGAAGCTGGTGTCTCTGCGCAAAGCGAGCAGGATCCGCTTTGAGCCCGCGCGGCTCTCCTATCGCATGACCTCTTTGGCGGACCGGGTATCGACGACGAGGTGCGAAATCAACCTCTGCTCCGAGGCCAGAATGCCGGAGAGAATCCGAGACTTCGTGTTCTGGCACATCGCGCAGGGGCCCAGCACCAGCAGGACATGCTTGCCGCTCTTGAGGAAAGCGGGAAGCTCGCTCAGTTCGACGAGGGTCATGGAGCGAATCCGGGTCTGGGCGTCGAGCGGCCCGCGCGGTCCCACGGGAAGCCAAAGCATATCGCCGACGCAGCCGGCGTTGACGAGGACCTCGGAGCAGTTCGCCGATTTCTCCATGTACTTGCGAAACGTACTGTGCCTGTCCGACCAGTCGGCCGCCGAAGTGACGATGATGTCGAGGTCACGGGCGTGTTCGTACGATTCCCTGATTCCCTCGGCGTTCTTCAGAACGTCGTATTCGCTGGCTTTGACCACCGGCGGGGTGTGGAGTCCCACGAACTCGAACTTGGTATTCACGCTCGTGTGGTTCTGAAAGAGGGTGAAGAACGTGTTCGGGTCGGTCGTCGGTTCCAGCACGTCGAATCCTGCTACCAGAGCGTGAAGGACAAGAGTCTTCGGCAAAGAAGCGTCCGATTCGTCCAGACTCTGTGCGAAGATCTGGGCCAGGCGGCGCACGGCGTGTCCGCCGGCAAAACCGACGTGTACCTTCCGCTTCTTTTTCTTCAGCTTGACTTCCTGCAGGAGCCCGATCAGCGTCTCGGCGCCCTGGTATGCGACGTCTTCAAACTCGTTGGTGTGGACTACCTTGACGTCTTTAAGCCATTTGTAACGGTCGCGCAGTCCTATGGAGACCAGAGAGTCGGGCCTGGGGACGAAACGCAAGCGGCCGTCCCGGACGGCTTCCAGGAGCATCGGGTAGACCGACTGCCGGTTGAACCTCTCGCCCGCGTAGTCCTCGTGAATCTGCGCGGCAATCGCATCGGCGTTCTTGGCTTTGCAGAACAGGCGACACACCACGTCCAGCTTGTCTTTGTGGGTCAGGTCCGTCCACAGGAATTGGGGTTTTCCGACAGAGGGTTTGGGTGAATTGCGCTGCCGGCGGCCTCTCGGCGAGCGCGGGTCGTGCCGGCCATCCTTCTTAGCCATCATGCAGTCCTCCAAATACTCACATGGAAGCAAAAAGGGACCGGTCGTGCAACGATCAATGTGCCGGCGCGGCGACCCGGCTGCAAAAGGCATTTACACCTCGTGCGGATGACGCCGGAACCGTAAGGCGCCGGCCAGACTTACACTTCGAGCTCTGCACACGGAAACTGTGAGAGCGATCTGCGCCCTCGGTCTCGATAAATCTTGCAGTCACCCGGCCGCTGCCGCAAGCTGGTACCGGAATGGTTGGACTACCGTTGGAGTCATGAAGATGCCGAGGTCCACAATCATGGTTGACGCCGCCGGGAGAAGGACGTTCCAGGCCGGTTACGCCGAAGCCTTGAAGGCGATCATGGAAGACTACGATCTGCAGCGCGCCATCGAATGCCTGCGCGGAATCGAGCCGGAATCCGAGCAGGAATCCTGGCTGCAGACAGACCTGCTGGGCGCCCTGCTATGGCGGACGGGGCGGCTTTCAGTGTGTCGCCAGGTACTGGTCTCCCACAAGCGCCGCTATCCCGATGATCGTCGCGTCGACCGGCTGATCGAATCGTTCCGCAAAGCGTGCCGACGTATCAGGAGAAAGGACCGGCCGACTTCGCCGTAATCGACGTCAGCGTGACCGCCCAGGCGACTCGGGCGGGCTGTCGCCAGTAGTGGTTGGCATGGGAGGTTGGCCGGTGACGGTGACCTGGACGGTCGCGACGGTGGCGTTGCCGTCGTTGTCGGTCACCGTCAGATAGGCGGTATACACGCCTGGATTGTGGAAGATCTTGACGGGACTGGGGTTGAGGTAGAAGGGCTCGCCGCCGGGCGCGCCATTGGGATTGTACGAGAACGTCCCGTCGCCGAACGTCCAGACGTATTCGGTGATCGCGCCGTCAGCGTCGCTCGCCTCCGCAGAAAAGTGTACCGTCAACGGCGCGTCGCCTTCGTTCACGTCGGCGCAGGCTGTCACCTGTGGCGGCAGGTCCGTCACGTTGTGGCGCAAGTACCACGGCGTCGCCGTCGGGTCGGTCTTGAAGAAGGCATAGACCTGGTCGGCGCACTTTTGCGCGCCGGACGCCTCAGGGTGCGGATTATTGTAGACGTCGCTGGTCGGCTCGCAGCAGGTCCAGATCAGCCCGTCGGATCGCTCTCTGAGACCGTCGCACCAGAAGTACGGTCCCCACAGGATCAGCGGCGCGACGACCTCGCCTTGCTCGGGGTCCCAGTTGAGCTGCGGAGCGCCGTTCATCTGCCTCTCGATCATCCAGCGGATGGCGAAGCCCGCTTCGTAGCAGTCGGGCTCGCCTTTGCGGCGCATCAGGTAGGCGCGCTCGCGGCTGGTGTAGTAGGCCAGCTTGACGTTGGGGAAGTGTACCTTGAGATTGCGCGCCGTCGCCTCCAGGTATCCTTGCAGCTCCTGGGCATAGGTCGGGAACGGTCCCGTCTCGCGTAAGGCATGAAAGACCCACACGACCTGCACCTGGGCGGCCGTGACGCCGTACTTGGCGAGGTTCTTCTTCATGGTCGTGTACGTGGTCGAATCGACCGGCGCCCAGTCCATCGCCGCGCGCGTCCCCTGGGCGCCGTTGACGACGACCAGTTGCCGGTTGCGGGCAGGGTCCCGTTCCGCCCGCTCGCGGAAGCAGTCGTAGTCGTCGCCTGCATGACCCTCGAAGGCGATGACGGTATTGGACATCCCCGCCGACATCATGACGATCTTGCCGTGTTCCGGATCGGGATTGCCGTCGGCGTCGAGCGGCTGTATCTGGTCTCGCGCGATCTCCAGCGCCCGCGCCTCCAGCTCAGGTGGTCGAGTGCACCAGCCGCCCGGATAAAGCCCGCCGATCTCCGTATAGCCGTCGCGCGTATACGTCCCGAACCCCAGATCGGGCAACGGAATGTACCCCAGCTCCGTCAACGACGGGTCCATCGGGTTCTGCACCTGCGAGAACGCTGCATCAGGAATCCCCGCCAAGAGTCCCAGGCACGCGAGCGCCACTTTGCACCTTTTCACCACTTCCATCGTCGTCACTCCTACTGGGAACCGTGGCTTCTCCTACGACGAGTTATGGTACTATCTGTGATAGTAGGTGTCAACCAAAAAGCGGACAGAACGGTGATTCGAGGTGTGTCGTCAGCTACGTGCTTCGCCGCGTAATGCGACGCCGTCGAATCTATCGCAGGCAGGCGCATTTCCATCGGGCGGCCGCCGCGTCGCGGCGCCGAAGCCCAGGCTGCCGATCAGCAGGAACACGAAGAGAGCCAGGTTGTCGTTGCTGGCGATTCCGTGCAGCGTGGGACTATAGTTCGGAGCGAGGAACCAGCCGAGTCCGCACGCGAAGGACAAGACCACCAGCAAGGTCGAGGCATTGTGCCTGAACCGCGGGATACCGATCCCGACGCACAAGACGACGATCCAGGTGAGCAGGCTGAGCGACGAGACAGCAGTTCGGACTGACTCGCTGGCGCGATACGCCGGCGTCTCCAAAACGATCCCTGTGTCAACATCGCTGGGTGAGTGATTGGAGCTTACCCTGGTGAGTCGCCCATCGCGGAATTCAACCTCGAACGTGCGCTGGCTCTTCGGGTGGAACAGCGAATACGTGCTCGCGTCCGCCGGGTGTGAATCTGCGACGTTCTCCAATTCCGCCACAGGTCCGAATGCTCTTTCAATCTCGTCGAAGGTCATCCCGGCCTTCAAGGCCAGGAACAGTCCCTGCGTCACCTCCTGTCCCAACTCCCAGGCCGCCTGCTGTCTCAGGTCGCGCTGGCGAAAGCGGGAGAGCCTGTCCGCGTTCAGCTCGGTCTTGTAGGCCGTTAGCGCCAGGACGGCCACTGCGACTACCGTGAGAATCGCCAACCGAACAGCCTGTCGCCAGTCTCTCATGGCACGATCTCCTCAAAGCACGATCCGGGCCGCGTTGCTCCTCTTGCCAGCCTACGTTACCACAGGCCCGAGTCCGCGGCAAACCAAATTGTCGTCCCTGTAGAACCTCCCCGCGTGGAGGGGCTGCAACAATCATTTGACAGCGGTGGGGGAGGATTCGTAGCATGGAGGTATGGCCTACGGAGGGGCGGGATGGTTTTTCTCGTGAGTTAAGCTGGAATGTTTACTGGACTTATAGAAAGCGTGGGGCAGGTCAGGTCGGTCTCGCTGGGCGGCGCGTCCGGCGGGGGGTCGCTCGTGGTCGATCTCGGCGCGCTGGCCGACGGCTGCAAGCTGGGCGACAGCATCGCGGTCAGCGGCGCGTGCCTGACGGTCAGCAAGCTTGACGGCACGCTGGCGACGTTCGGGTTGAGCGCCGAGACGCTCGCGAAATCGACGTTATCAGTACTGAAACCACAGGCGCGGGTGAACCTAGAACGGGCCATGAAAGCGACGGACCGCTTCGGCGGTCACTTCGTCCAGGGACACGTCGACGGAACCGGAAGAGTGCGCGCCATCAAGAAGGCCGGCGAGTTTGCCGACATAGAGTTCGGCGTCGAGTCCGAACTGCTCGAACAGATGGTGCCCAAGGGTTCGGTCGCCATCGACGGCGTGAGCCTGACGATCGCGGCGCTCGGAGCCGAGAGCTTCCGCGTCGCGGCCATCCCGGAAACGCTCGCCAGAACGACGCTGGGGCGGGTCCGTATAGGGGACAGGGTCAACATCGAAATCGATATCATCGTGAAAGTCGTGCGCAGGCAGTTGGAGGCCATCCTGCCGCAAGGTCAAAGCCTGACGGTCGAGAGTTTGCGACAAATGGGCTTCTGAGGGCAAGATATGACGCGGTTTTCGATAAGGGCATGAACCGAAACAATCATAATTCGATCTCCGATCAGATGGTCATCGGCGTGACGATGGGCGACGCGGCGGGCATCGGGCCCGAAGTCGTCGTCAAGGCGCTGGCCGATCCCGAGGTCCGTCGCGCTGCCAAGTTCATCGTTTTCGGGATGAACGAGCAGCTCTGCTACGCCGCCGACCGCGCCGAAATCGAGCCTTTCTGGGGCCGCCACCAGCACGAGAAGATCAGCCGCGAGTATCCCTACAAGGTGGTCGTAGCTGATTACGACGAGTTCAGCGTGCCGCCGTGGATGAAGGCGCCCAGCCGGGTCGCCGGTGAAGCTTCGATCAAGTTCTGCACCGACGCGATCGAGGCGGAGAAGGACCGGATCATCGACGCGATCGTGACGGCACCGATCAGCAAGGAAAGCTGGAGATTGGCCGATGCTGCCTGGCCGGGTCATACGGAAATGTTCGCCCAGAAGTACAAGGCGCCGCGCAAAGCCATGATGTTCGTCAGCGGACCGCTCAAGGTCGCGCTGGCGACGATCCACGAACCGCTCTTCGAGGTCCGCCACAAGTTCAAGATCGGTTGCGTGTTCGAGCCGATCGACCTGCTCAACGACGCGTTGAAAGAGTTTTTCGCGCTCGATAATCCGCGTATCGGCGTCGCCGCCTTGAATCCTCACGCCGGCGAAAACGGCCAGTTTGGCGACGAAGAGCAGCGTATTATCGGTCCGGCGGTCCTGCTGGCCCAGGAGCAAGGGATCAACTGCGTCGGGCCGATCGCCGCCGACGCGCTCTTTCGCCAGGCCGCTCACGGTCAGTTCGATGCGGTCGTTGCGATGTACCACGATCAGGCCATGATCCCCATCAAGCTGCTCGATTTCGAGCACGCGGTCAACGTGACCATCGGGCTACCGGCGGTGCGGACGTCTCCGGCCCATGGGACCGCCTACGACCTCGTCGGGCGCAACCAGGCGGATCCTTCGAGCATGAAATCGGCCATTCTCACCGCCGTCCGCATGGCTCAGATCCGGCGCGCCGGCCAGCTTGCGGTCGCCGGCGGCCGGTCGCGAGGGCCAGAGCAATAGGTCCAATGGGTCCTATAAGACCTGTCGAACCTATGTCAGCGATGCAGACCAAGAGCGAAATCCGTCAACTGCTTGCTTGTGCCGGGCTTTCTCCCAATCGCCGGTTCGGTCAGCATTTCCTCGTGGACCTGAACCTGATGCGCCTGGCAGTCGACGCGGCCGGGATCACCGAGAAGGACACGGTCCTGGAGGTTGGGTGCGGCACCGGCTCCCTGACGAGCGCACTGGCAGAGCGCGCGGGCCTGGTCATCGCGGTCGAAATCGACCCGAAGCTGGCCCAGATAGCCCGCTCGCACCTGGCAAACACCCCGAACGTCCGCCTGGTCCAGACGGATGCCCTCTCCAGCAAGGGGACGTTCGATCCAACCGTCGTGGAAGCGGCCGGCGGACGCCCGATGCCGCGTGGGGGTCGGCTGTTGCTGGTGGCCAACCTACCCTACGACGTCGCGTCAGCGGTCATGCTCAACCTGGTCAAGGGCCCGCTGGTGGCCGATGAGATGGTCGTGACGGTGCAGAAAGAAGTGGCCCAGCGGATGGGGGCCAGGCCGGGCACCAGGGACTATGGCTCGCTGAGCATCCTGCTGGGTGCCACCGGCACGGTTGAGATGCTCCGTGTCCTGAAACCCAGCGTGTTCTGGCCTCCTCCGAAGGTCGATTCCGCTCTCGTCCGGTTTGTGCGAGATCGCCGAAGATGTGCCCAAATCGCCGATATCGGGCTCCTGGGCGAGGTTGTGAGCCTGTTCATGGGCCATCGCCGCAAGATGCTCAGAGCCTGCACGCGCTATGCCCCGCCCGAGTTGGGCGGAGGCGAGGCCCTTGCCCGCGTGCTGGCCCGATCCGGCCTTGATCCAACGTTGCGCCCCGAGCAGCTCAGCCCCGAGCAGTACGTCACGCTGGCGGACCTCTGCCGTCGTTAGGTCGTGCGTCCCGCACGACTGGCGGGCGGGGACGCTCGCCCTACGGGCCCTACGGGCGCGCTACAGACGTGGCCACCGATACAGGCCATCGCCTCTCCAAGTCCGGGGGTTTAGGTTGTTTGTGAGATTTGGGTTTGCAGGCCGGATGACTGGCGGTTATAATGAACCAAGCTGGTCGAGGTGTTCGGTCTGCGTGAAAAAACACGGATACAGCGGAACAGACCGCTGTCTGCGTGCATCTACTCCAACGAGCAAACGGGTGTGGTCCGGTTCATTCTGCGTGAAGGAGTTACGGCATGAACGAGAAGAAGCGCGGTTTTACCCTAATCGAACTGCTGGTGGTGATCGCCATCATCGCGGTCCTGATGGGCATCCTCATGCCCACCCTGCGGAAGGTCAAAGAGCAAGGCAACATGATCAAGTGCCTGGGCAACCTGAGGCAGTGGAATGTCACCCATTCGATGTACCTTCAGGAGAACAACGGCAAGTTCTACAGCGGTACGTCCGGCGACGCCTTCTGGTGGATCGCCCAGATGAAGGAGCAGGATCAGAGTCGGATCGATAACCCCCTGTGGTTCTGCCCCAAGACCAAGGGTACGTACCAAGAGGCAGACGGCACCATGAGCGGCAAGCTCTCGATCTTCACGGCATGGGGCATCTATACGTCCGGCCACTCGAATCTGACACGGGACGGCATCGCGGGCAGCTACGGCATCAACGGCTATACGCTCTCTGTTACGGGAGCTACCGGCGCCATGTCGGAGGGCCGCAACGCCCAGGATTTCTGGAAGACACCGCAGGTCAGAGGCGCCGCGCAGATCCCGCTGATGGCCGAAGCGTTGCGGTTCGACCTATGGCCGCAGCACACCAACCCGCCGGCCGCGAACGAAGAGGCCGTCTGGAGTTCTGACAACCATATGGCGCGTGCGTGCATGAATCGGCACGTCGGGTACGTGAATATCTCCTTCTGCGATTTCTCTGCCAGGAAAGCGGGCTTGAAAGAGCTCTACACCTTCAAGTGGCACAAGCGGTTCAATATCTCCGGTCCCTATACGGTGGCCGGTGGTGTCACCGCCGATCGGTGGCCGGACTGGATTCGGCCTTACAAAGATTATTGAGACAGCGATTGTCACGCGACGGCCGGGCCCGGCGAATGGGACCGGCCGCTTCTGTGTATGGCCTCTGTGTGGCTTGGGCCCCAGCCCATCGCGTCGGGGCCGCCCCGTGAACCTCCGCCCCCGGGAGAGCAAAGCGTGGATAAGCGCAGGGCATTTACCTTGATCGAATTGTTGGTGGTCATCGCGATCATCGCGGTGCTCATGGGCATCCTCATGCCCACCCTACGCAAGGTCAAGGAGCAAGGCAACATGGTTCAGTGCCTGGGCAATCTCAGGCAGTGGAACCTTGTCTTCTCGATGTACCTCCAGGAGAACAACGGCAAGTTCTTCGCTGGACCGCGCACTCAGAACGGCGGGCTCTATTGGTGGGTCGCCAGTCTGGATGACAAGATCGAGAGCCGGATCCAAAACAAGACGTGGTTCTGCCCGAAGAACAAGAGCAGCTATCAGGACGAGCGCGGCGTCCCCAACAACAAGCTGACGATCCACACCTCGTGGGGCATCTTCACGCGCGCCGTCGGCGGCGTCGGGGAGCTGTGTGTCGATGGCATCGCGGGCAGCTATGGCTTGAACTCGTACCTGCTGGACCCGCCGGCCGGAGCCCCGGCGTCGTTCGAGAACGGCGTCCAGCTCGCCAACTTCTGGCGGTCGCCCAACGTCAGAGGCGCTGCGGAAATTCCCGTCATGTCCGAGGCGCTGCGCTTCGATCTATGGCCGCAGCACACCGAAGGGCCGGCGGCGGATGAGCTGGCCGCCTGGGGCGCCAATCACATGGGCCGCACCTGCATCAATCGCCACATCGGCTACGAGAACGTGTCGTTTGCCGACTGGTCCGCCCGGAAGGTCGGGCTCAAAGAACTCTGGACGTTCAAATGGCACAAGAAGTACAATACCGTCGGTCCGTGGACGAAAGCGGGGGGTGTCACCGCGACCGAGTGGCCGGACTGGATTCGACCGTTCAAGGATTATTGAGAGCGTAATTATCTATATATGAGTGGCCGAGACGGTGCTTCTCTGCCTCCGGAGCAAGGACAATGAGCAAACGCAAGGGATTCACGCTGATCGAATTACTGGTGGTCATCGCGATCATCGCGGTTCTGATGGGCGTTCTGATGCCGGCGCTGGCGCGCGTCCGCGAGCAGGGCAAGCGCATCACGTGCCTGAACAATCTGCGGCACCTGACGCTGGCCTGGATCATGTACGCCGACGCCAACGACGACAACCTCGTCAATGGCGACTCCGGCGAATACGGTATCATGTCGCACGGGCCGTACTGGGTCCAGAGGGACTACGAGAGCAGCCAGACCCAGGCCCAGAAGGAGCAGGCGATCCAGAATGGCGCGCTCTACCCCTACGTGCGCGACCTCAAACCCTACAAGTGTCCCAACGTCGAGCGCAAGATCGTGGACAGTTATGGCTGGCGGAGTCCGCCGGTGCGGACCTATTGCATCGCCGACTCGATGAACTGCAAGACTGGTCCGACATGGGCGCCACGATCATTCGCAAGCGCATGCAGATCAAGAACGCGCCGTTCCGCGCCGTGTTTCTCGACGATGGTGGCACGTGTCCCTCGGCGATGGGTGGCTGGACCGTCTATACGAACCAGTGGCAGTGGTGGGACCCGCCGCCGGTCCGGCACGGCGACGGCACGAATTTCTCCTTCGCCGACGGTCACGCCGATTACCACAAATGGGAAGACCAGCGGACGATCGAGATGGGCAAGCGTCTGCCTCCGGTCGCGCGCACCGGAGAGATGCAGCAAGGCAACGAGGATCTGATGTGGTCGTCGATTGCCGTCTGGGGCACGGAGGAGAATCGGCTGCGCTGACCGGTCTACATCCGCACCCTGCCGCAGCGCCGCATAGCATGATAGTGGAGTTGCATCGTTGGGACCGCTGTCTCAGGCGGTCGGACGCTTCGAGATAAGGGCTCTCTTTTGAGGAGTGCGCAGGGATGAACCGGAACAAGGCGTTTACGCTGATCGAACTGCTCGTGGTCATCGCGATCATCGCGATCCTGATGGGCATTCTCATGCCGGCGCTGTCGCGCGTGCGTAGCCAGGCGCGCGGCGTCGCGTGCCAGTCGAACCTCAAGCAGTGGGGCACGCTCTTCCTCATGTACACCGACGGCAACAACGGCCAGTTCAATACTCGCTGGGGCAACCGGGGCCGGTGGATCGACACGATGTACGCCTACTACCACAAGGACCCGAAGTTCCGCGTCTGCCCGGTGGCCAAGAAGATTGCCTACCCGACCTTCCCGCCTGGAGGCAGCAGCGTCCTGGAACTCTCCGGCGACAAGGAAACCAACTGGGGCTATTGCAGCGCCAGCAACGAGCGGCCCGAAGGTACGTTTGGCAGCTACGGCATCAATGAGTGGGTCGAGGTTCCTGGCGAACCCACTGTCTGTGGCAAGCCGGCGCAGTACTTCTGGAGAACACCCATGGTTCGCGGAGCTTCGCAAATCCCGCTGTTCATGGACTGCTGGTTCTTCGGCGGCTGGCCGGATGACGACGATCCGCCACCGACCTTCGATGGCCAGAAGCTGACCGACGATGAGAATGCGATGAATCGTTTCTGTCTCAATCGCCACCAGCAGGGTGTCAATGCCGTCTTCCTGGACTACTCGGTTCGCAAGGTCTGGCTCAAGGAATTGTGGCGTATCAGGTGGAGCAAGCGTTTCAACACAACCAAACCGCTCACGTTCCAGTGGCCGGAGTGGATGGCCCAGTTCAAAGAAAGTTGATGCCTCGCACCTGCTGGCCTGGAGGACGCGTGTCGTCTTGCCGGCGTGATCGAGGCCACAGTTTCACAGACGATAGGAGTGTGGAGGTGCCATGCGTCAGTGCGGAGGTGAACGAGAGGGTTTCACCCTGATCGAGCTACTGGTCGTGATCGCGATCATTGCGGTCCTGATGGGCATTCTGATGCCGGCGTTGTCGCGCGTGCGCAACCAGGCGCGCGGCGTCGCCTGCCAATCGAATCTCAAGCAGTGGGGCACGATCTGGGCCATGTACACGGACCAGAACAACGGTCTCTTCCCCAGGCGCGGCAGTGACTCCGGCCGCTGGATCGACTTGCTGTACGACTACTATCACAAGGATCCGAAATTCCGCGTTTGCCCGGTGGCCAAGAAGATCGCGGCCCCGAACGGCGCGACCGCCACGTCCGAAATCTCTGGCGATGAGGAAAGCTCCTGGGGTATCGTCGCGCCGAGCGGCAACCGGCCCGTTGGCACGTGGGGCAGTTACGGGATCAATGGCTGGGTGTATGTCGCCGCCGACGCGACACTCTACGGCAAGCCCAGAGAGTCCTTCTGGAATACGCCCAATATCCGAGGCGCGGCGCAGGTTCCGATGTTCCTGGACTGCATCTTCTGGTGCGGCTGGCCGGACGACGACGACAAACCGCCGGCCCTTCCGGAGCGAACCTCTCGCAACTACAGTGACGAAGAAGCAATGCACCGTTTCTGCATCGACCGTCACGCGCAGGGCATCAACGCGGTGTTCCTCGATTACTCCGTTCGCAAGATCTGGCTCAAAGAGCTCTGGCGCGTCAAGTGGAGCAAACGCTTCAACACCGCCAGGGAGGTCGCCTGGCCCGAATGGATGGCCCAGTACCGAGAGAATTGACGACACGGCAGTGGTTGCTGTCTAGTCGCAGTCAGCCATCGATCATCCCTAGTCGTTTCACAAAACCGCGGTCTTGTGGCGGTGGCTGTGACACTCGATGTTGACCGCGACCGGCAGGGATGCGATATGGCAGGGGGCGGTCTCGATCAGGACCGCCAGCGCGGTGGTGTCGCCGCCGAGACCTTGGGGACCGATGCCCAGCGCGTTGATGCGTCTGAGCAGATGGCGTTCCATCTCCGCATAGAATCCATCTTCATTCGGCTCGCTCAGGTTGCGCAGGAGGGCTTTCTTGCTCAGCAGGCAGCTTAGCTCGAAGTCGCCTCCGATTCCCACGCCGACGACAAAAGGTGGGCACGCGTCCGCGCCGGCAGCCTTGACCACCTCGACGATCCACTCGGTGACCTCCACACGCTCAGCAGTTGGGCGGAACATGCGAAACTGACTCTTGTTCTCGCAGCCGCCACCTTTGGCCATGACGGTGAGCTTCAGCTTGTCGCCGGGAACGGTCGTGTGGTGAACGATGGCGGGCGTGTTCGTTCCGGTGTTGGCGCGCGCGTGCAGCGGGTCGGCCACCACGCTCTTGCGCAAGTAGCCTTGCTCGTAGCCCGCTTGGACGCCGGCGTTGACGGCACTGAGGAGGCTGGAGGCTGGAGGCCGGAGGCCGGAGGTCGAGGGTTCGGCGGCAGGCGCACAGACGACGGCGGCGCCTTGCTCGATGAAGACGACCGCCAGGCCGGTGTCCTGGCAGAGAGGGATTCTATCCTGGGCGGCGATGCGGGCGTTTTCGATGAGCTGGCGGAGGGTTTTGGCGGCGCGAGGATTCGACTCGGTTTCAGCGGCACGCTCGAGCGCGTCGAGCACGTCCCGGGGCAATTCGTGGCAGGCCGCGATGCACAGCGTTTCAACCGTCTGACTGACCTGCTCGAAGGAAATCGTCCGCACCGTACTCCCCTTATCGTCCTGTGGTAGCGGTTGCGCAGCTCGTTTCGCCAAACGGGTGCGTCGATCGGCACCGCCCTACGCGCGACCCAACCGAGACCAGCCGCGCCACCGCAACCGACCGACCGACGTTTCTACTGTCCCAGCACGCTGACCTCGTACGTCCGGTACGTCGTGTTGCCGACGTCGTCGCTGATTTTCAGCGCGATGACGTGCTCGCCGGGCTCGAGGTCCTCGGTGAGGATCGTGAAGCTCTCTTCCGTCGTGTCGAAGATGAAGTCGTCGGGCAGCGTGCTCTTCCACTCGGCGTTGCTGTCGATGGTGTATTCGAGCTTGCCGACGACGCTCAGCTCGTCGGTGACCTGGAGCTTGAGCGTGGCGGCTTTACCGTTCTTCTCGATCGCGTACTTGCGGATGACCGGTCCGGTGTTGTCCACGACGATCGGGTCGCTGATGCGCGTGCCGGTCAGTCGGGTCGAAGGCGTATTGCCGCGCTGGTCGTCGGCGGTGACTCGGACCTCATAGCGACCGTCCTCGACCGTCTTGCCGTCCCATTCGTAGTTGTCGCTCTCGGTCTCGTCCTTCAGCTCGATCCAGTTGTCCCGGCCGACTCTCCTGAAGTCGATTTTGTAGACGAGCTTGTCCTCGTTCTCGTCTTCGGCCTTGTAGGAAATCTTGAACACGCCTTCTTTGCCCGACGCCGAAAGGCGCGTCGCCTCCACCGATGCGACCATCGGCGCCAGGTTGGGCACCGTACTGGCGACAGCGACCTCACGAATCACCGGCGTCTTCTTGCCGTCGTCGGATTCGAGCACCAGCTTGTATTGGCAGAACCGCCCGAGCGGGCAGCGCAATTGGATCGGCTCGATAATCTCCGCCATCTCCGTCCAATCGGAAAACGTCGGGTCGTTGACGTCCTTCACGTTGCCGCTGCGCGAAGCGACGAGGACCTTGCACCCGCGCGGGATGTCGGCGTCGATCTGGAGTTTGCCCCACTTGGCGGGCTGGCCGGCATCGATCAGGTCCGAGACGTAGCTGCCGCGGGACGCGTAGGTGGGCGTCAGCAGCACGAGTTTAGCGGCATTGGCGGTGCCGATATAGAGTTCCTCGCCGGAGGCGGTCACGGCGGTGATCTGGGCGGCGTGCCGGTCCTCGTAGATCACGGTCTGGTTCTCGGCCGCCGGGTCGATGGCGAAGAGCTTGCCCTCGTTGCCCGAGGCTACGAGCACGCTGCCGTTCTGCTCGCTCAGCGCCAGGAAGACGGCGCCCTCGGTGAAGACGTCGGTCACGTAGCCCTGCTTGGAGATCTTGAAGATATGGCTGGCCTGGCCGGGCTTGGCGCCGCGCGCGACGGGTGTCGGACGAGACGGCGTCTTGCTCTCGGTAGGCTGCTTCGTATTGGCGATCTTCAGTCGCAGACCGCCTTCACCGGTCGAATCTCTGTCCGATTCGGTCCTCGGCTCCGGCCGGCCGGCGGAAGCCGCCTGCTCGGCGGCGAACTGACGCTCGGTCTGGACGACCTTGGCCGACGTCGCGGCCGCATACAGGTAGCCCGCCTCGGAAGGCGATCCCTGGGCGAAGAGCAGGGCGCTGATTTCCGGTTCCTCGCTGTCGTACAGGACCGTGGCGCTCTTGTTGCGCGGATTGATCTTGTAGACGAGCCCGCGCGTGTCACTACCGGCATAGACAAAGCCGTCCTGGCCGGCCACCAGCGACAGGATGTTCTTGTCGGGACTATCGTAGACGAGTTGAGCGACCTTGCCCGACGGGTCGAGGACATAGATCTTGCCCTCGGGACCGGTGCCCAGATAGAGATTGCCGACGGTGTCGACTGCGATGGCGAAGATGTACTTGGCATCGTTTGGCTCGAAGAGCGTTTCCATCTTGCCGGTTTCGTAGCGGCAAAGGCGGCACTTGTTGCCACTGATGCCGACGACGAGCCGTCCGGTGACGTCGATCGCCATCGCGAAAATGTGTTCGTTGGAGATGCGCTCGTCGGCTTCGACGACCTCGCCTTCGTCCTCTTCCTCCTCGTCGGCATCCTCCTCACCGGACGGAGAGGGGGGATTCGCGCCGCTGTTTTCGTCGCCTTCGACCGGGTAGATCTTCGTGAGCGTACCGAGGCGGTGCCGGTAGATGCTGCCGTTCGGACTGGTGCCGAGGTAGATCGTGCCGCCGCTGACGACGATGCTGTTGACGGACCAGACGTCGTCGAACCCGTCGGCGAGGACCTTGTCGCCGCGCCCGAGCTGAATCGTGCCGCGCGAGCTGATCACGACGCCTTCGGTCTTGCCCTCCCCGAGGTCCTTATTGCTGGACTGTCGGGTGATCTTGCTGGTCACGGCCTGGCTCAGGCCGGCGCCCAGCGCCACGATCGACATCAGCGCCACGACGCGCAACAGACTAACGCAACGGACTTCCATTCTCATCTCTATTTCTCTTCCACGACTATGGGTACAATCTCTTTGTCGGCAATCACCGTGCCGGTTTCTACAGTCTTTTCGATCCAGCGTGGGTGCGGCTGGGCTTTCAGGGCCCTGCCGTCGTTCTGGAAGATGACCGCTTTGGTCTCCGGCAGGCTGGGCAACTGGGCCTTCTCCAGCATGATCCCCTCCGGCGGCAGGACGAGGCAGCAGTGCAGCTTGGTGCGCTCGACGCTGAGCGCGTCGTTCAGCGCCTCGATTAGGGTCCGATAGTTGGTGGCCAGGAACCGGTACGGCGTCGTCTTGCGGAGGAAATTCTCGTATTCGTAAACACCGCACAGCAGCAGTTGATACTTGCCCGCCGCGACGTCTTCCGGCACGGTCAAGGTCAGCCGGTACATCTTCTTCTCCGCCAGGTAGGACTCCACGACGACCGTCACTTCAATATCCTCGCCGGGTTTGACCGTCGTGTTGGAGACATCGACGGACCACAAATGGGCCTCCGTATTCTTCGGCGAAATCCGCACGTCGAAATCGAGCGATTCGATCTCGGCGGTCTTGAAGGGGTTGTTCATTAGCAGCACCAGCGCTCCCATCAGCTCGCTGATCGGCTCGGACAACTCAACCCCGGTGGAGATATTCGCGAAGCGGACGGCGTTGCCATCTTTCAGGTCGATGGCCGCTTTGTATTCGACCGTGTGATCCGGGGGCAGCGAGCCGACCTGGAGCGCCGCGGCGCTGACGGCGCTGGGGACCAACTGCGGCGCCAGCGATTCGTTGTCGGCCACCTGGCAGTGGTACGTGCGGACCGTCGAATCGTTGAAGTGATTGACCCGGATAGACAGCGGGATCATGCGCGGCGTCATCCCGATCTTGCCATAGATCGCCGCGGTTTCATCGGAGGTGATGGAGCCAACGATGTCGGTGGCCGCGCCGAGCTTGGACGAGCGCATCACGCTCGAAACGACAGTGTAGACTTTGCCGCCCGCCATCGGCAAGTTCAAGGGACCATAGCCCAAGAAGCTGTGGCCGAACCCGTAAACCCGGTCGCCTCGGACCTCGGTTACGGTGCCGAGCACGTACATTTTGATGTCGCCTGCCACGAGGGGAATGGTCAGGGCCGCCCCAGGCGTGAACTCGGGTGAGCCGTTGCTCTCTCCTTCCGCGCTACCGCTTAGGCCGGGCGCCGCCGCGAAACCCATCGCTTCGAGCTGCGAGGCTGCCTGTTCACAGCTGGCCGGCGACAGGCCGGATATCAGCAAGGGGCAAGGAAGCCGTGTCGCTGCACCGGTCGAGCCGATGTTGAAGAGCTTTGTGCTCTTTACCCGCGCGCTGACCGCCACCAGGTCGATCGGTTTGGAGAAGTCGAAGCTGAAGGCCGGTCCGCGGGAGCCTGCAGCCGGTTGGTCCGACCCCGCTACGCTCCCAACCTGGAGCATCTCCTTGATCGGCGTTACGCCGTACAGCGGGTCTTTGGAGTACGTCCAGCCGAAGGCCAGGGCCCCGGCCAGGCGGCCGTCGATATACACCGGTGAGCCGCTGCACCCGGCGACGACCCCGGTGTGCTTGAAGCGTTCATCCAGGCCCATCACGAGAATGGCGTCGCGGCCCGGTTCGATCTCGTAGACGACGTTGACGACCCTCAGAGCGAATTTCTCGACCCCGTCCACTCCGTAATCGGTCAGGCAGTACGCCTCCATACCGGGTTTGACTTCCTCGACGCTGATATACCGTTGCGGGTCCCAGAGAGTATCGGCGGGCTCGGCAGTCGCCTCAGCGGCAAGGGTCGCACCGACCACCAGCAGACAGACCGCCACCGGCCATCGCATACCGAGAAACCGACGTTGTACCTTGAGCGCGCGGGCCTTTGCGTCCATCCGCAACATGTGCATCCTTTCAATGATTAGCAACGCAAAATTCTAACTTTACGAGAGTTGGATTGCAAGCCAAAATGGAATTTGTTAGGATACCGGTTTGTCCTTTGACGCGGCCTGCGAGTCAGGCCGGCGTGCCTGTAGGTGGCCATGGAGAACGAAGCATGAAAGCGGATCATCGGCACGAGCTGAAGACCAACGAGTTGGCCGAGTGGATCGGGAATCTGCCGCAGTGGGCCCAGGAAAACCGCACGACCTTGATGGCGGTCGGCGCCGTGGTCGTGGTGGCGTTGGGCGTCTATTTCGTGAGATTTTATCGGCGGGATTCGGCGCTGGAGCGCCAGCAGGTGCACCTGACGAATCTCGTCACGCAACTGCCCAATGAGCTCGAACGTGTCGCTGCGGGGCTCGCCCAGGGCTCGGATCAATCCATGTCGCTCGTGCCACTTGCCCGTGATCTGGGCGATTTTGCCGAGAATACGCCGAACCGGGAGATGGCGGCGGTGGCGCTGATCAAACGCGCCGAAGCGCTGCGTGCCGAGCTTCACTACCGGCTGGAGGGCGCCAGCCGGGAGGAAATTGCCAGGCAGATCGCCTCGGCGCAGCAAAGCTACCGCGAGGCGCTCGAGCGGGCCGGCTCGGTCCCGGCGCTGGCGGCCGCGGCGCAATTCGGCCTGGGCTTGTGCGAAGAGGAGTTGGGTAACTTCGAGCAGGCCAGGGAGATCTACACTCGGGTAGCCAACGAGAAGGATTACAGCGGCACCACGGCGCAGGCTGCCGCGGCCCATCGCCTCACGACGATGGACGATTACAGGACCATTGTGGTCTTTAAACCGGCGCCACCGAAACCGGTCACGCCGACGACGCCCACTCTCCAGTTCACGCCGGACAACGTCTTCGGACCCAACCAAGTCCCGATCGCTCCGAACGAGCCCAATGTGAGCACGCCGAACACACCAGGGCAGGGGGGCGAAACCGACGGGACAGAGGTTTCCGAGGTGAATGCCCCGGCGCAGAGCGATGAACCGGCCGGTCGGCCCGCCGAGACGCCAGTCCGCGAGGCCGACACCCCGTCGGGCAATTGACGCACAACCATGTCTGAAGTAGCGGACGCAAACGGTCAGCCGGTGACGCTCTACGTCGGCGTCGGTATCACCGAGCGGCGGCTGGACAAGTACCTGGCCGGCCGGTTTAGCAATCTCAGTCGCCATTTCATCCAGGACGCCATTCGCGCCGGCGCCGTCACCGTCAACGGCCAGGCCGTCAAGCCCAGCTTCAAGCTGACCCACAAGGACGTCATCGACTTCACCGTTCCGCAGACGCCGCGCCGGCAGATCGAGCCCGAGGACATCCCGCTGAACGTCCTCTACGAGGATGAGGACCTGATCGTCCTGAACAAGGCGCCCGACATCATCGTCCATCCCGCACGCGGCAACAAGCATGGCACGCTGGTCAACGCGCTGGCGCACTACTCGTCGCAATTGTCGAGCGGATTGGGGGAGTTTCGTCCCGGGATCGTCCACCGGCTCGATCGCAACACGACCGGCGTCATGGTCGTGACCAAGAACGACCCGGCCCAGTGGAAGATCGCCAAGCAGTTCGAGCTGCGCCAGGTCAAGAAAAGCTACCTGGCCATCGTCCATGGCACACCCGAACTGCACGCCGACCGGATCAACATGCCGCTGGGCATCCACCCGAAGATTCGCGAGAAATACGCCATTCGTCCCGAGACCGGCAAGGAGGCGGTGACGTTCTACGAGGTCGTCGAAGCCTTTCGCGGGTTTTCGCTCGTCCACTGCAAACCGCAGACGGGCCGGACGCACCAGATTCGCGTCCACCTCTCGCACCTCAAACACCCGATCGTCGCCGACGACATGTACGGCGGCAAGCTCGTCTATCCGTGGCAGCTCGCCGACGCCGAGCCCGCGGTCGAGGAGCCGTGCATCGCGCGCTGCGCCCTGCACGCCTGGACCCTCGAATTCACGCACCCCACCACGGAGCAACGCGTCAGCTTCGAGGCCCCGCTGCCCGCCGACATGCAGCACCTCCTCGACCTCCTCCGCCAGCACCGCAAGGCTTGATCAGAACACAGGGGGCCATTGGCGCCCTCCGCTCTCGCGTTCCCGGCCGGGGGACGTACCAATTACTTGCCCCACCGTTTGGGGATCGGCTCCAGGAGGATCGAGCGGGTGCGGCCGTCCTTGGTCTCACCGGTGCCGATGATGCAACCCTTGTTGTTCAAGTCTTTAACCAGGAAACGGTCCACGCCGTGCAGGTATCTGTCCAAGCCGATTCGGCCACGCACCGGGTCCCACAGGTAGGAAACCGTGTACTCGCCGGACGAATGAGGTGGAGCGGAGAACCGGTCTCGTACCTCCTCCCACGGATCGGCGCGGAACTCGGTGTAGGCGATCTGGTTCCTGTCGTTGAGTCGGGTCACCGGTGAGTGGACGCCGATGGGAAACAAGCGTTTCCACGACCTTCCCTTGTCCCAGAAGAGCAGGTAGGGCTTGGGGCCGCCGGGGTTTTCGATGCCTGCGACGCACGAGTTGCCGTTGACGCTGAGGGCGGAGACCGTAGCCGCGGTCGCATTGAGGGATATCGGTCCGTTCGGATCGAGCAGGAACCAGCGACTGGCGCCGAGCGGCTGGAGGATCGACATCGCAAGAACCTGTCCGGCGTCATTGATGCTCACCGCCTGGCAGCGAGGTCCGTCGGGAGTGTGCAGTTGCGTCATGCCGGTTGCCTTGTCCCAGAGAAAGGCAGAGCCGTCAGGATTGCTGGACATGCCGATGACTTGGCCGTGGTTGTTCATCGCGAAAGCGGTGCTGCCTTTGTCGCCGAACGTCCCCAGCCTGGTGCGACCTTTGCCGGGCCGCCACAGGAACGCTTCGACCTGGTTGGCGTCTGCGAGCATCGTTCCGCTGATCTGCCCGGCGTTGTTGATCGTGATGGGATTACCCGTCGCCGGTCCGAGGTCCCGGATGCCGTTCTCGCGATCCCAAAGGAAGAGGTGCTCTTCTTCCAGGGCGATTTGTTCCACTCCGGCGATCTGACCCCGATCGTTCAACGAGTAGGCGCGCGTGTCCCAGCCGCCGAGCGACGGCAGGATCGTGACTCGATACAGCGGCGGTGGACAACACAGACGCCAGACGATGAGCCCTGCGGCCAAGCTCGCCGTGACAGTCATTACGCCCAGGAGGTGTCGCCTTCTCGCGTACGTCATAGCCCTATTGTAGGCCCGACATGCGGTCGATTCAATGGCCTATGCGAGGCAATCACCCTTGTGGCGGAGCGATGGGGTGCTGCGCACAATCCATACGATGAGTTCGCTTGCCGCCTCTGGCGCGGCGGGAGTTTATCGCTTTGGGCCGCCAGCATGATCGTGAAGGGCCGGCGCCATGGGAGACACCGGCCCCATGCCGTATGGACCACCACGGTGCTCGGGTCGCACTCCTGCGTTGCCCTATCCCCCGTGGCGGCAAAGGCGATTGTACGGTACCATGCTGGAGGCCGAAAGCGGTAAACTCAGAACCCCAGAGAGCGGAAAACTCTCTTACGCTCCATACTCGGCGGACACAGTTGCCGCAGAGAGTAGCAATGTGACCCGCGCATATTGTCCTCCAATCATGTATGATGGACCGTATGAGAAACCACACTTCTACTCCTGAGGAACTGATGGAGGATTAGCCATGTGGATCGATCCCATAGTGGAAGAAGTACGGCGGGTGCGACAGGAATACGCCCAGCAATTCAACTACGATCTGCACGCCATCGCGGCCGACCTGCGCCGGCAGGAGCAGGAGCATCCGGAGCGCCTGGTCTCATTCCCCCCGAGGTCTCCGCGTAGGACAGGGAGTTGACGTCTCCGCGTACGGCTCGCAGGGGGCAATCGGCACCTTCCGCTCTCGTGTTCCAGCCGGGGGCGTACCAATTACCTGCCCCAGCGCCCGGGGATCGGCTCGAGCAGGACCGGGCGCGTCTGGCCGTCTTTCGTCTCGGCTGTCCCTATGATGGAGCCTTCGTTGTTCAGGTCTTCCACCATGAATCGGCGCAGACCGCGCAGATACCGGTCCAGAGGGATTCGCCCGCGTACCGGGTCCCAGAGGTAAGACACAGTACGGTCTAATGGGAAACGTGACCGTACGAACCGATCCTCCAAGTCATCCCAGCCGCTCTGAGTATATTCGGTGTACGCGATCTGGTTTCTGTCGTTCACCCTGGTTACCGGCGAATGGGCCTCAATGCGAAACAAGCGTTTCCATGTTCTTGACCTGTCCGCGAAGAGGAGATACAGCCTGGGACCCCCCGCGTGCTCGACTGCTGCAATACAAGAAGCGTTGTTGATGCTGTAGGGCCGGGCGCCCCGCGGGAATACGTCGAGCGATACTGAGCCATTCGGATCGAGCAGGAACCAGCGGTCTGATGACAGTCCCTGCCCGATCGACTTCACCAGGATCTGTCCGGCGTCATTGATGCTCAGCGCCGCGCAGTTAGGCCCGTCGGGAGTGTGCAGTTGCGTCATGCCGGCGGCTTCGGCCCAACGAAAGCTTCGCACGTGACCTGCGGAATCGTAGGAATAGCCAACGATCTGACCGCGGTTGTTCATTGCGGTGGCGTCGCTGCCTTTATCTCCTGGGGGCCCCAGCCTCATGCGGCCTTTGCCGGGCTCCCACAGAAACGCCTCAGCCTGGTTGGCGTCTGACAGCATGGTGCTGCTGATCTGGCCGGCGTTGTTGATGACTATGGGACTGGGTACCATTGGGCCGAGGTCCCGGATGCCCTTCTCACGGTCCCAGAGGAACAGGCGGTTATCCTCCCAGGGCATACCTGCCATACCAGCGACCTGGCCTCGATCGTTCAGCGAGCGGGCGAATGTGGGCTGGCCGCCGAGCGATGGCAGGATCGTGACCCGGTACAGCGGCGGGGGGCAGCACAGACGCCAGACGATCAGCCCGACGACGAGGCCCGCGGCCAACGCAATCGCGCCCAGGAGATATCGTCTTTTCAGGTGCCTCATCGCATGTGCTCTCCCGCCGTAATCCCGAACGGCGCTCGCTGCTATTCCTGCCGCGATGGCTCCAGAGCCTGGCCGGGTACGACGGGAATTTGCATACTTGCCGTCACGATCGTGTACGTGTCTTGCGACTGGATCAGATGAATGGTCGTGCCGATCAACATGGTCTTGGGCCGGTGGAGGTGATAGAACACGACGGAATGAGTCGGCCTTTGCGCGAAGCCGGCATCTTGGGTGAGGGAATCGAGCTCGTCCTGCGTCAAGGCGTGAAACGTCGCGAAGAACTTGCAGTCCAATTCGCCATAAAGGAAACGCCCGGACTCGATTTCGCGCAGATGGTGGCGGACCATCTGCTTATTGTCGTCAGGACCGTCGAGCTGCCTGCGCGTCGCGTCGCTGACCAGCGATTTGAACAGCTCGGTGTCCCGGCTCCGGCGCACGCTGAACAGTCTGTTGGCGAACGCCAGTTGCTGCGGGTCGGCCAGTTGTCCTCTACGGCTGACGGACCGCAGCGACGATTCCATGCGCTCCTGCGGCACCTCGATGAACGCCAGAGCGTCTGCGAGAAAGTCACTGCCTTGATAGAGCTCGGGACAGATGATCGCGCCTGCGGCGTCCGTCGGCTGATTCTCGTTGTCCTCTTTCGCACATCCTGGTGCCAACAGAACGACAGCCAGGAAAAGGAAACCTCGAACATGGACCGTGCCGGTCATCCTGTTCATCCTTTCGCCACTGTTGTCTTGCTCTCCGCTGGCGACGGAGAGGCGTTCGTTCACTCCTGAGGCAGCTTGGCGAGGTCGGCGTCGGAGCCGGCGACCATCAGGATGTCGTCGGCGTAGACGATCGTGTCCGGCATCGGGACGTGGATGATGGATTCTTTCTCGTTCTTGCGCGCTTTGGCTTCGTCGCTGCGCTTGATGAGCACGAGGTTGATGTTGTACTTCTGGCGCAGTTGCAGGTCCATGACGGTCTTGCTGTCGAAGCTGGCGGGCGCCTTGATTCGCGCGAGACTGTAGCCCGGCGCGAAGTCGATCTTCTCGCCGATCTGCGGCGCGATGAGCTTGTAGGCCCAGCGCTGCGCCGACTCGATCTCGGGGTAAATCACTTCCGTGGCGCCGACCTTCGAGAAGACCTCGCCTGCGATAAGGCTCTCGGCGCGGGCATAGATCTGCTTGACGCCCATCTGGCGCAGGTTCACGACCGTCAAGATGGCGGCCTCGAAGCTCTCCTGGCCCAAGGCGATGATCGCGACGTCCGCCTTGTCCACCCCCTGGGCCTTCATGGCTTCCTCGTCGGTCCCGTCCAGGCGCACGGCGTGGCTGACCTGGTCGCGGATCAGCTCCACCTCGTGCCGATCGCGGTCGATCGCAATCACTTCCGACCCGCTCATCGCCAACGCGATCGCGAGCTTCTGACCGAAACGCCCCAACCCTATGACGGCAAATCGTTTCATGCAACCAGCCTCACCCGACCATAATCGCCTCGTCCGGGTAGTTGTACCGGATCGGCTTCAGGTTGAACGTTAGGGCGGCCAGCAACGTCAGCGGGCCCAGCCGCCCGATGAGCATGGCGATGATGATAATAAGCTTTCCCGCGGCTGTCAAAGTCGGGGTCACCCCGGTGGTCAGCCCGACCGTACCGAGCGCCGAGGCCGCCTCGAACATGATATCCAGCGTTGCGAACGGCTTGCTCAAGGGGCTCTCCGTCACGCTTAGCGCCAGCGTCGTGACGAACAAGACCACTACGAACAGCATGACCACCGTGATGGCGCGCCCGACGATCACCAGGCGCACGGAACGGTGAAACATTTCGACCTCGGCGCGCTTGCGGAGCGTAGCCACGATGGTCATGAGGATCACGGCCAGCGTGACGGTTTTGATGCCGCCGGCGGTGGAGCCGGGAGAGCCGCCGATGAACATCAGCATGATCAGGACGATCTTGCTGGACGGCGTCAGAGCGGCGATATCCACGGTGTTGAAGCCGGCGGTCCGCGCGGTCACCGACTGGAAAAACGCGCCGAGAACGTCCGGCGTCTTGTGCTCCGACAAGGCATCGCTGCGCTGGCAGCAGTCGAAGAAGAGGATGGCCAGCGTCCCGAGGATAATGAGCACCCCGCTGACCGTCAGAACGATCTTGGTTTGCAGGCTCATCCGTTTGGGCATTTCCATCTGGAGGCGGTTTCGCTTGTCGAGGCGCCACTTGATGAACCGGGTGATGCGGCTGCCGATGACGCCGGCCAGGTTATACAGGACGCTGAAACCCAATCCACCCAGGACGATCAGGGGACAGACGACCAGATAGATTTGCCATCGCCGGTTATAGCTGATGAAGCTGTCGCTGAAGAGGCCGAAACCCGCATTGCAGAACGCGCTGATCGAGTGAAAGATGCTACAGAACCACCGAAAACGCGCGTCGCCGGTCCAACTGGGCACATCGTCCCACATGGGGTACAGAAGAGCTGCTCCGACGGCCTCGAACACGAGCGTGCCGACGAAGATGAACACGATCATATTGCCGATTCGACTGACTGTGCGCGCGCTGAGCAGGTCCTGCATCGCCACGGATTCCCGGATGCTGAACGCCTGGCCCAACAGGAGGGCGAACACCGCTCCGAAGACGACGATTCCCAGGCCGCCGAGCTGGATCAGGACCAGAATAATGATTTGCCCCATAAGGGTGAAGTCACGTCCGGTGTCTTTGACGATCAGACCGGTGACACACGTGGCGCTGGTCGCGGTGAAGAGCGCGTCGACCACGCCCAAAGGGGCGCCGGTGGAGGCGCGGGGCAGCATGAGCAGACCGCCGCCGGTGACGATCAGTACGACGAAGCTGGCGATCAGGGTCTTGGTGGGGTTGCGGCCGGTTGCCGCCAGCCCGACCGAGGTGATGCAGAGCTTGACGGTGACCTCGATGATCAGGTAGATGCCCACCGCCAAGTGGCGCACGCGGCTCGGCGCAACGTCCCCGAACCAACGGTCCGCGCCAAAGACCGCCAGCGCCAGCGCGATAAGCATGGGGACCTCGAACCAGTTGGCCAGGAAGTATTCCCGCTTGGAGACGGCATTGGCGAATCGGACTATCTTGCCAACCAGGAAGACGAACAGCATGGTGATCTGGACCCGGTAAAGGATTTCCAGCGGCACCAGGGGCCGTTCGAAGCCGAAAAGGATAACGAACGTCGCCACGACCACGGCGGAGGTGACCGCCTTCACGCCGGTCATGGCTCTTTCCAGCCTCATGTTCTTGTAAGCGATGCGCATAGGCGTCGTCTTGTCTTATTCAGTCGCTCTCGGTCATCTCATCTGGGCCTTATTACACTTTCTGCCGCCGGACTTCCAGCAAAATCACTGTCGCCGACGGTGCACCCACAGCGCACTACCATCTGCTATAGAGACGCAGGAGGTCGTGTCTCTACGGTAGGCAAACGCGAGGCTTGGCGAGGCCTATGCGACATCAGCCAGTCCGAGGGTCTCGCCGAACTTGGCTACCAGCGTCCGGCGCAGGTTGCGGTGCTGGGGCGCCGCCAGCATGGGGTCTTGTGACACCAGCTCGAAGGCGTGCTTGCGGGCCATGACCAGCAGCTCGTAGTCGTCGATAATGTTGGCGATCTTCAGGTCGGGCAGACCATGCTGGCGGGCGCTGAAGAACTCGCCGGGACCGCGAATCCGCAGGTCCTGTTCGGCAATCTCGAACCCGTCGGTGGTCCGCGTCATGACCTCCAGTCGGTTGCGGGCGACTTCGTTCTCCGTCTCGGCGAACAGCAGGCAGTAGGATTTGGACTCACCGCGCCCGATGCGGCCGCGAAGCTGGTGGAGCTGGGCCAGGCCGAAGCGGTCGGCTTCTTCGATGACCATGATCGTCGCGTTGGGGACGTCGACGCCCACCTCGATGACGACGGTCGAGACGAGCACGTCGATCTTGCCTTTGCGGAACTCGCCCATGACGCGCTGCTTCTCGGCGAGCGGCATTTGTCCGTGCAGGAGCGCCACCTTGAATTCGGGGAAGACCTCTTGCGAAAGCTCTTGCCAGCCATCGGTGGCGGCCTTGATGTCCTTGCCGGTCTCCTCGACTGCGGAGATGCGCGGATAGACGAAGTACGCCTGTTTCTTGACCTTGAGGCGCTCGCGGATGAAGTCGTAGGCGTGCGCCAGATGGCGGCGGTCGACGTGACGCGTGACGATAGCGCCGCGGCCCGGCGGGGCGTGGCGGATGATCGAGACGTCGAGATCGCCGAACGCAGTCATCGCCAGCGTGCGCGGGATGGGCGTCGCCGTCATCACCAGGCAGTGAGGCGTGCCGTCTTTACGCAACTCCGCGCGCTGGTGGACGCCGAACTTGTGTTGCTCGTCGATCACGACCAGGCCGAGCTGGCGAAACTCGATGTCCTTCTGGAGCAGGGCCACGGTCCCGACGACGAGGTCGATGTCACCACGCCGGATCTGTTCAAGCAGCTCGGCGCGTTTCCTGCCGGTTAGGCCACCGGTGATGAGGACGCGCTTGACCTGGCTGTTCTTGAGATAGCGCTCCATGCTGATGAAATGCTGCGACGCCAGTATCTCGGTCGGTGCCATGATGGCCGCCTGGGTCTTGTTGGCGACCGCCAGCAGCGCCGCGTAGAGCGCCACGACCGTCTTGCCCGAGCCGACGTCTCCCTGGAGCAGGCGGTTCATCGGCTCGGTACGGTTCATATCGGCTGCGATCTCGCTGATGCAGGCGCTCTGGTCCTCGGTCAGTAGAAAGGGAAAGCGTCTGCGTATGCGGCTGTCGATCTCATCTGAGCAGGGACAGGCAGTCGCCGAAGCGAAATGGAGCGTGCGATAGCGCCGCAAGGCCAAACCGAGCTGCATCAGGAACAGCTCGTCGTATTTGAGCCGGCGTTTCGCCTTGGCGAGCTTCTCTTCGTCGGGTGGTCGATGAATCCAGCGCACCGCGTCCTGCCGGCCGATCAGCAGAGCCTGCTTGAGAAACGCCGGCTCGTGGAACTCGTTGACGAGATCGTCGAGCCGATCCAGCAACGGGACGATGATGCGCTTGATCTGTCCGCTGCTCAGGCGTGCCGAGGCAGGATAGACGCCGCCGCTGAAATATGGGTCGCCGCGTGTGTGCCCCTCTTCGAGCACGGTGAACTTCGGGTTGGTCAACTGGAGCTGGTGCTTGAAGAAGGAGACCTTTCCCGTCGCCATGATGACCTGGCCGGGCTGGAGCTGGTTACGCAGGTAGCCGCCGTGAAACCAGATGAGACGGCAGGTGTCCGTCTCGTCGCTGACCATCACCTCGAAGAGCGGTGTGCGCCGGTAGTCCTGATAGTCGGTGGATTCGACCAGGGCGATGATGGTCGTCGTTTGGTCCGGCCGCAGTTGTGCGATCTTGACCGGCTCCGGCACGAAGATCCAGTCGCGCGGGTAGTACTCCAGCAGGTCGCCCACCGTATGTACGCCCAGGCGCGCGAAGACCTCCGCCCGGGCGGGCCCTACCCCCTTGACGTACTGGACCGGTGTCGAGGGCGTGAGCGTCCCTTTCCCGGCAAACCGCTCGTAGCCCGTCGACGCGGACTGCCTGGCACTTTCCCGTTCCTTCGCGGGCGATGACTTGCCTTCCGGCGGTTGGTTCTTGTGTGCCTTCATCGCAGCGGACCATCGTACCAGCTTCTCGGTCCGCTGGCCAGCGCCGCGAGGCAATAAGAAAGGGGCCCATGCTGACTCAACACAGGCCCCACGATGACGCCTCAAATGAAGCGAGAACCAGTTCGAACTCTGCCTGACTACTTAGCAAGCTGCGCGATCTCGCCGTCGGTCAGGGCACGGTTGTAGATCGCCACTTCGTCGATCGCGCCGTCGTAGAAGCGGTTGGTCTTGTCGGAATTCTTGCCGATGTTGATGCTGCTGGCGCTCAGAGCGATCGCTCCGACATAGTCTGTGACAGCCGCCAGCTCACC
>JAFGLV010000029.1 GCA_016927855.1 Sedimentisphaerales bacterium
CCACCGCTCAGCCCATCTGATCCCCGGCCCCAGAGTCCCGGGTCGCCTCGACAAATTCAGATTTTGCAGGTGCGCCGAAAGGACACAATGAACGCCGACCCGTCGCGGGGCCATAACCGCTGCACGCGACACGATCCAAACCGCAGACGTCGAGCACTAGCCGGCCCAGCCGGCTCTTTTTTTCGCTTCCGCGTACCTACTATAGGGTAACTCTAAATAGTTAGAACCGCACCGGCGCGTCCGTCAGTAACGCCGGCGGGGGGCAAACGGCTCCGCGGGCCGATTGGCGGGGCCGGACTCAGGTCAGAGATTTTCGGGGACTTTTTGGGAATGTGCTTGACAGAGGAGCGTCGGAACCGTAGAATGCCATACATAGGTACACCTCAACGGAGGAGGTTTGTCCTCGTAGGTCTTTTCAAGGAGTGTCGCACGGACGGTCCAATGGCCTAACCTCGCGCCGGCGTTGCGCGGATCGGTTTGACGTTCCGCCACGATGGGCGGGTTGGGTGGAGGAGGAGTGGTGTTACGGGTAAGCGGGAGATGGTTGCCGGTCGCATTGTCTCTTCTGACGGCAGCGGGAGTCAACGCGTTTGCGGCAGAGAGCGAGGGTAGCGGTCCCGTACCAAAGGTGGCCTCGTACCCGGCGGTCGAATCGGCCGCACGGTCGGTGGAGACCAGCCTGCGTGTCGGTTCCGAAAACGCATCGACGTTGCTCCGTGCCGACGCGGCTCTTCTTCCTATCGCACCGGGTTCTCTTGGCGTGGTCTGGACGTCGCCGACGAGCGGTCGCCTGCTGTGGCTGATCGCCGCGGCGTACCTCTTGACCTGTAGCCAGGGCTGGCGGGCAGTCACGCCGCGACTACTGCGGCGGTGTCACGCTGAAGGACACCCCCAGCCGCCCCGTGCCGCGGTCACCGCTTTGCTTGAATCGCAGATTCCGACCTGCATGATTGTGTGTCAGCAGGCGATGAGAAAGATGAATGACAAGAGGGATCTCAATCGAGCGCAAGCCCTCGTCGTTCGCACGCGGCTCTCGGATCCGTTGGAGTCACGCCCGGCTTCGACCCTGAGACCACCGCTGTTCTTCTCGTCGCTACTTGAGTTTGCGCAGTCGGGACGCGGTCCTCCCCCCGTTTCCTGACACCAACGCTGTGGCAGCCTTGCCTGGCCCGGAAGGTCGGTGCGCGCAAGGCCTTTCAGTCACGAAGGCTGAGATGTCACAGTTCTTCCTGCGGCGTTGACTGCGCAGGTCATGTGGGAGATAAGAAAGAGGAGGATAATTAGGATGATACGAGTGACAAAAGTACTTGTCCTGTCCTTGCTGGCGATCGCACTCTGCGCGCCGGTCGGCCAAGCTGCCGTCTCAGACGTTTCCGTCCTGGGCGTTGGCAACTTGAGCGTGACTGGTGGCAATGCCAGCGAGATCAGGGGTTACATGGGCGACAGGAGCATCGACGGTACGTTGGCCGCGGCAGTAGCCGATGACTTGGTTGCGGACGCGGATCCGACGGTCGCCACCGACAATGCCACGATGGAATGGCTGGTCAAGGGATGGTGGACAGGCTCCGGCCTGACCAGCACCATCACCGCGACCTTCACCATCGAGGAGTTGCTGGATACCACCAACGTTGGCGACTTGGCTTCCGATGACATCACGGTGAAGCTCGAGCTGTTTGGCCAATACGGTACGCTGATCGACTCTGATGTGTTCGCGCTGGCCAATAGCGTTGCTGATGGTACGGATCTGGACGTCACCACGCCAGACGTGCTGTTGAGCGTGAGTACCCCGCTTTCGCCGGTCGATCAGAAGAACATGGGTAAGCTGGTGTTGACCGTCGACGTCGTAGCTTCGGCTTTCACGGCCGTGGTCTGCCCGCCGAACGATCCGCCAAACGATCCGCCGAACGATCCGCCGTCGGATCCGCCGGTCGTCCCGGCTCCGGGCGCGATTGCGCTCGCTTCGCTGGGTATGGGTCTGGTCAGTTGGCTGCGTACCCGTCGGACCCTGTAGCAAGACGTCGCACGCTCGCGCTCTGAGCGGCCCAGGTTCGCCTGGCCCCTCGCCGGCAAGAGCGGTGATGTCCCATCGGTAGCAATCAAGGCCCTGGAGGGAGTATTCGTGCTCTCCAGGGCCTCCTCTTTTGACACCGCGTGGTCCCTGAGGATGGAGACGGGGGCCCGCTGTTCCTCCAGCGGCTGCGCCCATCCCCTCCGTTCCCCTCGAATCCTCTGTGCGTCCTATAACACCAACGCCCCAAAAACAGTCCTCGTCTGGACAGAAAACAAAGGTTTTTTCGGCTTTTTTCTTGAACTGGTCTTGGCACGCGGATATACGTATTATTGAACCTGGACGAGGGGCCATCGGCAGAGCAAAGTCCCCAGCGACCGGGCTCATGATCTGGAGTGGGAACCGTAAGGAGACGGGAGATGTATCTGGGCAGGGACAGTCTGCTCCCATCAGGTTTTTGGGCGTGTGCAGTGTTGCTGGCGGGAACCGCCGGCGCGGGTGTGTCGCACGCCACGCATGTTCTCCCCGAAAATCGCGCGGCTCAGCAGACCGTGTTCACGACTGCCCTCGACCGCGCCGGCGGCTTCACCCTTCACCCATTCCAAGAGTTCGTGTCCGTGTGTTGCCTGGACCAGACCTTTGCAGCGACCGCGCCCGAGAAGTGTGACAGGGCTTTGGTTCCGGTGTTCTCTGCCGTCAAGGCACACGTGTCAATCTCGGTCATTGTCCACTCATCGTCAGGTGTCGTGGCACGCCATGGGGCGACCCGAACGTGCGACGCCACCGCGCCACATCAAACACAATCGGCGCGCTCGCCCCCCGCGCCGTTCCTATAGCCGCTGAACTGAGAGAGAGGGTGCGTGAAAGGAACGGTTTCCACTTAGAACGCCTATATTAACGCACGCAAGGAAGGTAAAGGAGAAAGAGATGAAACGGTTTCTATTCATGTCATTGGTATGCGCCATCACGTGTACACCGGTGCTGGCTGCCCCGGCGTATTTTGGCGATGGAGGGACAAACCTGCAGGCCGTGCTGGACGGTATCACGCAGGGCGGGCCCAGCAGTATAGACGTGACCACTGACGCGCTGGCGGACCCAGTAGATTCGTATTGGAGCATTGGGGGAAGCGGCGGGTCGTTTGCCACCGTGGTCAAGCAGTACACTGTTTCGGCAATCCCATTTGGGGTCTATGACGCCGCGAATCCTGCCAACAAAGTCCAGTTGTTTAGTGGTTCGGAAGCGGCCGGCAGTTCGACTATTGTGTCGATCCTCCTAGATGGCAGTGTGTATCTTGGCTCGCCGGGTGTCGATCAAGGTGTGGATTTCGGCGGGAATCTCTTCGGGTTTTACTATGGTACGGACACGTGGTACAGCGACACAGGTCTCAACGGCGATGGAGCGGACCATATGTACGCGTACCAGGGCGTCGGTGACACCATCCAGATCGGTGGCTACGCGCCGGGCGTATGGGGTCCTGGCGAGTATGCACTGGCTTGGGAGACAAAGGCCTATCCGTGGAGTGGTAGCGAACCGGATTTTGACGACTTTGTAGCGATGGTCGAGTCAGTCAATCCCGTGGTTCCGACTCCGGGGGCGGTTCTGCTGGCTGGCCTTGGTACCGGCTTGGTGGGATGGCTGCGGCGTCGGCGGTCGTTGTAGAGGCAACGGTGATGGCGTGGCCTGACAAGCGACTCAGGGAGGAGCAGCGCAGGGACGTGATCTCCTTCCTGTGTCGCTGAGTTGGCCAGGCCCAAGCCACGAGAGCGTGGTGCTCTCACGGTCTCTACGGACCGTCCAGGGGTGAACAAGAGACATGGAAGTCTCGAAAGGAGTCGTGGAGGTGTATGAAGCGAGGAAAGACCTCATTGTGGGTCGTGGTTGGAGTGTGCGCTGTTTGCGGCGTTGCGCAGGCGGGCATAACGGTCCGGGACTTAGGCCGTGTCGGCGGACAAGATGCTGAGGTGGTGCTCGACCCTGCGCCGGCTGTAACGCTGATATGGAAGGATGAACTCGCCAAGAGATATAAGCCCTCCGGGGTGGGGGTGTCCACAGGATTGAGTGATCCCTATTTCTCCGGTCTGCCGGGTAAAGGGAACATAAGCCATCGCGTCCTCGACGCGAGGGGCGTCGATTTCGCCACGGGCGCGCAGGATCTGCGCATCGATCACAGGAGGGTCGCTTTCGGTGGTCATCCATACTACTGGAATCCATCACCTTACGGATCTTCCTGGTGGATACGGTACTGGAGCGACCGGCATCGCACATGGGAGTCCGACAAGGACGGTGGCGAGAAATGCGGCCCGCCCGCTGTTCCGGCGCCCGGGGCATTGCTGCTGGGTGCCCTCGGGACCGCGGCGGTGGCATCGCTGCGTAGACGTAGGCTCCTGTAACATGCAACCCGGCGATCTCGGCTGAATGGCAGCTTGCTTGTTCTCGGTCGCAGGTAAGGGTATCGCACGGAGGTGAACTCCTCCCTGCGACCTTGTGAAAGGGATCAACTGCGCGGTTTTGCGCCTGCGGCGCACCGAGTGTCGTCCCGCTGACGTTGTTCAGGGCAGGCATGGCGCCGCGAACGGTTTGTCACGATCGACGCGTCAGGCCGACCAGGCTAGCCAAAGGAAGGCCTGCGCCAGTTCCCAATGCCGTCCCACCAGTGGGAGACATAGTCGACGGTTTCGCTGCCGCCGGCCCGCTCGCGTGCGATCTCCAGCGCCATGTCCCGAAGCTGTTGCATGCACGTCAGGCCGCCCAATCGCCAGGCAAAGGCCCCAATGTCAAGCGCCTCTTTCTCGGCTTTCTCGAAGCCGGCCGCGTCCGTTGTCAACAACACGGCCAGACGCTCCGCCTCGTTTTGGAGCCGTTCTTCCCAGCGGCGCCTTTCCTGTTCCTCGCGGGCAAACGCCTCCGCGAGCAGACGCTCACGCCGCTCGGCGCGGGCCCGTCTCTCTGCCTCGGCTTGGGCCAGCCGCTCGGCTCGGTGCCTACGGCTTGACGGCAGAGTCATCTCGATCAATCCCGCCAACGGATCGAGGATTACCCAGACCGCGAAAGTGGTGTAAAGCGTTCCACGAGCGACTCCCAGGACAAACGTAGGGACATCCGGCGTGCCCAGCATCCCCAGGACGCCAGCCAGGCCGCCGAGCAGAGGGGCGGTTACGTAAAAGGCCATGTAGTGCGAGGTGGTGGTAAGAGGGTGCTCGACGACGATGTTCTGTGCGCCGCCGACGCCGCGAAACAGGGCGAACAAGTAGAAGCCGGTGCACAGGAGCGTCACTACGGCTGAATAGACCGAAAGCGAAACGTTAAGCCAGCGGCCGAAACCCGCCTGTTCCAACGCTACAGCCAGGACGTACCCCACGCTCAGAATGAACCACGCCGTGCTGACGACATGGATCCTCTTGAGTACACGTTTGGCGGTCATAGTCCTGCTGCACCCGAGGCGCGTAGCAAGTACGCGTCACGTCCTAGCGGAAGCCGCCGGCCGGAGTATAGGCACCGGTGCTTGTCGGCGGATTCTGGACAAGATACCAGCCGTAGAAGGCCCGCGCCACCGGCGTAATGAACTCCTCTACGACCATTCCGATAGCCGCCAAAATGGTCGGCGGCACGTAGATGATGTCTCCCTCCTGGAGCAGGACGTCCTTGCTGGTGTCGCCGCGCGAGATCATCCTCTGGTAGTTGACGAGGAAGATCCGCGGCGGTTCCTCTTCATGGGCAGACGGTCGAATGACGCGGACGCGCTCTTCCCAGGCCAGCGGATTGGGTTGAGCGAGCGCCACCGCGGTCAACACGCTATCGCGGCCCGTGTAGGTCCTGGGGCCGGGCCGCATGACCTGTCCGACCACGTAGTACACCTGGCTGGCGTAGAGTGAGATACGCACGTCGACGGGATTGTCACCCGGCAACACGTACGTGGCCGCCACCTTCTCCTGAATCGCGGCCGCGACTTCCTGGGGGGTCTTGCCCGCTGCTTCTATCTCGCCGATAGCCTCGAAACTGATCTTCCCGTCGGGCCGAATGCGCTGTCGTTCCAGGTCAATCTCTGGGACCTGGGCGCAGTGAATCTCGATCTCATCCGGAGGCTGAAAGATATAGTTCTCGGCCGTTACATCGACCTCGTAAGGTTTGACGAAAGCTCTGATGTCTTCCGGATTCGGCGTGAAGCAGCCCGAGGCGAAGGCCATAGCGACCAGCAAGGCGGCGAGAGCCAGCTTTTTCGACCGATTCACTGCGGTTCTCCTTAGCTCACATATTATAGGACCAAGTCGCCGCGCCTGCGCGGTCCAGTCTGGAGTCACACGTCATCCAAATGCGCGCTTATATCTTAGATCGTACATCGGGTCAAGTTTCTTGACTCAAATTGCCGGGTAGGGCATCTCCTGGTGGGAATTCAGTGAAAGTCCTTGACCGCCGGCGGGCCGCATGCGTATGGTAAAGACGTCGGTCCGGAACAACTTAACTAGGAGGCAATTGTGAGAGCTTGGCATTTCATCAGGCAGTTCTTTCGGCATCCGAGGCAGATCGGCACAGTCACGCAAAGCAGCCGATCGTTGGCGGTGAAGATAGCCGAAGAAATCGGGCCGAGCAAGGAGGTCGTCGAGTTCGGCGCCGGGACCGGGCCGGTTACCCAGGAGATCCTCAGACGCTTGCCCGCGGACGGTCGATTGACGTGTTTTGAGATCAACCCGGAGTTCTGCCGGCATTTGCAGCAGATCGGCGACGCCAGACTACGCGTGATCAACGATGACGCGAAGAACTGTCAGCAGTATGTGGAGCGGGCAGACTGCGTCGTTTCGGGATTGCCTCTGGCCCTGTTCGGACGGCGGGAGAAACAGAGGATTCTCGATATCACGAGCAAGTCGCCAACGTTTGTCCAGTTACAGTACACGCCGGTCCTGGGCCGGACCATCAAGCGTCACTTCCCCAGTGTCAAGCGCAAGTTCGTGGCGCGGAATCTGCCACCCGCGTTCGTTTACGTCGGCCGGCACGTCGAGCAAACGACCACGTCGTGAGCGGACGGGAAGGGTATGTCCGGCGTCGCGCCGGCCTTTGTGGGACGGGAGTCCGCTATCGCTTGGTGGGCGACCCGATCGTGGAGCGATGGTGCCAGGAAAGACCCCAACGCAGGTTCGCAAGCGCGATGGTTCACTGGTTCGCTTCGATGCGTCCAAGATTGCCCGAGCGATAGAAGCCGCGGCCGCCGAGGTGCTGCGCCCCGGCGACCGGGCCGCGACGATCAGCGCGCGTGTGACCACCGTTGTCTTAGACCGTTTGGCCAGACGGTTCGGCAAGAGCGTGCCCGGCATCGAAGACATCCAGGACGTGGTCGAAGCCGCGCTGATGAGCGAGGGTTATAGCCACGTCGCCAAGGCTTACATCCTCTATCGAGAAGACCGGTCGCAAGTCCGCTCGGCCAAGTCCGCCCTGGGATTGAAGGACGATCTTAAGTTGCCGCTCAACGCGATGGAGGTGCTCAAGAGGCGCTACCTGCTCAGAAACAGCCACCGGCGGGTGATCGAGACCCCGAGTGAACTGCTCCGCCGGGTGGCTCACCACGTTGCCCAAGCGGAGAGTAACTACCGCTCGGGTTTAAGTGTCGAGGACGTGGAGGAGAAGTTCTATTGCATGATGCGCGAGCTGGAGTTCCTGCCGAATTCGCCGACGCTGATGAACGCCGGGACGCGGCTGGGCCAGCTCTCCGCCTGTTTCGTGATCCCGGTGGCCGATTCGATCGACGGCATCTTCCAGGCGCTGACGGAAATGGCGCGGATTCACCAGACCGGCGGCGGCACCGGATTCAGTTTCTCTTCGCTGCGGCCACGAGGCGATCTCGTCAGCTCAACCAAAGGTCACGCCTCCGGGCCCATGTCCTTTATGGGGATTTTCGACAAGGCTACCGAGGTCATCGTCCAGGGTGGCAAACGCCGCGGCGCCAACATGGGAATCCTGCGCTGTGACCATCCGGACATCGTCGAATTCGTCGAGGCGAAAATGACCGCCGGCGTTCTGGAGAACTTCAATGTCTCGGTGGCTGTCACCCACCGCTTCATGCGGGCCGCAGTCGAAGGGCGGTCTTATGCCTTGGTCAATCCACGCAACGGCAAGACTGCGAAGAAGATCAACGCGCGTGCCCTGTTCGACATGATCGTCCACGCCGCCTGGCGGACGGGCGATCCGGGACTCATCTTTCTCGACCACATCAACCGGCGCAATCCCACGCCCGATGTCGGTGCCATCGAGGCTACCAATCCCTGTGGCGAGGTGCCGTTGCTTCCCTACGAGAGTTGTATCCTGGCGTCGATCAATCTCGCGCAGATGGCCACGCCTGCCGACGGCAAGCTCGGCGGCGCCCGCCTGGATTGGGAAAAGCTGCGCGATCGCGTCCGTTGGGGCGTGCGTTTTCTCGACGACGTGATCGACACGAACAAGTTCCCGCTCGAGTCGATCAAGGCGATGACCCTCGGCAACCGGAAAATCGGGTTGGGTGTCATGGGCTTCGCCGATCTTCTCATCAAGGTGGGCATCCCCTACGATTCACCGGAAGCGGTGGCGTTCGCCCGCAAGCTCATGCGGTTCATCCACACGGAGTCACGCGCCGCCTCCGCGCAGCTCGCGCGCGAAAGAGGTGTCTTTCCCTACTTCCAGAAGTCGATCTACGCCGCGCAGCGCGAGCTCCGCAACGCAACGGTCAACACCATTGCGCCGACCGGCACGATCAGCATCATTGCCGGCTGCTCCAGCGGCATCGAGCCGCTGTTTGCCGTCAACTTCGTGCGCAACGTGCTCTCAGGCCGGCGGCTCTTCGAGACTAACCCGCTGTTCGAGAAGGTTGCCCTAGAAAGAGGCTTCCATCGTCACGAGCTGCTGGCGGACGTCGCGCGACATCGCTCGCTGCGAGAGGTCAAGGGTGTGCCCTCCGACGTCAAGAGGCTCTTCGTGACCGCTTTCGACGTGGTGCCGCGTCAGCATCTCGAAATTCAGGCGGCCTTTCAAAAGTGCACCGACAATGCCGTGTCGAAGACGATCAATCTGCCTGCCGACGCCACGGTCGACGATGTTCGTGACATCTATCTGGCCGCATACGAGCTCAAGTGCAAAGGGATCACCATCTACCGCTACGGGTCCAAGACCCAGCAGGTTCTCTCGGTGGGCGGAAGTGACGAGCCATCACAGCAGCCACACGACGAATTCACCTCGGCCGACACCGATTACTCCGGCGGCTGTTTCACTGGGGTCTGCGATTTCTGATCCGACGCGAGCCCTACTTGTAGTTGGCCAGGATGCTCCTGGCGACGCCTTCGGTGATGATTTTCTGTTCGAGCAGGCTGTTGACCGACTCTTCCATGGTGACCATGCCGTGCTTTTTGCCGGTCTCGATGACGCTGCGGAGAAAATAGCCGCCTTTGCGGCGGATGATGTTGCGCGCCCCGCTGGTGACCACCAGCACTTCGATGGCGACGCGCTGCTTGCCGTCAGCGGTCGGCACCAGCTCCTGGTGGATCGCGCCCTGCAGGGATTCGGCCAGAAGGAACCGCAGTTGTCCCTCGTCGGGACCGGGAGCGTAGCTAAGTAACCTCTCGAGGACCTTGTCGATCGAAATGACGTGCAACGTCGAGAGGACCAGCACGCCGGTTTCCGCAGCCGTCAAAGCGATCTTGATGGTCTCATAGTCGCGCATCTCGCCGATGGCGATCACGTCGGGGTCCTGCCGCAGAGCCGCGCGGAGCCCACTCTGAAACGACTGTGTGTCGCGCCCGACCTCGCGCTGCCTGACGACGCCGACCTTGTTGACATGCGTGTACTCGATCGGGTCCTCGATGGTGATGACGTGCTTTTCGCTGGTGGCGTTGATCTCGTCGATCATGGCGGTCATCGTCGTGGTCTTGCCCTGGCTGGTGGCGCCGGTAATCAGGACCAGGCCCTTGCGCCGGTGCGAGAGGTCTCTGACCACTTTGGGCAGAAACAGCTCGTCGATGGTACGCGCCGAAGTGGGCAGCACGCGGATCGTCGCGCCGACGGCGCCGTCGAAATAGCCGATGTTGATCCGATAGCGACCGTGTTCCTCCGCCAGCATCAGGTCGTAATCCAGACGCTCTTCGAAGAGCTTGCGTTGCTCTTCCGTCAGCAGATCGTAGGCGATCTCGCAGCTTTGCTGGGCGGTGAGCTTCTCCTTGGTCACCGGGACGAGTCTGCCCCCCAAGCGAAAGAGAATGGGCGCCTCGGCGCAGATGTGGATGTCGGTGGCGCCTTGCGCCTTAGCGTGCTCAAGCAACTGCTTGCGGCTGATCACGTTCTTCCTCCTTCAATCACTCCTGCGCGACGCGCAACCTGAGCACCCTCCGGGTCTGCTTCGTGACCTTTACGTCCTCACTGAGGCGCACGGGACATACCCAGACGATGCGCCGGCCGTCGTCGAACACGAGCAGGTCCCGACGCACTCTCTCGGGCACTTTGGCGGTCGTGAGGAACTTGCCCAGCATTTTCTGGCCGGTCAGTCCCAAGGGTCTGAACCGATCACCTGACCGGCGCCGGCGTACCACGAGAGGGCTGCCCACACGGTCCAGGTCAACATACTCCACAAGAGGACTCTTGTCACCTCCTATGTCCAGCGCGGACGCCTCCGAAGGGCTCAGGACCATGGCTTCGATGCCGTACCCAGCCAGCACGGCCGTTCCCGGCACAGCGAGCGTGACGCTCTCGTTGCCGACCGGCGTCCGTTTGCGTTCCAGGATGAGACGGTTGTATTCCGCGCGGACGGAAAGGCCGCCAGGCAACGTCAGCGTCTTGCCGCCAGCGGCCCCTCGGGCCAGTCCCAGGATGCTCTCGTAGTGACGCTGTGTCAGGTCGCGCTCGCCGCAGTCCAGCTTGGACAATTGCAGGCGGATCAGTTCGACCGCTACGAGCTGGGGCAGTTCCGCCAGTGCCGGCGCGTCAATGACGACTTGGTCGGAAACGTGCGTGACGAGCCTGGGGGCTGCCTGCGCCGTCTGCACGGCGACTCGCTCGTGCAGCTTTCGCGCCGAAGCCGCCAGTTCGGACAGCTCTTCGACGAGTGAGCCGCAGCCTTGGCTTTGCAGGGCTGGGAGCAGTCGATGTCGGACGTAGTTTCTCGTATAGGCAGAGTCGCGATTCGTGCGATCTTCGCGCCATCTAAGGTTCCCAGCCTTGAGATAGGCGACGATCTCTGTCCGCGTGCAGCACAGGAGGGGACGAGCCAACCACAGATCGCCTTCGAACAGTCGGGCCGGCCGAATGGCAGCCAGGCCGCGAAAGCCGGTTCCACGCCGCAGCCGCTGGAGTACCGTCTCGGCGTTGTCATCTTTCTGATGTCCTGTGGCGACCCAATGACAGCCGCGCGCCCTGGCGATCTGGGCGAAACAATCCAGGCGGACCCTTCGACCTGCCGTCTCCAATGAGAGCTTGTGGGCCTGGGCGTAAGCTCTCACATCCACCGCCTGCGATACGAGGGGCAGCCCCAGCGTGTCCGCTCGCTCGCGTACGAAGCTCTCGTCGTCGTCGCTCTCGGCACCGCGCAACTGATGGTTGACATGGACGCAGACGAGTTCTCCTTCGAGGGCTCCGGCCGACCGTAGCGTCTCCATCACGCCGAGCAGGGTAACGGAGTCGGCGCCTCCCGAGACGGCCAGCAGAATGGGCCCGGCTTCGGCGAACAGACCGTTGCCGTGGATAAAGGCCGCTACCTTTGCCTCAAGCGGTTTCATGACGCGTCCACTCGATTCTGCTTCGACCAATAGAAAAGGGCCTGACTGAACGTCAGACCCTTGGAAACACCTGTCTGCAAGCTTCGGAAACCCACCGGCGTCATTGCGTCGCCTGGCTGAGCTCTTTGATCCGACGTTCGCCATAGGCCTTCCAGTCCGGGTACTTCGCTTCTCGCAGGACTGCCTCCTGGTAGAGCTCCAGCGCCTCTGCCCGGCGGTGCAGGCGCTTGTCCAGGATTTGGGCTGCCATGAAGCGAGCCGGGTAGGGCGTGTCCGGATCCCACTGGTACGCCCTCTGGTAGCACAGCAGAGCGATCTCATAGTCCTTGAAGTACTCATAGATGCCCGCCATCCGATAGGCAGCATCGTCAATCTTGTCGCTGGTCGGATATTTCCGGATCATCTGGTTGTACTTATCCAGCGCGACGCGCAGCAGCTCTTCATCCTTGAGAATGCCGATCGGCTCGGCTTCCCGCTGCGTCTCGACAGCGTTCAGATACAACGTGTCGGCGGCCGGGAGGCGCTCCGACGCTGTGAGCGTGGGAGGCAGGACCTCGGCGTCGATGATATAGCGATACTGAGGCATCCGGTCCAAAGCGCGGAGCTCTTCCTCCGCCCAATCGAGCTTGCGGTTGTTTCCGACCACGTTGTAGTGCTGGGTCAGTAGGACAAGGCTTTGCCGATAGGCCCGGCGGTGGCTGGCCACCTGTTCGACCAGGTCGATCTCGTCGGTCGAGCTTGTCACCTGCGAGGTCGCGTCACCCGTCACGGCCGGGCTCGTATAGGTGGTCCGTTGCGGCAGTCTTTGGGCCAGGCTCGGATCGGTGGGCTGGCAGCCGGTTGTCATGAACAGCAGAACAGCAACGCAGGCGGTGATAACGGTCCTTGTCATGGTATAGCCTCCTTTCAGCTATCGAATCGCTTATCTGCCGGTCGCAGGAAGCCCTGGCACAGCCTCACACGGCACGATCCGGGCCTGTCCCCATGATGGCGGCATCTTCATCAGGCCCAATAAACCCGAACTTGGCCCATGCGTCAAGTCCTCGCCACGAAAAACTAAGCGTGTCCCGCTCGTCCTATTCAGAGCGCCTAACAGAATGACCGGTGGATGGGTAGGGGCAGGTCCCCGTGCCTGCCCAGGGCAACCACAGAGGGTTGCCCCTACAACGCCCGTAGCGCGCCAGATCATTGTGTTAGAGGCTCTTGGGGTCCGGCTGTCCGTGTGGGTTCGGTTTCACCTTGTCGGGCTGGCGGAGACCCCCTATCATGTCAGGATTCTGTCACGCCGGCCGTGGCCGGGACGCAAGCCGTCTTCTTGAAAGGTTAAATCATGGTGGCCACCTACCCCGATCTGCAGCAGGCCATGGAGGCTCTCGGTCCGGCCGTCCTGTTCGCCATTCTGATCGTGGCGTTGCTGCTGTCGCTGGTCGTCGTCATCATCAGGGCGGTGATTTACTGCAAGGTGTTCTCCAAAGCGGGCTACCATTGGGCGTTGGGCCTGCTCGCTTTGATCCCAGTACTCAACATCATCATGCCGTTCGTGCTGGCGTTCGGCCAATGGCCCATCCTGCGCGAAGTGGAGGAGCTGCGCGGCCAACTGCCTCGCAGACCGTCGCCCCTGTCGTCGGTGTAAGGTGCAGTGCCGGTTTGGCCCGCGTTACACAGTCTGCGTATGAGAGGAGCTTTACCGATGGCAAAGTCATGGACGGCGGCGGAACTCATGGAAGCAGTCCGGGCGTTCCAGCCGGCTTGCGTGATCACCGCGGCGGCCGACCTGAACGTTTTCACCGCGCTGGACGGCCAACCGATGACCGTCCTGATGCTGGCGGCGCGGATCGGCGGTCACCCGCGCGCCACGACGATCCTGCTCGATGCTCTGGTCGCTCTGGAGTTGCTGGAGAAGGACAGGGACGCTTACGCGGTTCCGCGCCGCGTCGCCGAACTGCTCAGTGAGAAGTCCCCGGTCAACATCCTGCCGGGCGTGCGCCACCAGGCCAACTGCCTGCGCCGCTGGGTGCAACTGGCCCAAGTCGTCCAAAAGGGCGAGCCTGCAGAGCGAAGGCCCAGTGTGCGCGGACCGCAGGCCGACTGCGAAGCCTTCATCGGTGCGATGAACACGTTCAACGTCGCGACCGCGCCGAGCGTCGTCGCCAGGTTGGAGCCGCTAAGATTCCAGCGTCTGCTCGACATTGGCGGCGCTTCTGGCACCTGGACGATCGCGTTTCTCCTGGCGGTTCCCGAGGCGACCGCCGTGCTGTTCGACTTGCCTGAGGTGATCCCGCTGGCCGAGAAGCGACTGACTGCCGCCCACCTGATCGACCGTGTCACCCTTGTGCCGGGTGACTACAACTTCGACGAGATGCCAAGTGGCGCCGACTTGGCTTGGCTCAGCGCCGTTGCCCACCAGAACTCCCGCGAGCAGAACCGGGCGCTGTTTGCCAAGGTTCATGCCGCTCTTGCGGCCGAGGGCTCGTTGGTGATTCGCGATATCGTGATGGAGACTTCCCGCACGCGTCCGGCGCTGGGTGCCATGTTCGCAGTCAACATGCTCGTCGGCACCGAGGGCGGCAATTCCTATACTTTTGACGAATACCGCGACGACCTGATTCGCAGCGGTTTTGCCGAAATCGAGCTGCTCTACCAGGACGAAGGCATGAGCTCCCTGATCCGCGCGAAGAGGTCCTGACCAGTCGCAGCGCGTTCGTGCGTTGTTCTTACGGGGTGGTCCACCCGATGGCATCCAGCATGGGCTGAATCTCCGGGTTGGCCATGAACAGGTTCCAGCACAATTGCGTGCGGTAGTTCTCGATCATGATCACGATGGGGCCTTGGTCGATAGCGACGTAGCCCGGCGCGAACCAATCTACGTTGGGGTTGAAAGCGTCGACGAAACCGAACGGTCCCCACAGGTCACGGCCGTAGGCGTGGTAGAAGTGCTTTAGGGTCGCCTGGGATTCGTCGGGGACATAAGGCATGGCGCTGAGCGCGGCGGTCGGGGCAATCGTGCCGTTGTCGCTGGTCGGGGAATGGGCGCTGTAGCCCCAAGGGTTGAAGCTGGCGGTCAGGCCCCACACCAGATCACTATAGCCAGCAAACCCCCGAGGATTCTCGATGCAGTAAGCACGATGGATCAGCGAGATGTTCCGGCTGTTGTCGAAGTAGCTGCAAAAACCATCGCTCTTGTCGCGCGGGTCGAAGCCCAGGTGGCTGTAGTGGGTGAAGAACAGCGGCCCGCCTTTCTCGGGACCGACCCACTGCTTGTAGCCATAGTACGAGTTGCCATTGACGTAGTCGGCCGGCTTGGCCCAGCCGATGTAGTAACGTGAAGGCGGAATCGGGTGCGTCGGCGAGGCAATCGCCAGCAGGTACGCAATCATGCACTCATTGTAACCTCGGATGGCGAAGTTGCTCTGCCAGCCATAGTCGGGAGACCAGTGCCAGTAAAGCACGTCACTTCTCTCGCTCTTGAGATACCAGCTCCATTCGACCTCTTCCCACATCTGGGTGGCTCTACTACGGATCTCTGTCTCCACCGGGTCGTTCGGATCGTCGAAGTATTGGCGGACCGTGAGCATGCCTTGGATCAGGTAGGCGGTCTCGACCAGGTCGCCGCCGTTGTCATAGGTGCTGAAGGGCTTGGTGACGCCGGTGGCTCCATTGATCCAGTGCGACCAGGCGCCATGAAAACGGGAAGCCTTCTCCCCCAGAAAGGTCAGGATTTGCAGGACACGGTTGGCCGCCTGGGGTCGGGTTACGAATCCCCGCTCGGCGCCGACGCAAATGGCCATCAGGCCCATGCCGGTGCCTCCCGAGGTGCAGGTATCCGTGCTGTGGCCCAGCTTATATCCCTCTCGCGCCAGTCCGCTGACCGGATGGCCATAGTCCCAGAAGTACCGAAAGACCGCCTCCTGCACGGAGGTGAGAAGCTGCTCGTCTGTCATCGCATAGGAGGTGCCGGCGACGACATTCGAGGGCTCAGACTCTCCGCCCTCGTGTATAGCCGCCGAGGTCACGCAGTAGTAGTAGGTCTGGTCATTGACACCGAAGAAGTTGCTGTAGACAGGGAGCGGGTGGGCCTGTTCGTTGAGCTTGACAAAGGTGCCTTCCGCGGAATCGGCGCGATAGATGTAATAGCCTTCCCGATTGGGGTCCGGCACGGATGACCAGCGCAAATCGATCCGGCTGTCGTGTCCGACGGCAGTCACGTCGTTCGGAGCCGGTGGTGGGGGAGGAGGGATCGGGGGTTCCGATAGGGCCAGAGCGCCGATCTGGTCGGTGGTCAACGAGCGGTTGTAGAGCCGCACGTCGTCGATGAAACCGTTCCAGAAGCGTTTAGGCGCTTGTCCGTTCTCGCCGATAAGAACTCGGCTCCAGTTGCGGTTGATGCTGCCCCGAACCGATTTGGACTCCACCCGGCTGCCGTCTTGATACATGGTGAGCATCGAGCCATCGTACACCCCGGCGATGTGATGCCAGTCGCCGTCGTTCACGTCACCGCTGTAGACCTCCGGCCAGCCTCCTCCCACCAGGCCCAGGCATAGAAATGCGATGCGATCGTCGTCGCGCGTCCGAGCCAGGACCCAGTCGTCTCCCTTGGTGACGATGGCATTCCAGTTTCGGTCGAACTCGCCGACTCTTATCCAGCAAGCGACGGTAATCTGGCCGGTAAACGTCAGTGACGGATCATCGCCCGCGTCGACGTAGTCGCCGTCCCCGTCGAAGTCCAGGCACCAGCCGCGATCCCGGTCGTTCACCCAGGTGGGGTCACCGATGAGCGTGCCGTGGTTGCCGCCGGCGCCGTCGGCGGCGCTGCCGTCCAGAGCCCAGTAGCTGACGAGGTTTGGCTCAGACTCGAACGCGGACGCCGAGCCTCCGGAGGTCGGCAGGAGGACCAGCACCGATAGCACAACAGGCAGCGAACCGGAGATCACTCTTCTCATCGCTCGTCTCCAATGCGGCGCGGCGACGCACACACAGGGCCGGCAACGTAGACCCACATCCTCTACTATACCCGCATCTGCTGAAAAGGCAAGGATTTCCCTTGTGATGAGCCGCGCAACGCCAGCCGTGCGACGCGCGCCTACACCAGAGCTTTCTCGAAGTCCTCGACGCGCGGAGGCTTCTTGCCTTTGCCGGGCACGATGGTGTGCCCCTCGGCGACCAGCTTCTCGGCTTGAGCCTCGGCACCGCCGACGAATTTGGGGTTGAGGCTGCCGTCCTCCTTGACCACACGCCAGTAGGGCGCGATGGGCTCCCTGCCGGCCAAGCGGTCCTCCTCGGCAGCCTGAGAGATGATCTGCAGGAAGATGCCCAGCGTCATGGGGCACGTCGAATCGGCCTTCTCGCGCTCGGCCAGGCGCCGGCGGATCTGACCCGTCGTGATGAGCTTGCCTTTGGGTACGGTGCGGACCTCGGCGTCCGCCATCGAGGGTGTCGGCACGAGCACCCAGCGCCCTCCCTGTGACTTGCGCCACTTCTCCGGGACCTCCACGACCTTGGGCAAACCCTCCACGGCTGGGTTTTCCAGCTTCTCTCGCCCACTCTTGCGTCGCGTGTGCGCCCCAGCCATACTGTCGCCTCTCAAGAACTACCGTGATTGCCCGCAGGATAGCCCCAACAGCCCTGTGCGTCAAGGTCATGCCCGTGGAGGCAAGAATCCGGAGACCTCCGGCTGCATCCTGGACTTCCAGCTTCGCAGGGATGGCAGTTGCGTAGCAGCCTACGACTCTCGGTACGTCAGTTCCGCGAAAAAAAAGTGAGAATTTTCTTGCCCGAAAGCCGGCGCGCGCGTATATTTGTAATAGTTAGAGTAGTACAAATGGTGAGGTGGTGTATGCAGATACGCATCGACAACGCATCGGACCGGCCCGTATATCTCCAGATCGTCGATCAGGTCAAGCGGGACATCGCGCTGGGCCGGCTGGTCCGAGACGAGAGGCTCCCGACGGTGCGCCTGCTGGCCGGACAGCTTGCAATCAACCCCAACACCATTGCGAAGGCATTTCGCCAACTCGAACGGGAGGGTATCATCGTGACCAAAGCCGGCGCGGGAGCCTTCGTCGCGAACCTGGACAGCAATCTGAGTCGATCTGTCCGGCGCAAGCTCGTCTGCGACGAGTTGGAGCGGATCGTGGTCGAGGCCTTTCACATGCAGATCGACAAGGCCACGCTCGCCGACTGGTTCAACAGTGCGCTCGAGAAGTTCAATCTGGTCGCCGGGAAGGAGAGGTAGCATGTCGGACAACGTGATCGACGCTCAAGGCTTGGTCAAGTACTACGATGGACGGTGCGTGCTGGACGGCATCGATCTGGCGGTTCCGCGCGGCTGCATCTATGGCCTGCTCGGTCGCAACGGGTGCGGCAAGACCACCATGATCCGCATCCTGCTGGGCCTGGAGCCGCCCACGCGCGGGGCTACGTCGCTGCTGGGACAGGACTCGACGAAGCTCTCCGCCCAGACGCGCGGCCGGATCGGTTACGTCGCCGAGGGGCACAACCTGATTCAGAACTACCGGGTTCGTCGTATTATCAGCCTGTGCAAAGGCCTTTCGCTGCGCTGGAACAATGCGTTCTTCGGGCGGCTGATGGAGACGTTCCACCTGCCGCTGGACCGGAGGGTCAAGGAACTGTCGGCCGGCATGAGGGCCGAGTTGAACCTCGCGCTGGCGATGGCTTCGGACCCCGAGCTGCTCATCCTTGACGATCCGACGCTCGGGCTCGATACCGTCGCGCGCCGGCAGTTCCTCGAACTGGCCATCGACCTGATCCAGAAAGATGATCGGACGATCCTGTTCAGCTCGCACATCCTCAGCGACGTCGAGCGCATCGCTGACCGCATCGGCGTCATCGTCGCGGGCAAGCTCGTGGTCGACTGCGAGCTTCAGGAACTCAAGGATCGCGTCAGGAAGCTCCAGGTCCTGTTTGAGGTTGAGCCGCCGGAGGACATGTACCTGACCGAGATTATCAACCGCCGGACCCAGGGTCGCGAGATGGTGCTCACCGTCGCCAACTGGAACGCCCAGAAGCAGGCGATCCTGGACACCTTCAAGCCGGTCAGTTGCACCGAGGTGCCTATGACCCTGGAGGACATCTTCATCGAGTGTACCAGGCCGTCCGCCGAGCCGGCCGCGCAGAAAAGCGAGGTTTGATATGCATGCCATGCTGATTCTCGTCAAGCGGGAGATCATCGACCACGTCGCCTATTTCGTCGGCGCCGCTGTCGCGGCCGGCCTGCTGATTGCCTTGATGGCGGTGATCGTTCTGAACTACGACTCTAACGACACCTCTCTAATGGTCTTCACGGCGCTGACTCCTCTGATCCTGCTCGTGGGAACGGGTCTGTGCGCGCTGGGGGTGGCGCAGATGTACGTTGACCGCAATCGCAACATCTCCGCGTTCTTGATGGCGCTGCCGGTGACGCGCGGGCGGCTCTTTGTGGCGCGCCTCCTGGCGGGTCTGCTGGCATCGCTCGTCCTCGTCCTGCCGCTCGCGGTGGCCGGCATCGTGCTGCTGAGCCTTCCGTCGAACGAGGTGCCGCAGTATCGCGGTCTGGTGGGCGACCTGTTCTGGCCGGTCCTGCTGGTCTGCATCGCCTGCTACAGTCTCGGGCTCTACGCCGGCTGGAACCGCCGGTCCCTGGCGCCGACGCTGGTCGTCCTGCCGGCGATGGTGCTGATTCCCGCCCTGGTGGTCATCAAGGGCTTCGGCGTCGAGGTCGTCGTGATCTTGTTGCTGTTTATCGCCTCGTGCCTGGTCGCGACCTGGTGCAGGTTTTCTTCTTCGTCGCTGTAGGAGCGCCGCCATGAAGACTTCTTCGAACTACCTCGTCAAGGTCCTCGCGACGGGATTCGTCGTTCTGCTGCTGTTCGCGATCGTCCTGTTCTGGTGCCGCTTTGGCGCCGAGGAGCGCCTGGTGGTCGGTATGCCGTACGACGCGATGCGCGTGCAGATATCGCCTTCCGGCCTGTTGCCTGACGCGGTCGAACGCGAGCCCAACGTCAGCGAATTGTCCGTCGCTTCCGGGACCTTCGCGCATCTGTCTCTGACCCATTTCCTAGGCTTGCCGGCGTATGTGACATCCGTTCTGCCGGGAGGCAGCCGCTCCGACGTGGTTCACTATGATAGTGATGCAGATTGGGCGTACTTCGACAGAACCCGAGGACAGATGGTTCTGCGAAAGACCGATTCGCAGACACACCGGGTTGTCACGTTCTATGCAGGTCCCGACGGCATGTCCGACGCGCCGGACGCGGAGCATGGGCGTTTCGTTGAGCCGATGATAGCACGAAGCTGGACCGCTTATATCGTTTACGACCGGAGCCGGCAGCGTTTCTTCGCGATCGATTGGCGCGCGTCCAGCGTTCGCGTAGGTCCTCCGTATGCCGAGCAGGTGCCGGCCGAGCCGGTGAGCATAGGCGCCAACTGGCGTCGAGGGGGCCTGGACGTGGGTTGGCGGCCGCCGATGGTTCAGGTGCCGCGCGCACGCGATCCGGGCGATACGCAGCCGCAACACGAGTCTCGATTCACCATGCAGTTCGGGTTCGGCGATCCTGGCGGCTACCTTCCCGTCGTCGGCGCCTCAGGCCGGATCGACTTGCTCGACTGTCAATCCCTCAAGCTGATCCCACTCAGAGCGTCCCTGCCTGCGCCGCGGACCCTGTACGGCCAGGACTCCAGCCGACCCAGTCGCCTGCTTGAATATGGCGTGCAGTTGGTCGGTGTGGGAAGGGACGCCGAGTACCTGGGTATGGTTGCCGGCAGTGTGTCCCGCCAGGGCATGTCGATGGCGCTGGGGGTCTTCGACAAGTCGGGCAGGCAGATCAAGGCAGCCACTACGGTCCTCGAGAGCACTAGTCGCGCGGGCAGGCCGCACGTCGTGCCTTCGGAGAGGGTTGCTTTGTTTGGCGTACCCTGGGCTCCGGCGCTGACGGTGTTCAAGTACGCCCTGGAGAGCATGCACCCGCCGGTCCTGACACTGGCGTCGTTCTTCACCGCCGACGATGTCGAAGCGCGCGCGAGCCATCGGGCTTTGTTCCTCATGCCCAATTCCTTCGTCGCGCTGCAGCGCGACCAGGTCAGGCGGAGCATCTTCGCCCAGTTGCCCGGCGCGCTGTGGACCATGGTGCCTGCGTTCCTCTTGGCGGGTCTGCTCGCCTGGCGAGTCGCGCGCGACGCGGCAGTTGTTGGCTTGGCGGGCAATACGCGCGCCGGTTGGTTTGTCGCAACGCTGGCCTTCGGTCTGCCGGCGTACATCACCTATCGCCTGACGCGGCTGCAAGCGGCGCTGGTGACGTGCACCAACTGCGGCTTGCCGCGACGGCCGGACATGGACCGCTGCCACCGTTGCCGCAGCCTCTGGCGCGTGCCCGAACTGGTTCCGCCTGCCTGGCGCGTCCTCGACGGCACGCTTCCATCATCCGAGCAGCCCGAAGAGTCCGAAAAAAACTCGGCCGAGCCGGAACAAAAACTCGACTCGCCTGTCGAATCTATGTAACCACAGGCGTCATCGCGGCCTCTTATTGATTGAAGGCGGAAAGCAACGTGAACAGTCGGGGCGCCAGGCTTGCGTCTCAGCGCCGGGCTGAGTCTCTGCGCGCATCGCGAGCGCCGTGCGTGCCGTTAGAAGGATAGGGACATTTATGAGTGTGGAGAACGAACATATCGAGCTGCTCGCCGAGGTCAGATCGGGCGACCGGGCCAGCCTCAACCGCCTGGCCGCTCTGGTCTGGGACCGGCTGTATCCCTTCGCGTTCCGGACGACGTTGAACCACGACGTGACCGAGGATGTGCTCCAGGAGACGCTGGTTTCGCTGCTGTGCGGCGTCGATTCACTGCGCAACCCCGCGCGGTTCTGGCCGTGGATGTACCGTATTGCCTGGAACAAGATCCGCGACCGACACCGCCAGCGCCGGCTCGAAGCCAGCGCCGAAGGCCGATTGCTGCGCGAGGCGCCGCGTCCCGACGCCACCGGCAGTGTGCTCGACGCCAAAGTCCGCGAAGAGACACTGGCTCAGGTCGCGCGCGCCGTCGCGCATCTCAGCCGCGAGCACCAGGACGTGGTGCGCCTGCGCTATTACGACCAATTACCCTACAACGACATCGCCTTTCTGACGCGAACCACCCCGCAAAAAGTCCGCGTCCAGTTCCACCGCGCCAAAGAATCCCTCAAGACCCGCCTGCAAATGTGCGGCACATAGCCCCGTCGCCAGACCCGCGCGGATGCGCACCTGGTAGAGACGCAACATTTTGCGTCTTCGCACGACTGAAACAGCCGGCCGTGGTGCCGCCAGCGCATCACGATTCGATGCGGCTGCAGCGAGATGCGAGGCGGGAGACGCAAGATATTGCGTCTCTACACGAGGGACCAACGTGATGGCGGCGTCACGGTGTTGACGACAGACCATGAGGGTGGTATGCTACCCGTGATGCAGACAGTCGGACGTTGTCGCCTGTAGAGACGCAACATTTTGCGTCTTCGCACCGGTGACACAGCCGGCCGGGTTGCCGCCAGCGCATTACGGTTCGATGCGGCTGTAGCGAGATGCGAAGGGGGGAGACGCAAGATGTTGCGTCTCTACAACGTGTCGGATGCTTGGAGGGTTGAGATGGCACTGTATCGCGAGAAATACCGCGTGGAGACTACGCGGCTGGCCTCTTGGGATTATTCCTCGCGTGGCTACTACTTTGTGACGATCTGCACGAAGGCCCATGAAAACTCCTTCGGTGAGATCGTTGCCGGCGAGATGGTTCGTACGAACATCGGCCAGGCCGCCTGCGAATGCTGGCAGGCCATTCCACGTCACTTTCCGTTCGCGAGGCCCGAGGACTTCGTGCTCATGCCGAACCACGTGCACGGCATCGTAGCCATCGAACAGGACGGGCAGGCAGGCGGTGGAAACGCGTTCGGCCCGCAGTCGGGCAACCTGGCTGCGATCATCCGGGGTTATAAGATCGGAGTCAAGAAATGTGCGACGGCGCAGGGCGTCGGGTTCCATTGGCAACCACGCTTCTACGAACACATCATTCGAGATCAGCGATCATTGGAGAAGATCAGACACTACATCGCGACGAACCCTCAACGCTGGGAATTCGACGAATACAACCAGGCCCGACAGCGCCATCGTCCCCGGTAGAGACGCAACATTTTGCGTCTTCCGACGGGTGAAACAGCCGGTCGGGATGCCGCCAGCGCATTGCGGTTCGACGTGGCCGTAGCGAGATGCGAGGCGGGAGACGCAAGATATTGCGTCTCTACAGGAACCTGACCAGGCTGCGGAAGCGAATGCGCCTCTAGGGTGACGCCCAGAACCGGCGCAGGTAGTCGATGCTTTCTTTCGCGATGGTTTCGGGATCGGGGTCGTATTTGAAGACCTCCACCGACAGCCAGCCGTCGTAGCCGATGTCGGCCAGCACCGCGGCGATGGGCGCGTAGTCGACCTCGCCCATGCCGGGACCGTAGAGGTTCGGGTCGTTGACGTGGAAGTGGCCGATGTCCTTAGCCTTCACCGAGCGGATGATCTCGGCGACGGGTCTGCCCTCAGAACTCATCGCTTTGACGTCGAGATGGACTTTCAGGTTCGGATGGCCGATCTGGCGGACCATCCTCATGCCTTCCTCAACCGTGTTGATGAAGTTCGTCTCGACCGGCGACAGCGGCTCCAGGCAGATCGTCAGGCCCAGCGTACCTGCCTTATCGAGCACCGAACTGAGCAGGTCGGCCGCACGATGCCAGGCGCCGTCGGGTGTCTGGCCCTCGACGAGACTGCGCTGCTTAGGCGAGCCCAGCACGAGGACCTTGCCGCCCAGGTCGGCGCAAAGGTCGAGCAGGGCGGACAGGTAGTCCCGCGTCCGGCGCCACGTGGCTTCATCGGGCGTGGTCATGTGCAGACCCTGCGGCCCGGCGAACAGCCAGTGCAGGCCGGCGCAGGCGAGCCCCTCGCCCTCAATGGCCTGGCGAGCCTCGCGCCTTTGGGCCGGGGTCACTTCGATAGCGGAAGGCGCCAGCGTGAACGGAGCGACTTCGATCCCGTGGTAGCCAAGCCGGCGCGTGACCGAGCAGACCTCAGCGAGGCGCCAACCCTCGAACATCTCATTGCACAATGCGAATCGCATGGGTTTTCGTTGGGGGAAAGGACGGAAACGACACAAAGGACCTAAGGGACAGCGCCCCAAAATGCTCTTCGCAAGGTGCGTCCCTTAGGTCTCTTTCGTCCTTGACGTCATTTTCGACGGATTGCCGGCGCCCTCAGGGCTGCGTCAAACGTTTTCCGGTACCACGAACGGCTCGCGGTAGTTGCGCTTGAGGTACATGTTGGCCAGTCCGCTGTGCTCGCCGACGTACACCTCCTTCTCCGGGTCCATCGTCAGCGTGGGACCCAGGGTGATCGGCTCGGCTTCGAGGTCGATCTCGTTGGCCTCCAGGTGCTGGAGCATGCTGTCGAACGAGGCCGCGAGTTCCGGATAGTCACTGATGGCACTCTTGATTTCGTCGGGCCCCATGGTCTTGCCCAGGCGGTATGAGGTGTTTCCCATGTGACAGAGGGCGCTGGAGAGGTGGCCTTTCTCGATATCGGCGTGGAGCTCCTCGACCTTGCGGCTGCGGACGGCGTCGATGAAATTCTGGTGATGGTTGCCGCCGCTGCCGATGAACTGCTGGAGCCGGTTACCGTCGGCGTCGTAAATCCAGCCTCCGCCTTCGCCCGCGGCGAAATAGCCGCTTTCGCATTGCACGACGACACCGATACGCGTGCCGCGGTAATTGTCCATGCTCCGATCGCCTTTCTTGCGTGGCAGACCTCGGACTTCAAAGATCAGCGGAGCAGGCTTGTAGTCGAGGTAGACGATCTGGGTATTGGCGGTCTCGCCCGCGTCGTGGACGCCGAAACGCCCACCGATACTGATGACGCGCGGCGCCAGCTTCGGATCGCCCAAGGCCCAGCGGCTCTCGTCCATCTCGTGGATGCCCTGGTTGCCGAGGTCGCCGCAGCCGGTGTTCCAGACCCAATGCCACTTGTAGTGCAGTTCCTCCCGCCGCAATGGCTCCATGTCGGCCGGACCGCACCAGAGGTTGTAGTCGATGGTCTCCGGCAGGGGATTCGGCCCATTGGTCCCATTCACGATGCCGTTGCCGGAAAACCGAGGCTTGTAACAGAAGCCACGCACCCATTTGATCGCGCCGATATGGCCCTCGTTGATGTAGTCGTAAGCGCCGATATAAGCCTCCGACGAACGCCTTTGCGTGCCGGTCTGGACGATGCGGCTGTACTTCCGCGCCGCCTCGACCATTTTGCGTCCCTCCCATACGTTGTGCGAGACCGGCTTCTCGATATACACGTCCTTGCCGGCCTGGCAGGCCCAGATTGTCACGAGCGAATGCCAATGATTGGGCGTCGCTGACGTGATCGCGTCGATCTCCTTATCCTCCAGCAGATCGCGGACGTCGACGTACGTCTTGAGCTTGACTCCTTCGTTCCGTTCCTCGAATTCTCTCGCCCTGCGCTCCAGGTGGCTCTTGTCGGCGTCACAGATGGCCACGAGCCGAGCGCCTTGGCAGCGGCTGAAGTAGTTCATGTGGCCGCCGCCCTGGCCGCCGACGCCTACGACGGCGACGCGGATGTCGTCGTTGGCGCCCTGGGCGCGTAAAAACGGCGCCGCCAGCGCCAGCCCGGCGCCGGCCGCCACTGAGCTTTTGATGAAATCACGACGCGTCAGACTGCTCATGACCGTTCCTTTCTCTCAAACACCGTGGTTGAGCCCTGTGCGGGACGACGGGAGGTCGTGTCACGCCCGGCTGCTACTGCCCACTCGCATATTGAGCGTAGTGCTCGGCGACCTTGCCGTCCGTCTCGTTACCCCTGTGGAAGTAGAAGCGCCATTTGAACGTGACGCTCTCGCCGGCGGGGACGACCAGGTCGCCAACCCCGGCCGGCTTTCTCTCGAAATCGTGCTGTCCGAACGAATTGGCTGCAAACAACCCGTAATCCCGCACGTGCCACCACGTAGGATGACGCAGGTTGTCTGGATGGTCGAAGATCGCGACACCGACGATCTCGCCGCTGTCACCCACCGGTCCGTAGTAGTCGCACCAAGCGGCGCGCTTGCCCCAAGTGTTCCCGTCTCGGATACCTTCGCTGTTGACGATATGTCCCTGGCCGACCTCGCCTTCGAGCCGCATCGTCTCCGCGACGCGAATGGCCATCGAACCTTCCTTCGTATCGCCGAAGGTCACTGGGCCGTGCGAGGCGTGAATGGTGACCTCGAAGTCCAGCATCGGTCCATCCGGCGTGCTGTGGAACCGGTGCGTGCGCGTGTCGGTGCAGACGATCTTGCCGTCGGGCGCGACCCAGTTGTTCTGCGACGCGATCACACCTTCGGTTGGTCCCGATTCGAGCTGGAGGAACTTGTCGTGTACCACCTTGCCGTTACGGTTGCCGTCGGTCCAGAAGTCGATGCCGTTGACAGCGCCGTGCGTGAACCAGAGCGACTTGTGGTGCGGATGGTCACGCTCTTCGTGCGGTGCCTCCGCCATTGGCCAGTGCCGGATGACCGGCGCGCCGGTCGGCCCGATCACCGGGTAAAAATAAGGACGCGGAACATCCGTGAAGCAATACTCGGTAAACAGCTTGCCATCGATCTCGACGGTCACCTTCTTGTCGCGCTCAGTGACAACGACGCCTGCCCGCCTCTTCTGGCCTGCGCTCTCGCGCGCCTGCGCGGTCATCTTCTCCCAAACCTGCCTCTGCCCGATCATCGCGGCGACCAAGTCGTTAGGCGCGGTGCGCGCCTCCAGCAGGACCCAGCCGTCGTAATCGGTCGTGACCAGCAGGTTGATCAGCTCCTGGTACGGATAGTCACCCAGGTTCAGCTCGCGCACGTGAACGGTCCGACCGAAGAAGCGTCGTACCAGGTTGAAGTTGTAGTCCAGCCCCTCACCCTGGGTGTCCTGCGGGTTGGAGTTCCAGCAGACGCGCACGTTGGGCTGCTCGACGACGTCCATGATGGCCTTGATCACCGGCAACTGCGAGCAGCCGCCGTGCACTTCCAGGCGGATCTCCTGTCCGTAGTCGGCCGCGAAGAGCCCGACCTCGTTGAGCGATCTGCCGATCTGCTGAATCGTTCTCTCGTAGGAGATGCCGGTCGGCAGATCGTTCGGTTTGACCTTCACGCCGGAGCCGCCGCAGTCGGCGGAAAGCTTGACGTAGGCCTTGGCGCCCTCGATGTCTCGCTCCAGCCGGTCCCGCTCGATGTAGTGGAAGGCGAAATTGGTTCCCAGGCCCACCAGTGTCACAGGGCTGTCGGCAAAGCGCTGCCTTACGGCGGCGCGCTCGGCGGTACTTAGGCTGGCCTCGACGCCGTGACGGTGCTGGGTCCGCAATTCCACGCCCAGCAGGCCCGAGACGGTGCAGTTGGCAATCAGCGTCGGCAGGTCCCAATGCTGCCCCCACAGGTAGGTGACCAGTCCGAATCGCATCTTCGGAGTGGCTCCGCCTGCCTGCGCCCAGACGCGTTCGAATGGTCCGGCCGCGAGCCCGGCGCCTAGTATCATCGAACTCTTGAGAAACTCACGGCGGGTGCTCAACACTCTGCTCATGCTTGGCCTCTGTGAAAAGACAGGATGACTGCGGGACGACACCCGCGCGGGTAATGCACCCGTCCTCGATGAACATCTATCGGCATGAACGCATTATGCACGACCGGCAATCCCTGTCAAACCAATTCCAGGCACGCCCGAAGGACGAACCCCGAGTCGGCTCTATTGCAGGTTTCGCCTGCGCAAAGGAAAGCCGTGATGAGAAAGACCGGTCTGCCAGGCTTGATGGCCGAGCCGCCTAGCGGGCTTCTTTGAATGTCTCCTGGCCTGACCCACAGATCGGACAGACCTGCGGCGGCTGGCCCATGATCGTGTTGCCACAGACGCCGCAGACGTAGATATCCTTCTCCGGCCGGTCCTCGGGTTCAGCCCTCTCCCACGTTTCGATGAACGGACTGTCTTCCAACTTCTCCACCTCCAACGAGCAGCCGAACCAATTTTGCCTTGCAGCAGACCACGCGCCCTCTCGAGCGAGGGCACCGCCAGTATGCGGAGCCAGGCTGTCTCCGGTTCGCCAAATCCGGGAAAGATCGTGCCCCCGGGGCGCCGCCGCGTCCTCGCGGGCTATCGGAACGCGTTTCCGACGAACCGGTACGTCTGCTGGCCCGTAAAGGCTGCGTGTGTATGGAAATCGCCGCCGTTGAGCCGTGCTGGAGGTCCTGAGATGAAGCCGATTGGTCCGCTGATGGTCGAACATCGACTGATTGAACGCATGCTCGTCGTCCTGGAACAGGGCCTTGACGCCATGCGCGACACCGACCGCGCCGACACCGACCTGATCGCTATTGGCGTGGACTTCTTCCGCACCTACGCCGACCGGACACACCATGGCAAGGAGGAGGACATTCTGTTCAAGGCACTGGTCGATAAGCCGTTGACCGGCGAGCAGCGCCAGACGATGCGCCGGCTGATGCACGAGCACGTCTGGGCCCGTCAGGCGGTAGGCAAGCTCGCCTCTGCCAACGACCGCTACCGGACCGGCGACGCCGCCGCCCTTCAGACGATCCTCTACGAGCTCGGCAAGCTCATTGAGTTCTATCCCCAGCACATCGAGACCGAGGACCGCCGCTTCTTCCTCCCCGTCATGGACTATTTCACCGCCACGGAGCAGCAGGCCATGCTCGCCCAATTCCAGCAGTTCGACGCCCAACAGATCCACGACAAATACGCCGCCCTCGTGGAGCAAGCCGAAGCCAGCCGCCGGGCCGAACACTAAGAACCTCTAACAGGATGATCTGTCGCGCTACGCGCGTCGTAAGGGCAACCCCCTGTGGTTGCCCTGGGCAGGCACGGGGGCCTGCCCCTACCCGTCCACCGGTCATTCTGTTAGGCGCTCTAAGCTGCTTTGGTCCAGGCGGTCACGCCGCTTGGGGCGGCGGCCTCCGAAAAGATACGGTCTTCTGAGAACGCGCTTTACAGCCAACCCACCGGTTCGTACGATACTAAAACAACTATAAGACGGACCGAAGAATTGAATGGACGGTCGAGCACCGGTCGAGCTCCATGGGTTGCGACCTTGCAGGGACCGGTGGGATGGGCAGGCTCGTAGGCCACGTCATGCGATGGTTGCCCCGAGCTGGTCGAGGCAGCGCAGGACCGGAAAGGACCGATGCGCTGACCCCAGCCAAACCGGCCGGGTCGTGCGGACCGTCGAGGCAATGCAGACAAGGAGATGAATGGGTTCGAAGGTGTACTTCATCAAGGCGTCAGTCGCTGAGGGCGAGCGGGTGCTCTCGGAGAAAGCGCGGAGGCTGTTTCACGCAGGTGCGTTCGGCTCGTGCTTCAAGCCAGGGGATTTCACCGCGGTGAAGGTCCACGTCGGCGAGGAGACGAACAACACCTATATCACTGCACCTTGTTTCAAGGGGTTGGTCGAGGAACTCCAGGCCCTGCGGACCAAGCCGTTCATCACCGATACCAGCACGCTCTACACCGGCCGGCGGCACAACGCGATCGACCACACGACCCTGGCGATCGAGCGCGGTTTCAGCGTCGAGGGGCTGGGCGTGCCCTTCATCGCGTCCGACGGTCTGTTCGGAACCGCCGAGACGCCGGTACGAATCGCCGGTGAGCTGGATCAGGAGGTGATGATCGCGGCCGACATCGTCCGTTGCCAGTCGATTCTCTCGGTGGCCCACTTCACCGGTCACGTGGCCACCTGCGCCGGCGCGACGCTCAAGACGCTGGGCATGGGTTGTGCCAGCCGCAAAGGCAAAATGCGCCAGCATTCGGCGCTCAAGCCCCACGTCAAGAGAGGCGTGTGCACCCGTTGTGGTGAGTGTCACCGCCACTGTCCCGCCGATGCCATTACGCTCGACGAGGTCATGGCCCATATCGACCAGGACCAGTGCATCGGCTGCGCCGAATGCGTCGCGGTCTGCCGGTTCGGCGCCGTCATCTACGACTGGCAGCAGGAGAACGCCATCCTGGGCAAGAGTGTGGCCGAGCACGCCCTCGGGGCGCTGCAGGGCAAGGACGGGCGGGCGGCCTTTTTCAATTTCGTTGTCTCGGTAACGAAGGATTGTGATTGCTTTGCCCGGGCGAACATGCGTAAGATCGTGGACGATATCGGGATCCTGGCGTCGAGGGATCCAGTGGCGATCGACCAAGCCGCCATCGACCTAGTAGAGGCGCGGGCCGGCAAACCGTTGCCTAAGTTGATTGGCAACCGGAGGCTCAACTGGCATTATCAGATCGAGCACGCCGTGAAGATCGGGCTCGGCAGTGCGGAATACGAGTTGGTGGAAATTGAATAGGCCGTTCGGCCGGATGCGAGGATGCTATGTCACTTGGCCAGATCATCAGGGACAAACGCGAACAACTGGAACTGACACTGGACGAGGTCAGCCACAAAGTTGGGTTCTCCAAGCCGTACCTGTCGACTATCGAGACAGGCAAGGTCAAGAACCCGCCCAGCGATGAGCTGCTGGCCAAGCTCGAACGCGTGCTCAAGTTCGAGCCCGGCCTCCTGCAGCACATCGCGCACCTGGACCGCATGCCCTCGGACATCCGCCAAGCCTACGAGGCGCGTGAGGCCGAAAACGAGAAACTCCGTCACGTGGTCAAGCGCATCCTCGAGAAGCGCGGCAGCACGCGCGGGCTCAAGACGATGCTCAAGAGCCGCAGTCTCGACGTCGAAGGCGGGCACAAGGCGCTGGCCGCCGGGCGGCTCGTGCCGATTATCAACAAGGTCGCGGCCGGCTACCCGGTCGAGTTCCACGACCTGGATTATCCCGCCGGCGTGGCGGACGATTACGTGCGCTGTCCCGACCTGCACGATCCGAACGCCTTCGCGGTGCGCGTGGTGGGCGACTCGATGGAGCCGAAGTTCTGCGAAGGGGACATCGTCGTTTTCTCGCCGGGCGCCCAGGTTCACAACGGCGACGATTGTTTCGTGCGTTTCACCAACCCGCACGAGACGACGTTCAAGCGCGTCTTCTTCGAGTCCAAGGAGCAGGTGCGCCTCCAGCCTCGCAATGAGAAGTACTCACCGACCCTGGTGGAAGGCAAGCGGATCGACGGAGTCTACAAAGCGATCATCCGCTACCAGATGCTGTAGGTCGTGCGTTCCCGTACGACCGGCGAGCGGGGACGCTCGCCCTACGAGGCAAAGCCGTCCTTTACGATTGCCTCTGGCCAGCGACGGCCAGTACGACGGCGTATACGGCTGCCGCGCCGGCTTCCTTAAGTGTTCGCGCGCATTCGTTCAGTGTCGCGCCCGTGGTCTTGATGTCGTCGATCAGGCAAACGGTCTTGCCGGCAAAGCGGTGGTCGGGCCGGACCGCGAAAGCTTCTCTGACATTTTGCGCGCGTGCGGCCGGGGTAGGTACGGAGGGTTGAGGTCTGGTCCGGCGGACGCGCAGCAGGTCGGTGCAGAGGCGGACATCAGGACATTTCAGGCGTCTGGCGATCAGGTGCGACTGGTTGTAGCCGCGCGACAGGCGCCGGGTCCAGTGCAGCGGGACCGGAACGAGCAGTTCGATCGTGTCGCGAAAACGGCTGCCTTGAAAGGCGGAGTCGGCCAGGCGCCCCAGGATGGCGTCGAGTTCGGAGTGACCATTCTTGAAGGACAGGATCAGACGCTGGAGGGCTTCGCCATAGACCCCGGCGCGAGTGATGCCGTCAAAGTGCAGTGTTTGTCCCTGGCAGGCGGGACAGGCGCCAGCCACCAGGCCATAGCGGCTGGCGTCGCGCCCGCAACGAGGGCAATACTCTCCTGCGGTGCACGTCAGCAACTGGTCCCAGCAGGTGCGGCACAGGTCGAGGTCCGCCGCCGCGATACTCTCTTTGCAGACGGTGCAGACCGGAGGCCAGAGAAGCTGGTTGATGCCTTCGAGTGTCATTCGACACGCGCGCCTCGCGAATCCCGCCAATTGTGAGACTCTCGACTCCATCATGACGAGCATTGTACCCGATTTGGCGTGTCCGGTCAAACTGCGTGGCACTAACGCAGATCGAACGGCGTGTTGTCCGCCGGCTCGAACCAGCCGAGTTCGAAGGCCGACGAGCGCGCGCCGTAGGCGTTGACGCCCTCGAACGGCGCCATGGCTTCGGTCCCGACGTGACCATCGGCCCAGCCGACGTTAGTCCGCTGCTGGTGACGAAAGTGGATCGACGGCGACATATAGAAGTCGGTCATGACCTGACCGGCATAGACGGTGAACGGCGGCTCGGCGAAGGAGTACTCGATGAGCGTCTCGCCTGCGTTGGCCATCGCGGTGTCGGCGAACATCACGGTTTGTCCCGGATTGGCGACCTCCTGGGCGGCGGTCGTGCGCGCGTAGGCCTGCTTGAACTCCGCGGCGGCTTCCCAGAGCCGACTGCCGAGGTATGTCATGTTGTAGCCGTAGCCGCCGCAGCCTTTCTCGAAGCTGCTGCCCCAGCCGGCGGTCTTGGAGAACCCGACACGCGTGGGACACTCCTTGATACGCCCCTCCGCCAGGAAAGCTGCGAGCGGACCCTTCGACGGATCGAAAGGCTCGTTGCGAGCGGTCCGCACGCCGTGCCAGCGGTGCAGGCCGGCGTTGTTCGACATGTCACTGGCCGCCGGGACATAGAAACCGTCGTTCTCGGTGGCGTAGCCGACGTTCGCCAGAACGAGCTGTCGCAGCCGGGTACGGCACACCAGGCTCTGGGCCTGCGAGCGCGCCCCGGCCAGCGCAGGCATCAGCAGGGCGGCCAGCAGGCCCAGCGTGAAGATCACCACCAGCACTTCCGTCAGCGTGAAGGCTGTCCTGCTGAGCCGCCCCGGCGTCGAGGCTACGAATTCTCGCGTCTGAGTCGTCATTCGTCCTGTTCGGTGGTCTGTGAGGTCCGCCAGGTTTCGGCTTGACCCCACTGCGAAGCGAAGGCCGCCAGGTCATTCGCGTCAATCAGGAGGTCTTTCGGTTGCGCCAGATCGCAGCGTGCGATCCAGTTGGCCTGCCCAAACCGGCTGTTGAAGGCCGAGAGCATCAGGTCCAGGTCATTGGCATCGACGACGCCGTCAAGGTTGATATCGGCTTCATACGCTTGCGGCTCCAGCACGCCGATGGCTTCGAGGTCAAATCCGCCCGATCCATAGGTTGGCCACTGATCGTAGATCGGGTGCGCATCAGCATACAATCCCCAGTCAGGCCCGGTGTTCGGGTCGAGACAGGCCGGAGCGTCATCGAAGAAGTCGCCGCTGCCCGGGATATCCACGATCCGCACGTAGGCGATATCGTTCACGTCCACCAGGCGAGCGACCACGCTCGGGTGGTCCGTGAGATCGTCGAGGTCGAAGGGCGTTCCGACGCATGTTCCGTTGGCATTGGGATGCTTGCCGGCCAGGTTGCGGACATCGCCGGGCGCGATGGTGCCGTAGGCGCCGACCCGTGCCGTCGTCAGTGAGACGGACGGAAAGCGGGCGAAATCGACACCGTTGGAAGAGACTTCGACATAACCCAACTCGGCGAGCAATCCTCCCTGCACGGAGCCGGCCGGCGTGCTGAATTGCGAGAAGATGGCGTTCTCGAACACAGCGAAGTCATAGCCTGTGGTGTTGCAGATTCTCCCGGTGGCGTTCGGGTCGCAGGGATCGCCAAAGGTAAGCGTGATATAGCCCGGCAGGCGGCCGGCGTTGATTTCATCGAGGTTCAGCTCGCCGAGGCTGACGATGTCGAAATTATCTCCAGTGACGGGACCGAGGGCGTTGTTCGGGTCGTTCCAGGGTCCGCTCCAGGTCTCGTCGGAGGGCGCGTAGTCTGCCACGCCGGTCGCCCAGTCTCGAAAGATCGGGTTGAGCGTCGCGTTAGGATCGAGCGGGTCGGCGGCGCCTCTCGTGAGCGCGTCGAGATAGCCGACGATTCCCGGCTCGCTGTCATAAGGCCGGCCCGCGCCGTTGGGTTCGGCGGGCGCCGGCGCCGCGATCAGGCTGTCGATGCAGAAATAGCCCGGCGTGTTCATGCCGAACATCCCGCTATCGCTCGAATCGAGACTGAACTGCAATGCGTCCACCTTGCCCAACGACGTCAGATCGACGAAAGTCCAGGAATCTACGATGTAGTCCTGGTCGTTATCGGCAAACCGGCAGTCCGCCAGGTAGAAATCGACGGCGCCGGTGATTTCGCCGAGATCGTTCAAGCCGGTGATCGTCAGCTTGAACCAGTCTCCGTCGTCGCCGGTGACACCTCCGAACTGCTTGGAGTACGGACTGCCGTAGAGCATATCGTAGTAGGCATAGTTGTTGTTGGTCACGTAAATGCCGGCTATGGTCTGGGCGCTTGCCAACGTGATGGTCGGCGGTCCCTGCCAGCCGGCGAAGGCGACGCCATAGGTGGCCGAGCCGCCTTGGCCGTGCCCGGCGATGGCGTTGTACTGGCTTTCCCAGCCGGTTGCGTTGACGTCGGTGAGGTTCGAGTACGCGAACCCGTCCCACGAACCCCACTCGGGATCGTAGTTGTTGGAGAACGATACGTCGCCGGAGAAAAAGCCACCCGATTCGTCCGAACCGTCCCAGTAGGAGCCCGCCGGCAGCGATAAATCCTCAAATGTCGCCACCGTCCCGTTTGCCGTAGCGCCCAGCACGCCGGCCAAGACCAATGCGAGCACGTAGTACTCCATCCATTCTAATCTGGTGGGTAGCGCCCGAGAGTACGTGGGTCGGTTGCGGTTGCGCAGCACGTTCCGGTCGCGTCTGGCGCACAGCGGCGCCGCCTGACGCAACCGCTTGACGAAACGAGCCGCGCAACCGCCAAACGTTGGCCGTCGCGAGCCACACACCTTTCTAGGGTAGTCAGAGCAGTAGGGCATGCACCGCACACCATCTTTAAACCGGTTCCCGTTCGCCTTCATGATTCCAATGCCTCCTTCGTGGGCAGCCGATCCGGATCGCGAGACCGGCCGCCAGCCAATAAAAAAAAACCGCCGTTCCCTGCGAGAGAAACGGCGGTCTATAGGTTTCAAGTTTGAAGTTTCAAGTTTCAAGCTTCAAGGATGAAGGACTCTTGAAACGTGACACTTCGCACTTCCGACTTCTACACACCTGCGTTCCAAGTCGCGAGAACACAACCACAGTGCACCATCGCTTGCAGGCAGGTTTTCTGACTTGCGTCCTACCGCGAGGCTCCTTCCCATCCGCACGTGCGGACAGTGGGTACCAACCTCTCGGATTCCCGAAGGGAGTTTCAAGTTTCCAGTTTGAAGTTTCAAGTGTACTTCCGACTTCAAACTTCCCACTTCCTACTCTCTTCCGGGGCGAACGCTTACAGCGGCGCGACCGTCGCGGATTTTCACCGCGTTCCCGTTTGAGTATCCCAGGACCAGCGTCCCAGGACCTGCAAGGCGAGCTATGGACTTGAAAAAAGAGCCTGCAATTATGCTTACACGACCCAGCCAGACGTGTCAAGACAGAAAATTCCACGGAAGCAGGCCCGTACGGGCCGTTGGAAACGGGCGATGGGCGCCGCACGCTCTGCGTGACGGTTCGAGTAATTGTTCTCACAAGCGAGCGTGTTCTGCGCGATGGCAGCGACCCTCGCATCGCAGGGGTTGCCGAGACGGATACGATGTCTGGGGGATCGTATCACGCTGCGCGCTCGGTTGCGCGTGTGATGGGCGGCCCAGGTGGGCTTGGTGAGCCCACCTGGGCATAGACTTCCCATTGACAGGGTGGCTATGAGTTGAAGCGGTCGAATCCCTCACCCTCATCGAGCGGGAACTCGTTCTGGGCAACTGCTCGCGAGAGCTTCGCGCTCTGCTTCTCGGGTTGGGCTATCCGGTGAAACGTCTCATCGGATTTCGCGAGCTTTTTCGACCGGGTATGCGCCTGGCGCGGTGTGCCCGCATGCTGGGGCGAAGGCGCTGTGGGCCGACGGCCTTCATGTTCGCCCCGACTAGCTCTCTCAGCTTGCAGCCTGATCCCTCCCACGAGGGTAGCGAGCGTGTTGGCTACCTCGTTGATCGTCTCGGCCTGAGCGCTGAGCTGCTCGGAGGCACTGGCGCTTTCCTCGGCGTTGGCGGCGTTCTGCTGCGTAACCTTGTCCATCTGGGCGATGGCGGTGTTGACTTGGTCGATGCCCTGGGCCTGCTCCTGACTGGCGGCGGCGATCTCGCTGACCAGATCGGTGGTTTTGCCGACGCTCTGGACAATCTCATCCAGGACGTTGGCCACTTCGCCGGCGATATCAACGCCGTTCTTGGCGTTCTTAACGGACTCCTCGATCATATTGGCGGTGTTCTTGGCGGCCTCGGCCGACCGCATGGCAAGATTGCGCACCTCCTCGGCCACGACCGCGAACCCTTTGCCCGCCTCGCCGGCGCGAGCGGCCTCGACCGCGGCGTTCAGCGCCAGCAAATTGGTCTGGAAGGCGATCTCGTCGATGACCTTGATGATCTTGGATGTCTCATCGGAACTCGCCTGGATCTGGCGGATGGCCTCATTCATCCGTCCCATCGACTCAGCGCCGGTGTTCGCTGCCTTGCGTGCCTCCGCCGCCAGCGTATTGGCCTGCTGGGCGTTGTCGGCGTTCTGTCTGGTCATCGAGGCCATCTCTTCGAGACTGGACGACGTCTCCTGCAGCCCGGCGGCTTGCTCGGTGGCGCCTTCAGCCAGCGATTGGGAGGCCGCGGAGACTTGGCCGGAAGCGGATGCCACCTGCTTGGAGCCGCTGGTCAGCTCCGTGACCACCCGCGCGATCTTGTGAGTGATGCCGCGGGCCATGACAAACCAGATCAATGCGGCGCCCACGAGTGAGGTTATCAGAACAATGGCCAGGATCCTGTTGCTGGCTCGACCGATGGACGTGACCTCGTCGCGCGCCTCATAGAACTCGTCCAGGTAGGAGCCGACGCCGATTACCCAATCCCAGGGCTCGAAGTAGATGATCCGGGCCACCTTTTCCCGAGCAACCGCGTCGCCCTGGTTCTTCCAGGGGTAGCGTTGCTCGCCGAGCTCACCCGGCTTGAGAGCAAGAGCCTTCTTGCAGATCTCCTGGATGAAGAGATTTCCGTCAGCGTCCTTCGCGTCATTGATGCACTCACCGTCCCGTTTACCGCCTTGAGAGACGACGTAGTTTCCTTTGGAGTCGAGTATGTAAACGTAACCGCTTTTGCCGACCTGGGCTGCCATGATGGACTCTCGCAGGCTGACAGTGCTCTCCTGTGGGACCCCAACGTACAGCATGCCAACGATCTTGTTGCTCTGGTCGACAAGAGGCTCGTAGGCCGTGATGTACCAACGGTTCACGACAAAGGCCCGTCCCGTGAAAGTCTCGCCCCGCAGAACGGCTGCAACCACCGGGTTGGGTGTGCCGTCGGGATTGGTGCGAGGAATGTACGTGCCGATTGCACGCCCGCCGTCCTTCTTCTGGACGTTCGTGCAGATCCGCAGCATATCTCCCGATTCATTCATCCTCTGGAAGATGGTACATGTCCCGAGGACGAGGTCCTGGACCTTGTCCACAACGGGCGCCGTTTTGCTCATGTCGGTGATCTTGTCCAACCAGATGTCACCGACCATCATCTTGGGCAGTTCGACGCGCTGGCTCATCGCGGTATACTGGTTGACCACGTCCCATGCTACGTTTTCAGTCGTCAGTTGAACCTGCCCGGTGCCCAGAAGAATGTGCCGCGCCACGTTGAGCGGGGCGTTGACATTGCCTTGGAGCAGTTCCTGCTGCGCCTTGCACATCCCGTAGATATTCTGGGCAATGTGGTCCAGATCGGCATAGGCCAGGTCGGTGCTGCCTTGCTCGGCCACGTTGACCATCCGCCGGTTTTGAAGCAGGACCACCGCCGAGATAATCAAGAGTGGGATGACCGTCATCACGATCCCGATGGTTAACAGTTTCGTTTGGAGTTTGACATTTTTCAGCATGGTCTTTCCCTTTCACTGATGAAAGAAACGCGCCACGTTTGTCTTACGAGATGCCTGTTGGCACTCGTTGGGCTAGAATTTGTAGATGAACGAGGCCTGAGCGCGCACGCTGTCGGCGTCGCCCGGGCCGAGATAATGTGTGCTCCAGTGAGACACCTCGACGCCAAACTGGGCATTCTTGTTGAGACGGTAGAGCACGTTGCCGAAGACCGAGGAGTTCCGTATTCGGCTGCCAGCGGTGACGTCATTACGATCCACGCTATCGACGCCGGCGCCGACGTTGAAGCTCCACTTGGACCACGGTCCCAGGCTGGCGGCAATCCACCCGCCTTCGGCGCCGATCTCTCTCAGGGCGGTAGTGTTGACGCCCTGGCCAATGCCACCGAAGTACTGGTCGAGGTTCTCTCCGGAGAACAACTCACCCGCGATGGTCAGCCAGGGAAACACCGGTTGCGTCACGTCAAGGTTGACCGACCAGCTATCGAAGTTGACGTATCTTCCGGTGGCGTCCAGGTCGTATTCCTCCCTGCCCTGGTGGCCGGAAACGCCGATGGTGGTGGGCTTGGGCCCGAAGAACGGGAAGGTCATGCTGACGCGTCCTTCCAGAGTCGGAAAGCCTGCGTCTTCGCCTGATTCGGAGTTGGTCAGGTCCGTTCGCCCGATCGTCCGGGCACATCCGCCTTCCAAATTCAGGCTGGCTTTCTCGCCCATCGGCACGATTTGGGTAAACCGAAACTGCGGCCGGCGATACCCGATATTGCCCGCATCCCAGAGTACCGTGTAATTCAGTGTGTTCGGCACCAGCGGCGACATGATATCCGACGTCTGGCCGGCCAGAATGTTGAACCGGGCCTTGGGCCAGTCGAGCACGAGGTAGGCATGACGCATCTGAATCTTGGCTTTGTTCTCGGAGGCGTAGTTGCCGTAGAAATCGAACTCGACGCGTCCGGTGGTCTTCAGCGCATCGCTGGATGGGCCGCTGACATTCAGGCCCAGGCGGGTTTGATTGGCTGTCAGGTTGAACTCGCTATCATCCCGCCGGGTGGCCTCCGAGTCCACGTACACGACGTAGTTGCCCGTCGTAGTGCGTGAAGAGTCATACGAAGCGTCGGCTTTGATGTAACCGTAGAACTCGAGGTCGAGGCTCGACACGACGTTCTTCTTCGCCGCGGGTACAGGCTTCTTGTGCGCGGCGCCGGGGGATGGCGTCTGAGTCTTGTTAACCGGTGGATTGCCTGGCACCGGTGTGACCTTTTCGCGGTTCATTTCCGCAAGGGCGCTCTCCAGGCTCTCGATGCGCTGCCTCAACTGAGCGTTCGCCCGTCTCAGGTCGTCCACCGCACGGTCTGGCGGACCCGCAGGGGCGGCGGAAGCGGGAACCGGTTCAGCCGCTAAGGCCGGCTTGGCTTGTGTGGCGGACGCCTTCTTGATCTCTTCGATCGCATTCTCCAGCCGTTCGATGCGACGTCGCAGTTGGGCGTTCTCCTGCTCGAGGTACTGGGGGTTGGCGCCGAGACAGGCACCGGCCAGACCTAGAAGCAGGACGAGCACCACGCGTGTCCATGTCTGTTTTCCTGCTCTCATTCATCTTTCCTTTCACTGAGGCTTGCATCTTTTCAGTCATCCGTGACGCTTGAGGCGACGCTGCGGCCAGCGGCCTGGGCAACGGCACTGAAGCCATCGCCGGCCAGGACCTTGTCAATGTCCAGGAGAATCTTGACCGAGTCGCCGACCTTGCCCATGCCGAGAATGAAATCGGTGTTGACCGACGTGTCGAACTGGGGAGGCGACTCGATCTGTCCGCCTGAGATATCGAGCACCTCCTGGACTCGATCGACGACGATGCCAGTGCTGAACTTGCGGCCGACCTGCGCGATCTCGACGACAATGATGCAGGTTTCGTCGGTGACCTCAGTGGTCTCCATGCCGAACTTGGCCCGCAGGTCGATGACCGGGATGACCTGGCCTCGAAGGTTCACCACGCCCTTGACATAATGGGGCGTCTGCGGGACTGCGGTCACATTGATGTAGCCGATGATCTCGCGGACCTTCAGAATCTCCAGGCCATACTCCTCGTGGGCCAGCGCGAAAGTTAGATACTTTCCTTCCTTGTCGAGCATCGTGCCCTCCTGGCTGCAGGTTTGACTTGTTGCTTCCGCCATCGTTAAGTCTCCTTAGTCAATTGTGCGGTACGTTCCCCTCACACGGAGGCACGTATTCCTTGCTCCCGGACCGGTCGATTGCACTGCCTCTTCAGCACGGCCCCGCCAGCCTGGACTGGCGCGGGCATACTGCCGCCCTATGGCCCTGTTCTCATCCTGGGGGTGGGCGCCTTGTCGGCGCCATGCATCGACGGGTAAGAAGGCGGGGTTACCACTTTTTCAGTTGCTCGTGCAGACGTTCCTCTCTCATTCTCAAGCCGTCTTGATAATTCGAGCCCATGAATGCCTAAAATCCGACAGAAAAACTGTGCGTTCATGTAAAATGATAGGGTATATCGAAATTTTTGATGATATTGCCGGGTCGGCCGACCGGGTGTCCGACAACCGCGCCGTCCCGTCAGGGCGGCATCGTTGTAGCAGATCGACTCTCGTGAGTGTCGCCATCCGAGGGCGCCGTGGAAGGAGCTTGCTTTGAACAGCGTGTATGATTTCAGGATTATCCGAGTCCTGCGCCGGCGGTTGGGCCTTACGCTTCAGACGTTGGCCAGCCGCGCGGGACTGACCTACCCGACCGTCGAGTCGGTGGAGACCAACAAGACCCTGCCGTCTCTCAAGACGCTCGATGCCCTGGCCGGCGCGCTGCAAGTGTCCACCAGCGGGCTGATCGGGTTGGCCGAACGTAAGCTGGTGCAGAAGCGTCGGGCCAAGGTCGAGGGACACGCAACCGGACGGACCAAAGCAGACAAGGGCCTGGAGAACTGTCGCGTGGCCCGCTACGACAAAGGCAAGCTGATTCGAGTCACGGCCGAGACAGGTGACTTCGTACACGTCATGGGCCTGCATGAGGACGTCCATGAGTTCTGCTACGTCCTGTCGGGCTGCGTGGAGCTGTGCATTGAGGACAAGACTTATCGGCTGGGTCCCGATGACACGATTCTCTTCGACGGACTGCTCGACCACTCCTATACCCAGATCGAGACGGGCGAGTATCTCACCGTCCATCTGCCCAAGGACATCCGCGACATTGAGAGGCTCTTCGAAGGCAAGCCCGAACAGGTCTCCGAGCAGTGATGGTAGCGGTCGGGCCTGTCAGGATGTAACCGCGGCGACCTCCGTTTGCGTGCTGATCTTCTCGTCGGCAAACCATGTCTGCGTCCTCAGGCAGATTCTGACCAGCATGAGCATGACGGGGACTTCGATGAGCACACCGACGACCGTGGCCAGAGCAGCACCCGAAGATAAGCCAAAGAGCATCGTGGCGGTCGCAATAGCGACCTCGAAATGGTTGGATGCTCCAATCATTGCTGTGGGCGCCGCGTTCTCATACGACAACCTCAACAGTCGTGCCAACCAGTAGCCCAACCAGAAGATCAGATTGGTCTGGATGAACAGCGGGATCGCGATCCAGAGAATCGTCAGCGGATTGCTGAGAATCGTTTCCCCCTTAAAACTGAACAGCAACACCAGTGTGGTCAGCAGAGCGATGATGGTGATGGGCGTGAGCACGTGCAGGAACTTCTCCTTGAACCACGCCTCACCCTTAGCCTTGATGATCCACCTACGCGACAGGTATCCGGCGACCAGCGGCAAGGCCACATAGATCGCAATGGATAGCAGCAGCGCCTGCCAAGGTACCGGCAGCTTGCCTACGCCCAACAGGAAACCACCGAGCACGCCATAGAGCACCAGCATCGTCAGCGAGTTGATCGCCACCATGACGAGTGTCAAACCGTCATTCCCCCGGGCCAGATACCCCCAGACCAACACCATCGCCGTGCAGGGCGCGATGCCCAAGAGGATGCAGCCGGCAAAGTAACTTCGCCACAGGGGGAC
>JAFGLV010000030.1 GCA_016927855.1 Sedimentisphaerales bacterium
ATGGTCTAACCGCCTGTTATGGATCGCGCAAGTCTTTTTTGTGAGATTCTCTCAATCTTCTTCAAAAAAACTGTGAACGGTTACGCTTTCTCGACCGCATACCAGAAGAGATGGTCCTCCAGAGTCTTCCGCTCCCGCGCCGTCAGCGATTCGTTGCCCAGACGCTTCTTGAAAGCGGCCTCCGCGCGCTCGGCGGGGATCCGTTCGTAGTCGATGTTCCGGCTGTAGGCGTTCTGCGACTTGACCGCCACGGCGTACTTGGCGTACTTGTCGAACCACCAGTCGATGACGCGATGCCAGCCGGCCAGGTCGCGCACCTCGAGGCCGGTCGGCTTGCCGAAACCCTCCAAATCCGGGCCGGCGAACATCCCCACAATGCTGATGTCCTGCATCAACAGGGTCGGCATATCCGTTTCGCCGAACGGGCGCGTCAGGCAGTTGACCTGGCACGATTCGATTTTCGCCAGATCGCACAGGATGCGCTTGTAGAAGCCAGGCTGGCGGGTCTTCTCGTAACCCGCCTGCACCTGCTTGACGGTCGCGGCCGACAGCTCGTCCACGTCGTACAGCCTTCGCACCGCGATCCGCGCCGCCTGACCATAGCCAGTATTCCTGACCGCCGGCCAGTAAGGTTCCAGCAGCCTCCATTTCTCCAGCGGGTCGGTCGCCGGCGAATAAAACCGATCGTACGCGTCGCGCGGCATGCCGGCCGCGAGCAGGTCCGAATCCAGGTAGTGACTGAACACCAACGACCAGTCATCGGCCGGAATCCCCCAGCGCGGCCCACCCGCCAACCGCTCTTTCTCTTCCAGCAAGTGCTCGTGCGTATCGATGAACGGCGTCTCAAACACCTTCTCGCTGATCGCGCGATGCGCCCCGCCCTGCGCCACAACTTCCTCCGCCCCCAGGCCCTGCGATCCCAAAAATGCCGACGCGCCCAGCGCCCCGACCCCCGCCAGCGCGTCCCGTCTCGAAATATGCCGCTCTGCCGTCATGCCGGTATCCTCCCAATCGTCACTGTGCTGTCCTTGAAGAGCCACTTCGCGCGGTAGACACGAAGTCGATCAGCAATGACTCATTTCGTTGCCTCTTGACACGTCAACTGGCACGCCGTTTCTTCGCGCGACCGGCGGAACGTCGTGTTGGGCGTGCGGTCTTCTTGGCAATTTCGATCAGGCTCAGCAAGGCATTGTTCACCGCCTCCTGGTTCGGGAATGCCCGAGCGACTTCGGGATCAAGGACGACGACGTTGGATGACTCGCGGAGACGCTTGGCGTATTTGCCTCGTACGAACCCCTTGGGGAAGTCCGACCGCTGGTACTCTCGACGTAGCTCGTCTTTCTCTGTCGGTTTAGCCTTCTTCATATAACTTACGCTCTCCTTTGCTCGCCACGCGAGCGCCTATGATTCGAATCATCTCATGTTCCTCCGTGTGAGCGACAACCAGAACCGTAGGGTGGGCACCGCCCGCCTTCAACGACGAGGATGGTGTGCCATGCACACCCTACGCTACTGGCCTCGCACCTACGAATCGCGGTACAAAGGGCTCATTCGTCCCCAAGAGCTCGTCCACGAGAGGGCTGTCGTGGCAGGTACTCCCGTCTTTCCGGCAAATGGTGCAGATCGTCAGCCATAGGATTCACGCAGGCAAAGACGGCAATGACTATGAGGCCGATTCCGATCCAAAAAGCCACCGTGAACAGAGTCCGGGCGACGCCATGGTAGTTCTCCTTCATCTCGAGATGGGCGTCTACCCATTGTTTGGAGGTTTCCCATTCGCCTTCTGTTCGGCTGCGCACGTGGCGGACGGGAGAATATGGCTCCGCCTTCACTCATCCCTTTTCCCCTTGACCGCGTTCCTGACTGAACCCCAGATCCTGCTCAAGTTTCGCTCGGGTGGTCACAGTCTCAAGGAATCGCTGGTAAAGTCGCCGTGTTCCAGCTTTGGCTATTACACTGACCGCGGCCAACAGCAGTCCCCCCAGCCCCAGTGCGGCGAAATGATACCACGCCGAAGCTTCCAGATATCCGCCGACCGTCAAAGTCAGCACCGCAGAAAGGAGCCCAGTGTAAAATGCGATGCGCTTCTGATGTTCTGCCAGGAAGTCGTGCTCTTCGTCCACGCAGATCTTGTAGAACTCTATCACCGTTCTTCCGTGATCGTCGGCCATTGATGTCTCCTCTGACGCAAACACTGCTCAAACCGATCCGTCAAGGTGTGACGTTGTGGCTTCACGCTCCTGTGACACGCCAATGCGCCTCAATCGTATCCGCTGACAGATCGGCACCGCAATTCCATTCGACAAAGTATCCGCCGTTGGAGACCTTCGCGAACTCGGCGGGATCGCGGAGGTCTTCGAACGCCTCATACTGCAGATAGGGACTGACGTCAAAGGTACCGACACGACCGTCATCGGCCACAATGGACAGTACCCAATTCGGCTGTGGAGAGAGCTCTGCGATTCTCATTGGTCAAGCCTTCTGACCAGAAACACGGCACCGCTGTCTACCACCAAATCACGCCCAGCAAACGGCCATCGTCACCGCCGGGCTGTCTTCTTCTTACGTGCGACCGAGCGCCTCGTCAGACGTTGCGTCGAGCGGGAGAGATCGAGGAGCGATCTCAGCGCCTCGTTCACGGCCGCCGAATCGCCAAAGGCCTCGGCAACATCCGGTTCCAGAACGACGACGTTGGCTCCTTCGCGCAACAGCCGCTTGGCGCACTTGCCACGGACGGCCTTGGAATAGTCGAAATCATACTCAGGACGCAGATCGTCACGACCATGACTCTTGTCAGGTTTCGGTCTCATGTTTCCTCCTATACCAGCAACGTCCGAAACTCCTTCGGCTGCTGGGCCGATGATAACGCGCGTCATCGGACGATGCAACATCGTCCTCACTAAGACGGCAATGGTCAGGCTGGAAGCGCGTCGGTGGCCAGCAGGTCGTAGAGGTGGCGGAGGCAGTCGCGGAGGTTGCCCTTGTGTTCGGCGAAAAGGCGGGTGAGCAGGTCGGGAGAGATCGCTTGGTCCCGTGGGAGGAGGTCGGCGACGATTTCTTGCAGCAACTGCGGCGTGGTCTGGCAGTCGATCAAGGTGGGGAAGCGGCCGCGACGGTGGGTCGTGACGATCAGGCCGCGGGCGTGCTGGATCGTGCGGTGCCGCAAGAGCCGCCAGCATGACGGGCTGATCGCGTCGGCGCCGTCGAACAGGACGATCTCGTCGGAAGGCAACTCCGAAAGCAAGCGCCGGCAGGTGGTGCCGTCGAAAGGATGCGCGTCGTTGACGAAGATCATCCGCGTGGAAAAGCCCCTCGCTTCAAGAGCGCTCTGAAGGTCTTCGAGCAGCGTGGTCTTGCCTGAGCCTTCGGGACCGACGATCGCGCCGCGGTAGTTCATGCGGTCAAGCCGCGTCAAAATCTGCTCGAGAGTCTCGCCGAGCGGGCGGTAGCGAACCGCATGAACACGCTCGACAGCAAACGGATTGTCACGTGCTCTCATCGTCGCACGCTCAAGATGCTCTCCAGGGGATTGCCGCCGGGACCTTTGTCAGTCCAAGGCAGGCGTCGCTGGGAGGGGACGTGGTCAAGGACGATTTCCCGGCCGGTGGGCGAGACCGCGATCTCGCGTCGGACGGTCTCGGCGCCCGGCGTGCAGGTCAGCTCCACCGCCCAGACCAGCGAGATCAGCGTGCCCGAGAAGCTGTACGGCCCGTCGGGCAGCGTGAAGGCGAACTCCTGCGAGCCCAGCGCGCCGGGATTGTCGATTCCGATCGTCTCAATGACGCCGACGTCGCGCGTGCCTTTGCCGCTCGTGTACCACAGCAGCGACAGGTCCAGACGGCGCGGGCTCGTCTGAGAGTTCCACCGTACCGCGCCGCGCAGCGTCTCGCCCGGCGTGTAGCTGGTCTTGTCTTCGTGCAGATCGATCTCGAAGTCGCTCATAAGGTTGCTCCTGCGGTGGAAGTGGCCGGCACGACCTCGATCGGGAACGATTCCTTCACGTCCGGCCAGCATTTGATGTCGCCGTGGAGTTCCAGGCTCCACCGTATCTTGTTATTCTCCGCCTCGAACGAGTGCATGGTTTCGGCAGGGATGACGAAGCCCACCTGTCCGGAACCCATCTCGCTCGGGCTCTCCGTGCGATACAGCTCCATCTCGTAGAACGTGCTGTGGTCGGTGTAGGTGCTCGTTCCCTTGCGATACCTCGCTTCCTCCACGCCGCGCAGGGTGACGGCGAGCGCGCGAATGCGGCCCGTCTGGCCCGAGAACTGCCAACTCAAGGCGGCGGCGCCGCCCAGGGGGACCCGGCCCGCGCTCAGCTCCAGTGTCGGACGTGGATTGAACAACGCCAGGAACTGGTAGACGACCAACCCCACCAAACCGACGCCGACCAGTACAAACGGGATGAGAGAGAGCGTCTGGAACCAGTCCGGATGACCGTGGCGAAAGCCTTCAACCGCCTGGACCAGGAAGATCGAGAGAATCCCATTCCAGAAAAGCGCGAACACGATCGCACCGATGAGCCTGACACGCGGCGAATGACGCGCCTTGAGGTTGAGCGGACCGCTGCGCCCCAAGGCAACCGGCGACACGAGCGAGCCGGGCGCCTTTCGCGCGGCGCCGGCCCGAGACAGGTTCGTCGCCGGGTCAGCGCGTTTCTTGCCGCGCAACATGCCCATCAGACCGCCGAGGCCGATCAGCAAGAACGGCAGCGGCACCAGCGCCAGCAGCAGCTTGGCGTGGAAGCCGCGTTTGAGGATCGCCTCGGCCGGGTTGGCGGGATCGACATAACAGACCGGGTTCGCATCCGCGTGGTAGCGGTCCACGACCTGGGCCTTGCCGTGGTAGCCGCTGGAAGAACCGCCCATGAAATCATATCGGTCGTTCTTGTAGGGTTGTCCGTCAAACTCATACTCGTAAAGGATGTAGACGCTGTAGGTCGTGCTGTCGTCGCCCTCGTGACTGCGGACCTCGGCGCGGAGCACCTTGCACGGCGTCGCGACCCATCCACGAGCGTCGAGCGTCTTGGCGACCGGCTTGATGCCGAGCGGATAGAGCAAACCGCCGCCCAGCGCTGCAAACAACAGGAACAGTCCCGCCAAGGCATACTTACCTTTGCTCTTGATGTGCTCGTCGCGCAGCGCCGTGACAGCCATCGGGCGGGCCGCCTCCGGCGGTTGCTTCCGCCAGATGACGCAGAGGCCGCCGCCACCGATGATGACGAAGACGAGCGGGAAGAGCAGCACGAAACCAACGAGCAAGCTGTCGCGCCGCAACAGAACCTCGCTCGGGTCGGCAGGATTGACGTAGCAGACCGTGCTGGCGCCGGCGGGGTATTCCCGCACGAGCCGCTGGGCGTCGGAGTAGTTACCGGACCCGGAATAGCTGCGTTTGTAGGCCGAGCCGGCCAGCGTTTGGCCGTCATGTTCGTAGCGGTAGCTTACAACGAAGGCATAGGGTTCCTCATCGTCGTTGCGCTCCTGCACCTCACTGCTGACGATCGTGCAGGGGACCTGCTTCCACGCTCGCTGGCCAATCGCTCGTGCGAATTCTCGGACGGTGAGGACCTCGAACAGGGAACCCATCGCGAAGAAGACCAGAAAGAATAGCGACAGGCCCAGCTTGCCCTTGACGCCGGCGGCCCTGGCGTCTTGCTCGTGCGACCCTCGATGTGTCCATCGAACCACCATCACGCCTTTCCAGGCAGACTCTCATGTGGCGAGCATCTCTACCCGGTAGTATCGGCGCGAGGGAGGGCGAATGATTATTCGCCCCTACGATTTTCCGTGGGGAGGGCATCGTGCTGGCAGTTCATCTCAGCGAGGGAAATGCTCGAGATACTTGTTCACATCCTGTTGAAGGTCCTCAGGCAGGTTCATTTTACCCTGGTACTTCGTGCCATCCCAGCTGAATCTGGCCTCGCACGGAGTCTCGGCGTAGTTGTTCCACTGGTCGATGAGTTGCGTGCAAACGACAATGTCTTTCAGTGCGGCGTCCGACCCCTCGAACCCAAGCGTACTCCGATAAACCATCGGCGTGGCACTTGGCAACCATCTCGTCAGCTCATCGTAAACCTCAACGAATTGGCCTGCTGCCCGATCATACCGATATATGTATGTCAGTGTCTGGCTCATTGTGTTGCCGCACGCGTAATCCTGTATCATCAGAGCGAATTGGTGAGATGACGTACCCAAGTCAATGATATCGAAGTCGATCCCCTTGCCATACCAGCCACCGTCGTAATGAAACAGCGACCTCCAGCCGCTCTGTTGCCTCTGTAGCAGCAAGACATGCTCGGTTTCGGTCTTCCACCAGCCCGACCGAGCAATGGCGTGAACCAGATAGACAGGGTTGTTCTTAAGGGGATTCGCCCTGCCTAGGTTCAGAGGTATGTTCGTGAGAAGGCTGTCAACCCGGCGCATCGCGTATGTCTCAACCCTGGGCAACGACGGTACGGGCCCACCCATGTTGAACCAGGTGCACCAGTGCGTCGAGCGTTCCGCGACCAGGAGCCCGGTCTCGCGCTGGATCGCCGAGAGGTCCGGAGACAACTCTGGCTGCGGTAGAGGGGTGCGGTAAGTAAGAGACGCTATCATACCGATGATCGGGATGAGGGAAAGGCTTCTCATGGTCAGACTCCTCAGGATGGTAACGGTTGCGACGTCCACGTAGGTCGTGCGTCCTCGCACGACTGGCGAGCGGGGACGCTCGCCCTACAGCGCTGCGGCAAGAAGACGATTCCCGAGCCGATGACTCAGCGTATCCACGCGGCGACAGTCATGCAACCGGGAAATCATGCCGGATGCTTGCTATTCTGTGGTCCGTCGGTGAGAATCGGATGGACAACAGAACCGGACATCGTCGAATAGAGCAGGGATCGTACTGTCGGGAGCACCTTCATGGCGAAGATCATCAAAGTGCGATGTACAGGCAAGGGGCAGCATGTCAACGAGATCGACCTGGAGGACGTGATCGGCAGCGACGTGATATTGTACGGCGGGCCGATCGACACCGGGCGGCAGATTCCGGCGCGCATCGTCCGGCGCTGCGACGAATGCGACGAAGGCAAGGTCATCATCACCCGCGAGATGATCGAGGCGCAATACTGAGCGCTCGAACACCACCTGTGCTTGGGCGGCACGTCGTGTCGCGGGCATCTTGCCCGCGTGTGTCGAAGGCGTCTCGCCTTCGAATCGAGGGCAGAGCCCGTCCTGAGCGAAGCCGAAGGAACGCCCTCGCCACGCGCGGGCGGGGACGCCCGCGACACAGCGAACGTCGCAACCGCGACCGCTCAACGCAAGGCACTATCCTTTCACGCAGATCATCGGTTCGAGGCGGGCGATCTTCCGAGCCAGGCCGGCTCGCTCGGTAGCATCGACGACTACGGTCACATCCTTGTAGGCGCCTGGGGCTTCTTCGGCTACACCCCGCAAGGAGGTGCCTTTGATGATGATGCCCTTCTGGGCGAGGTGGCTGACGACGTCCTTGCCGTGCCAGCGCTTGGTGGCCTGCGAGCGGCTCATAGCCCGACCGGCACCGTGGCAACACGACCCGAACGACAGGGCCATCCCCGTTTGCGTGCCGGTGAGAATGAACGACGCGGTGCCCATTGTGCCGCCGATCAGGACGGGCTGGCCGACACTCTTGAGGTCGGCCGGCAAAGCGGGATGGCCGGGACCGAAGGCGCGCGTGGCGCCCTTGCGGTGGATGTAGAGCTTCCGCGGCCTGCCGTCGATGAGGTGCTCCTCGACCTTGCAGGTGTTGTGTGAGACATCGTAGAGCAGTCTCAGGTCGGCCTGGGGCAGCACGTCCGCAAAGGCCTGGCGGATCAGGTGCGTCAGGACCTCGCGGTTGGCCAGGGCACAGTTGATGCCGGCGTTCATGGCGCCGTAATACTGCTTGCCAACATCGGACTTGATTGGCGCACAGGCCAACTCCTTGTCGGGTAGCTCGATCCCCTCGCCTTGGGCTGCCTTGATCATACGCGGCAGGAAGTCCGTGGCGACTTGATGGCCCAGGCCGCGCGAGCCACAGTGGATCATCACGACGATGTCGTTCAAGGTCAAAGACAGGGCAGAGCCGATGTCGCTGTCGTAGACGGCGGTGACGCGCTGCACTTCGAGGTAGTGATTGCCTGAGCCGAGCGTGCCGACTTCGTCTTTCTGGCGCTGCTTGGCGCGGTCAGAGACGTACCTCGGCTCGGCGTGGGCCATCTTGCCGTTCTCCTCGATGCGCGCGAGATCCTCCTTCCTGCCATAGCCACGCTCGACGGCCCACTGCGCTCCGCCGCGAAGCATGTCGTCGATCTCGCTGGGCATCAATTCGAGCTTGCCCCGGCTGCCGACACCGGCGGGGATGCGCTGGGCCAGCCGGGTGGCGAGCCGCTCTTTGCAGCCTTCGACGTCGTCGAGAGTCAGGCCGGTGGTCAGGGCGCGCACGCCGCAGGAGATGTCGAAGCCGACGCCACCGGCGGAGATGACCCCACCCTGCTCGGCATCGAAGGCCGCGACGCCGCCGATGGGAAAGCCATATCCCCAGTGAGCGTCGGGCATTGCGTAAGAAGCCTTGACGATGCCAGGCAGAGACGCGACGTTGGCGGCCTGCTGGTAGACCTGCTCGTCCATCGCGTCGATCAGCGCCCTGTCGGCAAAGACAGTCACAGGCACGTGCATCTTGCCGAAGGGCTCGATGAACCATTCACATTCGGACTTGCGTCTGAGCTTGTCAGCGTACATTGTGCACCCCGAGATCAAATCCGAAATCCGAATATCGAAACTCGAAACAAAGCTCAATGACCGAAATCCGAATCTCTCAAACATCCCGGCGGCGTTTCGGTCATTTGAGTTTTTGGATTTTGAATTTGTTTCGTATTTCGAGTTTCGTGCTTCGTGCTTACTTCTACACATCTACGATGCATTGGGCAATCCAGTTGCCTGCGTCGTCCTGGTAGACCTTCAGGTCCGAATAGGTGGCGGCTTTGACCTCCACGGCCGGCTCATGCTTCTCGACGTCTACCGGCTCGCCATACGCAGTCGCCTTCAGACCGCCTGCGACGGCTTGCACGTCGAATCGTCCGAACAGCATGCCGCGCGTCGCCATTTCGTAGAGCAGGCCGGACAGCCAATCGTAGAAGAGCAGCTCATCGTCGTCCTCCTGACAGGTAATCTCCACCGGCTCGTCGGGTTCGACCCTTTTCGGATCGGTGATGACGGCGGTCAGCGCCAGCGCCGCCTGAGCGAAGGCGTCTTCCCGCGTCGATCCGATCCCGCGAATGCCGATGTCGGATGGATGCGAGTAGTGTTCCCAGCGTCCCTGGCTCATGACGACGACTCCAAAAGGCGCAGACCGGTCCTTGACCTGCCGATCTTACCAGATCGGAGATCATCGCAAAACAGGGAAATCCCTACTCGCCCCGAGGGGTCTACTCGGAGCGCAACTCCGACGACCATCCGGTCTCATTGCCGGACAGGTCGCGGGCCTTGACGCGGAACCGATGGAACTGGCTCCTGCGTCCGACCAGGACCGTGTACTCCCGCGAGGTTTGCCAGCCGCTGCTGAAGCTCGGCTCGGTGGTGCACTGGAAGTAGTACTGCACGTCCTCGGTGTTGTCGGTGGCCTCAACGGCTTTCATCGTGGCATAGTAGGTAAAAGCGCCGCCTCCGATGTTGATCTCGGTTGGCGTCATCTCCCACTGCATCGGGTCCGGCGTCGGCGGTTCGAGGTCGGCGGTCACTTCGGTGGAGAAGGCCGTCGTGTTGTGGTTGGGCGACTTGTCGCGCGTCCGCGTGCGGAAGGTATACTGGCCGCGTGGGAGCGAGCTGACCTCATAGACCCGGCTGTCCTGCCAACCACTGCTGCGATTGGGATGCGAAGTGCATTCGAACTGGTACTCGACGCCGCTGGCGTCGGTGGCGGCGGTCGCAACCATGCGGATCGTGCCCGACGAAATCGGGTGCGGCGGCTCTTCCCAGGTGGCCGGGTTGGGCAGCGGCGCCGTCGCATCCTCTGCAGCCGTCGTGGCGCTGGCCAGCTCCGACCAGCCCGTCTCGAGTTGGTTGCCTCGGTTGCGCGCTTTGACCCGGTACGTGACCGTCACCTCCGGCGGCAGCCCCGTGTCTTCCCAGCGCGGCTGCTGGCCGGCCGCAAACGTCAGCCAGCCACTGTTGAACTGCGGAGCGTAGTAGTCCTCGAAGTAGTACTGGACGCCGGTCCCGTCCGTGGACGTCGCGGTGGTCGCCACCATAGCGATCGTGGATGTCCCGACGGCAAAAGGCGGCGTCGCCCAAGTCATCGGGTCAGGCGTGGGGGCAGTAGGCGTCGTCGAACCCTCGCGCCACGAGAGCGCCAGCAGCGCGAAGTCCGCGAAATCCACGACTCCGTTGCGGTCCATATCCTCGGCGAGCAGGACCTCTTGCGCCAGCCACTTCTCGCAGAACCGCTGGAGGTCGCGCGGGCCGACGCGCGCATCGAGGTCCAGGTCGGCAGCCAGGCCCAAATCCAGGAGTGACCAGCTTGCCCGAGGCGTTCCCCCATAAGCGCCAATGTTGGCGCGCATCCCGTGCGGCCACAATTCCGCCGACCAGTCCGACGTCGGGTCGGCGCCGTCGATGCACTTGCTGTGCACCGCGTCGACAACCCAGGCCTCGGTCACCGGGTCCCACCGCCCGGCCTGCGACTTGAGATGGTAGTCGCCATCGATCCAGACGTCGTCGTCGCCTTCAGGTGTGCCCTGGCCGTCCCAGTGGCCTTCCTGGGCGAACTGGGGATTGGTAACGCTGTCGCCGATACCGACGATGGCATCGCCACCCAGATTGCCGCCGGTATTGGACCAGAAGGCGTTGTAGGCGCTGCTGGCCTTTCCGAAAATGCCACCGCCCAGGGAGGCGGAATTGAAGGCGATGATGTTGTTGGAGACGAAGCCGGAACACTGGCTCAGGCCCCCTCCCGCATCGGCACTGATGTTACCCACCACGGTGTTGTTGCTGATCGGGCCGATACAGGCGAACAGGCCACCGCCCGCACCGGTGGCGCGGTTGCCGGCGATGACGTTGTTGTGAATCCATCCGTTACACTGGTAGAGCCCTCCGCCCTGGGTGGCAGAGAAGTTGGCGACGATAACATTGCCAGCAATCTCCCCATCGCAGAAATACAGCCCGCTGGCGTTGCCGTTCTGGGCGATCAGATTGTCGCGAATCGGACCGCTGCAGAAGGCGATTCCGGCGCTGTTCTGCTGGATGGTGTTGCCCTGGATCAGGCCGTCGCAGGCATAGATACCTTCGAGCGCACAGAAGCGGATAGAGTTGCCGACGATCGTCGGCGCGGCGCGGCGCTCGCCGGTAATGCCGGATTCGGCGCAATCGCGGATGACGTTGCCCCGAATCGTGGGAGACGAAGCGGCACAGTAGATGCCGCGACCGGTAACGGTGAAGCCCTGCAGGACCGACTGGCTGTTCTCGCTGAAATCGAAGACGACGCTGGCGCCGGAGGTGCGCGTGATGACGGTGGTCCGCACAATCGTCGGATCGTCGGGATTGGCGCTGCGCACCGTCACGCGCCGCCCATTGAACGTGACCTGCTCCCGGTAGGTACCAGGCTGGACGACGATGACATCGCCATCCGAAGCGTTGTTGATGCCGGCCTGGATGGTGGAGAAGTGGGCCGGCCCGTCGTCATCGACGGTGATCGTCGCGCCGGAGCAGGCTGCGGCCGCCAGCAATGCCATCGCGAGAGAGAGAACATATCTAATAATCATGGTTGAATCCGTCCTCCGACCCGATTCGCATCGGGTCACATGATACGAACAATTCCTGTCAACTCCGTCGTGCTCCCTGAAGTGCGTGCGCCTATTCGCAGGTAGCGGCTTGCCATCCTCAACCACGCTTATGGCTGCACGGCCCGGTGGAGAGTCGTGTACGTCCGTACCCCCATGCTCAAATCGGACGGGCCCACCTGGACCCGCCTCAGACCCAACTCGCCAACCTGCCAAAACACCCCTCCGGGCCTTCAGGTGCACACATTATTCTACCACCTTGAGGCCGTCTTTTCCAGCAGAATTGACCCGACCGGCCTGCGGCGCTGCTATACAGGACGTACGTCGGACCGCTTCGTAACCGAGAGGGCGGGATTTTCCGCCGTTATGGGCCTGATAAAAACGCGGTTGTCTTGTCTGGAGCTGCAATAAGGGCCCGTGCCGGCACGTCTTAAACGCCTGGAGTGCAAGAATGCGTTATCCGTATCCTCGGCTCTTGCCGTCGGGGACCCGTTGAGCAGTTGTTCGGATACCCTTTTCAGGAGGACAGCATCATGAAGAAGCATCTTATCATTGCTCTGGCGGTGGCGACGGTATTCGCCATGGGTCTGGTCGCGTTCGCGCAGCCCGGCGGAGGTGGCGGCTTCGGCGGCCAACGCGGCAATTTCCAGGCCCGGCGCGAGGCCCAGATGAAAGCCGTCGAGGCGCTGGAACAGGCCGTCGCCAAGCTCAAGGAAGGTATGACCGCGATGGGCCAGCGGGGCGCCGGCGGCGGCCAGCGCGGCAACTTCCAGGAGATGACCGAGGAACAAAGGACCCAGCTCATGGAGCAGATGAGGACGCGGCGCCAGGAGCAGCAGGACGCGATTACGACCATCGAGACGCAGGTCGTCATGCTCAAGGGCCGCCGCCAGCTCCAGACCGAGCACGAGGAGGCATTGGCCCAGCTTCAGGCGATTGAGGCGCAGGCCAAGCGCGAGAACGCCACGCAGACCGCGGCCATGATCGCCAAAATGACCCAGGAAAAGCAGACCAACTTCGATCAGCTCATGGAGAAGATGGGCTACAGCCAAAACTAGCATTTCGACTACGCTAAGACGATGGGCCACCGCACGGCCAGCGTCTGGCGGTTGTGCGGCTCGTTTCGTCAAGCGGTTGGGGCAGGCGGCGCCGCTGCACGCCAGACGCAACCGAAACGTGCCGCGCAACCGCAACCGACTAACGTATTTTCGGGCGCTACCCACCGAATTAGAGCAGTCGCAGTACATCGGCGGAGGCTGGAGTCAAAGACGTGACGCGCCGGCTTTGGCCTTCCGCCTTTTTCTCCCGTTTGGAGTTCCACTGTTTGGAGTTCCGCCTTCAGGCAGTTCTGTTCTTACCCGCCTGAAGGCGGGACTCCGAACAGCTTTCCGCCCCACTCGATTTCGCTGTCATTCCCACCGGCTCCCGGTTAGACTATAGCCTCAAACAGCGGTCCAAGCCGTTCTGTCTCAGGCGCTTCGTCATGGATGGAGGGCGAATGACCGTTCGCCCCTACGGAGTTCAGGATGTTCAGGGAAGAGCCAGTCCGATTTCACATCGGTGCCTTGCTGGTGGTTGCCTTCAGCGCCTGGTGCGCGCTCGGCGCTGGGGAGCAGGCGGAGCCGACCCCGAGCGCGACGCAACCGGCCGAGCCGAACCAGGCTGTCGCGAGCGCGCCGTCTGCAATCACCGTCGACACGTTGCAGGCGCAGAAGAAGCAGATCGCCGAATCGACGAACCTCGCCGACGACGTCAAGACCAAGCTGACGGAAGCCTATGACAAGGCTATCGCCCAGCTCAAGCTGGCGCAGGAGCTGGCGGAAAGACGCCAGCAGTACGACCAGACCGTCAAGGGCGCCGACGCTGAGCTGGCCAGGACGAAGGAACTGCTGGCGCAGCCGCCGGCGCCGCTGCCGGAAGCACCGCCCGACCTGACCCTCGCCCAGGCGGAACAGGCATTGAATGAAGCGAAGCTCGCGTTGGAAGAGGCCAGGAAGCGTTCGACCACCCTGGAGAACGAGCCCAAACAACGCGCCGACCGACGAACCAAGATCCCGGAGGAGATCAACGCCGCCAAACAGCGGCTCGAGGAGATAAGCCAAAGGCTCGCCACCTTGAGCGCTCAGGCTTCGCCCGGCGACCTGGATCAGGCCAACCGCACGCTCCTGCAGCTCGAGCAGAACGTCCTCCAGAGTCGCATCGAGGCGAATACGCAGGAACTGGCGTCCTACGACGCAACCAACGAGCTTCTCGCGGCCCAGCGCGACCTGGCCAAGCGGCGGTTGGGCACCGCCGACAAGCGCGTCGCATTCTGGCAGGAGAAGGTGGACGCTCTCCGCGCCCGCGCAGCGGAAGCGGCCCAGAACGAGGCCCTCCGTGCCAAGCAGGAAACGCGTGACGTCCATCCGGTACTCAAACCCATTGTCGACGAAAACGCCAAGCTGGCACAGGAGTACGCCGACCTGATCGCGAAGATCCAGGAGGTCACCAAGCACGCCGAGACGGTCGAGACCAGGCTCGCCTCGGTCAGCGAGAACCTAACCGAAGCGCGCAACCAGATCGAAGCCGTCGGCAGAGTCACCAGCACCATGGGAGCGTTTCTGCTGGGCAAGCGCGATCAGCTTCCCAGCATCAGCGAGAACCAGAGGCGCATCCGCAATCGCACCGCGAAAATCTCGACGGCGCTGGTCAACCACAGCGAGTACGACGAACAATGGTCTGACGTGGGCGACCTGACGGATGAGTTGCAGGCCATCGACCAACAGCTCGATGCAACGGTCACCGACGCGCAGCGGGAAGCGATCAAGAAGGAAGCAGAAGGCTACTATGAGAGCCGGCGCAAGACACTGCGCGCGCTGGCCGACCGCAATGGGGAGTACGCCGAGACATTGGCAAACCTCGACATCAAGGAGCGCGCTCTGGTCGAGACGGTCCAGGAGTTTGCCGATTTCATCGACGCGAATATCCTCTGGGTCAGAGGCAGCCACCCGCTGGCCCTTTCCGACGTGGGCCGGACCGCCCAGGCGACGGGATGGCTCCTTTCCCCCACCAATTGGCGCCAGACCGGAGCGGCCCTCTGGACCGATCTCAAGGCTGATCCGCTGGCCTACCTCCTGATCGCGTTCGTCACAGTCGCGTCGGTTGCCTTCCATGCCAGAATCCACAGGCGCATCGAGCTCGTCTCGGAGAGAGTCCGCCAGATTCAGACCGACAGGTTCTTTCTGACCCTCGAGGCACTGCTCCTGACGACGCTGCTGGCGGCTACCTGGCCGGTCCTGCTCCTCTTGGCCCGTTGGCGGCTGCTCGCCATAGCGACGGATGGCTTTCCGCAGGCAGTGGCAGCTGGGTTGTGGACCCTGGCGGCGATCACGTTGATCTTCGGCTTCCTGCGCCACCTGGCCATGCCGCACGGCTTGGCGCATGACCATTTCCGCATGCGGGAAGAACCCCTGGCTTTTCTCCGGCGGCACCTGCGGTGGTTTTTCGCGTTGAGCGCTCCCCTGGTATTCATCTTCTCCGTCATGCACGCCCAGCAGGCCGACGAGACCTGGTATGGGACAGTGGGTCGGCTCGTCTTCGTGATCGCGGTGGCCAGCCTGGCGGCGTTTCTGCTGATCGTACTGCGTCCGACCGCACCGTTGATGGAGTCCTACCTCAGGCAAAGGCGCGGCGGCTGGTTCGAGCGCCTGCGGTATTTCTGGTATTCGGCCTGTCTGCTCGTGCCGTTGGCGCTGGCGGTGCTGGCCGCGATGGGCTACCTCTACGGCGCGCGCCATCTCAACGAGAAAGTGCTGAACACTATCGGCCTGGTTCTGCTGGCGCTGTTGATTCGCGCCCTGTTCGTCCGCGGGCTGACGGTCGCGCAGCGCCGACTGGCGCTGCTGGAGAGGCAGAAGCGCCAGGCGGCCGCCGGGCAGAAGGCCCAGCAGGCCGAGGCGGTCGTGACAGCCATCAAGGTGGGTGAGCCGGCGGCGGTGAAGGCCAAGCCCGAGCAGACCATCTTCGAGATGTCGCAGCAGACCCGCCGTCTGATCGGCGCCGTCACCACGATCTTCCTGGCGGTGGGCTTCTGGTATACCTGGAACGACGTGCTGCCGGCGATCGAGAAGTTGGGGACCATCTCGCTCTACGGCGCCCCGGACCAGGAAATCACGCTCGGCGCGATCGTCACGGCGCTGGTCGTCGTGGTCCTGACCGTGATCGTGGCGCGCAACGTTCCCGGCCTGCTGGAGATCGTCATCCTCAGGCGGCTGCCGCTCGATCGCGGCGTGCGCTTTGCCATCATCACCATCTGTCGCTACATCCTCGTCATCATCGGCGTCGTCTGGGCCTTCACCGAGATCGGCGTCGGCTGGGGCAAGGTCCAGTGGCTCATCGCGGCGATGACCGTCGGTCTGGGCTTCGGCCTCCAGGAGATCTTCGCGAACTTCGTCAGCGGTCTGATCATGCTGTTCGAGCAGCCGATCCGCGTCGACGACGTCGTCACCGTCGGCGACGTCACCGGCAGGGTCACGATGATCCGGATCCGCGCCACTACCATCCGCAAGTGGGACCAGCGCGAGCTGATCGTTCCGAACAAGGAGTTCATCACGGGTCGGCTGATCAACTGGACGCTCTCGGACGACACGCTGCGCCGTGACTTCGCCGTTGGCATCGCCTACGGCTCTGACATCCGCAAAGCCGAGCGGCTGCTCTACGAGATCGCGCAGGCCGATCCACGCGTCCTGAAAGATCCGGCCCCCACCGTCCTGTTCAAAGGCTTCGGCAACAGCAGCCTGGACTTCGAGCTGCGCGTCTATTTCTCGGGGCTCGCCAATAACCTGCCGCTCTGGCACGACATCAACGTCGCCATCGACGACGCCTTCCGCCAGGGGGGCATCGAGATCGCCTTCCCGCAACAGGATGTCCACATCCGCACCATCGACCGCGACATCCCGATCCGACTGGCCAAACCTGAGTCGCAGACGAGAGGCCCCGACCGCTGACCGTCTCGCTCGCGTCTGATACTCAGAGCTGCACCATTTGCCCTTCGAGCATTTTCCCCGCTTGACGCACCCGCGCCGCGGGGGTATCGGAACGGACGCGAGCAGGCTGTGTTCCAACCCTCTTGTCTTCGGGCAGAAAGGAGTAGAGCCATGAACGGGAAAATCATCGCGATCACCATACTGGGCCTGGTCTGGGCGCTGGCGACGTCTGCCGCCGCGGCGCTGCCTCAGAAGGTCGAAGACGGTGTCATGCTGCACTGCCATGGGTGGCCGCTCAGTGCGATCGAGGCCAATCTGGATCGCATCGCAGCCGCCGGCTTCAACGCGATTCAGGTCTCCCCGGTCCAGAAGATCCGCGCCGCCAAGTCCGGCGAGGTCTCCGCGGCGCAGCCCACCGGACCCTGGTGGCTGTTCTATCAACCGGTCAGCTTCAAGAGCGTCGGCAACCACAAGCTGGGCACCGAGGCCGATTTCAAGGACCTGTGCGACGAGGCCGAGCAGAGGGGGATCAAGATCATCGTGGACGTCGTGCTCAACCATGTAGCCGACACCGGCCAGCCTGTCACACAGGAGGTGCAGTTGGACCCCGAGCTGCGCGACGCGAGCTTGTATCACCAGGAAGGCTCGATCCAGAGCTACCAGGACCGGCGGCAGGTGACGCAGCGTATGCTCGGCAGCCTGCCTGACCTGAAGACGCAGGACCAGCGTGTGCAGGACATGCACGTGCAGTTTCTCAATACCTGCATCGACCTGGGCGCCGACGGCTTTCGTTTCGACGCGGCCAAGCACATGGAGACCAGCGGAGGCGAGGACGCCGCCGCCTGGGCCGGTGACTATTGGGAGGACGTCCTCGGTCGGCTACACCACGGCGCCGACCTCTACCTGTTCGGCGAGGTCCTCCAGGACCAAGGCGACAACCTCAGCCGCTACTTGACGTACTACGACGTCACCTGCCACAACTACGGCGGCGCGCTGCGCCTGGCGGTCCAGGACCGCAACCTCAGCGGCCTGCAGAGCCACACCACGCACCTGAGCGGCATCGAGCGCAACCGCGGCCTGGCCTACGTCGAGAATCACGACGACTACGAACACGACAAGTCCAAAGCTATGACCTATTGGGAGCGGAAAGTGGCCAATGCCTACCTGATCGCACGGGCCGGACTTGTGCCGCGCGTGCTGGACCGACCGGAGGACGATCTCTGGGAAGACCCCGACATCGTCGCGGTCAATCACTTCCGCAACGCGGTCGTTGGCACAGAAGAATTCCTGCGTGTTCCCTCGTCCCATATCGCTACGGTCGAGCGCGGCGACAAGGCGGTGGTCATCATCAACGTTGGCTACGCCGCCAACGTCGACGTTCCCACGGCTCTGGTCGATGGGACCTACGTCAATCGGGCTTCGACACCGTGCACGTTGCAGGCCGCCAGCGGCCGACTCAAGGGCCAGCTTCCCGGCGGTGCGGTCTTCGTGGCCTACGACGACGGCACCAATCCACAGACGACGATCCGAGCCACCTACGACACCGGCTGGGGTCATCGCCTCTGCATCCGAGGCAATACGCCTCCGCTCTCGTGGTCCAAGGGAATCGACATGCAGTGGACGGCCGGCAACGTCTGGGTCTGGCAGACACAGAGCATCGCCGCCAATACCCCGATCGAGTTCAAGGTCCTTATCGACGACGTGACGTGGGAAATCGTAGATGGTCAGGCCACCAAGAATCACACCTCCACCGGCGGCGCGACGGTAGATATCGCGCCGGTATTCCCGTGACGTCACCGCCTGGACCGGACCGACGTCGCGGAAGATGGTTTCCTGTCCCGCTCACAGTGGAGAGGTACCGACGCAGAAGCCGAACCATTCAGCTTGCTCAGAAGAGCGAGGCGCGTTTCAATGAACGCGAAGAATGGTTGGGAACCGATTACGTCGAGGAATCCAGTGTGAACGAAAGATACGGTTACGAATCACTGAGACAATTTGCTATCACCCTCTTGTCCAGGTCGGGCATGGACGCGGCGATTGCCGACGTCGTTGTAGAGGTCTTGCTGGAAGGCGACCTGCTGGGCAAGAGCACGCATGGGTTGCTGTTGCTGAATCCTTACCTGGCGAGCATCGCCAAAGGACAGATGGCCCTGTCGGGTGTACCCGAGGTTGTCAAGGAGGTCGCCGGCAATATCGCACTCGATGCCGGCTACCTGCCCGGACCGTACGTGGTCAAGCAGGCGATCGAGCGCATGCGGGAGAAGGTCGAATCGTTCGGTGTCACAACCGCGACCATCTCTCGCGCACACCACATTGCCTGTCTCCAGGCGTACCTGAAACCCGTCACCGACCTGGGTTACATGATCGTGCTGACCTGCTCCGACCCATCGTGCGTGAGCGTCGCGGCCTATGCCGGTGTCAAACCAGTTTGCACGCCCAACCCGATCGCGGTCGGCATCCCGACGCAGAGCACACCGATCCTGATCGACATCAGCGCCTCGACCACGACGAACGGCCGGACGTTGCAGCTCTACAAGCAAGGATTGAAATACCCATCCGATTGCCTCCAGACTGCGCAGGGAGTCCCCACGAACGACCCGGCTGCGCTGTTCGAGGAGCCGCCGGGCACGATCCTGCCACTGGGCGGACCCGACTATGGCTACAAAGGCTTCGCCTTAGCGATCATCGTGGAGGCACTGACGGCGGCGCTCTGCGGCCATGGCCGGAGCGATGACCCCGGCCAATGGGGCGCCTCGGTCTTCCTTCAGTTGATCGACCCGAAATGCTTCGGCGGACTCGATCATTTCAGACGCGAGACCGAGTCGTTCGCGCAGACCTGCCGCCACTCCGGCCCGGACCCCAGCCGCCCCACCGTCCGCATGCCGGGGGACGCTGCTTTGAAACTGCGCGAAACTCAACTGGCCCAAGGCGTTGCTCTGCATCCCTCGATCATGCCGGCGCTGCAGAAGTGGACCGAAGAGCTCGCCGTAATTGTTCCCGAGCCGCTGCGCTGAGAGCCCTGTGGACACGCAGCGCGGCTGACGCTATGATCTGCATCGGTGGATCCGCTCTGTCAGCGTCGTCATACGGAAAGGTCGAACCATGAGACGATTCAGATTCCTCAAGGCGTTGAAGCGGTTTGTTTTTCTGGCGCCCGCCGTCCTGTCAGGCTGCGTCACCGTGCCGTCCGGCATCAAACCGGTCAAGGACTTTGACGTCACGCGCTATCTCGGTACGTGGTACGAGATCGCACGACTCGACCACAGCTTCGAGCGCGGCCTGTCCAACGTGAGTGCGACGTACACGCCGCGCGCCGACGGCGGGATCAACGTCTTGAACAAAGGCTACAGCGAGCGGTCCGGCCGCTGGAAGCAGGCTAAAGGGCGCGCTTACTTCGTCGATGAACGCACGACCGGGTTCCTCAAGGTCTCGTTCTTCGGCCCCTTCTACGGTAGTTACGTCATCATCGCGCTGGACGGCGAGAACTACTCTTACGCGATCGTCTGCGGCCCGAATCGATCTTATCTGTGGCTGCTTGCACGGCAGAAGACCCTGAGCCAGCCTGTGCTGGACGCCCTCCTGGCCCAGGCGAAGGCGTCGGGCTTCGACACGGAAGCTCTGATCTTCGTCACCCACGACCGAACGGACGGCAAATGACCGAGCCGCAGGAGAGCGAACGACCGTTCCCCTGTAGGGGCGAATAATCATTCGCCCTCCCCTGGGCAGACCGCGGCCACAAGGAATGGCACCAGCCACCGTTACCATCCGCCGGGTCGCAGCCCGCGCAGACCCTTGCTCCTCGGTGATGCTACGGGCAAGACGGCATCGCGATGACGGGACGATTCAGTCTTGCGGAGGCACCTGTAAAAGTCGTATCATGGAGGGGATGAGACTGGGAGTGCCATTGCGAGTGGGGATGGCATGATTCGCTTTGCGTGCGTCTATTGCGGCGTGAAAGTCACGGCGCGGGATGGGCAGGCATGTCGGCAGGCCAAGTGTCCGGCGTGCGGGCACAGGCTGCGCGTTCCGGCGAAAAATGTAGCCCAGCCGCCCACGGCTGGGGAGGCTCAGCGCGATCCATCCCGTCCGACAGCGGATGGTTCTCACGCGGATGCAGGCGAGTCGACCGGCGTGGCGCAGTGGGCTGGGATGAGCAACAAGCAAATTGCCAAGGCGCTGCTCAAGAAGCCGCTGTCGCCACAGGAGCAAGAGCGCGTGACCGCCCGGCGGGCGCTGTTGCTGGTGCTGCCGCACTACGACAACCTGACCCTCTTCGCACTCAGCATGGCGCTGCTGCTGTTAGTGCTGACCGGTTCCATCACCGTCAAGATACCGGAGCCGCTGACGGTCGACAGTTCGCTGCCTGAGGTCTTTGTGGCGCTGGCCGGCCAGTTGCTGACCGGGTTCGCAGGCCTGTTCGGCCTGGCGGCCATCGGCATGATCGTTTCGCTGTTCGGCGTCTTCCTGCGGGGTCCGAAACCTCAGCCACTCAAGTTCCTCATGCTGGCCTTCGCGGTCCTCGCGACCGGCGGCACCGGCATCTACGCCGGGATGGCCATCCTCGAAGGGGTCCACTCGTGGCCCATGATGATCTTTCCCCTCTGGAATATCGTCAGCGGTATCACCCTACTGTTTCTCTTTCGCACGGGGCTCATGGATCCCGACTGCGTTCTCGATCGCAGACCGAGTGGGTGGCAGGTCATCGTCACGCTGGTGTCGATCTCGCTGCTGCTGGCGATCTGTCGCTACGCCCTGCACCTGCACTGGGCCATCACCTACTCCATCTGCGTCTGCTACGCCCTGAGCTTCAACCACACCTTACAGGAGTGGTTCGGTCCGCAGGAGGAGCCTCTGGCGGCGCTGGAGGAACTCGGCCTCTCAGAAGACGGAAGACAGATGACCGCAGACCGTAGTTGGTTCGGCGCCTCTACTTCAGATCAGACCTCTTCACGTGGACGAGGCGGTGGCCGAGCATGTCCACGGCGATCTGGGCCTGCTCCAGGATGATGTAGCCGATCAGAGGTTCATACACGCCGTCGGCCGGTTCCATGTCGAGGAACAGCACTTCGCCGTGGACCGGATCGAACTTCTCGATCCTGATTTCGACGGGCCCACAAACCTCGCCTGCGACCAACTGCTGAGTCGCCGTCTCGCATTCGATGTGGCGCACCGTCGCGATCTTGCCGAAACGGTCCTTCCACGCACGCGGCAGCACCAGGTGCGCGGCGCCGGTATCGACGAGCGCGTCGCAGGTAACGACGTGCGTCTCATCCAGCAGATTCTTGATTCTGACGTTGGCTGATATGCGTCCCATGTCGACTCCCGATCTACCACCAGGCCCACTGGCCCAGCCACTCGCTGCATCCGACCTATGTCCCTTCGGCAAGCTCAGAGCAAGCCCTTACGGGCGCACTACGAACAGCCGCACCTTGCGCCGCCACATCAATCCCGGGCCGGAACATCGTCTATTGTAGACTGCTCTGTCCGGCGAGGCAAGCGCGTTTGTAGTGACACCGTCCCCAGCGCGTCGCGGTTCTCGTAGCACGGGCATCCTGCCCGTTCTTGTTCATGGGCGAGACGCCCATGCTACTCACGGGCAAGATGCCCGTGCTACTATGCCCTTACGATCTCACTACGAGCGCGGGCAGAGCCTGTCCTGAGCGAAGCCGAAGGAACGCCCGCAACGCGGCGCGTTAAGAGGGCCCTGCCTGCTTGGGGCAGGGCCCGACTTCCGGCCCGACGGCCATGCGAAGTGATGCCCCTAAGGTAGGGAAGTAGCCCGTGGCTCGTGACCCGGGTCACGGATCACTGGTCACAGGCCACGGGCCTCTCATCCGATAGCGTCGCCGCCGCGTTCACCGGTGCGGATGCGTATGCACTCGGGCAGGTCCAGGATGAAGATCTTGCCGTCGCCGATGTTGCCGGTACGGGCGCCCTCGACGATCGCATCGACGGTCTTCTCGACGAAACCCTCGTTCACCGCGATCTCCAGTCTAACTTTCTTGAGCAGATTCACCTCGACGTCCACGCCGCGGTAGCTTTCGTGGTAGCCCTTCTGCGCTCCGCAGCCGACCGCGTTGGTCACCGAGAGCTTGAACACCTCGGCTTTGTAGAGCGATTTCTTCACGTCCTGCAGTTTGTGCGGCTGTATGTAGGCGATTATCAATTTCATCGTGTCAACTCCCGTGTATGTCCGTGTGTCGTCGTTCGTGGCCCGTGGCCCGTGGCTCGTGACCCGGGTCACGGATCACTGGTCACGCGGCACGGGTCTCACGTTGTCGTGAAGATCTGGAAGCCGGAATATGCTTCCATGCCATGCTCGCCGATGTCGAGACCCTTGAGCTCTTCCTCCTCGCTGACCCGCAGACCAACGGTGTGCTTGAGGACGTTGAAGAGCACCAGGCCCAGGCCAAACGCCCAGGCGAAGGCCGTGACGGCGCCGAGCAACTGCACACCGAGCAGCTTGAAGCCGCCACCGTAGAAAAGGCCGCCATCCAGCGCGAACAGGCCGAACGACACGGTCCCCCACACGCCATTGACGCCATGAACACTGACGGCGCCCACCGGGTCGTCGACCTTGAGCACGTAGTCGACGAACAGCACCGCCAGAACCACCAGCACGCCGCCGACGCCGCCGATGATGATCGCACCGACCGGCGAGACGCCGTCGCACGGCGCGGTGATCGCGACCAAGCCGGCCAGCGCGCCGTTGAGGGTCATCGAGATATCCGGTTTCTTAAGCAGACCCCATGAGGCGATCAGCGCGGTCACGGCGCCGGCGGCGGCCGCGAGGTTCGTCGTCACGGCGATGTAGCCAATGCTCCCGTTGCCGGTGGTGGTGCTGCCGGGATTGAAACCGAACCAACCGAACCAGAGGATGAACACGCCGAGCGCCGCCAAGGGCAGGTTGTGTCCCATGATCGCGCGCGGCTTGCCGTCCGGCCCGTACTTGCCGACGCGCGGACCGAGTGTGATCGCGCCCGCCAGCGCCAGCCAGCCGCCGACCGAGTGGACCACGGTCGAGCCGGCGAAGTCATGGAAGCCAAGCTTCTCCAGCCAGCCACCGCCGTCGAGCAGACTGCCCCAGGCCCAGGACCCGAAGATCGGGTAGATCAGCAGGCTGATGACGGCGCTGTAGAGCAGATACGAGACGAACCTCGTGCGTTCGGCCATCGCGCCGGAGACAATCGTCGCGGCCGTCGCGGCGAACACGGTCTGGAAGATCAGAAAGGTCCAGTTCCAGTGCTCGCCGGGCTCGGTGCCGCCCAGCCCGAACAGCGTCGTGCCGAACAGGCCATTGCTCTTGCCGAACATCAGGCCAAAACCGATCAGGAAGAACGCCAGCGACCCGACCGAAAAGTCCATCAGGTTCTTCATCAGGATGTTGACCGCGTTCTTGGCCCGCGTGAAACCGGTCTCGACCATCGCGAAGCCCGCCTGCATGAAGAACACCAGAAAAGCCGCGATGCACGTCCAGACGATATTGATATTCGTTTGCAGCTCCTCCTTGGCCGCCTCGATTGCCGAGGGGGCGATCCCCGCGCCACCCTCGGCCGCTGCGTGTGTCGCTGGCACAGCGAAACATAGCAGGATCAGAAACAGCATGCTCCATCGTATCGTTTTCACGTTCGTACCCTTTCGCATCGTACGTCCAGAAGCTAGAATTCTTTCGCAAACCCTACTCCGAAGACCACCAGGCTGTTGCTCGTGTCATAGGTGTCGGCGTCCTTGATGTCACTGCCCAGGAGCGTAATGAGACTGATCTTGGGCGTGACGGTGATGCCGGCCACTTCGAATGGGAACCCTGCCGAGAGCACCAGGTCGTTCAACTCGCTGCTGGTGGTGCCCCAATAGAACGTGTTGTAGGTCTTATTGCCCCAACCCAGGCTGGCGCCCAGGTCCAGGCCCACCGGCGAGTCACCGAGCTTCTCGATGCTGTGACCGGCGCTGAGCGAGACATACATCCCGTCGGCTTCATCGACGTCGTAATAGACCGTCACCGCCGGGCTGGCCGGTAGGTCGAGACCAAGCCCTGCATAGACCTCGGTGGTGCTGTTGAAGCCGGTATTGGGAAAGACGTAGTAGATAGCGCCCACCGAGTAACCAAGCTTCTCGACGCCAGGCACCGCGGCGGAGTAATCCAGCGTGTAGTCGATCTCATTGAACTCGCCGCCATCGACGAAGTCGCCGGTCAGATCGAGGTTGCCCCAGATCGAGCCCGTGAGCCCCTTGTACGCGACGCTGACGCTGGGCTGGAGGACCCAGTCATCCACGACATTCTGACCGCGCCAGACGTACTTGCTCAGGACGTCGACGCCGACGGTGACGTCCCCCTCCGCCCAGGCTACAGTGCTCATACCAACAAAAGCGATCACCACATAGGACACCATCTTCGACTTGGTCATTTCTCTTTCTCCAACCTGCTGACTCTTGTTGTCATCACTTGACATCGTTCATGCCGTCGCGGCCCGGCCCATGGAAACCGACCACGTCCAACATCTCATCGCAACCCTTGTGCCAGCTCTAACGCTACCAGTGGAGAAATGACATAAGGCTTTCTCTACCAGCGAGATAAGAACAACTCGATGTGCAGCCACCCTCACGGAAGACGATACAAAAACGTAGTCGCCTGGGCGCAGACAAACATTTTTGTATACATCACCGCTCGTGGAGCAGCCTGTCGAGGCAGAGACACTAGGGCCTGGAGACAAATGGATTGTTGCGGATATAGAAGCGTAAGAGGCGTTTGGCCCAGGGGCCGGCGTAGTCGACGCCGACGCGGGGGCGTTTGACGATGGTGAACGGTTCGGTCGAAGCGGGAGCAGCGATGAAGAGATCGTCGCTGAACAGGTCGTGACCGTTGAGGCGCTTGTCGATGTGCAGCGCCTTGCACAGCAGACCGGGACCTTGGGTGCGGCCCTCGACGTTCTGTACCGGCTCGACGGCGCGCAGCAAGACCGCCGACGCGTGACCCTCTGCTTGAGTCACGACATTCATGCAGTGATACATGCCGTAGATCAGGTAGACGTAGGCGTGGCCGGGTGGGCCAAACATGGTCTTCGTGCGCTCGGTTCGGCCGCGCGCGGAATGGGCCGCGAGGTCGTGCGGGCCGAGATAGGCCTCCACCTCCACGATCCGGCCAATGCGCTCCACGCCGTCGCAGACGTGAACCAAGTGTTTGCCCAGAAGCTCCCGCGCGACAGCGATCGTGTCCCGGTCATAGAAAGTGCGAGGTAGGTTCTCCATGCCGGTTTACAGGTACTTGGGGTGGATGTTGTACTTTTTGATCTTGTAGCCCAGGATGCGCTCGGTGATACCGAGGTCTTTGGCGGCGTCGCGCTGGCGGCCACCGGTCTTCTTGAGGGCGTCGACGATCAGCTCACGCTCCTTGTTGGCGATGATCTCGGTGAACGACGGCTTGGCATCCGTCTGCGTCTTGTTGATCATCTGCAACGACGGCGGCAGGTGCTCGCTGCGGATCACGTCGTCTTCGCAGAGCAAGACCGCTCGTTCGATGCAGTTCTCCAGCTCGCGGATGTTGCCCGGCCAATGGTAGTGCGTCAGCATGTCGATGGCCGGCGTGGAGATGCGCGTAATGCGCTTGCCGTTCTCGGCGGCGAATTTCTCCAGGAAGTGATCGGCCAGCAGCATGATGTCGTCCTTGCGCTCCCGCAAAGGCGGCAGATAGATCGGAAAGACGTTGACGCGGTAGTACAAGTCCTCGCGGAACTGGTCTTCCTGGATCAGCGCTTCGAGGTTCTTGTGCGTCGCGACGATGATCCGCACGTTCGCTTTGATCGTTTCGAGCCCGCCGACGCGCTCGAACTCCTTGAACTGGATGACGCGCAACAGCTTGACCTGCAGGTTGGGCGGAAAGTCGCCGATTTCATCGAGGAAGATCGTGCCGCCATGCGCGCGCTCGAAGCGACCCAGCTTCCTCTCGACGGCGCCGGTGAAGGCGCCTTTCTCGTGGCCGAACAGCTCGCTTTCCAGCAATGTCTCAGGCATCGCGGTGCAGTTGACCTTGATGAAGGGTTTGTCGGCGCGCAGGCTGTTGTAGTGGACCGCGTGCGCGACGAGGTCCTTGCCGGTACCGCTCTCACCGCGAATCAGCACGGTCGCGGTGCTGTCGGCCACTTGCTCAACGAGCCGGTAGACCTCCTGCATCGCGTTGCTCGTGCCGACCATGTTGTGCATGTCGAAGCGCGACTTGAGCTCGCGGCGCAGCCGGACGTTCTCGTCCTGGAGCATCTTGCGCTCGGCTTCGACCAGCTTGTTGAGCTTGACCGCTTGCGCGACCATCGTCGAGATCACGTTCAGCAGGCGGAGGTTGGCCTCGAAGCTGTCGGTGCGCTCGGCCTGGCGGTCCACGCTCAGCGCGCCGATCGTCTTGCCCTCCAGCTTGATCGGAACGCAAAAGAAGGCGACCCGCTTGCCGCCGGCACCCTTACGCGCGTGGGTCTTGTGCAGAAAGCGCGGGTCCTTGGAAATGTCGGGCACGACGATTTCCTCACCGGTCTGGACCACGCGTCCCGTGATGCCTTCGCCGACCTTATAGCTGCCGAGCGTCTTGGATTTCTCGCTGAGCCCGTGCGCGACCTTGATATTGATGGTCTCGGTTTCTGAGTCCAGCAGCGTGATGGTCCCCCGGCGCAGCCTCAGGTGCGTATCGAGCGACCTCAGAATGCTCTTGAGCGTCTCTTCGAGATCGAGCGACTCGGCGAAGACCTTCGCGACGTCGCTGAGCAGTTGAACCTCGGCCGCAAACCGCGTTTTCATGCCTTCCCTTTCGTCGGAACCAGAAGCCGACCCACAAAACTGTAGAGCCAAGCGTGGAGTTTACAATTTTGTCGCCGGCGCTGCAACCGGAATCCGGCCGCAGAGAAAACAGGTCCTATGAGACGGATAGGGCCTATAACCAGCCCGGCGCCAGGAAACGAATGCAGACGGGTTTGGCGACAGCAACGTTGTGCGCGGTCGGCTCCAGCACGCCGGTTTTCGCATTGACGCGGAAGACCACCACGCTGTCACTGCCCTGGTTGGCAACCAGGCAAAACGTGCCGCTCGGGTCGATATTGAAGTTTCGAGGCGTCTTGATGCCGGCGGTTTCGTGCTCGACGAAGCTGAGCGTCCCCTGGGCGGGGTCGATTCGATAAACGACGAGGCTGTCGTGCCCCCGATTGGAACCGTAGAGGAACACACCGCTGGGATGCACGCGGATCTCCGCACAGCTATTGGTCCCGTCGAAGCCGGCCGGGAGGGTCGAGATCGTCTGGATCGCGGTCAGGGCACCCGAGGAGGCATCGTAGTCGAAGGCGGTCACCGTACCGGCCAACTCGTTGATGACATACACGTGCCTGCCGTCGGGAGCGAAGGCAGAATGGCGGGGCCCTGACCCAGGCGCAAGCGCGACGAACGGTGGATCGTTCGCAACGATCGTCCCGGCCTCGACGTCCAGCCGGTAGATCATGATCTTGTCGATGCCGAGATCGGCGACAAAGGCGAAGCGGTCGTCGGGACTTGCGTTGATCGAATGCGCGTGAGGCCCTCGCTGCCGCTGGCGGTTGACACTGGAGCCGGCGTGCTGCACGAAGCCGGTCGGCTCTGCGAGACTGCCATCGAGACGGATCGGAATCACCGAGACGCTGCCACTGCCATAGTTGGCGACGAGCGCATTGCGTCCGGCGTGATCGAGGCTGACATGACACGGCCCGCTGCCGCCGGACGGCTGCCGGTTGAGAAGCGTGAGGTCCCCGGTGTCAGCATCGATGGCGTAAGCGCCGACACGGCCCGGCCCGTTGCCCTCGCTGACGGCATAAAGGAACTTGCCGCTCGGGTGAATCTCAATGAACGACGGATTGGCCGCCTCGCTCGCCAGGACCGGATTCGACAGCGCGCCGGTGTCCAGGTCGAGCTCGCTGCGATAGATCCCGTCACTGGTGCCACCGCTGGTATACGTGCCGAAATAGACCTGCAGCGACTTCGCCGACGCTGTCGACAAAGCGGCAAAGCAAAGAACTCCGGCTATGACAGCTTTCTGCTTCATGGCAAATCCCTTTGAACGATGGCGGCCGGGTGATTATCGACCGTAGGATGGGCTTCAGCCCATGCAGTTCCTCCGGTATGCGCACGAATCATCAGCATGGGCTAAAGCCCATCCTACAACGCTACGACGCATCGATGTTGAACGATAGCGACTCGTCATTATAGTGCATGGTGCCGAATGGATCACCCACAGAAACGCCCTTTTTGCTTGCCCTTCGTGACGCCGGGGCGCATAATGGCATCGCTGAAACCGGGAGGCTAACCCATGAACATGGCACGGATTAATCGTCGTGACTTTCTGAAGGCCGCAGGCGCCGGCGCAGCGGGCTTGGCGATAACAGGACGCGGGGTCAGCAGCGAGGAGAAGCCCGGGCCAGCCCAAACCGCCATCCCTCGCTGGCGGGGATTCAACCTGTTGGACTATTTCAACCCGAGATCGATGCGTCCGAACAGCCGCAACCGCACGACGGAGGATGATTTCCGCTGGATGTCGGACTGGGGCTTCGATTTCGTCCGCCTGCCGATGGCGTATCCACAGTGGATCGATTTCGATCGATCCCGCGATATCAGGCCCGACGACATGACCAGGATCGACGAGAGTGCGCTCGAATATATCGACGGTCTCGTCGAGATGGCCGGCAAGTATGGCCTGCACGTGAGCCTGAATATGCACCGCGCGCCGGGCTATTGCGTCAACGCCGGCTTCAACGAGCCGTTCAACCTCTGGAAGGACCAGGAGGCACTGGACGCCTTCTGTTTTCAGTGGGGAATGTGGGCCAAACGCTACGAGGGCCTGCCGCCCGCGCGGATCAGCTTCGATCTGGTCAACGAGCCCAGCATGCGCGAGGACATGAACGACCAACATTCGCGGCGCAGTCCGGTGCCGGGTGACGTCTATCGTCGCGTCGCGCAAGCCGCCGCGAAGGCTATTCGCCAGGCCAATCCGAACCACCTGGTCATCGCCGACGGCAACAACGTGGGCAACGACGTAATACCGGAAATCGTCGATCTGAATATCGCCCAGAGCTGTCGCGGCTACGTGCCGGGATATATTTCGCATTACAAGGCGCCCTGGGCCTTTGCCGATGTCGAGAACCTTCCGGCGCCGGTCTGGCCGGGCACGATGGGCAACGAATACTGGGACCGCGCGCGGCTGGAGAAATACTACGAGCCCTGGATCGCGCTGGCACGGAAAGGCGTCGGCGTCCATTGCGGCGAGTGCGGCTGCTGGACCCGCACGCCCCACGAGGTCTTCCTCGCCTGGTTCGGCGACCTCCTGGACATCCTGACGGACGCCGGTATCGGCTACGCGCTCTGGAACTTCCGCGGCGACTTCGGCATCCTCGACTCGAATCGCGCCGACGTCACATACGAAGACTTCCACGGCCACAAGCTCGACCGCAAAATGCTCGCGCTACTGCAGAAGCATTGAGCGCGACGCGGCCGCACCGCTCCAGAGGGCACCACCGACACGTCACGGTCGCGGCAAGCGACTTTGCTGCTGAGCGTTGGGGGGATAGGACGTGAAGGTGGACCACATGCCGGGCCGGCCGTTGTGCCATTCGAGCAGGTTGAAGACCTTCTGCTTCTTGCGATACTCGACGTGACCGTCGTAGAAGGCCAGGTTGACTCCCTCGTTGTGGCGGTAGAGGGTCGGGCCGTCGCAGCCGACCTCTTTGTAGGGCGTGATGCCGTCCTGGCCGAGCACGTCCCAGCCGTCGACATAATTGGCGCCCCACCACCAGAGCCACCAGTCGTTGCTCTCGGTGAAGATGAGCTTGGAAGCAGGCGTGGGAACCGTGGTGCTCTTGTGTCCGGCGTAGCCGATACCGAACCAGTCCGAGAAGTACCAGTCCGTCAGGTTGTAGCCGTAGCTGAGCCACGAATCGTACTGGCTGTCGGGACGCTGCTGGATCGATACCAGATCGCTGGGGCAGAGGAATTGCTTCGGCGCGTCCCAGGCATCGGAGTCCTCGCCCTGCTTGCTCGTGTAGCCCACGAGCTTGCGGAAGTGCCGGTTGGCGGGCCAGTAGAGGTTGGTGCCCTGCGTGCGGTCCATGATGGGAACGTACCAACCGTCCTGTTCGTCAGCGTAGAGCGTGTTGGCTAGCCCCAGAATACGGACGTTATTGGAGCACACCATCCGCTTGCCCAGCTCCTTCGCCCTCATCAGCGCCGGCAGCAGAATGCCCAGCAGCACCGCAATCACGGCCACCACAACGAGCAACTCGATCAGCGTGAAAGCTCTTCTGGTTCGCATAGTTGCCCACCTTCACGAGTACCGGTCTTGGGCCTATGCGTCCATTATAGCCGCAAGACTGCCACAGGACATGGGGATTTTTCCGATGGTCACGCTTTTCCTGGCCGCGTCTAGCGCAGCGTCGCTTCGGTCAACTCCGCGCGGTGGTGGCGCAGCCATTTGGTTTTGCGCAGGATCATGCGGAGGAAAGCGAGGCCGGAGAGGTGGCCAAAGAAGCCGGTGGCCGCCACGGGCAGGACTGCCTCGGCGATCATCGTCTCGATCATCAGATCGACCAGCGCGTTGAGCTGGCGCTTGCTGACGGCGGTCAGATCGCGATAGCCGTTGAGAAAGTGCATCAGCCGGCCTTCGTCGAAATGGTCCGGCCAGAAGTTCGGGTCGGGATGGTCGCCGATGATCGAAAACTGGAGCATGCCGTTGGCCAGGTCCGTCACCGGCGGCGCGATCCGGATCGAATCGAAGTCCACCACGCCGACGATCTTGCGGTCCACGAAGAGCAGGTTACCGGGGTGCCAGTCGCCATGGACGACCTGCCGCTTCCAGGTGTTGAAGCCCAGCCGGTTGATGCGCTCGCTTGACTTGTCGTAGCGGATCAACAGCGAATTCGACACCGCTTCCATCAAGCGGACCGGGCCGCTGCGGTGGTCGCGACGAATCATCCGCAGATGCTGCCGGACGGTGGACGAATCGTGGAAGCTATCCATCAGCGGCTCGTACTCAGGGGAGAAACTGCGCAGTGCCTTGTGCAAGACCGCCAGTTGCCGACCTGCCTCGAAGGTCGCCTCCAGCGAGACGTCGTAACGCGAGCCGGTAACGAACTTGAACAGCTCATAGATGTGATTGTCGATGGTGAGAATCGTCTTGTTGTCGGCACCGGCGCCCGACGCACTCGGCCGGGTGACCGTCAGCAGGTTCGTCACCGGAAACGACTGGAGGGCCAGGTGTCTCTGCACTGCATGCGCGAACACGACGCGCGCCATGTCCTCCCGGCCGCGTGGACGACGTTTGAGCAGGAAGGTCCCTTTGTCGGCGTGCACGATCACCTTCGGAGCACGCCGGTTACCTGCGGAGAGCGGCCTGACGCGATGAACCACGCCGACGTCATAATGACTCAAGACGCGAACCAGCTCCTCGGATGAGAATTGTGCACCCCCTCTTGGCATCCTTCTGTAGCTCGATCAACGGTTGCGGTTGCGCGGCTCGTCGTTGTCGCGCCACCGAGAACCAAACAACGTACAACGCTGTGCCCGCGAGTCGGTCATGGTAGGTTTCAAAAGGCCAGCAGCAGCAGGATGACCAGCACGGAGACGGCCGAGAACGCGCCGAGCACGAGTACGAGCATCCGGTAGCGCGTGATGATCTCCTCGCTGTACTGCCCCTCTTCCGGTGTCACCGTATCGCCTTCTTCCAGCTTTTCCAGCATGGATACGTCAAAGCGTTTATGCGCCTGGAGCGGCGGGTGGCCTTCGCGCAGGGCTTCCAGATCGACGAGCAGCTCCTCGACGTTGTTGTAGCGGTCCTCGCGGCGCTTGGCCATCATGATCTCGATGACCTCCGAGACGCCAGCCGAGAGCGAGGTATTGATATGGTCCGGCGGAATCAGCTTCTCGCGCAGGTGCTTGCGCATGATCTCGGAGGAGTCCTCGCCGGTGAACGGGACGCGTCCGGTGACCATGTGGTAGAAGGTCGCGCCGAGACCGTAGATGTCGGCGCGTCCGTCGATGTCGATCTTGCCGCGAATCTGCTCCGGCGCGATGTAGTAAGGCGTGCCATAGGCCTTGCCGGCCTCGCTCTGGGCGGCCTCGATATCGGCGGTCTCGCGCGCCAGACCCATGTCGGCCAGCTTCACCACCCCCTGCTTGTTGATCATGATGTTCTTGGGCTTGACGTCGCGGTGCACCAGGCCGAGGTGATGGGCGTGGACCAGCGCGTGCGCGACCTGGATGATGATCTCGGTCGCTTCCTTTTCCGCAAACGGCGTCCCGCCGACCAGGTCGTCGGCGATGGTCTTGCCCTCGACGTATTCCATGACGAAATAGTGGTAGCCGCCGGCTTCGCCGACGTCGATCGCCTGGACGATGTTCGGATGGTTCAGCTTGCCGGCCGCCTGGCCTTCCTTATAGAAGCGCTGGACGTACTCGGGGTTCTCGGTGAACCGCTTGGGCAGGACCTTGATGGCGACCGTGCGGTTGAGGCTGAGCTGCTGGGCCTTGTAGACGAAGGCCATCGCGCCGGCGCCGATTTTGCCCAGGATCTTGTAGCCCGGAATCTGGTGGACGGCGCCTTTGTTCTCCTTGAGGCTCTTGTGGAGTCGCTGCGCCTGGGAAGCGGTGATGTAACCCAACTCGATCATCAACTCCTGGAGCATGACCGGGTTGACCTGGCGACGCTGCTGGAGCTCTTGGATGGACTGGCGGAGTTCCTCGTCTGTGCAGAGCCCCTGATCTACCGCCATCCTGCCAAAGACTGTATCGTAGTTGGTTTCGCTTGCCATGAATCAAGACGCCCCCGGGGTTCCCGGGGGCCGCAGCCTTAGCCATGAGACCTGACAGTCAGGCTCGGTCGCCATGACCGATAACACCACCGCCGGCGCTCATTATTCGAGTTATAGGAGCCAATGTCAAAAAAAAATCACGCATTCTGCCCCAAACGCTGTGCCGTCGCGAATTGAATCGACTGTTTCGACACCGGGGTTTAGCGGATTCGATTCTACCAGCCCCAGACGGCACCACTTCAGACAGTCGGGCCTGTACCCGCGACGCACGCTCGTCCCGCCAATCTCGAAATCCGAAGCCCGAAATCCGAAACAATCTCAAAGGATCGAAATTCAAAAACTCAAAACGGCCTTCCCGATTCCACTGCATCCCCATTGGGGCTGCCCGAGCCCGGGCTCGTTTAGGTCATTGTGTCATTTGGATTTTGGATTTGTTTCGGATTTCGTGCTTCGGATTTCGGATTTCCCTCAAAGGTCCTCCGAACGCCCTGGGGTGGAGCGATTGACGTTTTTCGCCTTGACCTGACCGGCAAGTCCGGTAAACTGACCAGCCTTCACAACGGACGTCAGGTAAGGAAGGGTTTATAGGAGATCACAGGTGGGCTATCACTGTGTAGTGCTGGCCAAGCAGGTCCCGGACACCCACCGGATCACCGGCCAAGTCATGAACGATGACGGCACGGTGAACCGCTCGGCGCTGCCGGCCATTTTCAATCCGGAAGACCTCAACGCGCTCGAAATGGCGTTGCAGATCAAGGATCGGTTCGGCGGCCGCGTCACCGTCGTGACCATGGGCCTGCCGGCGGCGGCCAAGGTGTTGCGCGAAGCCCTCTTTCGCGGCGCCGACGATGCCATCCTGGTCACCGACATCCGCTGTGCCGCCAGCGATACCTTGGCGACGAGCTACATCCTGAGCTGCGCGGTCAAGAAGCTGGAGTACGACATCGTCCTCTGCGGCCGCCAGGCCATCGACGGCGACACCGCCCAGGTCGGGCCACAGTTGGCGGAAAAACTCGGCATTACCCAGATTACCTATATTGAATCCCTGGAGGCACTTGACGACAAGACCATCCAGGTGCGGCGTAACATCGGCAATGGCTGGCAGTCGGTCAAAGCGAAGCTGCCCGTGCTGCTGACGGTCGTCGGTGACGCCAACGCTCCGCGCGTCGCCGCGGCCAAGTGCCTGATGAAGTACAAGAAGGCCCGCGCGCCGGTGGAGGTAACCCAGCAAATCAAAGCGATGAACCCCGACGCCGTCGATGCGGAGGTCAAAGAGCTGACCACCATGCAATGCGACGCATTGGAGGCCAAAGGCCTGCTGATCAAGCAATGGAACCTGGACGACATCGAGGCGGACCTGACCTGGTGCGGCCGCAACGGCTCGCCCACCAAGGTCCACCGCATCCAAAGCGTCGTCCTGGCCGCCAAGGAAAGCAAGGACATCGAGCCCACCGACGAAGGCCTGGCCGCCATGATCCACGAACTGATCGACGACAAGATCATCGCGTGAGAGCGGGAAGGCTGCGAGGCGCGCTGTGCGCCGACGGAGGCGGAATCGCCGAATGATGGATGCCCACAGAATCTCTGACAGGAAGGTCCGTCGGGTACCGCACAATCGCGGGGCCTGCCGTGGCCCAACGACCGGGGCCGCTGTCCCCGGACGCCTGGCATTTTGCGCTTTATGCCAGCAGCATGGTTCAAGGGCAAGGCGATGCCTCCGCCATGACGGCATCGCCCATGCCGCTGGACTGCTATGGCGCTCGGGGTACTTGCCAGCAGAGCTCCTTCGGCAAGCTCAGGACAGGCTCTATCCTCCACAGCAGCACAACCAGAGTACCTGGAATGAGGGATGGCGGCAAGGGACAAACGGAACACTTCTACCATGCTGCTGGCCCAAAGCGAAAAATGCCGGGGGTTTGGGGGCAGAGCCCCCAAGTGACTGGATGGTCTGAAAGACGGTAGTATCGGCTGCACGCGATACAAACGATAGACGACGTGGTACGAGATACGAGCGACGAGATACGAGATACGAAACATGATCGAAGTGAATCGACAAGGTGAGGTGTGGGTGTTCGCCGAGCAGCACGGCGGCGCGCTGGAGGAGACTCCGATCGAGTTGATGAGCAAGGCGCGACACCTGGCCCATACGTTGAAGGTCAGGCTGGGCGTCTTGCTCTTGGGTGACAGCGTCAAAGGGCTATGTCCCAAGCTCATCCAGTACGGAGCGGACAAAGTCTACCTGGCCGAGCACCCGCTGCTGGGCGCGTACCAGACCAACAGCTACGCCAAGGTGATTCACGACCTGATCCACAAGCACAAGCCCCAGGTCGTGCTCTACGGCGCGACGCCCTCCGGACGCGACCTGGCGCCGCGCATCGCCAGCGCCGCCAAAGCGGGCCTGACCGCCGACTGCACCGACCTGCAGATTGGCAATCACAAGGTAGGCAAGGACGGTGACATTCATGAGAACCTGCTGTTCCAGATTCGTCCGGCTTTCGGCGGCAACATCATCGCGACGATCATCAACTACGACCGCTGGCCGCAGATGGCGACGGTCCGCGAAGGCGTCATGCCGATGCCGGAGCCGAACGTCAACCATCACGGCGTGATCGTCACCGAGACGGTCGCGCTGGCGCCGGAGGAGCTGCCGCTGGAAATCCTGCAGGAGCACAAGCGTGCGAAGAAGGTCGATCTGAAGGCGGCACGGCTGATCGTTGCCGGCGGCGCCGGGGTCGGCAGCAAGGAGAACTTCAAGCTGATCTGGGACCTGGCGAACTGCCTGGGGGCCGCTCCGGCCGCGACGCGTCCGGCGGTCGACCTGGGCTTTATCGACCACGACCACCAGGTCGGCCAGACCGGCACGACCGTCCGGCCCAGCCTGTACATCGCGGTCGGTATCAGCGGCGCGATCCAGCACCAGGCGGGGATGGCGCAGAGCCAGAAGATCGTCGCGATCAACAATGATCCCGACGCGCCGATCTTCGGCATCGCGCACTACAAAATCGTCGGCGACCTCAACGACGTCGTCCCGCAAATGATCAAGGCGATCAAAGAAAAGGAGATAAAGGACTAATCGAGGCTGGATACAGGCTCAGCATTGTCATCCTGAGCACAGCGAAGGATCTGGGGCGCGATCGGGACGGACTTCTCCTCCTGTGGCCAGATCCTTCGGCTTCGCCTCAGGATGACAAACGGCAGGCATAAACGGACATAGCGGCAGGATAACGCATGGGCAATTTCTATCGAGACAACGACGACATTCAGTTCCTGTTCAAGCACATCAACCTGGCGGAACTCGCCGTGGCGTTGGAGGAGGGCTTTCGCTTCGCACCCGAATTCGACTACGCGCCGAGCAGCGCCGAAGAGGCTGTGCAGAACTACGACATGGTGCTCGAATCGCTGGGTGAACTCGGCGCCGATTTCATCGCGCCGCGGGCCGAGAGCGTGGACCGGGAGGGCAACACGCTCAACGAAGACGGGTCGGTGACGCGAGCGCAAGGCATCGCGGAGGCGTTGGAGAAGCTCGCGCAGGCCCAGGTCATGGGTTTCACCCTGCCCTATCGCTACGGCGGGCTGAACTTCCCCAACGTGCTCTACTCGATGGCGACCGAGATCATCTCACGCGCCGACGCGTCGCTGATGAACATCTTCGGCCTGCAAGGCATCGCCGAGACGATCAACGCGTTCGCGTCGGAGGAGCTCAAGCAGGAGTACCTGCCGCCTTTCGCGGAAGGCAAGGTCACCGGCGCGATGGTCCTGACCGAACCGGACGCCGGCTCGGACCTGCAGGCGGTCAAGCTCCGCGCGATCGAGGACAGCGAAGGCCACTGGTTCCTGCACGGCGTCAAGCGCTTCATCACCAACGGCTGCGGCGAGGTCCTGCTCGTGCTGGCGCGCAGCGAGCCCGACCGCAGCGGCGGCCTGGGCCTGAGTCTGTTCGTGTGCGAGCCCGGCCCGACGGTCCACATCCGCCGGCTGGAGGACAAGCTGGGCATTCACGGCTCGCCGACGTGCGAAATCTTCTTCGACAACACGCCCTGCAAACTGATCGGCGAGCGCAGGCGGGGTTTGGCGCCTTACGTCGCGACGCTGATGAACGGCGCGCGAATCGGGATCGCGGCCCAGTCGATGGGCATCGCGGAAGCGGCTTACCGGATCGCGCGGGATTACGCGGCCAGCCGCAAACAGTTCGGCGTCGCGATCGAGAAGCTGCCGGCCGTGCGCGACATGCTCATCGAGATGAAGATCGCGATCGAGACCGGACGCGCCCTGCTCTACGACACCTCGCGCGTCGTGGACCTGGCGGTCGTGTACAACAGGCAGGTCGAAGAGAACCCGCCCCAGGACAAGGATGAACTAAAGGCACTCAAGAACAACGCCCGCACGTACAAACGCTATGCCGGGATGCTCACACCGATGAGCAAGTACCTCTGCTCGGAGATGTGCAACCGCGTGGCGTACGACGCGATCCAGGTGCTGGGCGGCAGCGGTTACATGCGCGATTACGCCAGCGAGCGGCACGCCCGCGACGCGCGAATCACGACGATCTACGAGGGAACGAGCCAGTTACAAATCGTCGCGGCGGTACGCGGCGTTTGCAGCGGCACCGCGGAGAAGTACCTCGACGAGCTGGCAGCCCTGGAGTACGACGACGACGTAAAGGACCTGCTCGACCTGCTCGCGGCAGGCGCCGAGCAGCTCAAGGCCGCCATCGAGTTCACGAAGGACAAGGGCAACGAGTACATGGACCTGTACGGCCGGCCTCTGACGGACGTCGCGATGGACCTGATCAACGGCTACCTCCTCTGCGGCCAAGCCAGCACGAAGGTCGAGATGGACGTGCCCGCCGCACCGGGAGCGAACGGCCCCACCCTGCCGATGAGAGAGCGCAAACGCACGATGGCTCGGCGTTTCGTCACGAAGAACGCGCCGAAGATCAAGGCGCTGACCGAACTGGTCTGCCAGGGAGACAAGTCCACCTTTGCAGAGTACGACACGCTGGTCGGGCCGGTACCTGAGACATAGGTCGAATAGGACCTATTGGACGCATAGGACCTATTATGCTGCAAGCAGTCATCTTCGATTTTGACGGCGTCATCACCGACTCGGAGATCCTGCACTTTCGTGCGTTCAACAAGGTACTCGCGCCGCACGGCCTCGAACTGACCAAGAAGGAGTATTACGGCAAGTACCTCGGTCTCAGCGACGTGGACTGCTTCAAGACGCTGATCGGCGAGGGGCGACTGGGTATTCCCGCGGCGCAGGTCAAGGCCCTGGTCCAAAAGAAGACGCACGTCTTCGAAGAGCTGGCGCGCACCGACGGCAAGATCATCGAAGGCGTGCGCGAGTTCCTCGGCCTGCTCGCGGCCGAGAAAGTGCGCACGGCGATCTGTTCCGGCGCGTTGCGGGCGGAAATCGAGCTGATCCTGGAAGACGCGAACCTGCGCGGCTTTTTCGAGGTGATCGTCTCCGCCGAGGAGGTCAAACGAGGCAAACCCCATCCCGACGGCTTCCTGCTGGCGCTGAAGCGCCTCAACGCCGGCGGTGTCACGCGCATCGCGCCACAGCAGTGCGTCGTGATCGAGGACTCGCATTGGGGCCTGCAGGCCGCGAAAGCCGCCGGCATGCAGACGGTCGCCGTGACGAACACCTACGAAGCCGACCAACTGGCCGGCGCCGGCAAGATCGTCACTCGCCTCGATGCCCTGACGGTCAAAGACCTCGAACGGCTCTGCCTCTCGTAGAGAAGCGTCATGCTGGCATTCATGATTCTGTCGCTGCTGCTGGTCGTCGGATACCTGCTGCGGGTCCGTGTGAAGGTGTTGCGCAGCCTTTATCTGCCCTCGTGCGTCGTCGCGGGCCTGCTGGGACTGGCGTTGCTGCAGGGTGTCGGCGCTCTGGCCGGCGCAGCGGGGAGTGAATCTGTCGCGGCACGATTCCACGAGGCTCTCCAAGAAAGCGCGGCGGTTTGGGAACACTTGCCTGGGCTGCTGATCAACGTCGTCTTTGCGTGCTTGTTCCTCGGCGTGGCAGTCCCGAAGGCTTCGGTGATCGCGCGCCGCGCGGGCCGGCAACTCGCCTACGGACAGATCGTCGCATGGGGACAGTATGTCACGGCGTTAGGACTTTGGCTGCTGTTACTCGGCCGGCTGTTTCCCGACCTGCCTTCGATGTTCACTTGCATCCTGCCGATCGGCTTCGAAGGCGGTCATGGCACGGCCGCCGGTATGGCGCCGACCTTCGAGCACTATCAGTGGGCAGCGGGTCGCGACTACGCACTGACGAGCGCGACGTTCGGAATACTGTCGGCGATTGTCGTCGGTATGGCTCTGGTCAACTGGGCGGTGCGCCAAGGGCACGTCGTACGCCGCCAGAATCCAGCGGACATCCCGGAGGACGATTCCATCGCCGTGATCCCCATCGACCAACGTCCCAGCGCGGGCCGGCTCACGGTTCGTAGTGACGTCGTCGAGACCTTCAGCCTGCACCTCGCGATTGTCGGGATCGCAGTCGGTCTGGGCTACCTGGCCAAGCAAGGACTGGTGCTGATCGAAAGCGCGGTCCCCTACCTGGCCCGGCACAAGCTGCTCAGCGGGATACCCACGTTTCCGCTGTGTCTGTTTGGCGGGCTCGTGATCCAGATACTGGCGACGCGCTTCGACCGGCACAACCACATCGACGCCGGCATCACCCGCCGGATTCAGAACGCGTCGCTGGACTTCCTGGTCGTCGCGGCTATCGCTACGATCAAGGCCGATGTGATCGTCGAAGGACTTCTGCCTCTGCTCGTGCTGGCGGCGGCCGGCATCGCGTGGAACGTCTTCTGTGTTGTCGTGCTGGCGCGCCTGGTGTTCAAAGATGCCTGGTTTGAACGTTCGATTGCCGAACTGGGACAGTCCATGGGTGTTACCGCCACCGGCCTATTGCTGCTGCGCGTGGTGGACCCCGACTACGAAACCGCGGCCGCCGACGCCTTCGCCTGCAAGCAGCTCGCCCACGAGCCCATCATGGGCGGCGGCCTCTGGACCGCTCTGGCGGTCCCGCTGGTCGCCATCTACGGCCCCCTGACCGTTTTCGCCATCGCCTGCGGCGCGGTGGCCGTCTGGCTGGCGATTCTCTTGCTGCCCGCGGCATTCCGGCGGCACTGATCGAGCAGAAAGTCGAGAAATATTCCGCGCTGACCGAAACATTTTCGCGCCAGCCGAAACATTATAGAAAAACCGGGTATCTTAATTGCGGAGATAGGCTTTTGTGCGGGGCTACGGCCCTGAAAAACAAGTTGCCTTTAGGCACAGTCCTTTGGGGGGCAGGAGGACAGAACATGGTGGGAGCACGGACTTTTCCAGGTGCGCGGTACATCTTCGCTTCTCTGATCGTCGCGGCCGCATTCTGCGCGACGGCGACCGGCGCGACAATCTATGTCGATGCCGGCGCCACCGGTGCCAGCACGGGCACAAGCTGGCAGCACGCTCTGGATTCACTCCAGGACGCCCTGCTGCTGGCTTACTTCGCCGAGAAGCCGGTGGAGATTCGCGTGGCACGAGGGGTCTACCGTCCGGACCAGGGATTGGGCATCACGCCGGGAGACCGGACGGCATCGTTCGAACTGATGAACGGCGTGACGATCAAGGGCGGCTACATCGGCGGCCGCGCCTCAGACGCGCGCGACCCTCGCGCGCGCGAGACGGTCCTCAGCGGCAACATCGGCGCGCAGGATCGGTCCGATGACAACAGCCATCACGTCGCCACCGGCAGCGGCACGGACGCCACCGCCGTGCTGGAAGGCTGTGTGATCACTGCCGCCAACGGCGATAACGGCGGCGGTATGGTCAATGACAACGGCGGTCCCACTATCGTCGACTGCGTCTTTCGCAACAACCAGGCCGTAAACGGCGCCGGGATGTACAATGTCAACGGCAGTCGCCCGGTCTTGAACCGCTGTACCTTCCACGAGAACGTCGCGCGGGACAGCGGCGGCGCCATCGTTAACAACGCCAGTGTCTCGACGCTGACGAACTGCACCTTCCGAGGCAATAGCGCCGATCTCGGCGGCGCCATGTTCAATGGCGCCGGCAGCACTCCCGCTCTCACGAGCTGCACGTTCGTGGCCAACTCCGCCGCCACTGGAGGCGGCGCCCTGTACAACGATCAGAGCAGCTTGACGCTGGTCGACTGCACCCTCGAGGAGAATTCGAGCCGCGACGACGGCGGCGCCCTGCACAATACCACAAGCAACGTTGTCCTGCTCGCCTGCACGTTCCACGGCAACTCCGCCGAAGGAAACGGCGGCGCCATCGCGCGCCGCAGCAGTGGCGAGATGACCGTCCGGAACTGCCTGTTCAGCGGAAACGCGGCTGAGCGAGGCAGCGCCGTGGACAACTACACCGGCGGCCCCGCTACCCTGACCAACTGCACGTTCACCCGCAACGCGGCTGCGACAGGCGAAACGTTGCGGACCCTGGGTATCCCTGACTTAGTCGTAAGCAACTGCATCGTCTGGGGCAACGTAACGGGCACGTCAGAAGGCCTGCCCATGGTCGCCGAGTACAGCAACATCGAAGGCAGCTCCTCCGGCCAGAACAACATCAGTGTCGATCCCCTGTTCGCCGACCCCAACGGTGACTACCACTTGAAGTCGCAGGCTGGACGCTGGGACCCCGCCGCCGGTCACTGGGTCGTTGACAGCGTGAGCAGCCCCTGCATCGACGCCGGCGATCCCGCCAGCGGAACCAACTTCGAGCCCTCCCCCAACGGCAGCCTGATCAACATGGGCGCCCACGGCGGCACTTTCGAGGCCAGCCTCTCGCCCACCTCGCTGGCGAGGGTGACCACCAAGGCCTCGAATCCATTTCCTCCCGACGGCGCCGTCGGCGTCAGCAGTAACATCGAGCTGAGCTGGACAGCCGGAAGCGGCGCCGTCCGCCACGATGTGTATCTGGGTATCGATTTCGAGCCGGTCGCCCAAGGCAGTAGAGACGACCTTCGTATGGGCGTCTTGGTCAGTGAAAATCAGAGCGCGACGTCATACGACCCGGCACTGCTCAGTCTGTCGCGCACTTATTGGTGGCGCGTGGACGAGATCGGCAGTGACGGGAGCATCGTCAAGGGCGACGTGTGGCGGTTCACCACGGAAGGCGGACCGGTGAAGGGACGCGCCTGCTTCACGCCGGAAACGCCGGTATGGGCCGACGGCGCCCTCGTTCCGATCTCGCAGGTCCGTCCGGCTCAGGACGTGAGCGCCATTTGTGGTGACATTGCCGAAGGGCGAATGATTATTCGCCCCTACGACTCGTTCGGCGCTGTCGAGCTGATCCAGGAGCACGACGGCGCGTTCGTCTGCTACGACGTTCTGCTGGCGACCGGCAATGCCATCAGTGTAGTCTCGGGTCACTACTTCATGACCGACGATGGGCGCTGGATGGCGCTACAGAGTCTCAGGGCAGACATGAGCTTGCGAACCGCCACCGGCTCGGTCACGATCGCTGCGGTCCACAGACGACCGAGACCCTACGTCGGCAAGGTCTACAACCTTAAGATCGCCGACTCCGACTGCTACCTCGTCGGCAAGGACGCCTTGGTCGTACGCGACTATTGAGCGTTTGTAGTGTGCCCGTCAGAGCTTGCCCTGAGCTTGTCGAATGGGGCATCATAGCACGGGCGTCTCGCCCATGAACAAGAACGGGCAAGATGACCGTGGTACTCACGGCCGGGACGGCCGTGCTACTCATGGGCGAGACGCCCATGCTACTCTACTGCGCGCTACTGCGGCGACTCCGGCGAGTCCTTGTGAGCCAACAGGTGCAGAACCGGCAGAAGGATCAGTTCCTGAATCAGTGAACTGGCCATGCCACCGAAAATGACGGCCACCAGCGGTCTCTGTATCTCCGACCCGGACGCGGTCGCATGGAGCATTGGTTGGCTTCCTTGTGGCCCTGAGTCTTGTCAGGCCACCCAATGGGCTTCGTCTCTGTTGAAGATGATGTAGAGCACGGGCAAAATGATAAGGGTCAGGCACAGCGAAGTGATAAGCCCTCCGAAGATTACGGCCACCAGAGGTTTCTGTATTTCGGAGCCTGAGCCGGTAGCGTACAGCATCGGCAAGAGCCCCACGAGCGTTGTCAACGTCGTCATTACCAACGGCCTCACACGCAGACGACAAGCCTCTACCACCGCGTCGTATACCTTCTTGCCGCCGGACCGGAGCTGTTCAAAGAAGCTCACCAGAACCAGTCCATTTTCTACCGCCACTCCCAACAATGCGATAAAGCCGATGGACGCTGCAACGCTCAGGCTAATATCAAGCAGATAGATCGCCAGAATGCCTCCCACCAGCGCGAACGGCAGATTCACCAGAATCAAGACCGCACTCTTGAAGGAATTGAGCGAACTGAACAGCATCACAAAGATCAGCAGGATGGCGACCGGGACCACGATCTTCAGACGAGCCATCGCCCTTTGCTGGTTCTCGAACTGGCCGCCCCAGGCAAACCGGTAACCTTCGGGCATATCGTCTTCGATAGAGGCCAGCTTCTGCTGTGCTTCAGCGACGAAGCTGCCCAGGTCTCTACCCCTGACATTGCATTCCACGATCAGCCGGCGAATGGAATCCTCACGGCTCACCTGAGCCGGGACTTCCACTTCCTCTACAGTGGCCAACTCTCCCAACGGAATGTTGTACCCGGCCGGCGAATGCACCAGGATCTGTTCGATGGTATCGATATCGCGTCGCTTTTCCTCCGGGAACCGCACCTGCACAGCAAACCGTTTCTGTCCCTCGTAGACGGCCGTGGCTACGCCGCCTCCAACGGCGGTCTCAACCAGCAGGTTGATATCTTCGACATTGATCTGGTGACGGGCGAGTGCCTGACGGTTCATGCGGACTTCAATCTGGGCGAACCCGGAGACCTGCTCGATCTTAACGTCGGCGGCGCCCTCGATTTCGCTGAGGATGGGCGCGATTGCCTCGGCCGTAGTCCGCAACACATCCATATCATCGCCAAAGATCTTGACGGCCACGTCCGACTTGATGCCGCTGATCAACTCATTGACTCTCAGGGCGATCGGCTGAGAGAATGCCAGCCTGATGCCGGGAATAACCGCCAGCTCGCGATTGACTGCCTGCACCAGCTCCTCTCGGGAACGGTCGAACCGGCGTTCGTAGTCGGGCTTGAGCATCACAAAGACATCGTTTTGTTCCGGCCCCATCGGGTCTTCGGCGATTTCCGCGCGGCCGGTCTTGGTCACCACCGTTTCGATTTCACGGAATTTGCCGCGCAGCCTTTTTTCGATTTCGGTCGCTTGCAGTACCGACCCTTTGATACTGGCCGTCGGCAGGCGAACGACATTGATGGCCAATGCACCTTCGTTCAACGCCGGCAAGAACTCGGTCCCGATTTTGCCAAGCACGGAGAAAGCCAGCGCCATAACACCCAAAGCAATAGCCACTGTAATCCATCGCGCTCGCACAGCGGTGGTAAGCACGGGCATATACACGCGCTGGATGAGTCGGACCAGAAGATTCTCGCCGCCGCGGCCTGTCTTGCGTTTGACCAGAATGGAGCTTAGCACCGGCACGATGGTCAGAGATGCCAATAGCGACCCAGCCAGGGCAAAGCATATCGTCAAGGCCAACGGCTTGAACATCTTGCCCTCCATGGATTCCAACGTGAATAGCGGGACAAAGACGATTACGATAATCAGGAGCGCAAAGATGACCGGGCGAGCTACTTCCCGTACCGCTTGGAACGCGATTGGGATTCTGGAGGCGTCGGAGTCTGCCTCTTCTCGCATATGTCGTGCGATGTTCTCGACGACCACGATAGAACCATCGACGACCATGCCGATGGCTATCACCAGCCCGCCGAGGCTCATCAGATTGCCCGTGACTCCGCGCCAGCCCATCAACAGGAAGGTCACCGAAGCCGTGATCGGCAATGATATCGCTACCGCCAACGCGGCGCGAAGGTCCCACAAGATGACAAACAAGACCAGAATGACGAAAATCATTCCCTGGAATAGGGCCGACAAAACTGTCTCAATACAGGCCTGGATAAGGCTGGTCCGGTCGTAGAATGGGAGAATCCTTACCCCAGGCGGAAGGGTCTTTTGGATTTGAGGAATTTCTGTCCGTACTCGGTCCACAACATGCTTGGAATTGCTTCCTTTGAGCATGATGACCATGCCGAGTACGACTTCTCCTTTGCCGTCCTGGGTAGCGGCGCCGGTCCTCGTCTGGTGGCCGATCTGTATTTCCGCAACGTCCTTCAGGTAGACCGGCGTGCCTGCCTCGGACTTAAGCACGATGCTCTCGATATCGCCAATGCCCTGAGCGAGCCCTTTGGAAACGACGTTGATCTGCTCCCAGTCTCGTTCGATGTAGCTGCCTCCGGCGTTGGCGTTGTTGGCCTGGAGGGCCTCGAGAATCTGGTCCAAGGTGATATCGTACTTGAGCAGAAGAGCCGGGTCGGGGATGACATGGTACTGTTTGACGAAGCCGCCGAAGCTATTGATTTCCGTCACGCCGGGCAGGCGCCGAAGCTGCGGACTGATCACCCAGTTCTGCAGCGTGCGCAGGTCCATGAGATCTTCTTCAGCTTGCACCAATTCCCCGCCGCACTGGGAGCATTGCCCCTCGCCCTCGGTCCACACGTTCTTGTGCTCAGGGCAGTAGTAACCGCTTTTCAAGACGTACTGGTATATCTCTCCGAGCCCCGTGGAAATGGGGCCCAGCTCCGGTTCCACGCCCTGAGGCAGCTCGTCCTTGACTTGGGCCAGGCGTTCGAACACCACCTGCCGGGCGAAGTAGATGTCCACGTCATCTTCAAAGATGATGATGACTTGAGACAACCCCGTCTTGGACAGAGACCGTACCTGGGTGACGTCCGGCAGGCCGCCCATCTCGATCTCGATCGGGTACGTGATCAGCCTTTCGACCTCTTCCGGAGCGAGTCCCGGAGCCTGGGTCAGGATCATGACCTGCTGGTTAGTGACATCGGGAAAGGCGTCGATCGGCAGATTTCGCCAGGCCACGACGCCTGCTGCCAACAGGATGACGCTGCCAAGGATGACCAGCAGTCTCTGCTTGAGTACGAAATGCAGGAAATTGTCGAGCATTCTGATTCGTTCCTTTCGCTAGTCCGCGCAGCCGGCGCCCATCTTTTCGCGCAGCACGTCGCTCTTGAGCATAAACGCTCCGCTTGTGACAATCCGGGAGCCGGGAGAAACGCCGCCAAGCAGTTCAACCAACTCGCCGTACTTGTCGCCTGTGGCGATGTCCCGACGCACCCACAGGTCATCCTTCCACTGCTGGAACACGAAGTCCTTCCCCGCATCGGACATGACGGCCGACAGCGGCACGGCCCGCACACGTCCCGGCTGGCGGATACCGACCTCGACATCGACAAACATCCCGGGCCGGAGCTTTCCTTCCGGATTCTCCAACTGCACTCGCACCTTGACAGTGCGCGTGTGCTCGTCCATCACATTGCCTATGAAGTCGACCACGCCGTGAAAGACTTCCGGTTCAAACGCCCTCACGCGCACCATCGCCTCAAGCGGTTTCTGCTGCGAGAGCTGTTCGTGGAGAACTGCCAGATCCGCTTCGTAGACATCACACCAGACCCACAAGTTGGCCAGCTCGGCGATGGTATAGAGACTCTCGGTGGTATCCACGATCTTCCCGACAGAAACGCCGTGCGCGATGATGACGCCACTTTGGGGAGCACGCAGGATCAGATCCGCAAACTCGCCATTGGCCTGTTCGTCCTTGATCCCGCCGATCTGCTCAGAGGACAGGTCAAAGAGGCGCAGCCGTCTATCCGCCGCCGCATAGGCCGCTTGGGCCGCCTTGAAGGCATTCAGCGCATCGAGATAATCGGCTTCACTGGAAATCTTCTTCTCATAGAGGTTCTTCTCCCGCTTGAAAGTCGCCTCTGCCAACTCACGTCGTGCCTGCACCTCCAGGAAGGTCGCTTTGGCTTGCCCCAGGTCCGCCGAATGAATGACGGCCAGGACATCCCCCGCCTGGACCTTCTCCCCAATGAGTCTTCGTACCTGCTCGACTCGTCCACTGCCGGTGGATACAACCTCCACGGCTCTGGTCCGATCCAACTGTATCTGCCCGGTTAGGGTCAGCGACCGGCTGCGATCAATCTCCTGAACCGGCCCGGTCTCGATCAGCGACGCCAGAGACGGATCGATCTTGACGAGCCCGACCTCAAAGCGACAGTTGTCACAATCGACTATGCTGATCTCGTGTTCGCATGTCATCTTGTTCAGATCGTCCAGGCTATTCACAGCCTCCGCCGAATGCTCGTCATGCGAATGGCCCTCGGCAGCGTGCTCCTCGTGCTCATCACTGTGAGCCGCAGGCGTCCGCGCACCGCCCGCCAACAGGCCAAACCGCCACTGTACAGCCACTCCCGTGACACATCCGACCAGGAAGAGAATGGCAGATATCGGCAATAGAGTACGTTTCATTATTCCGTTCCTTTCTGACCCTTCTGGTCGAGACGTTTCAATGCGTCAAGCGATTGTCCTATCAGTCGTTCGACCTCGCTCCGCGCCTTATGATAGGCTTCGACCGCGTCGATATGTTGGGCCTCGGTCTCAAACAGGGTCCGTTGCGTATCCAGAACATGCAGATAATCGAACTTGCCTTCGCGGTAACCTTGCTGCGCCGCCTCGAACGCCTGCTCGGCCTGGGCCACCACCTCGCGCTGCAAGATACCGACCTCGTCATACGCGCTCGCCAGCCGATTCACCGCCTCCGACAAAGCCGCGAACGCCTCGACCTGCACCGCCTGGTACTCCTGCTGCGCTTTGGCCAGGTTGGCGGTCGCTTCGGTGATACCCCCCTGGTTGCGGTCGAAGATCGGCAGCGGGACCGCCAGACCCACGATGAACGCCGAGTCATCGCTTTCCTCGTAGCGCTGCACGCCTCCGGTGACGGTGATATCGACTTTCGCGCGCGCCTTCTCCAGGTCCAGCGCCGCGCGGCGCTGCTGCTGCTCGACCGTCCAACGTGCCAGGTCGGGATTGTCCGCCAGCGCCGCGTTGACTTCCTCCAGTGCCGGCGCCGGCGCAACACGGTCGAAGTCCCCCGCCGCCGCGTCGAACGTTGCCTCCGCGGCGCCCCACGTCGCGGCCAGCTCTTGTCGCGCCGTCGCCAGGGCGCTGGTCGCCTTGCGAATCTCGATCTGGCTCTGCGACAGCACGACACCTGCCCTCAGGCTCTGGACCGGCGCGTCCTTGCCGGCTTCGACGCGCTGCGCGACCGCCGACTGTGCCTGGCGCGACAACTCGCCCAACTGCTCTGCCAGCGCCAAGCGCTCCTGCGCCGCCAGCACCTCCACAAACGCGTCGGTCACCTCCTTGAGCACGTCCAGTCGCGCCGATTCGTAGTCCCATTGAGCCAGCTCTTGCGCTAACGACGCGGCACGGATGCGTCTGTCGCGCTTGCCGCCCAGCTCGATGAGCTGACCGAGTTGGATCGTGGTCTCGGCCGCGTCGAAGCCGGTGCGCTCGCCTGTGCCGCCCACCGATTCGACCTCGACCTCCAGCTCCGGGTTCGGCCGCAGGCCCGCCCCAAGCGTGCGCGCCTGCGCCGCCTGCATCTCGAAAGCGAACGTCTGTAGCCTCGGATGTCGAGTCAACGCCAATTCCGCGGCCTGCCGGAGCGTAATGACGCCTGTCGGCCGCGGAGTAGCATGGGCGTCTCGCCCGTGGGTAGCACGGCCGTCCCGGCCGTGAATGCCCGCCGTGCTCATCAGCGAAACGCCCGTGCCACGAAAACCCCTTACAGCGTCACTACGAGCGCACCCACAGACCAGTAATAGAAAGATGATAATGAAAGCGCGGTACATAGGGATCGCTCCCGGAACAATGGATCTCTGCGCCTGAATACGTCAGAACGACAAGGGCGTCTGTAGGGGCGAATAATCATTCGCCCTCGCCACAACCGGACGTGAGGCTACACCTGGAGGACGACGCTGGAAAGCGCGAGGTGAGAGGTGGGAAGGGCAAAACGTGCAAGCGTCCGAAGGGCAAGAGCCTGCCCTGGCGGACTGGGATAATGCTCGACGCAAGGCACCAGCCCGGCACCGGCCTTCGAGGCATCAGGGACGGTCTTGCCGTCGAACGCACCAACCAGCAGGGGAATATCGACACACGGCTCACAGCGCGTAGCGTGTTCGTAAGAGCATAGGTAGGGGCGGGTCCCCGTGCCCGCCCTGGGCAACCACAGGGGGTCACCTCTACCGGCGTTGCTACGAACGTGGTCATCGGCGCAGTGATCGTGTCCGGCCGGCTCGATGGCCAAGTGCCCATGCGCGCCGACGCAGATGACCATCCCATGCGCGACGTTCCCCATCGCCAGCAGGCACACCAGCGCGAGTGCCGTGCTGGAACCGCTCGTTCTTTGCCCCTTTGCCGCCATGGCTCTCCTGGATCCTACCCCGGCCCACTCCATGTGGGCGAACCTCTGCCCCCTATTCTACGCTCTCCCTGCCCGGCGGTTCAAGCTTTATGTGCCGCACCCGTACCTCTGCCGTTGGAAAGCCAGGATCCGTGCCAACTCAACCTATATCTGATGCGCGCCAACATCTTCCGCCGCGCGGCTTCAACAGCAACGCACGAAGAGAGAGCAATAGGTTGTACTAGAGGCCGTGCGATGGTAGAATATTGAGTCAAGTCAAGCTAAGTTGTGCGGTCTTGTGTCGAGGCGGCTGCTTTGGAGTTCTGCTTAGGTGGGTCGTTGGTATCCTGATGCATGTGTGGGCAGTCTTTCGGAGGTGGACTATGAGGGTGGCTAGTAAGCGACAGCAGGTACGAGCAGCATGGATTGTCGCCGTTGTTTCAGCCCTCGCGACGGTATGCGCGCCGGTCTCCGCCACCGTAGTCGACTTTGACGACGCTGATGTTGGCTGGCTGGCTCCTATGCCTGATGGATACGCTGGCTTGTACTGGTACGGGTTTTCCGTTATGAACGTCCCCGCGCGCAATATCACCCCCTCAGGCTATGTCAACGGATTGGTCTCGGGCGCATGCATCGCATACAACGGCGGTGCTCGGCCCGTGGAAGTCACCGGCGAGCCGTTCGTCTTCATTGGGGCGTATCTGACGGCAGCCTGGAGAGAGGGCCTCAACATTACTGTACAGGGCTTCCTCGGGACGACCCTACTCTATTCTCGGACCGTAACCGTGGGCACCACAGGCCCAACATGGTTTGATTCCAACTACGTCGGAGTCGACAGGCTCGTCTTCAGCGCCGCCGGCGGGATACGCAATCCCGATATGCCCGGTGACGGAGCGTACTTCGCCATGGACAATTTCACCTTCGATCTTCTCACGGACTCTATGACGACTTGTACACTGACGACGGATGTGACACCGTCAGGGGGAGGTTCGTTAAGCCGTTCCCCGGACAAGGCAATGTATTCACCAGGAGATTCGGTTACCCTGACGGCCGCGCCTGCCGAAGGATATGCGTTCGCCGGCTGGACGGGCGATGTGTCCGGTTCGGCGAATCCAGCTACTATCATCATGGATTCCGACAAGTCCGTTACGGCAACATTTCAGAAGATGGCTGTTCAGATAGTAGGGCCCGTGACGGCGGTGGTGCGGAAGACGAACGTCTCAAATCCGCTCCTTATGGAGAGTGATCCGGTCGAGTTGGAGGCGAGATGTGATCCCCCCGGAGGTACGTACGAGTGGTCGATATCATCCGGGTCCAAGAAAGCCTATATCAAGGGGCCCTTTGACGATCGCTTCGTAGACATCGTGGGCACGGAGCCGAGTGACATCCCCTGGGATATTGTCGTCAGCCTAGACTATGTAGTGGGTGGCAGTAGTTGCGCTGCGACCTATCCTGTGACGATGCAGAAACCAACCTCGCTGGAAATAATCGAGACAAGCAATGACGAATTCCCGGGGCAGATTCTCCTCCCACGCTACATCACGACATACTGGTTCCGCATCCTTGACCAGTTCGGGGCTGCAATCATTGGCAAGGCCCAAGTAAGAGAAGTGAGCCTCTGGATGTGCGAGCAACCATTATGGTATTTTCAGTACCAGATACTGCACGGCTTGCACCAGCCGCGTGTTGAAATCGAAAGCACTGCGCTCGATGGGATCTTTAGTGATGACTTGATACCTCCTGTGACACCGCCTATTCTCCTGCCGTGGAACTGGACGCAACAGCGACAACAGACTATTTGGGTTGCCGGTTGGGTAGTCGATAGCCGATGCCAGTTCTACTACGGCAGTTTCGGTCAATCTCTTTCGACGGCCTGCCCTGGATGTGCTAACATCAGTGGAGTCGCATATCTGGCCACCGACCGCATAGAGGCCGGCCAACACGTGTTCCATACCATTCCGATCGATGGCGGCAACACATCCGAGGTGACAATGGGCATCGATCGAGCCGCGGACACCTCGGATATCGTGTTGCACACACCCAACGGCGAAATGATAGATGCCGATACGGCACAGCGGAGTCCTGAGGTTGTTCGGAGCGAGGGAGACTCGTACGTGTATTACACTGTCCCAGATCCGCTCCCGGGTGAGTGGACCCTAGAAGTCGTCGGTAAGGAGGTCCCGCTGGGTGGTGAGCAATACGCGGCCATCGCGACGGTCCTATCGAACCTCACTCTTTCAGCCTCCACGAGCGATAGATCCTTTGACCGAGACGATGCGATCACTGTGACAGCCGAACTGGGCCTGGAGGGTAGCGGCCTTGGCAATGCAACGGTGACCGCAGAAATCGAAAGGCCAGACGGTGTCGTAGCGCATCTTGCTCTATACGATGAAGGAAAGCAGGGAGACGACGTTGGTGGAGATGGATGCTATGTTGGAGTGTTCGATGACACGTCAGATCCGGGCCTCTATATGATCAGGGTAAGAGCCGAGGGCGTGATCAACAATGAGCGGTTCCAACGTCTTGCATTTGCGATCGCGATCGTTGGTGATTGTCCCGACTTGATCGTCACCGCGAGCGACATTCAATTCTCTGACGAAACGCCATTGGCGGGACAGTTAGTCACAATATCTGCGCTCGCTGCAAATATTGGGAGCGAGAATGCAGATAACGCCTTTGTCTGTCTTTATGATGGCGGCGTTGGGAAAGGCAGGCTGCTGGCACAAGACACGGTGAGCCTAGGTGCTGGCCAAAGCACAACCATCGAGGTTGCATGGACCATTCCACCGGGCGAGCACGAGGTGTGCGTAGCGCTCTATCCGTCAGCCGGGTATATCGATCAGGACTACAGCAACAATATGGCCTCCCGGCACATTACTGCCATCCCGTTCGATGCAAACAACATCGAGCCGACGGCTCACTGGAGACTCGACGAGACTAGCGGCCCGATGGCGTATGATAGCGTCGGTGAGAATCACGGCACTGTGTACGGCGGGGCCGCATGGCAGCCGGACGGCGGCCAGATTGGAGGAGCGTTGTTGCTCGACGGGATTGACGACTATGTCGATTGCGGCAACGCACCGGGATTCAGTTTCACTGACGCCATGACGGTGGCGGCCTGGATCAATGTCACCGCTTTCGACGAATGGTGGCAGGCTATTGTGACCAAGGGCGACAGGGCCTGGAGACTCCAGAGAAATGAAGCGACCGACACGCTCGAGTTTGCCTGCACCAACGTCAATGTTCCCGGCAATTCGACTGGCAGTCTCTTCGGCACCAAGCCGATCACACTGCAGGAATGGCATCATGTGGCAGGCGTGTATGACGGAGCATCTATGTATCTGTACATCGATGGCGCTCTTGATGTCTCCCGGAACGCCCAGGGGAGCATTCGCATCAGCAGCCAGCCCGTCATGATCGGCAACAACTCCAATGCCACCTACCGCCTCTGGAACGGCCTCATTGACGATGTACGCCTGTACAGCCAAGCTCTAACACCCTCGGAAATCCGCGAACTGGCACAAGGGGAACTGCTGTTGGCTTCCAATCCGCGGCCGGCCGACGGCGCAGTGGTTCACGTGGGCGATGTTGCCTCCCTGAGGTGGTCGGGAGCCGATACTGCCGTGGGGCACGACGTGTATTTCGGCACTGACGCGGCGCGTGTGGCCGATGCTCTAATAGGATGCCCCGAGTATATGGGCAGGCAATTTCTGTCCGAGTTCCCGTTCGGCGCGTATACTCTCTCTGCTGGCGACTATTTCTGGCGCGTCGACGAGGTTGCAGCAGACGGCTGGACGGTACAGAAGGGTGTTGTCTGGAAATTCACCGTGCGTGATGTCGAGCCGCCAGAGCCCCTACCCCAGCCACCGCCGGGGACGAGCCTTGCCTTCACTGTGTTCAGCCGCATTGTGCCTCTCACTGCCGCACCCAGCGCACCGGGTGTGGACAACACCTTCACCGGCTGCACCGTGATCGAAATGGAAATGAACTTCGAACTAAAGCTCATCGCCACCGTGACTTCGATGTCGCCAGCAGGCGGCACATGGACAGCAACGTTCGATCCGGAGGTCATTGGCCCGTCGGAGGGATCGACGACGCTCTGTCTCAAGGGAGAGAATTTGGACCTGGCCGCACTCCCTGCCAGCGCAGGAGAGGTGGAGGCGGCACATGTGAAATTGGAGTTCGTGCCAGCCTTATAGTCAGCGACCTGGCGCGATTGAGTCGATAGCACGCCTTGTAGGCGGGCTTGATGATGTGTGCCTCCATGACTGCTCCTTACCTGCACAAGAGGTTTGAAAACGGTGCGCATAGGAAATGTGCTGAGAAGGACACGCGACACGTAGCCTATCGGATCAGGAGGGTGCCGGGAGCGCGGAATTCGGCTTTGGTGTTGCCGGTGGCGACGTCCATTTCGATCTGGTCAACCAGGACGCCGTTGAGGTAGCAGGGTTGGCTGGCGTCGCCGGTGACGCGGATCAGGCCGGCGGCGTGGTCGTAGGTGAGCGTGCTGCCGGCGAAACGCTGCGTGTCGTCCACGTACGCGACGCCCCGTGAGGCGGTGATGCTGGCCAGCTCGGCCCGGCCGTCGGCGGTCTCGGTGAGCTGGACTTCGATGTGCCCGCCGGCGGCGTTGATGCGCGGGCCGTAGCGGCCGTCTGCGAGGATCGGCACGTAGCCCAACTGGATCGGCTCGCTCGATTCGGCCACGATCCGTCGGGTAGATCCCGAGTACGTCAGCCGCTGGAAGTCGCTGAGCAGTGCGTAGCAGGGACGGCGCAAGCTGATCTCGACGGCGCTCGCGTCGGGACCGGCTTCGATGGTCTTGGCATTGTGCAGGCTGATCGCGCCGGGACCGGTCACGACGAAGTCGTTCGCGATGGCGTCGAAGTCCAGCCGCGTGCCCTCGAGCTTCACCCAGCCGACCGGCTCGCCGCCCACCTGGCGAATGCCTTGCAGCGAGACGGCGCCTCCCATGGCGGTGACGTGACGTACCTTGAACTGTCCGGTGTTGGCGTCCTCGACGAGGTCCAGCAGCAGGATCTGGGCCTTCAGCACGTACTCGTCGTAAGCAGGCGGCCCGTCCGGCATCTCGACCGTCTGGCGCATGGTCACGACGCAATCGCCTTCGAGACCGATGCGATTCGCCGCGGCCAGGTAGCGGACGACGTTCCGCGCGATGACCATCACCGGTATCGCGCCGGCGCCGGCGGTCACGTCGTTAGCGTCGAGCGTAAAGCCGATCCGAACGGGCCCGGCCAACACCGCGTCGGAGGTCGCCGCGTTGACGTCGATCTGTTCGGCGAACAAGGTCTGGTGGTTCGGGTCCGGCGACGCGAGCGTGGACGCATCCGCTGCCGACGCGACCATGATTGGCTCGTTGGGCTCCGGCGCACCGGTCCCAATGCCCTTGGGCCCGACGATGAAGCCGCCGTCACAGGTGACGACGATATCGAACGACGACTCCGGTAGCGTGCTGAGCGCAATGAAATTCGAGGGCTTGGTGTTCAGGGCGTTCGGGCCGGGATATGGCACATACTCAGGTTCGTTCGGTTCGTTGGGCTCCGGCCGGACCGTCGCGACGGTCGAGACAGCGCCGGGCACCGGCGCATTGGGCTCCATCGCGTTACCCTTAGACCAGAGGATATTGTGGATCGCCAGATGCCGCCGGGCAGCAATGATCCGCTCCGGTGTCTCGATGCGCACGTTCTTCCAGAAGACACACTCATAGTAGTCCGGCGCGCTGCCGGCCTGGGGACCGCCGGCAACGACCACCACGTCCTGCGTATCGGCCGGCGCGGCGGATCGGTCGGGGCCGGCGCCGGGAAACGTCTGACCTCCGCTCTCCGCTGCCAGCGATTCGAGATCGGCACTGCGGAAGCGCAGGCTTTCGAGCTGGTAGATGCGAAACAGGTTCAGGCGGTTGCGTCCCTGGTCGTAGATCAGTTCCATGCCGCGTCCGGCCAGTTGAGCGATGCGCGAGACGACCTTGATCGGGCCGGAGGTCGAGAACGCCGACCGCTCCGCGATGAACGCGACGTCGTCGAGGTAGACGAAGAACTCCAGCGGGTCTTCCGCCTCGGTCGAGACGACGTGGATGATGACGTTGCCCGAGAACTTCGCGTCGTTGGGGATGAGCTGACCGCCGAGCGAGGCTTCGCAGCGGACCTCGCCGCGGTCGGCGGTGACGTGACCGCGAAACTCCGGCAGGAACAGTCGCATGTAGGGCTGCGTGACTTCCCACCGGTCGCCTTGTTGATGCAGCAGCTCGACGAAGCCGAACTCCCTGTCGACGACGCCGTCCGTCTGGTGGCGGAACACGGTCTCGCGCACCGTTCCGATCCTGAGGTCTCCGACCCGGCCCGTGTTGCTATCGGAGGGGAAGGTGTTGCCCGCCGGCACGGCGCCTTTGAACCGGTCGCTCACCGCCAGCTCGACGCCCTCGCTGCCGTCGAGCCGAGTGTAGACCAGATACACGCCCAGCAGAACCGCCAGGACGACCAGTCCCACCACGAGCTGTCTTCGGCTCAGACCCATCACGAACGCACCGCTACGCCAGATACCGCTGCATCAGCGGCTCCCAACGGCCGGACCCTTTCAGAATATGCTCGATCACTTCGCGCACCGCCCCGCCGCCGCCGGGACAGGTCGTGACGTAGTCGGCCTGCGCCTTGACCTCCTCGACTGCGTTGGCCACCGCCACGGCAAACCCAACGAAGCGCATCGGCGGCAGGTCGGGCAGATCGTCTCCGACGTAGGCGACGTTCTGAGCCTGGAGCCCGATCTCATCGAGCAGCCGCTCGAGGGCGGGCCGCTTGAGATGGCAATCCTGCAGCACGTAGGAAATATCCAACTCTTCGGCGCGCCGCTGCGTGGCTCCGGAGTGACGTCCGCTCAACAGCGCCACCTTCAGGCCGGCTCGCTGCCACAGGCGAATGCCGTGACCGTCCAGCGTGTGGAAGGCCTTGCTCTCGGAACCATCGTCGTGGACGATGAGACGTCCGTCGGTGAGCACGCCGTCCACGTCGAGCACCAGCAGCTCGACGGCTGCAAGATCTGGCCTAGGCTTCTTGTTCACGGTCATGGCAGAATCGTAAATCGTAATTCGTAAATCGCAAATCTCATCCCACCACCTTGATCGTCACGATGTCCTGCACGTCGATCAGGCCGACCGGCCGGTCGTGGGCGTCCACGACCGGCAGCTCGTCGATGCGGTACTTGTGAAACAGCGCGGTCGCTTCCGCGGCCAGGGCGTCGGCGCGAATCCGCTTGCAGTTGGTGGTCATGATCTCACCGGCCCGTCGGCCGAACGCCGCGGCGCCCTCGCGCGTCAGCAGTCGCCTCAGGTCGGCATCCGTAATGATCCCCGCCAGGCGACCCTCACTATCGACAATCATCACCGCTCCATGCCGTTTTACATCGTTGGTCTTGGCCAGCACCTGCTCGACCGTATCATCGAGCCCGGCCAGCGGCAGCTTCTCCCCCGGACGGAAGATCATCGACTGCTCGACCGTCATCAGCTTCGTGCCCAGCGAGCCGCCGGGATGGAAACGAACGTAATCTTCGACGCTGAAATTCCGCGCCTTCATCACCGTAAAAGCCAGCGCATCGCCCAGCGTGAGCATGCAGGTCGTCGAGACGCTCGGCGCGACCCCCAGCGGACAGGCCTCGTTGACCTTGCCCATACACAGCACCACGTCGCTGTGCCGGCTCAGGGTCGAATCCGCATCGCCGGTGATAGAAATCAGGGGAATCTGCAGTTGCTTGACCAGATTGATCAGGCGAATGATCTCGTCGGTCTCGCCGCCGTAGCTGAGCACCACGACGATATCGTCCCGGCGCAGGCGGCCCAGGTCGCCATGGACGGCCTCGACCGGATGGAGAAAGTGGCTGGGGGTGCCCGTCGAAGCCAGCGTGGCGCTGATCTTGCGCCCGATGATGCCGGCCTTGCCGATCCCACTGACGATACACGAGCCTCGGCACTGGTAGACCATTTGCGCCGCGCGCGCGAAGGCGTCGTCCACCACCGGTGTCAGCGCCGCGATCGCCTCGGCTTCGGCGCGAATCACGCGGCGCGCATAATCGAGATCGAGAGCCATGGCGTTCTGCATTTCGTCCTCGTGACCCGGCTCGCCTTAGCTCGGGCGGTTCTCCAGTTTCACTTCGC
>JAFGLV010000031.1 GCA_016927855.1 Sedimentisphaerales bacterium
ATGGTCTAACCGCCTGTTATGGATCGCGCAAGTCTTTTTTGTGAGATTCTCTCAATCTTCTTCAAAAAAACTGTGAACGGTTACGATTTTTCTTCGTGAGTCTACGTTGTGGCTGTCCGATAAAACCATCGCTGGCACGGCGTAACCACCCACGTCTCTTCAAGCGGCCTGGTTTGGAGCGGCGCACGGACCCTGTGACCTTGATTTCGGCTTGCGAATGTGCTATCATGCGCTCACTTGGGGGCAGATGAAATGACGAACCTGATCGACCTTAGACTTGGCGGCACAGCGAACGTGGCAGTGGGAGCCTCATCCTCCCGGCGCTTGCTGCCGGGTGGCGCCTTGGCTGAGGAGCCGATCCGCGTCGATGTGCGTGTTCGCTCGTACGACGAAGCGCCGCTGGCGCCCCGAACGCTCACTCTGGTGCCCAAAGACGGAACCCTCCCTATCGGCACCCTCCTCGACTGCTATCTCTGAGTTGACGAGAGCATCTCGCCTCATTATCGGACCGGTGGATGTCGTGTGTTCACTGGCCCCCGGCACCATCAAAAAAAACGGGGCCTTTTCGCCGTCCATGGCAGGCCCCGCGACTCGAGCGCAAACGTGACTGGATGGTTTCTACACGCCGAACTGAAGCATATTCTTCGCAGCCGAATGGATGTTTTCCAGGCTCGTGAGCTCACCTGACAGCAGCAGTTCTTTGGCTTCCGCAACCGCGGCGGCATCCGCGGTGGGCGGTTCCTTGGCCTGGTTGATTAGATCGGCGAAGCTGACGTGAAGCGTGGCATCCGTGTCATCCTGAACACGCCGGTTGGTAGCATCGGGGTTTGACAAGGAGGTCTTCCCCAGAATGTGTCCAACTTGATTTGCGTTGATGTTGTCGATCATGATTCACGTTCCTTCATGCTCTGCGTATCTACCTTTGTTTTCGTGTCGATCCGCAAAACCTTTAGTGCTTTCCGATGAAAAAGAAAGCCTCTCTCAGTACTGCCAGGCCGGATTCCTCTGAAAAAGCCTTGGCCTGGCGCGAGCGGCTATTTCTTCTTGCGGTCGAGCGTCTCAGCCACCTCGTAGGCAATAAACTTGCCAAACTTCAACGAGCTGATGACGACAATCTCGTCCTGAAGGGGGCCCGACCCCGAGCGCAGCTCGTTGCGCGCGTAGTCGCGGACGCGCTCGCGGATGCTGGCGTCGCCGCTGTCCCAGACCTGTTCCAGGCCCCAGAGCAACTGGCCGTCGGTCAGGTCGAGCAATTTCAGCCTGAGTCCGACCGCCATCCGCGGATAGGGCTGATACTCGGTAACCGTTCCCACCAGCAAACCGTTGCACTTAAGCGCATCGCGCATCGCCAGGAGCTGCTTGAGGGCCTGAAGGGAGTCGAGGTTCTCCTGCAAACCGCGCCAGGCCGGGTCGTCCTGGCGAACCACCGACAGGCCAAAGAGCTGCTTCTTCTGGAGCGCGACAAACAGCGCTTCGGTCAGATCGGCGGAGATGGTGGGGTAGCCCGACTTGTTGTCCAACTCGACCAGGGCGACCCGGCCCAGCGTCGTCAGGTCGCGGTGCGGATTGAGATAGTAGGAATTGGCCATCCCGTTGTTGGCTTGGTCGGACTGGCATCCACCGATCAGAGCGACCAGGATGAGCGCCGAAAGCCAGAGGCCGATCAAGCCAAACAGCCGACCAGAGCATGGTCTGTTCCAAGTGCGAGGCAGGACGTTGTTACGGCTCATTGGCTTCACCTGCTACAGACGTGGACTGGCCACCTGGCGGCGGTGTGTCGTATTGTTCGGGGTGGAGCGTCGCCTCGTGCCGTTGGCTCAACGTGCCGGCTTCCGCCTCGCCGCCCAAGACCTCCAAGACCTTGAGCAGTGCCTCGAGCTGCGCCTTGGCGGCATCCCGCATTTCCGCGCGGAAGCCAAGGATGTTGCTCTTCCAGGCGTTCAGTTCCGAGAGCATCTCGATGAGCAGGTCGTTGGCTTCTCCCAGTTCCTTCTGCGTCTGCTTGAGCTTCGCTTCGAGCGCCGCGATCTGTTGCAGCAACGTCTCGTTATCCGCCGCGAGGCGCTGGTTTTCATCCCGCAAGGCGACCGTCTGGTCGGACAGCCGGGCGTATTTCTCCGACAGCTCGATAGCGGATTCCACTGCCGTGCGGCCCTCCAGAGGTGTGTCCTGGAACCGCCTGGCCGTCGAGCCGCTCGAAGCGGATGCCGTCGCGTCGTTGGCGCCCGCAAGGCCTGGCTGGCCTTGCGGCGCCGTGCACCCGGCGCCCGCGAGCAACAGCAGCAGCAGAAGAAGCCACGGAATCATTCGTACGGTTTCGATCATGTCATATCTCCTCACGTGCCGGTTCCTCAGTCCTGGCCGGACCCGGCCGGCACGAGCGATGCGTCGGTGGCGTACTCACAGCGCACCAAGGTTACTCGGCCGCACGAGCAGACGACTTCGAGCAATGCGAACTCAGGATGAGTCTCCGCGATACGGACGCGGACGGGTTGGGCCGCGAGGTGAGGTCCGACGGGAGGGTTTGCGCCGTTCGTGCCTGCGTTCAGTTGAAACGAGCCTGCGAACTCCACTTCGCTGTGCTTCAATACATGTCGTGTCATGGTTGCCACTTTCCCATCTCCCGCCTTTATTCCATTGGCCTCAGGCGGCGTCAAGCACAATAATCGATGCAGTGGGGATCGTCGTCGATGGTTCGAGCCTGCGGCTCGGCGGTCTCGTCGTGTTTCTCTTCCGGCTCCTCGCGGCGTTCGTCCTTCGACTTCTGGCGCCGTTTTCGCTCCTGCTGTCGGGTCATCGGCGTCAGCCCCTGGATTGTCTGGAGACTCTCCACCGGTTTTATGACGTTGAAGTCGCTATCTGCCATCGTTGTAATCCTCCAACTTGGCCGAAAGGCTGACAAGGGCGCTGGCATGCAACTGGCTGACCCGGGACTCCGTGATCTCCAGCAGGCCCGCAATCTGTTTCATCGTCAGATGCTTATGATAGTAGAGCACAATAATCTGTAATCGTCTCTGGTCGAGCTGCTGCATCGCTTCCGCGAGCTTTTCGAGCATCTCGGCCTTCTCGAGACGGCTGCCGGGTGCGGCGGCGTCGTCGGCCGCGGCCAGCAGATTGCCGAGAGCAGGTTCTTCCGTACTCGATCCGTCCAGGGAGGCAAAATGCTGGGCCCGGGCGCCCTCGAAGAGCGCATATACTTCCTCGATCGGGATGCCGAGCCGCTCGGCCAGCTCCTCGTCGGAAGGAGGACTGCCGGTCCGCTGGGTGATCTCCCGGCTCAGTCTCAGGGCTTGGCCGATGCGCTTGTTGATCCCCGACGGGAGCAGAGACGCTCTGCGCAGCTCATCGAGGATGGCGCCTTTCACTCGGATGTAGGCGTACGTGGTGAACTCCGCCAGGTGAGAGGCGTCGAAGTCCCGTGCGGCCTTCAGCAGGCCGACCGTTCCCGCCGAGACCAGGTCGTCGAACGACAGCGGGGGTCGAAGATAAGTCACGGCGCGCCGCGCGATCCGATGCACCATCGGCAGCAACTGGAGAATCTGCTCGTCGCCGATAGGCGGGTGTTTGTGTCCCGAATAGGTGCGTAACGCCACGGCCTTGAGATGCTCGCAGCCTTCCACCGGTTCGGTCGCCGTGCCATCCATCATTTCAGGCGTGTTTTCAGTTTCTGTCGTCACCGACCCCTTCCTTGTCTATCTGACTGGCGATCATCGCGCGGGTCAAGATCGCGTCGATGGCCCGCGTGGCGGCCGATGCGACGCTATAGCTGATGACCGCTCCAATCAGCGCACGTTTGGAGCACGTGTACGGCGCAAGTCCCTCTATAGCGCCGACGATGCTCACTGCGAAGAACCCCACCACCGCGGCGGTGAACCCGATGGACCGTCGATTCAGCAGCATTTACAGCACACCTCCATTCGTGTCAGGCTCCAATGTCATGTGTCACGTCTCTCATCAGGCTCGCGCGTAGGCAGCCGCCATCTGGTCTTGATCGTTCGTGTTCGTTGCTTCATCCTCTACCGCGGTGATGGTCTCGATGGGTTCGACCTCAGTCCCCGAGACGATCTCGTCATAGGCGACGACCGGCAGCATCGGCAGAGAGCGTGCCAACATCCGGGCCAGCGGACCGCGCAAACGAGCATCGCAGAGCAATATGGCTTTGTCTCTGCCATGGTCCATGGCGGATTTCCAGGCCTCGGCGGTCTTGCGACTCAGTTCCATCGCTACTTCGGTTGGAAGGTTCAGTGTCAGTTCTCCACCCTCCTGACCCAGAGCGGCGGCCAGTTGATGCTCGAGGGCCGGATCGAACGCGATGGCGACAATCTTGCCGCCGTCGCCTTTGTGCAGTTCCGTGATGGTCCGGCTCAGCGATTTGCGGACGATCTCCGTGAGGGTCGCATGGTTCTTCGTCTTGGAAGCGTTCTCGGCCAGAGCTTCCAAGATAGCGGTCATTTCGCGAATCGGCACGCCGCTCTTGAGCAGGTTCTTGAGCACGCGCTGGAGCAGGCCTACCGAAACCTCTCCCTCGGTGCCGATGGCCTCGCCGACCAGCGAAGGCTGATTCTTGCGGAGACGGTCGACGAGCAGTTGCACGTCTTCGCGCGTGAGCAGTTCGTCGGCGTGTCGGCGCAGCGTCTCCGACAAGTGCGTGATGAAGACGGATTCGGGATCGATGACGGTGTAACCTTTCAGTTCCGCCGCCTCTTTGTTGCCTGCTTTCACCCACAGCGCCGGCAATCCGTACACCGGTTCCGTGGTTCGAATGCCGTCGATCTTGCCGGCGGTCGTGCCGGGGTCCATGGCCAGGAACATCTCCGGCTCCAGGAAGCCTTTGGCGATGGGAATCTCGCAGAGCCTGATTTCGTAGGCGTTCGGCTCCAGGTTCATGTCGTCGCGGAGCCTGACCAACGGGATGACAATGCCCAGTTGCTGGGCGAATTGCCGGCGCAACGCACCGATGCGGTCGAAGATGGTGTTGCTCTTGCGTGGGTCGACCAGCGTGATGAGGCGAACGCCGACGTGGACGGAAATGCGATCCATGTCCAGCAGATCCTCGACGGGCTCTTTCTCCACTTTCTTGGCGGGTGCCTGGACGGTCTGAAGCGAGGCTTTCTCTGCTTTGCCGGCCATGCGCCCGACGAGCGCCGCGCCGGCGGCCAGCACCAGGAACTGCACACGCGGCATGCCAGGCACGAGGGCCATCGCGCCGATGATGCAGGCAGCGGCCGTCAACGGCTGGCCGGTCTTGAGGAACTGGCGCGACAGGTCCTGGCCCACACTGAAGTTGGAGGAAATCTTCGTGACGAGGAAGCCCGAGCTGACGGAGATGATCAGCGAGGGGATCTGGCTGACCAGGCCGTCACCGATGGAGAGGATCGAATACGTCTTGATGGCGTTGGCGATGGTCATGCCGTGCGAATAGCCCATGGCGATGCCGCCGATGACGTTGACGCCGGTGATGATCAGGCCGGCTTTGGCGTCACCTCGGATGAATTTGCTGGCCCCGTCCATGGCGCCGTAGAATTCGCTCTCCTTGACGATCTTAGCGCGTCGCTCGTTGGCCTGAGTCTCGGTGATGGTGCCGGCGTTGAGATCGGCGTCGATGGCCATCTGCTTGCCCGGCATGGCGTCGAGGGTGAAGCGCGCCGACACTTCGCTGATACGCTCGGCGCCCTTGGTGATCACGATGAACTGGATGATAACGAGGATCAGAAAGATAACGAGACCGACCACGAAACTGCCACCGGCTACGAAACCACCGAACGTCTGGATGATTTTACCGGCGTTGCCTTGGAGCAGGATCAGACGGGTCGACGCGACGTTCAGTGACAGTCTGAACAGCGTGACGAACAGCAGCAGGGAAGGAAACGTGGATAGTTCAAGCGGCTCTCGGGACGAGAGCGTGATGATGAGAACTGCGATGGCCAGAGAGATGCTGCACGCCAGCAGCATATCGAGAATGGCGGTGGGCAGCGGAATGATGAGCGTCGCCAGCACCGCCACCAGGCCAATCGCCAGGATCGTCGTGCTGTGCGCGGCCAGCGGGACGTTCATCAGGCCGTCGTCTGAGATCGAGCCGGCCGGAGCATGTGATGAATTGGAGCGATGGGACGCCATAGGGTCTGCTTATTCCTTCACGGTTGCTCTGATCGCTGCCTCATCCTTCGGTCGGTTTGCCTGCGATAGCCGCGCCGGTGATTTGTTTGATGCGCACGGCGAAACGGTCGTCTACGACCACGATGTCCGCCTCCGCGAATTTCGAGTCCTTCAAAAACAGCTCGGCCGGTGCTCCGACGCTCTTGTCGAGCTTGAGCACAGCACCGGGTCCGAGCTGCAAGAGCCGTCGCACCGGGATCTGGGTCGCGCCCAGCACGACGGTTACCGGCACATCCATATCGAGGAGGATGTCGAACTGGCCGCCAGAGCCGCTGACCTGACCCTCGCTGGCCTCGGGAAACTCCGCCGCTTGGGCGACCTTGCGCCCGTCTGCCTCCGCCGGGGCTTCGTTCGGGCCTTGCTCTTGTGCATTCTCGGGTGTGGCTTGGGCCGTTTGAGGCATGGCGGTTCTTTCCTTTCCTTCAGTCATTTCGCCGCCGGGGACCGCGTCGGCTGGGGGGCTGTCCCGGCAGTACATTCCGCGATGAGAGCCGCGTACCGTCCGCCGGACTGAGTGGGCCGAGCGCGGAAGATCGGCTGATCGTCGATGACCAAATCGAGTGGTTCGTCGATGTGCTTGTCCAGCAGCACGATGTCCCCTTGGCCGAGGTCGAGGACCTCCTCGAAGCTCAGCCACGTCGAGGAGAGCTTGGCCGTGATGGTCACAGGCATCTCCTGCAGATGTTCCAGCATCACCCGCTTGATCTCTTCCTGGGTCGGCTGGGCTGCTGACTCGGAACGCTTGCCGACCAGGGGGGCGAGTACCCGACAAGGAAACACGAAACGTATCTGCGAGGCCTCGTTCGCATCGGCTCTCTTGACCTCGAATACGATGATGCAGACTTCATCCGTCGATTCGAACGACACGGTGGGCATACCCCGCGCCACGTTGGCGCCGTGCGTCAGCTCCAGGTGGGGTCGCAGAGCGCTAATGAAAGCCTCTGCGATGGCCAGGACAAGGTCGGAGAGCAGCGACTCCTCCAGCGCCGACAAAGTGCGATCCGGATCGTTTTCGGCCTCCGAGTCTCCGAGCAAGAGCGTCACCCAACTCAGCGCCGTCTGCGCGTCGACGGTCAGGAAGCCGCACGGGTGTCTGGTGTCCGGTCCGAACGGCAGCCAGAAGCTGTGGCTCAACTCGATGTGGTCGGCCAAATCGCCCGCGAAGCTCTGCGTGATGGCCACCGGTTCGACATTGGACTCGGTGCCGTAGAAGTGAACGAATTTCTCGCTCAGCAGCGCCGCTCCCTGGCTCATCACCGCTGCCAGGCGATTGCGTTCGTCTTCGTTGAAGTAATGTGGGTCGCGCCAGTTGTACTCGGCCACTTCCGGCAGCGCTTCTGTCTCGGCCGAGACGGACCCGACGGCGGTCAGCAGCCGCTGTATCTTCGCCCGACTCAAATTGTGGACGGGTGCATCGGTCATTGGATCGACAGTTCCTTGAAGAGAATCCGCTTGATGCGCGGCTTGGCGCCGGGAAACAGGCTCTGATTGAAGGCGTCGGCAATCTGCGTCTGCATCTGACGGAGGTTCTTCTCCCCGCGAACGTCGTCGAGCGTCAGGTTGTTCAGGTACAGGGTCAGCCAGTTTTTCAAAAGGGGCTTCCTTTGCTCGAAGAAGGCTGTCCCGTCTTTCTCCGACATGCCGCCGACCTCGAGCGTCAGGCCGAGTCGCACGTAGCGGACGACACCCGGCTCGTTGAGATTGCCGATGACGGGGTCCACATCGTAGTACCAACTGGCTCCGCCGTCTGCCGTCTCCGGCGGCATGGGCGACGCGGTCGCCTCGACCGAGGCGGGCGGCTGGGCGGCCGAGACGGTCTGAGTGGCGCCCCGCGTGCCGAACAGCCGGCCGAGGACGAATCCTGCGCCGGCGCAGACGACAACTGCCAGAACAGGCGCCAACCAGGAGACGATCCGACCGGCCGTGCCGTGCTTGGGCTGGGTGTCCTGGCTCTTCTCCTGGTCTTCCTTTTCAGAGTTTTCCGGATCGGCCATGCTACGCATTTCCTTTCTTCACGGTTGACTGCCCTCGCGGGACGGAGCGCCTGGCCCCTTTCAGGAGACAGGCTCCAAGGTTTCTTGTTTACGGTACCGACGCATCTTCTCGCGCAACGTCCGGTCGCTGATGCCGAGCACCTTGGCGGCCTTGGTTTGGTTGCCGGAGGTTTGGCGCAACGTTTCGATAATGGCGTGCCGCTCGAGGTCGGCCAGCGGGATGCCGCCGACGCCGGAAGGCTGATCCTGCGCCGGCTCGGATGTCACGCCCGCCGTGATGGCTGGCGGCTGATTCGACGCCTGTTGCGGCAAGGGCTGGAGCTCATCGAAAAGCCACGAGACATCGGCCAGAGACAAGGTTGAGCCCACGCCGAGGATCAGCGAGGTCAGGACAACGTTGCGAAGCTGGCGAATGTTTCCCGGCCACGGATATTCCGCGAAGATGTTCATCATGTCCGGATCCAGCCGCGCGATGCGCCGCTGGGCCTCGCGGGCATACAGATTGACGAAATGCCACACCAGCTCGGGCAGGTCCTCCCGGCGCTCGCGCAGAGACGGAACCACGACCCTCGCGGTGCTGAGCCGGTAGTATAGGTCGGCGCGGAAGCGCCCCGCTTGCACCTCGCCCAGCAGATCGCGATTGCTCGTGCTGATGACGCGGACGTTGACTTTGATGTTCTCGTTGCCGCCGACTCTCTCGAACTCCTGCTGTTCGAGAATCCGCAGGAGCTTGGCCTGGAATTTGGCGGGAGTCTCGGTGATCTCGTCGAGCAGGAGCGTTCCGCCGTGGGCCATCTCGAACCGGCCTTTTCGCTGTGTGTACGCTCCGGTGAAGGCGCCCTTCTCGTGTCCGAAGAGCTCGCTCTCCAGCAAAGTGTCGCTCAGCGCCGCGCAGTTGACGTGTACGAAAGGTCCCATGGCCCGTTTGCTGTGGTGATGGATCAGGAGCGAGATCAGCTCTTTGCCGGTCCCGCTCTCGCCGCTGATCAAGACCGGGACGGACGTCGGCGCGATCTTCTCCGCCAGCGTGACGGTCTGCACGAGCTTCGGACTCTTGCCGACGATCTGGTAAAGGTCGCGATCTCCTTCGCGGGCCGAAGCCACCGTGGCCACCTGACGATTGGGCAACAGCGTCTCCAGCAGACCCTCGAGGGTCTGGCGTTTCAGGGGCTTGAGAAGAAAGTCGCGGCAGCCGGCCTGCATGGCCCGGACGGCGGCTTGCGTGCCGATATGGAGGAGACTACCGTCGTGAACTTGCGATGCGTTCGGTGAATCTATGCCACCGGTGGTGTAGGGATGCCCCGCCACCATCACGACCGGCATTTCGGGGGCCTGGGCGCGAATCGCGCCCAGCAGTTCGAAGCCGTTGGAGTCGTCCTGCGCGGTCCCCAGTTGAGTGCTGATGAAGGTCAGGTTGAATCTGTTCCTGTCCAGCGCGTCGAGTGCGGCCTTCTTATGAGGCGCCCACTGAGCGCTAATGCCTCTGCGAGCGAAGATCTCGAGCATGAAGCGCGCCGTCGCCGGTTCGTGCTCTACGATCAGCACGCTGACGGCGTCGTGTCGCTGCTGGACTCTGTCTTCATCATTGCCGAAGGCGTTGATCACGCTCGGAGCCTCCCATTGCGATCGTCGTGGCAGGTGGCATGGACCATTTCGATGCTCCATTATTGAGAAGGGGTCGGCGACACCAATTGCTCGGGTCTCGCGGTGAGGTACCAGGTAATGAGCCGGCCATGGGCTCGCGCCAGTTCCGTCCAGGGGGACTCCGGATGCTCGGTAATCAGCTTCTGGTACGCCTCTCGCGCCCTGACCATGTCCGTCTCGCGCAGGCAATTGCCCAACTGGAACTGAATCCAGGCGCGATCGGCACTGGTGGTCGCATCTTTCCGCACCGTTCGGGTCAGGGCCTTCTCATAGAAGGGAACGGCTTCGGTTGGATGGCCACTGAGGAAGAGAAGCTCTGCGACCTCGAGAGGATCGCGCACGTGTTCGGGGTCCTGCAGGAGCCCATCCAGCGTTTCACGCGTCACCGGTCGTGCCGCGCCGGCGGGCTCAGCCTGTGACGTCATAGGGCTCGGTATCGGTGGCGCGGGCATCGCTGCCTGATCCTCTGAGATGCTGTGGGCTTGGCCTGGCTGGATGTGGAGCGCCTTCTCAGCGGGCACAGAGAACGACGGCGTGACTTCGTTGCTCTCGAACTTCAGGGATCGGACCTTCTGGATGAGGCTCTTCAGGTCGTCTCGGGCTTCCACGCCCTCATTGGAATCGGGGATCGCGATCCGGCTTTCCCAGAGCCTTCTTGTCAGTTCGGCACTCACCTGGGGGCCTCTGGTTTCGGTGCCGACGCTCAGCGTAGAGCGTTGCGCCCCGGGGCTGTTCGGATCAGTCTGACCTTGAGTCGTACCGAGAGACACCATGCCGACGAGCAAACACCATCCCAGGCGAACAAAGCAGGCGCCGCGGATCGGCTCCAGGCGAGAACGCTGCACCGAATGCGCCTCGGCCAACACGGACTTCATATCTCTTCGAGTCTTCGGTGTCATTGTTGTCCTGTGGTCTGGGGTGTTTGAAGGGACTCAGCCGCGGCGGGTCCGCCGGCCGGACTGGCGGCCAACGCGGAGATGGCTCGATCGTATTGGCTCTGGGCCCGGTACGCGGCTGCCAGCCGCGTGGTGATCTGTTCGATTTCCGTTGCGTCGGTGGTGTGCTCGAGCAGTTGCGAGCAGACCGAGATGGCCTGCCCCGCCTGGCCCACGTGGAGGCAGACACCCGCCAGCTCGCACCCGATCTGTTGCGCCAACGGTCCCGGCTGCACCAAGGCGAAGGCCTCACTCAATATCTGGCGCGCGTCTTCGTACTGCTGCATGTCACCGTAACACGCCGCCAGTTCCAGCGCGACTCTGCCTTTCAACTCGGGGTTGGGTAAGAACTGGCTCTTCTCTCCCAAGAGGGCGACCGCCTTGTCCACCAGACCCATGGCGCGCAAGATCTGTGCGCGAAGCAGTAGCAGTTCGATCATTTCCTGTTGAGACAATTGCCAGGCCTGGGTGCCTTCCAAGACATTGAGCCCCTCGATGTAGAGCCCTTGTTGAATGTAGGTCCGAACCAGCATCGCGGCCGTTTCCACATGCTGCTGGTGCGAGAGCTCGCCCTTCAATGCCAGTTTCAGGGCCGCGTGGGCCTGCTCCGGCTTCTCCAGAGCGACGTAGGTCTTTCCCAACAGCAGACAAGCCATCTGAAACTCGCGACGATTCTGATCCCGCGCCAGCGTGACATACCGGTTGAGCCACTTGGCGGCCTGTTCGTAATCCTGCGTCTCGTAGAGGCAGCGTCCCGCTCCGAACGCCGACTCGGTCTGCGTTTCGATGGAAAGGCCGAGGTCGTGGACCTTGCGGTACAGGCCGGCCGCCTCAGCGTACGATCCCGCCTTCATGGTCGTATCGGCCAGATACAGGCAGGCCCGGTCCGTCAACTCAGAATCCGGATAGAGCTCCACCAGTTGCCTAAGATCGTCCTTGGCTCCCACGTAGTCGCGCAGCGTGACTTTGAGCTTGCCTGAATGAAGCAGGGCGGCCGGAGCGAGGGGGTCTTGGGGAAAGCGGTTGGCCATCAGCTTGTACTCAGCGATAGCGTCGTCGAGCCGGCCCCGCGCGACGTGGAGCAGACCCAGTGCGAAGTGGCTGTTGGGAATGCGTTTGTCATTGACCGCCGTGAGAAGAAACCGCTGCCACAGAGAGATAGACTCGTCGGTGAGCAGGTTGGCATGGTCGGCTAGCGACGTGTAAAAGGAGGGGTCTGTGACCTTGACGTTGCCGGTCTCGTCCATGCGCGCGAGCAAGCCGACGCTGCCAGCCGCGATCGCCATCGCCTGTTGCGCGGTCGCCGAAGCCAGGTAGAGATACACCGGTCGTTTGCGTACCGTCTCTTCGTCAAGCGCCGCCTGGCCACTTTCGACCCAATGAAGATTGAGCCCGGCGTTGGTCGCAAAACGCGACAGCAACTCTTCGACGGGAGCGCCGTTGCAGATCACGGACCAACGTCCTTCCTCCGCCGTGGCACGAATCTGGGGACTCAACAGGGCTTCATCGAGCTTCTCGGCGCCTGAAGCCAGAAAGACCTTCAATTGCGGCTCATCGAGATTGACGAAAGGATCGACGTCCGGATGTCGGCCCCAGAGCTGGCGCGGCACGTCGGTGTCAGCATCGCGGAGGGAAAGGAGATGACGCGTCAAAGCCTCCGCCACCAGGAAGTTGCACTGACGCTGAACGGTCTGCGCCCAGGGCTTGTCGTAGTCCACGACTTCAATCAGAGCGATCGTCTGATACGCTTTGGTCACGGCCTCGAGATAGCGCTGACGTTCCATCAGCGTGGTGCTCTGGTGATAGCGCGCCAGGGCGCGCAGCATAGGCAGCCGGCTGAGGGATACCGTTCGGAACATGGTGTCGGATCGGGCGATGTCACCGGTGTTCTTGCTGCACAGCGCCATACGCAGCAGCAGAAAGTCTCTCAACGGTTGTTGTGCCTCGGTAGGAGGCAAACGCTGAAAGAGTCTCTCGTAGGTGGCCAGGGCGCTCTCAAAGTCTCCGGCTAGGTAGAGCTTGTCGGCGATCTGTAGCGACAGCGGTTCCGGGTTGGGCAGACCGATCTCCGCGCTCTGCGCCGGCGCAGGTGGCGTCGACACGGGTGGCGTCACGGTCGGCATGGTCGCGATGGCTGCCTGCGGTGGCACGTACTGCTCCAAAGGCAAGCCCGGCGACGCAGGTGGTGCGGCCGGTTGCGATGGTGCGAGCCTGCCGACAAAGGCGTAGGCCAGCGCCGCCGCAACGAAGATGATCCCGGCGAGCAGACCCACCTGCATGGCGGAGAACCGGTTGCCCAGGTAGCGAAACGGCTGCGAGCGCAGCATCGGTTCCGGCGGGATGCCCAATTCGTCCTGCAAAGGCTCGGAGCTAAAACCCGCGAGTGAAACGAAGATGTCGTTGTCCTGCTGCTCGTGCGCGGCAGCCGTGAAGATATCCTCGTCAAACGGAATGTCCGCCTGCACCTTCTTGCGTCGTTGCGGTGGTTGTCTTCTTATTGCCATCGTGTTTCTCTGCCGTCGGTGTCGTCGCGTACGTCTGGACTTTCCCGGTGTGCCCAGAGTGCGGCCGATGCCCTTGCCCCCAGGGACAGCAATGCGCGTGCCAACTACTGAGCCCTTGGCCTGACCGAGCGCGGGATGTACGTAGCAGTCCTGAGAAAGCGTGTGAGCATAGCGGCTGCTTCAAAGGCTGCTGAGGCGATGTCAGGATTCTATACGAACCGGCAGATTTTCTGACAGGAGCGAGGTCAGGGCGGAAGCAGGTGCATGCTTCGGAGGCGCTGTGACGTGCGACGCGCGGGCGGTTCGGCGCGCAGAGACCGCGTAGAGGATCGGTGAGAGGCAGGCCGGAATTCAACCGACGGCGACGGGTTCAGGCATGTAAGCCCGCGCGGGAGCGGGATGCTCCTCGTGTCCATGCGGTGTGTGTTTCTGAATGTTGTACTGCTTGACTTTCGCGTAGAGTGTGGCGCGGGTGATGCCCAGCAACGCCGCGGCCTGTGTCTTCTGCCACCCCGTTTCGTGCAAGGCATGCGCGATCAGCTCCCGTTCCGCTTTCTCCAGAGAGAAGTCCTTCGCGCGTGCCGGGTGAAGACTTCCGCTGAGATCCTCGCCGTCGGGAGGCTCGATCACAATACTGCCAAGGCCGATCTTGTCCGTTGTCTCCAGCAGCAGGGCACGTTCGATCACGTTGCGCAGCTCGCGCACATTGCCGGGCCAATCGTGCTTCTGGAGCGCCTCCAGCGCGAGCTTGGTGATCGACACGGTCCGGCCCTCCGTCGTCGGACGGATCTCGGAGGTCTTCAAAAAGTACTCCGCCAGACAACTGATGTCGTCACGTCGCTCGGGTGACCGCAACGGCGGCAGAGTGATCGGACAGATGTTCAAGCGGTAGTACAGGTCCTGTCGGAAACGTTTTTCTTGGACTTCCTTCTTCAGATGGCGATTGCTGGAAGCGATGATGGTGGCAGTGCAGGTGATGTCCTTGAGGCCTCCGACCTTGCGGAACGTACGCTCCTGAAGCACGCGCAGGAGTTTGGCCTGCAACTCAAGCGGCATCTCGCTGATCTCATCCAGAAAGATAGTCCCGTTGCCGGCGAGTTCGCACAGTCCGGTCTTGTCGCGCTCGGCGCCGGTGAACGCGCCCTTGACGTGTCCGAAGAGCTCGCTCTCCAGCAGATTGGCGGTCAAGGCGGCGCAGTTGACGGCCACGAACGGCTCGTCGGGATGTCGCAAGGCGTGAATGGCTTTGGCGGCGACCTCTTTACCTGTTCCTGTCTCCCCGAGGATCAGCACGGGATTGCATCGGCTCTGGGCGACGAGTGTGATCATCTTGAGGACGTGATGGGTGGCTTTGCTCCGACCGACCATGGCCACGGAAGCGGCATGATCGTCGACGAAGAAATCGTCGGTGGCAGCGCCGGCGGCAGAGCACTCGGCGCGGTCGCGTAGTTGCAGGGCGATATCCCGTAGACGCCGGCAGTTTTCTCGGCCCGCCAGATAGTAGGACACACCCGCGCGCGTATAATCCTGCTCATCGAAGGACGTCGGCTCCAACGCGGCAACAATGGCCGCCTGCGCCGGACTGCCGGTGGGATTGGTCTTATCCAAAAAGGCGCGGATACTCGCCGGGGCATGACTCTCATCGAAGACGGTCAAATCCGGTGTCACTGTCTCGACGATGTCGAGCGCCTCGATCAAGTCGTCAGCCACGAACACGTCGTGCGCGACTTCCTGGGCGAGTTCATGGAGCTCGGGGTTCCTACTGACGACCGCGATCCTTCGTAGTATGCTCATACCACCTCATCTTCAGCGCGTTGATTCGAGTCAGGTCCTTATTTGGATACCGGACCCATCGACAGCCCATTTCAGACATCTTTAACTTTTATTGGACGGATACGGGGCGCTCGTTCACGACGCGAAACCGTCGCACCTCTAGCATACCCTTCTTTATGGGACACGTGATCCGCAGCAGGTCAGGCAAGCCGCAGGCGCGCAGGAAGACAGGAAAATCGCCAGGTTTCTTATGGGACGCGGCTGTGTCACGGTGCGCGACAAGAAAAAAATGTCGTCCAGGCGAGCCACCTTGAGGTGACAAAGGCAAGATGCTCCGCACCGACGGGAAGATTCGTCTTGATGTCTGACGCATCCCCTGGAACGACGATGTGCGTCAAAAAAAACATCTGCAATCCCTAACCTGCTGTGTTTGCCGTCGGTTAGGTGGACCGGCGTGAATTTTCCGCGCGGCGCGTCCCGGGTGTGGCACGCGGGTTGCTTTCCTGTTCTCGCACTGACGCGGCGACGTTTTGAGAATCCGTGTCGGATGAAACGCTGCCTGATGAGGTTTACCACATACTCAAAGGACTGATGGTCATGAGCGCAGCCGCAAGCATCAACAACGCCAGCGATCTCCAGATGAACTACATGAAGCTGCTGGTTACTCAGCTTCAGAACCAGAATCCCCTCGAACCCATGGACAACAAGGACATGTCGGCGCAACTGGCGCAATTCTCCCAGCTCGAGCAATTGGAGAGCATGAATAGCTCTTTTGGCAAAGTGCTGGACTCCGTTCAGCGTAGCTACGCCAGCGCGCTCATAGGCAAGGAGGTATCCTTCCGGGCCACCGCGGCCGACGGAACTCCGGAGACCCTGACGGGCCAAGTGGAGGAGGTGGTTATCGGTAGCAGTGGCGATATCTCGCTGGTCGTCGGCGACCGCGTCGTCGACCTAGCAGACGTGTCGGCGGTTCGGAACTAATGGGCAAAATCGGCGTTATCAATAGTAGGAGACGGGAATAATGAGTTACGCGCTGTCGTCGGGAGTGACGGGACTTCAGGCTCACCAGAAGATGCTGGATGTGGCGGGCAACAACCTGGCCAACGTCAATACGACCGCCTTCAAAACCAGCCGGATCAGTTTCACGGAGCTGCTGGGCGAGACGCTCCAGCAGGCATCGCAGCCCACGGAGAAGATCGGCGGAACCAACCCCCAGCAGATGGGCAGCGGTGTCGGCGTGTCCGGCGTCACGCCCAATATGGGCCAGGGCAGTATTGTTAACACGGGAAATCCCCTGGATGTCGCGATCGAAGGCCAAGGGTATTTCGTCGTCAGCGACGGCGAGCGCACTCTGTATACGCGGGCCGGTACCTTCGGCGTAGACGAGGATGGAAACCTGGTCGATCCCTCCAGCGGCTACCGGGTCCAGCGTTTGGGGCTCACCGGCGAAGAGGATGGCTTTCAAATCGCCGGCGACACCGGTATCCGCGTGCCTTACGATGTTGCGCTGCCCGCCAGGCAGACTTCCAGTATTGTTATCACGGGCAACCTCAGCTCCGACGCTACCGGCACCGATCGAGCCCAGGTGCTCACGTCGAACCTGACCTTCAGCTATGGCGGAACAGACGCGGCCGCCACGGCAGAAGTCGGACAGCTCGACCAGTTCTCCGGAGGATCGGGCACCGACGGGAAGTTGGGCGCCGCCGAGACGGGAACGATCTCTTTCTCCGGCTATCGCGCCGATGGGACAGCCTTTGTCGGAGCGGACTTCTCCGTTGCTGCAGGTGTTACGCTGCAAGACCTGGTCGACCACCTCAATACCAACGTTCTACAGAACGCCACCGCTTCGCTGGTCAATGGGCAGATCCGTATCACCGATGATGTGGCCGGCTACACCAAGTCTGATATCACCATGTCCTATGCCGGCGACGGCGAACTGGAATTGCCTGGCTATTTCGAAATGACGACGGTCGGCGGAGACGAGGTCAAGAGCGTCAATATTGCCATGTACGACTCGCAGGGCGGCAAGCACGTTCTGTCGGCCGCCTTTGTTCGCACGGACCAGACGAACGCCTGGGACCTGGTCCTTACCTCGGTCGGCGGCGACGTCTACTCGATACTCCCGGAGGATCGTCGCGTCAACAGCATTGCCTTCGATCCTCAAACCGGCGCCCTGGCAGGTATTCCCGAGGGGCAGGCGGCCGAGTTCACCATGACGTTCGGCCACGACGTGGATCGTTCCCAGACCGTCACCCTGGACTTCGGCACCACCGGGTCGTTCGACGGTGTGACTCAGTTCGCCGGTAATTCGACCGCCGTCGCGCGCGAGCAAGATGGCTATGAGGCCGGTAGTCTCTCGGCCGTGTCGGTGAACAATGAGGGCGTCTTGATCGGCGCGTTCTCCAACGGCATCAAGAAGGATATTGCGACCCTCCAGGTGGCGCTGTTCAAAAACCCGGCAGGTCTGTTGAGCGCCGGTCGCGGGTATTATGTTCCGTCGGCCAACTCCGGCGGTGCCGTCGCCACGCAGGCGATGAACACCGGCGCCGGTTCCATCCACGGCAGCGCCCTGGAAAAATCCAATGCGGACGTGGCCAGCGAGTTCGTAAGCATGATCGAGGCGCAGAACGGATTCCAGGCAAACGCCCGGACGATTCGCGTGGCTAATGACATCCTTCGAGAACTGACAAACCTGATACGATAATCGAAGCGGCCCTTCATAGTGAGTCTGTGTTAGGATTCCTGATGATCGCCAGTGGGGTGATACGCGGTGTGCTGACCCTGTCAGGGTTGGCGCTGACGCCCAAGCAGAAATGGGCGGCCGCTCGAGGTCTCAGTAACCCCAACGGCGCCGGCGATACCTCGGATTTCTGGTTCTTCGTCCTGGCGATCACCGCTTTGATCATCCTCGTGGCGCTCCTATGGCACGTCAGCAAGAGACGGCGCGTGCCGCGTCGGGGGCTTTCACGCGAGTTGTTCGCGGAGAACGCGATGCGCCGAGGACTCAGCCCGCGCGAGCGTCAAATCCTTCTGGCGGTCGTCATGAGAAGCGGCCTGGTCCGAAGCCACGACGTCTTCACGACCGTCGACGCGTTCGACCGAGGTGCGGCCAAGCTCCTGGCAGAGTGCGTGCGGACACGCACGGTCGACGAGATCGATCAACTGCGAATCGAGGTGGCCTCTCTACGCGAGAAACTGGGTTTCCAGGTCGCTTCGCGTGCCAGTGGTCCCGTTCCTTCGAGGACCGCCAGCAGTCGCGACATTCCGGTGGATAGCGTCCTTGAACTGACCCGCCGTCGCGATCGCAACCGGACGACGATCCAGGCCCGAGTGGTCAGGAACGACGACATCGAGTTGGCCGTGGATTTGGAGACGCCGGTGGAAAGTCATACCAGTGACGCCTGGCGCGTTCGCTACAGCTTCGGCATGTCGGTATGGGAGTTTGACACCAGCTCCGCGGGCGGTGAAGGCAAGCGGCTGATGCTCAATCATAGCGACCACGTTCGCTTCGTGAACCGGCGCCGCTTCCCACGCGTCGTGGTGAGCGCTCCTGCACTCATTGCCCATTTCCCCTTCGTCCGGCGCGCCGCGTCCGAGGTCTCAGAGACTCAAATCGAGTCGGATCGCAGGGGTCGGACCGACGGGATGGCCTTGGACGCACCCGCTTTCGTTGAGGGGGTGGTGACGGAACTGGCCGGGCCGGGACTTCGCATCGAGGCGCCGCTGGAGGTCCGTGCCGGCGACCGGGTCATCGTGGCATGTCACTTGGCGTCGATGGCAGGTGACGGGGGTGCGGCACCGGCATGGGACGAAAGCGAGTGCATTGTCGAGAGTGTTGCGCAGGTTAGGCACTGGCGCTCCACCAGCCAGGGGGCGTCGATCGCGGTGGAGATGATCGGCCTGAGTGAGTTGGATATCGATACGCTGGTGCGTATCACGAACCAACTAGCCGCGCGCGTCAACGCCGTGGGCGCGTTGCAGCCCGCGCCGGCCCAGACCGTCGGCGCTGCGGCGAGCGGCTCCATCTTGGGCCAGGAGGCATAACGTGGCGGATGTCGCAGCCCAACTCAACGCGAGTCTCAACGCTCTGACAAGAGAGTTCGACACGATCGCGCACAACCTGGCCAACGTCAGCACGGCCGGCTACAAGCGACAGTGTAGTTCGTTCACAAAGACACTGGCGACACAATCCGGCGAGAATCCCGCGCACGGGAGCCTCGATTTCTCGCAAGGACATCTGATTGAGACCCATCGCACGCTGGATGTGGCGCTCTATGGCAAAGGGTTCTTCGTCATCGAGACGCCGGAGGGACCGCTGTATACTCGGCACGGTGTTTTCCGGGAAAACCCGAACGGCCAGATTGTCGATGCTGAAGGGCGCGTCGTGGCCGGCGCCAACGGGCCGCTGAACATCCCGCAAACAACGGACGTCTCACAAATTACCGTCAGCCAGGATGGGCAAATCAGCACCGGCGGTTCCGTGGTAGGGCAATTCCGGGTCGTCGAGTTCGGGGAGAACGAAGGCCAGCTCGTTCCGGTCGGATTGTGTTGTTTTCAGGCGCCGAAAGATGTCGAGCCCACCGATGCTCAGAACGTTGTGGTGCGACAGGGCTGCCAGGAAGCATCCAACGTGAAGATGGCCGAAGAGCTGGTCAGCATGATTCTCGTTACGCGCATGTACGAAGCCAACATGAAGCTGGTCAACGTCAAGAAAGACACGACGAACAGCATCATCGGCGTCGCCATGGGCTAGGAGTCATTGATGATTGATAAGGGATGATTGGTGATTGGACAGGCATCGGTGCCAATTATCCATGATCGATCATCCATAATCAAGGGAGTGAAGCTATGTTGAGAGCATTTTCCACTGCCTCGACCGGCATGATGGCTCAACAGATGTTGGTGGATGTGATCGCCAACAACTTGGCCAACGTCAACACTACCGGTTTCAAGCAGAGCCAGATCGAGTTTCAGGACTTGCTGTACGCGCGGCAGAAGGAGGCGGGCACCGAAGTGGCGCCGGGCATCAACGCGCCGACCGGCCTGGAAGTCGGCAGCGGCGTGCGTGTGGCGTCTACCTTGAAGATATTCAGCTTGGGCGAATTCCGCAACACGGGGCGCAACATGGACATTGCCATCCGCGGCGAGGGCTTCCTCCGGGTGCTGATGCCCAACGGAGACATCCGCTACACGCGTGACGGCTCGTTGCAGGTCAACGCCAACGGGCAGGTGGTCAGCATGACAGGCTATACGATCGAGCCGGCCATTGTGATCCCCACCGATGCGGCGTCGGTCGATATCGGCGCCGACGGAGGCATCAACGTCACCGACCAGGCCGGTGTGCGTTCCGTGGTCGGACAGATTCAATTGGCGCGCTTTCCCAACCCGTCCGGCCTGCACAGCCAAGGCGATAATCTGTTCGCGCCGACGGATGCCAGCGGAGAAGAGGTGGTCGGCATCCCGGCCCAGGACGGATTTGGCGCGATCCAGTCGGGCTTCCTGGAGAAGTCCAACGTCCAGATGGTCAATGAGCTGGTAAACCTGATCACCGCTCAGAGGGCCTACGAGATCAACTCGCGTGCCATCCGCGCCGGCGACGAGATGCTCCGAGAGACCAACAACATATCCCGATAGGACTCAACCATGACCGGTAGAGGCTTAAGTGTGATCTGGCTTGTCGCGTGCGTGCTGATCGTCGGCGCCTCGGCCCAGACGGGCAGCGCGCCTGCGGATCGCTCCGACGATGACATCCTGCTGCACGTTCATCTGCCGCGAGAGATAACCGTTCGAGACAGCTTCCTTTATCTCGGGCAGGTCAGTGTGGTTCGCGGCACCGGGCCTGCCGTCGCGCAGGCGCGAGAGATCGGGATGGGCCGGTTCTCGGCGCCGGGCCAGAAAGTCGTACTCGACCGTTCCACGATTCTCAGCCGGCTTGCCTCGCTGGGGATCCCGGCGGAGAAGATCCGGTTGACCGGCGCCGTCGCCGTGACGGTCCGGCGTCAGCAGGAGATCATCGAAAGCGAGGACTTCGTGGAGGCCGGCCGGCAGTTTGTCAGCCAGTATACCGCGGCCTTCGCCGTCGCTGAGATCATCCCGCTGTGCCAGCCCAAGAACCTCGTCCTGGGCGGGCAGCCCGACGACGTTCAGTTGAAGCCTCGATTCGTACGTGGCACGGCGCGGGGGCTGGTCACCGTCCAGATCCGCGTGATGGCCGACGGAAAGGACGTCGGCGCCAGAGACGTCCCCTTTAGGCTCAAATACGAGAGCCGCCAGGCGGTGACGACAACCGATATTGCCGAGGGCGCGACGCTGACTCCTGAGAACGTGAAGATCGAGAAGAGAATCTCAGATCAGCCTGAGCCTGCCGGTTGGAAGCCACCGTACGGTCTGGTAACCACCCGCGCTCTGCGGGCGAATATGGACGTCGGCGCCGAGATGATCGGCCTGGCCCAATCGAGCGTGCTGGTGCGGCGCAACGAGACGGTTGTCATCCGCCTCGAGCGGCCCGGCCTGACGGTCACGGCGGTGGGAACGGCTTTGCAGGACGCGCGGACTGGTGAAACGATCAAGGTGCGGAACGACGACTCTCGCCGCGTCATCGTGTGCAAAGTCAATCCCGATGGTACGGTCGAGCCCGTCCTCTAGAAGAGGCCGGCTCGGAATGACCCTTACATCACAACATCGTGTGATTTGGCGAAGGAGAACGCATGAACAGGAAAACAACAGTGGTGTGTGCCCTAGCCGTTCTGCTGGGCATCGGTCCTGTCTTACAGGCCGGGTCCATCTGGGCAAAGCGTGACAGCAATATGAAGACGCTGTATGCCGATGATGTCGCGCGCAACATCGGGGACATTCTGACCATCATGGTCACCGAAGACAGCAAGGTAGACAACAAAGCCAAGCGCGACCTCCAGAAAGAGACCGCACGCTCGAGCGATTTCAACGGCAGGTTGAACATCGACGATCTGGTCCCAAGCATGCCGGGCTTCACCATGGACGCTTCATCCACCAACGAGATGAAGGCCAAGGCGGACTACAAGGACGAGCGCAGCTTCGTGGACCGCGTCACCGTCGTGGTGGTGGACATTCTGCCCAATGGCAATCTCGTAGTGGTCGGCACGCGCGACCGGAATATCGCGGGCGATGCGCAGAAGATCGAAATCAGCGGCATCGTTCGTCCCAGTGACATCGCCTTTGACAACGCCGTCAAGAGCGAGCAAGTGGCGAACTTTCAGATTGTGACCAAGAACACCGGCGTCGCGGCGCCCTACACCCGAACCGGGTGGCTCGGCCGAGCGTTCGACATCATCTGGCCGTGGTGATGGAGCCGAGCGAAGGACCTTCCCGCCTCTTTGGAGATAGGTGACGATGGAGCCTAACGAGCTACCGGCGTCGAGCAAAGGACATCGACTCAGGTTGGTCGCTGTCGTCGTGTTGATTCTGGCGGCGTGTGGACCGGGTCGCGCCGAGCGCATCAAGGACATCGTGGATGTGCTGGGAGTGCGCAGCAACCCGCTCACCGGCGTGGGATTGGTGACGGGCCTGGCCGGCTCCGGCGACACCGGCCTGCTCTCGCGGCAAATGCTGACCAACATTCTGAGGGACTCGGGGCTGGTCCTCTCGCCCACCGACCTGACGAGCGGCAGCATTGCGGTGGTCATGGTCAGTGCCGAGCTCGGACCGTTCGACCGCGAAGGGGCGCGTCTGGACGTAGACGTGGCCTCCTTGGGCGATGCCAAGAGTCTCCAGGGTGCCATGCTTCTGCCCACCCCTCTGAAAGGTCTCGACGGCCAGGTCTATGCCGTGGCGCAAGGCGGTGTGTCGATCGGTGGCTGGTCCGTCGCCGGCAAGCAGGCCACCTTGTCGAAGAACCACCAGACGGTTGGACGAATTCCCGACGGAGCCGTTGTCGAAAAATCGGAATTGGCTGATTTTGTCGACCAGGTGGCCGGCCAACGCTTCATCACGCTGAGTCTGCGGAACAATGATTTCACCACCGCTCAGCGTATCAGCACTGCTATCAACGAAGCCTACGCCGACAGTGCCGTGGTTCTGGATGCGGCCAGCGTCAGGATCACGGTCCCATCCAGCGTCTCCCTGAAAGGTCTTGTGGCCTTTCTCGACGACATCACCCAGAAGGAGGTGACGGTGGACATGCCGGCGGTCGTGGTCATCAACGAGCGGACCGGGACGATCGTCGTGGGCGAGAACGTGGGTATCTCTGCGGTTGCCATCTCTCAGGGCAGCCTGGTGGTCAAGGTCAAGGAAACGGCCCAGGTCTCACAGCCGACGGCGCCGTTCTCGGAGGCCGGTTCCACCGAAGTCATCCCCGAGACGCTGGTTGGGGTCGAGGAGCAGAACGCGTATCTGATTCCCGTGAACCGAGCGGTAACCGTTTCCGAATTGGCCAAGACCTTGAACGCCATCGGAGCGTCACCGCGAGACCTGATCGCAATTTTCAACGCGCTCAAGAAAGCCGGCGCCCTTCAGGCTAGGTTAGAGATCATGTAAGGACGAACCCATGGACGGCATTGAATCGATCGGCGCTCTGTCGGCCCCGGTGTCGGCATCGGCCTTGGATCACATGGAACGCATTTCGCTGCGCCAGCGCACGGCTGACGTCACGACGGAGGAGGTCGCGCGCAGCTCCGACGAGAAGAAGAAGCAGTTGGCCAAAGACTTCGAGTCGGTGCTCCTGACCAAGCTCTTCGACCAGGTGAAGGACTCGATCGCCGACTCCGGCTTCGATGACGACGTGGCGTCCGATCAGGTTCACAGCTTGTTCTGGTCCTATCTGGCCCAGGATGTTGCCGACAAGGGAGGGTTCGGGCTCTGGCAGGATATTTACCAGCATTTCAAGGCCCTGGAAGGACAGCAACCCGCCGGTGAATTGGTGAACAAGGAACTATGAGCATGGCATCGATTCCAACCCCTGCCAAGGTCGAGGCGTTGTTGGCGGCGCTCGACGAGGACATTAGGCACGCGAAAGCCAGCCTGGTGCTACTGGACACCCTCAGGAGCCTGCTCATCAAACGTGATGAGACGGCCTTGGAAGCGCTCTTGCAGGACCTGCGGCGGGAGGGCGAGGTCCATGCCGAAAACGAGCGGCGGCGCGAAGGCATCAGACGCCAACTCGCCGAGGAACTGCACTGCGGCGTCGGGCAAGTCACTCTCTCAGCGCTGAAGGACAAGCTGAGCGGCGAGCGGCAAATGGCGGTACTGGAGCGACAGAGGCGACTCAAGTCGCTGACGGCGGATCTGAAGCGCGAGTTCACGCTTACCGCCGTGCTCGTAGCCGACTGCGCGCGGTTCAATCGGTCGCTGATGCGCGTGATCTTCGGCTTGGAAGCCAAAGGCAACATGACGTATGGCGCCAACGGTGCCGCCAGACGCCAGGCCGCTGCCGCGCTGGTCAACGTGCACTACTAGACAAAGGCAACGGTGAGCGTCCGGCTCAGACCGGGCGTCACTGAGGACGACACCTACAGGGTCAGACAATGTCGAACTTCTCGATCGGATTGAGCGGTCTCAATGCAGCGTACACGGCGCTGGACGTGGTCGGCAACAATATCGCCAACGCTGCGACCGAAGGCTACCATCGCCAGCGCGTCGAACTAGTCCCGGCCTCAGTCAGTCAGAGCAACATCGTGGCATCCGGAGGCGGCGTAGAGGTTGCGGAGATTACGCGCATGATCGACGGGCTCTTAGAGCACGAGATAGCTCGGCAACAATCGTCTCATGGGGAGATCTCCCAGCAACTTGCGACGATGAGTACCGTGGAGACGATGTTCGGCGAGTTTTCCGAGAGCGGCGGGCTGAACACGACGATCGATGCGTTCTTCGACGCGTTGCGCGGCTTGGCGGCCCACCCGCTGGAAAATGTCTGGCGCAACGAGACGATCAGTGCCGCCAATGTGCTCGCCACGGAGTTTCGACGGCTGGGTGACTCCTTGTCAAGCCTGGGAGAGCAGGTCGTGGTTGAGGCTCAGAATGCGGCTGATGCCGCTAACTCGCTGATTGCACAGATCGCCGAGTTGAATGGCAAGATACAAATGATAGAGATCAATGGAGGGAATGCCAACAACTTGCGCGACCACCGCGACCAGTTGATCGTTGATTTGGGCAAACTCGCGGGCGTTGAGACCCAAGTGCGCGACTATGGCGTCGTTGACGTTTCCATTGCAGGGCTCCCCGTCGTAACCGGTTCGATCCCCGTCCAAGTTTCTGTCAATCTCAAGAGTGACCAAGCCTTAGGGCTCTTCGCTGCCGGGAGGGCTGACGGCAGCCTGCAGGTCCAAGGGGGACGCCTGGGCGGCTTGCTTTCCCTGAAGAACGAACTGCTGCCGGGTGTCCAGGATGAGCTTGACACACTGGCGCGAGCGATCATCACTCAGATCAACCAGGTCCACGTACAGGGTCTAGGAACAGAAGGGGCTTTCACCGAATTGAGCGGATGGACACTGAACAGCGAGGCTCTCGGTGACAGCCAAGTGCCTATTACGGACGGCAGTTTCTACCTTAGGTTGACCAATACCGGCACGGGGGAGGTGGGGCGGCATCGCATTGATGTTGATGTTTCGAGTGCGACGCCGGACACCCTGGCATCGATTGCAGGCAAGATCGCTGCCATCAGCGGGCTGAGCGCCTCGCTGGATGCGGGACGGCTGCACATCGTGACCGACCTCGGGTACAAGTTCGACTTCATACCGGCCGTGCTGCCCGAGCCGACGACGAGCAATCTGACGGCCACCGCGCCGCCCACGATCTTGGTCTCAGGGGCCTACACGGGCGAGACGAACCGGAGTCTCACCTTCACCGTGGCAGGCACCGGGACCGTGGGGAACGGCAGTCTGCGCCTGGATGTAACGGACGAGGACGGCGAGATCGTTAGCACCCTCAATATCGGCGCCGGTTATGCTGCCGGCGACATAATCGAAATGAGCAACGGCATCAAGATCGCCGTCGGGACCGGCGGTGTGAATGACTCCGACAGCTTCGAGGTGCAAGCCTTGGCGACGACGGATAGCTCGGGCTTCCTAGCGGCTGCCGGCCTGAACGCCTTCTTCTCGGGGGCCAGCGCGTCTGAAATGCGCGTATGTGACGATGTCTTCAACACGCCGGATCGCATCTCCACCGCCCTCACTGCGGACTTGACGGACAACCTTGCCGCTCTTCGTCTGTCGGACGTGCGCGATCAGGCGGTCGACAGCCTGGGCGGCTTGACGCCCAGCGAGTACTACCATCGGATTACCGCAAACTTAGGGCAGACCGTGGCATTGAAGCGATCGCGGCAGGAGAATATTGAGGCCGTAATCCAGAACTTGACACAGCATCAGAGTGAAATTAGTGGTGTCAATATCAACGATGAAGCGGCACAATTGCTCATCTTCGAGAAGATGTTTCAGGCTGTCGCCAAGTATATCAACAGCCTGCAGACCGCGTTGAATACCCTGATGGACACTATATGATTTGTGAGCGATGGCCTGACGCGACCATTCAGCCGATCCGGAGAGGCAGGGTGACGTGACACTTCAAACAAACATGAGGTGGTTATGAGTGGCTCTCTGACGAGCATCTATGACAGTGTGAGTTACGCTCTCAATCTACACGCCAAGGCGATCACCTTGCTCCAGGAGCAAACCGCTAGCGGAAACCGGGTCAATCGCGGCTCGGACAGCCCCTCCGAAGCGTATCGCATTCTCGGGTTGAACACGCAGGACCGTTCACTAGAAGCTTACCAAGAAAGCATCACGGAACTGATCGGCACGCTTCAGATTTCCTCTACCGTTATTGAGGGCATGGCATCCGACTTGGCGGACACACGGACCCTTCTGACCCAAGTTGTGAGCGGCATACAAGGCGCCGAAGGCCAGAAGCGCAGCGCCGAGAAGATCAACAGTACGTTGGAGCAGGTGGTGTCGCTGGCCAACACGAAGCACGCCAACCAGTATCTGTTTGGCGGCAGTGATACCGCAACAGCGCCGTACGTAGTTGAGCGCGAGGACGGATATATCACAAATGTCATCTACCAAGGGTCCGACGAAGCGCGGCTTATTGATGTGGCGTCTTCGGTGAGCATCGAGGGTTGTCACGTGGGCGATGACATCTTTCGGACCCGTGACCGGCAGGCCCCGGAGTTCGCCGGGATCACCGGCGCCCAGGCCGGTACCGGGACCTCAAATGTTCGAGGTGACGTGTGGCTCACCGTCGAGCACGACGGTACGAATTACCATATCTCCATCGACGATGGCGCTACGTTCGTTACGGTTCCGGACGGAGGGGAACCGAATCAGGCCGTGACCGATTCTCGCACGGGAAGGGTGCTGTACATGGATACGACTGGCATCAACCGCGCGGGGCAGGAAATGGTCCGTGTGCCCGGTACGTACGACCTGTTCAGCACGCTGATCAGCATCCGGGACACCTTGCTCAACGAGCGCAGCCTGTCCCATCAGGAACTGCTCGATACAGTGGACCGGGCCGTGGCCGGCGTCGAGGAGGTACGAAGCTTGCTAACACAGGCGGATGTCGCGACCGGGTCCAAGCTGGGGTTCCTGAACAAACTGAAAGACAATCTCGGAGACATGCAGTTCGACACGCAGGACGAGGTCACCCGCTTGCAGGAAGCGGACATCTCCCAGATTGCCATCGATTTGTCTCGGCGCGAAGTCCTCTACCAGATGTCCTTGAGCGTCGTTGGCAAGCTGATGAGCACGTCATTATTGGACTTCATCGCTTGACCACGCTACCTGACCGGGGGGTACCGTGGCTGTTTTGCAGACGCGCCTGTCTGATTTCTATGCAGTCGGCGCCCCCAGGACAGCCTCACGGGGATTTGACCGCACTTCCGTCTGTCGGCACGCCATTTGCAGATACGCAGGAGGATGATTCTCTTGACAGGATGCCTGGTCAGAAGGGAGCCAAGAAGATGATGGCACAGACGAGTTCAAACTTGTACGAGCGGAGCCTGAAGCTGGCCGAAGCAGGCCAGCACCAGGAGGCTCTCAACTGCATGCGGGAGCACCTGCGAACCAGGCCTGATGATGCGCAGGCCCTTAACGACGCCGGCGCCATCCTGCATTGTCTGGGACGGTCCAGGGATGCGATCAGCTACCTGACGAAGGCCCGCGTCCTTCGGCCGGACAGTGCTGAGATCGTCTGGAATCTCGTCGAGACCTATCTGGGTGACGGCCGGCCCAGCGAGGCGGCTTCACTCCTCGACGACATGGAGCGGATGGACACGCTCAATGTCGATATCCTGAACCGTACGGCCGCCGCTCTGCTCGATCAGAACAGGAAAGGACAGGCGATCGACGTGCTGCTTCGGTCGCAGCGCATGTGGTCGGAACAGCAGGTGATTGCTCCCATGCTGGAAGTTATTCGCGGCAAGCGGCCCAAGGTGGCCCTCTTCCGTAGCGGCAGGGGAGAGGATGGGACACTGGCAGAGGCTTGGGCCTCGGTCGAACAACGCTTCCAGACGGAGTTTTGCGAGGCGCGCACACTTGACGAGGCGGCGCCAGTGTTGCAGTGGTGTGACATCGCGTGGTTTGACGGTGGCGGCGAGATCGTCGCAGAGGCCTCCAGGACCGCACGGAACGGCAAGACCATCGTCAGCTTACGGCGGTCGGATGTCCGTGACGACTGGGCCAGGGAGGTCCGCTGGGAGAACGTGGACATTCTGATGCAGCTCGGCAGTGCGGCGGTGGAAGACGTGCTGCTCGAACACGTCCCCGATATTCGCAACCGCACCCGCCTGGTGGTCATCCCGCATGGGATCAACCTGGGGCGCTATGCCTTTCAGCAGCGCGCGCGAGGCAAGCACCTTGCCTGCATGGGATGTCTGTCCTTGGAGACGAACCCGGCCTTTCTCCTCCAATGCATGCAGAAACTCCACTATCTGGACCACGAGTACAAGCTATCCGTCGCGGGTCCGTTCGAGAGTCCCGCTCTGGAACGCTACGTGCGACACATGGTCCAGACGCTCGGCCTGACAGGTGCGGTCTCCTTCACGCCTTTCCCCGGCGATCTGAACGTCTGGCTGGCCGACAAGCACTTCATCGTCTCGGCCGGCATGGGCGAAGGTCAGGTCGAGGCCCTTCTGGCCGGCATGGCCCGCGGCCTCAAGCCGATCGTCCACAACTTCCCCAGCGCCGAGACGCTGCTTCCGCGGGAATGCCTGTTCAACATCTCCGAGCAGTTCTGCGAGCAGGTCATCAGCCAGGAATACGATTCGACCAAGTACCGTCGCTTCGTGGAGCAGCGCTACCCGATGGCCGAACCGCTCAAGCAGGTCAACAGCATTCTGGCTCAGCTTGAGACTGAAATCGATCTGCGACAGCTCTGCGAGAACAGTCGTGGACCTGCTGCGGTCTTCAGCGCGCCGCCGGCACCCGGCCATGAGCGGCACACGCCGGCAGACTTCGTCAACGTACGGTGACAGGCCCGACCCGTGATGCCAGGTTCTTACCAGAGGGATGACGTCACTCGCAGGCCAAGCGCCGGGCCTTTCGTCGCCGGCGACGGGAAGCGACGAGGACCGCTCGTGACTGTGCTGCTGCCTACTTACAACCGGCGTCTCTACCTGCCGGCGGCACTGAGCAGTATCGTGCGCCAGACGTATCGCAATCTGGAGATCTTCGTCATCAACGACGGCGGCCCAGACGTTGCCGACATCGTCCGCTCCTTCCACGAGCCCCGACTGACCTTCATCGACCGGCGCGAGAACCGGGGCAAACCCTACAGCCTCAATGAAGCCCTCAGCCGAGCGCAGGGCAAGTACGTTGCCTATCTCGATGACGACGATGTGTTCTATCCTCACCACGTCGCGAGCCTGGTGGAGGTGCTGGAGGGGCAAACCGATTGCCAGGTGGCGTACAGCGACCTGTACCGCGCCCACTGCAAGGTGCTTCCGGATGGAAGTCGCCAGGTCCTGAGCAAGCAAGTGGACGTCTGCCGGGATTTCGACCGGTTCATGATGCTGTACTTCAATCACGTGCTCCACGTCTCTCTCATGCACCGCCGGGACCTGCTCGACCGGACCGGATTGTACAACGAGAATCTGAATATCCTGATTGATTGGGACATAACCCGGCGCCTGGCGTTCTTCACGGATTTTTGCCATACTCCGACCATAACCGGGGAGTTCTACAGTCCCGTGGGCGAGTGCGATCGCATCTCGGTCCAGCAGCGCAAGCGACCTGAAGAGTATCTCAGAAACGTCCTGACCATCCGCACCACCCGACCCCGCAAACCTTGGTCCCGATTGGGCGATCTGTCCATCATCTTCCTGTGCGAACGCTGGGACACGACGGTGGCAGAGGTCCTCGGTCGCATCTGGCGGTACACCTTCTATCCGTACCGAATTCTCATTCCCTTGCCGGCGCCGGCTATTCCACGCGGGGACGTTGGGATGCCGAACGTCGGATTCGTGCCGGTGGACCCCCTGAGCTCCCAAGACGAACGCGTCGACGTCGCGCTGCGGGAAGCTCACAGTGAATACGTCGCTGTCATGCCGCAGGCGCTTCACATCCGAGACATGTGGCTGGAGAACCCTCTCTACGCTCTCATCCATACCGCTCGGCACGCCGAGGGATTCCTGCTTGAAGGGGCGACGGATCAGATATGGGGCGCCGTGCTGAAACGTGCTGACTTGGAGCGAGCCCGCAGGGCCCATCCGCACCTGTCGGTGGAGGCGTCGCTGACGGCCTGCCACATCAGGGTGCGTCAAGCGACCGGTGAGGAGCTTCCGTTTCAGTTCGATGAACTCATCCGACAGGCAAGGCTGGCTGAGGCGGACGGCAATTGGACCACGGCGGCGCGCTTGTTCGAATACGCGGCGACGCATCATCGCAACGAGTTGTGGATGAAGGCAATGGCAGCGAAAGCCTATTTTGAGGCAGGCGACCAGACCCGGGCCGGCCAACTCAGCGCGGAAGTCAATCGGACACGGCCGACGATCGACACGCTCTTCATGGAGGCCAGGATACACCGGCAAAGAGAGGACTTCGCGACGGCCATTGAGCTCCTGAGCCGGGCCGAGCACTGGCTGGCCGGCCAAGCCACCGCTTCCGTGCCATCGACAAGCAATCTAGTCTCATCACAAACAGGACGCGTGGGAGTGCTTTAGGATCGACACCGATATGGATATGGCGCAGGCAAACGACGTTGACAAGCACGACCGGACTCAGCACTACGAAGTGTTGCGGGAGCTGGGGGACTGCTATACCTCGGTAGGCAACTACAGCCAGGCGCAGCGCTGCTACGAGAAAGCGGCCTCGCTCGGGCCGGATGAACCCGGCCCGTACATCGGACTGGGAGCGGCTTCCCTCCAGACGGACAAACTCGAGGACGCCGAAATCGCGTTCCGCGTGGCGTGCCGGCTCGATCCGAAGTGTGCCAAGGCCTACGCCGGTCTGGGAATGGTCGCTCAGCAGCGACGAGACTTCCCCGAGGCGTTCGATTTCTACATGAAATCGCTGGAGTTGGACACCGACAACATCACCGCGCTGCTCGGGCTGTTCCAGGTCTCATGCGAGATGCGTTCTTTCGCCAAGGTGATCTACTACCTGGAGGTCTACCTTCAGATGCACCCCGGCGACACGTCGGTTATGTACGCGCTGGCGGTGCTTTACCTGAAGGACGAGCGGCCTCAGCAGGCGAAAAACACACTGCTGGATCTGCTGTCACTGGAACCGAACCATGGCGATGCCGCCAACCTCTTGGAAGAAGTCGAGCACAGTCTGGCCGGAGCCAGGCAGGGGGCCCTATGATTGTTGACAGGCGAGATACTCCTGAGACCCAAATGACCGAGTCGTTTGCGGCATTGTGCGATCTCGTCTCAGCCCAAATCACCTGCGCGCGCGAAGGCAACCTTGCCCAAGTCGAGCAACTGTGTGCCCGCGCCAACATCGTGGTGGCGCGGATGCAGGAGACCGGTGTCCACCGTTCCATCACGCCATCCCAGCGGAGACGTTTGGAGCACTTGTATGAAGAGCTCACGATGACGCTGGAAGCCGACCGCGCCGACGTCGAGGTTCGGCTCAGGCAACTGCGGCAGGTCAAGCGAGCGGTGGGTGCCTATGGGGGGACATCACGACTATGATGCCAGGGACGCCACGACATCGCACCTTCGGAATCGTCCGCCAACGACCCTTCCCGACGCAGGGCGGGATGGAACGACGCATAGGGTTATCGAGAAAGGAGTGTGTCCGATGAACATCGCCTCGATCGGACTGGGCAAGCTTGGTTTGTGCTCGGCCGTCTGTTTCGCGAGCAAAGGCCATCGTGTAATCGGCGTCGATTCCAACGCGTCCCACATCGATGCTTTGAATGATGGTCAGTGTCTCGTTGACGAGCCGGGGCTGGCAGCCCTTCTCGCTGAAAGCCGCCGGTGCATGGAATTCACCGACGACGGCACCTACGCCGTGCTCAACAGCGACATTACGTTGATTACCGTCCCGACGCCCAGCAATCCCGACGGGAGGTTTTCCAACGCGTACGTCGAGACGGTGTTGGACCGCGTCGGCCCGGCGCTGAAGGCCAAGAAGACCTTTCACGTCGTCGGCGTCGTCTCGACCGTGATGCCGGGAACCTGCGAGCACGTGCTCAAGCCGACGCTGGAAAAGCTGACCGGCAAGGTCTGCGGTCGGGATTTCGGCCTGATCTACAACCCGGAGTTCGTCGCTCTCGGCTCGGTCATCCGCGACTTCCTGCACCCGGACATGGTGCTCATCGGTGCCTCCGACGACCGTTCCGCGCGACTCGCCAGGCAATTGTACGCATCTGTCGTGGAGAGCCATCCTCACTGCGCGATGATGAACCTGACCAATGCTGAAATCACGAAGCTGAGCCTCAATTGCTACGTAACCATGAAGATCAGTTTCGCCAATGAGTTGGCCGCGGTGTGCGAACGGATTCCCGGCGCCGACATCGACGTCGTGACTGGGGCCATCGGAGCCGACTCACGCGTGGGACGCAAGTACCTCAAGGGTGGTCTTGGTTTCGGCGGTCCCTGCTTCCCACGCGACAACCTCGCATTCCAGCGTTGCGCCGAGGACGCCGGTGTGCAGGTCCACTTGAGTCCGAATGTCGTGAAGGTCAACGGTGCCGTTGTGGAGCGCCTGCTGGACATGATCGGCGAACGTGTTGGTCCGGGCTCGACCGTTGCCTTGCTGGGCCTGTCGTACAAGCCGGGAACGCACGTGGTCGAGGAGTCTCAACCGGTGGTATTGGCCGAGAGGCTTCTGGAGGACGGCTATGTGGTTCGGATGCACGATCCCAAGGCGGCGCCAGGCGTCTCCGAGGCTCTGCAAGGGCGCGGGATTCTCTGCGACGATCCTTACGAGGCGGCCACGGGTGCCTCCGTGGTGGTTATGCTCACGAACTGGCCCGAATACGAGCAGCTCAATATCAGCCGGCTGGAGGAAAGGACCGGTTCGATGCCGCTGCTGGTCGACTGTTGGCGCGCCTACAAGGGTACCGCATTCAAGAAGTTCGCGTACCGGCCCTTCGGGACCTGGACGCGACCCACTGGGGGAACAGGACATGACGGGCGTCCAGACATTGCCTACCAAGACAATCGACGACGTGCGCCGGTACTGGAACGCACGACCCTGCAACATTCGGCACTCACCTGAGCAAGTCGGGACCCGCGCGTACTTCGACCAGGTCGAAGCGCGAAAGTACCTCGTGGAACCCCACATCCCTCAGTTTGCCGAGTTCGCTCGATGGCAGGACAAGAAGGTCCTGGAGATCGGCTGCGGGATCGGTACGGATACGATCAACTTCGCCCGAGCCGGCGCTCACGTCACGGCGGTGGATCTCTCGGAAGCATCCCTCGCGGTGGCCCAGCGGCGCGCAAGCGTCTTCGGACTGCAAGATCGCATCACGTTCCATCAGGCTGACGCCGAGCGGCTGTCCGAGACGGTGCCGGTCGAAACGTACGATCTGGTCTACTCGTTTGGCGTGATTCACCACACCCCTCAGCCCCACAAAGCTCTCGACGAAGTCCGCAAGTATATGGGGCCCGACAGCGTGCTCAAGCTGATGGTGTACCATCGCCATTCCTGGAAAGTCCTCTGGATACTCGTCAAGTACGGAAGGTTGGCGTTCTGGAAACTGGACGAACTGATCGCGCGTTACTCGGAGGCGCAGACGGGCTGCCCTGTCACCTACAGCTACTCCCCCCGGACCGCGCGGGACCTGCTGCAAGGATTCACGGTGCGCCGCGCGACGGTCGATCACATCTTTCCCTATCGCATTCCCGAGTACAAGCGCTATGAGTATCGAAAGGTCTGGTACTTCGAGATGTTGCCCAAGGGACTCTTTCGGCGGCTGGAGAAGAGGCTCGGCTGGCATTTGTGTATGGAGGCGACGCTGAATGCCTGACGCGACGCGGGACAACTCGCTACACCCTGCTGAGGCGATGATCTTGGTTGGCGGCAAGGGGACGCGGCTGCGCAGCGCCGTGAGTGACCGGCCCAAGCCTATGGCTGAGGTAGCCGGCCGGCCCTTCGTCGCATGGCTGTTGGCGATGCTGCACGACCAGGGTATCCGGCGCGCTGTGCTGTGCACCGGGTATCTGGGCGATCTTGTCGAGGCTCACTTCGGTGATGGTCGTCGCTGGGACATGGACCTGCGCTACTCGCGCGATCCGTTTCCACTTGGGACCGGCGGGGCGGTGCGTTACGCGCTCGACCGAATCGAAGGCGACCGCTTCCTGGTCCTTAACGGCGACTCCTACTGCCGGTGTGACATCGCGTTACTGGCAAGCGTTCACACTCGCCATCATGCCAGGGCGACGCTCTGGCTGGTTGGAAGCGAGGACTGCCGGCGTTACGGATCGGTGCTGGTTGGCCCGGACGGGGCGGTGCAGTCCTTTGCCGAGAAGCCATCGGCCCCTGAATCCGGGCTCGTCAACGCCGGTGTCTATCTCATCGAGCGTGCGGCCGCAGAAACGATCCCTGCCGGTCGTTGCGTGTCCCTGGAGCGGGAGTTCTTTCCTGGGTTGGTCGGGCATGGGCTCTTCGCGGTAGCGAGCCAGGATGCGTTCATCGACATCGGAACGCCAGAATCATACGCCGGCGCGGAACAGTTCATCACGCAAGAGGCAAACGCATGACGGATCACCGAACGACGCGAGCGCTGATTACCGGGATTACCGGCATGGTCGGTTCGCACTTGGCCGACTACCTGCTGGAGAACACCGACTGGGATATCTACGGCATGTGCCGCTGGCGCAGCCCGCTGGACAACGTCCAGCACCTGCTGGACCGGGCCAACCGCCGCGACCGCCTGTACTTCATCCACGGCGACCTGTGCGACTCGATATCGCTGCAGGGAGCGATCGAGCAAAGCCTGCCCGACTACGTGTTTCACCTGGCCGCCCAGAGCTATCCCACGACCAGTTTCACGTCGCCGATTGCCACGCTGGACACCAACATCCTGGGCACAGCCCGTCTGCTCGAAGCGATTCGCCACTGCCGGGACATCGATCCGGTGATTCATGTTTGTGCGTCGTCGGAGGCGTTCGGCCGGGTCAGCCGCGATAAGCTGCCTATCGGCGAAGAATGTGCCTTCCATCCGGCATCGCCCTATGCGATCTCCAAGGCAGGCACCGATCTCGTCGGTCGTTTCTACGCCGAAGCCTACCAGATGAAAGTGATGACCACGCGTATGTTCACGCACACCGGACCTCGTCGGGGCGACGTCTTTGCCGAATCGTCCTTTGCCAAGCAAATCGCCATGATCGAAGAGGGGCTCCTGCCGCCGGTGGTCAAGACCGGCAACCTCGATTCCCTGAGGACCTGGTCGGACGTGCGCGACGCCGTGAGGGCCTACTACCTGCTGGTGACGGTCGATCCCATCCCCGGCGCCTATTACAACATTGGCGGCGCCTTCCACTGCACCGTCGGTGACATGCTCAGGCACCTGATCTCCCTTTCCTCGCGTGCCGACGACATCCACGTGGAAATGGAAGTCGCACGGCTGCGACCGCTCGATGCCGATCTTCAAGTGCCCGATACGACCAAGTTCCGCGAACACACCGGCTGGGAACCCGAGATCCCGTTCGAGAAGACCATGCAGGATCTACTAGAGTACTGGCGCGAACGACTGAGCGAGGGCTGCAGATGTCTGTCTCGATGAAGACTAATCAATACGATGCCATCGTCCTCTCCAGCGCGAGCGAGAAAGATGCGCAGGCGATGCTAGTGGAACGATTGCAGTCGAACCCGTTGCCTAACGACGAACTGCTGGCCAATCTCGGGCTGTTCCTGACGTCCAAGAACCTCTCCCGGCTGCTGTTCTTCTACGAGATCTACCGGAAGATCGTCCACACGCACGGCATCATCGTCGAGTTCGGCGTCCGCTGGGGTCAGACGCTCTCACTCATGGCGGCTCTGCGCGGCATTCTGGAGCCATTCAATCGTCATCGGAAGATCGTTGGCTTCGACACGTTCACCGGCTTCGTGGGATTGAGCGCAAAGGACGGCGACAAGTGCCGCTGCTGTGACGGTTCCTTCGCAGTTACCGACGACTACGAAGACTACCTGGCGCAGATTCTCGCCCTCCAGGAGCAGCTCAACCCGATGAATCACATCCGGCGGTTCGAGCTGGTCAAAGGCGACGCGATTGTGACCGTGCCGCAGTACTTCGACCGCCATCCCGAGACCATCGTGTCGCTGGCGATCTTCGACTTCGACATCTATGCGCCGACGAAGGCCGCCCTGGAGGCTTTGAAACCGCACTTGTCCAAGGGCAGCATTCTGGTGTTCGACGAATTGTGCGATGACATCTTCCCCGGCGAGACCGTTGCAGTTCGCGAAGTCTTCGGTCTGGGCGCATTGCGTTTCGAGCGCTTCCCCATGACGTCGCGGGTCTCCTATGCCGTCATCGAGTGAACCGGACCGGACAGGAAAGAAAGATCAACCATGAACATAGGACAGTTGGAAACGATTGCCAGGCAGACCCGCCTGAGGGCCTTGGAGATGGCGCTTCATGCCGGTGCGGGACATCTGGGGGGCTCGTTCTCCTGCACCGACGTTTTGGTCGCGCTGTACTACGGCGGCTTCTTGCGGCACGATCCCGCCAACCCGGACTGGGACGATCGCGATCGCCTGATCCTGAGCAAGGGACATGCCAACGGCACCCTGTACGTGATTTTGGCCGACCGCGGGTATTTCCGCGAGGCGGAACTCGACAACTTCGGCCGGCAGGGCAGTTGCCTGGGCAATCATTGCGACAAGACGGTTCCGGGCGTCGAGATCACCTCGGGCTCTCTCGGTCATGGCCTGGGGGTCGCCTCGGGTCTGGCCTGGAGCGCCCTACTGTCCGGCCGTGACTATCGGGTCTTCTGCATCGTGGGGGACGGGGAATGCCAGGAAGGGTCGATCTGGGAAGCCGCCATGTTTGCCAGCCAGCGCCGGCTCGGGAACCTGGTGGCGATCCTCGACCGCAACCGGCTGGGGTCGGAGGACTTCACCGAGGATTCAGCGGGCCTGGACCCGGTGGAGGACAAATGGACCGTTTTCGGTTGGGAGGTCAGGTCCATCGACGGTCACGACTTCGCCCAGATACTGCCGGCGCTGGAAGACTGTCACACCCGCGCGTCGCACCAGCCGCTGATGATCGTGGCCAACACGGTCAAAGGCAAGGGGATGCCTACGCTGGAGAATACCCCGCGCTCTCACCACACCTTGCCCAAGGGCGAAGAGATCGATATCGCAAGGAGGGCACTGGCATGACCCGAGTCTATACCGAAGCCCGAGACGCCTGTTTTGAGGAATTGTTCGACATCGCGTCGCGCGACAGAGACGTGATTCTGTTGACCGCTGACACCGGCGCCTTCGCCTTCAAGCGCTTCCGGAAGGAGCTGCCTGGTCAATTCTTCAACGTAGGCATAGCGGAGCAGAACGCGATGAGCGTCGCGGCCGGGCTCGTCCTCGGAGGCAAGAGAGTCTTCGTATTCGGCATTTCCAACTTCGTGACGCTGCGCTGTTTCGAACAGCTCAAGCTCGACATCTGTTGCATGGACCTGCCGGTGACCGTGATCGGCATGGGGACCGGTTACGTCTATCCCAAGGACGGTCCGACGCATCACATGACCGATGTTCTGTCGCTGGTTCGGACTCTGCCTGGGCTGGAAATCTGGTCTCCCTCCGACTACTCCATCATCGCGGCCGCGGTGCGATCGGCCTATCGCAGCACCGGTCCCACTTACATCTACATGGACAAAGGGCCCTTCGACTCCATGTACGCTCCGGACGCCGATTTCTCCGAGGGTCTGGCGCTCCTCAGAGCCGGCCGGGACGTAACGCTCGTTGCCACCGGCATCATGGTTCCCCAAGCCATGCGCGTGGCGGAACAGCTATCAGAAGGAGGGATCGACGCGGCGGTGGTCGATCTCTATCGCCTCAAACCGCTCAATGTACCCCGGCTGCGGGGGCTGTTGGCCGCCAGCCGCCGGGTGGTGACGATGGAAGAGAACACCATCATCGGCGGGCTCGGAAGTCTCGTCTGCGAGGTGGTGGCGGAAGAGGGCCTTCTAACCCGGGTCAAACGCATCGGCATGCGCGATACCTACCACTGCGAAATCGGCGATCGCGAGAGCATGCGGGCCTTGGATGGGATCGATCTGAACAGCGCTACCGAGACGATTTGTCAGTGGCTCGGCACGGACGTGCCCACTTGTGCAACGGCGCCGGTCGTGCCTGTCAAGTCTTGCTCATGCGACCGACAATGGACATCCAGCGAGGCTTCCAGATGAACCAGATCCGATTGGGAAAAGACGGTCCATTCGTCTCCGCGATCGGCCAGGGCACCTGGGGCCTCGGGGGGCGTTTCACCGCCGAGACCAGCGAGGATGCCAGCGCCATCGAGGCCATCAGGATGGGGCTCGATCTGGGACTGACCTTCATCGATACGGCCGAAGCCTATGGGGCCGGTCACACCGAGACTCTGGTCGGCCAGGCCGTCCGAGGCCGGCGTTCCGAAGCCTTCATTGCCACCAAGGTTTCGCCGGAGAATCTGCGCGCGTATGACGTCGCGCAGGCAGCCGAAGGAAGCCTCAAGCGCTTGAAGACCGACTACATCGACCTCTATCAGATCCATTGGCCCAATCCGTCGATTCCTGTCGAAGAGACTCTGACGGCGCTGGAGAGGCTCGTCGAGCAAGGAAAAGTCAGGTTCATCGGCTTGAGCAACTTCAGTTGCAGGGGACTCGACGACGCATTCACCTGTGCAGTTCGCGCTCCGGTCGCCTTACAGGTCGAGTACAACCTTTTCGACAGGACCGTGGAACGTGACCTCTTGCCATCGTGCCGAAGAAACGGTGTGACGCTGATCGCCTACAGTCCGCTGGACCAGGGTAAGTCGCTCCGGCGTCGCGAACCGGATGACGTGCTGACCGCTATCGCCGAGAAACACGGACGAACGGCGGCCCAGGTCATTCTCAACTGGCTCGCCCTCGTCCAAGGCGTGTTGCCGATTCCCAAGGCGGGCAACACGGCCCACCTCAAAGAGAACGCGGCGGCGCTGACGTTCTCTCTGGACGAGACCGATCTGGCCGCGATCGACGGTGCGTTTACACCCGAACCGCAAGCCATCCCCGCAGCGCAGATTCACGCCGATAGAAACGGCTTGGATTGTTTCGTGCCCGGTCCGGCAGAACTGGCCCGGCAGATTGTGGGTGGAGAGACGATCAAACCTGTTCGTGTCGTTGCTTCTGCAGAAGACCCAAGCCGATTCGATCTGGTCGAAGGCAAGCTCCGCTACTGGGCCTGGATCGAAGCTTTCGGCGCCGAGAATCCGGTCCCAGCCCTTATCAGGCAGCCGGCGTGACAAGGAGATAGTCATGTTAGATCAAATCGACCAGCAAGAACTCTACGCCAGCGCCGAAGAGACGGACCTCCGTGCGGCCTTCGCGCGTCATTTTCGCGACTGTCCCATCCCCGACGCGGACATCCTCAACAACCTCGGCCTGTTTCTGAACTCCAAGAACCTCTCCCGCATCCTCTGCATGGACCATCTCTACCAGCAGATCGTGGATGTCATGGGTGTCGTGATGGAGCTCGGCACGCGCTGGGGCCAGAACGCGTCTTTGTTTGCCGCCTTGCGGGGAATCTACGAACCCTTCAATCGCCACCGCAAGATCGTTGCGTTCGACACCTTCACTGGTTTCCCCTCCGTGCACGAGAAGGACAATCTCGGCTGTGATGTAATTCGAGCGGGTGGGCTAGCGACGACCGACGGTTATGACAAGTACCTTGAACGCGTGATGCAGTTTCAGGAGGCCGACAATCCGCTGTCGCATATCTGCAAGTTCGAGATCCGCAAAGGCGACGCGACGACGGAGATCGAACGCTATCTGGACGAGCGCCCCGAGACGATCGTCGCGCTGGCCTATTTCGACTTCGACATCTACGAACCGACGCGCAAGTGCCTGCAGGCGATTCGGGGTCGGCTTGTTAAAGGCAGCGTTCTGGCGTTCGATGAACTGAACGACCCCGATTCACCGGGAGAGACCGCAGCTCTGATGGAGGTCTTCGGCCTGCCAAACGTCCGACTCAAACGCTATCGCTACGCCTCGCGCGTATCGTACTTCGTCGTGGAGTAGGCGTATTCACGCCGCTAGCGCCGTTTCAAGGGAATGAACCGACAAGCATGAACGATCAGATGCGCATCACGGATGAGAATGGCGTGGAAAGGGACTTCTTCTTCGAGGTCTCCAAGTACTCCGGCTATCTCTGGCGCTCTCACATCGAGAGGCACCTGGCCATCTATGAACTGTACCGCAAGACGTGCGAGCTGCCGGGCAGCATCGTGGAGTTTGGTGTCTTCAACGGTTCGACGTATTTCTTCCTGGCGCGGCTCCTGGAGATCTTCAACCGTCCGAGTTTTGAGAAGTACGGCAGTTGTGCTCATCATCTCTACGGCTTTGACACGTTCGAGGGTATCGTCGAACTGGACCAACGCGACGAGACCGTACTGGGCGCTTCCCAGCGGAAGGTCGGAGGATTCGCGCAGGACCCGGCCCGTTTCCTCAGCGATCTCGAACGCTTCAAGCAGGCCAATGCCGCGTTGCGCGAGCGCCTGCACGTCGTCAAGGGAGACGTCTGCGACACCTTCCCGGCGTTTCTCACAGACAACCCGGGGGTGCGGTTTCGCTTCGTGCTTCTGGACATGGACATCTTCAAGCCCACCGACGTCGTGCTGCAAGCGATTTACGACTACATGGTGCCCGGTGGGATCATTGGCTTCGATGAATACGGCTTTCCCGAGTGGCCCGGTGAGACCGCTGCCGTCGATCGATTCCTCAAGAAGCACAACCTGAAACCTCAGTCGATTCCGTGGGCATTTGCGCCGTCGGCTTATTGCATCGTGTAACCCTTGGGCATGGAGGTCTCAGAGTGATCGACCAGGAAATACTACGACAATTCAACGGGCGTCGCGCTCTTGTCACGGGCGGCACCGGACTGATCGGACGTCAGGTGGTGAAGATGCTCTGCGATGCCGGCGCAGAGGTGAGCATCGTGTCGCTGGATCGCGTGAGGGTCAGCGACCGGGCCGAGCACATCTTCGGTGACCTGACCAACTTCGAGTTCTGCAAGGACGTCACGTATGGGATGGACTGCGTCTGCCATCTGGCCGGCATCAAAGGGTCGGCAGCCGTATCGACCAGCATGGTCGCAAGCCACTTTGTCCCGACGCTGATGATGAACACCAACGTGCTCGAGGCCTGCCTGGTCAACGACATCCCGAAAGTCGTTTACACCAGTTCGATCGGCGCCTATGCCAGCACTGACATTTTCCGGGAAGCGGACTACCGTCTGGACAGCCTGCCGATGGATTTCGCCGGCTGGGCCAAGCGCGTCGCAGAACTGCAGATCCAGGCCTACCACACCCAGTACGGGCGCCGCAGCTTCGCCATCGTCAGACCTAGCAACGTCTACGGCCCAGGCGACAATTTCGACCCGCAGAACGCGATGGTCATTCCTTCCCTGATGTACCGCATCCGGCGGGGCGAGGACCCGCTGCGCGTATGGGGCGACGGTTCGGCAGTCCGCGATTTCGTGTTCAGCCGCGACGTGGCCGAAGGCGTACTACTGGCTCTCCATCACGGCACCGAAGGGGGATTCGTCAATCTCGGCAGCGGACGGGAATGCACCATTCGCCAGCTCGTCGAGACCCTGAATCAGTTCCTGGATTTCCGCTACGAGTTCGACGCGAGCAAGCCTTCTGGCTACCCCAAGCGCCTGATGGACATCGAAAGGGCTCGAGAACTGATCGGATACGACCCGTCCACGAGCCTGCTGGACGGCCTCCAAGAGACCTGGGCCTGGTACCTGGAACACGAAGGTGAACATGAGTGCAAGAAGAACTATTTTGCCGAGGCGGTGAAATGAGCAACTCCCGTCCGACCATGGAAGTCACGCAGACCGATCTGCCGGGCGTTCTGCTCATCCGGCCTCCGACGATCTTCGAGGATTTCCGCGGCACCTATGTGGAGACCTACAACGAGCGGTTGTACCGCGACAACGGCATCGACGTGACCTTCGTTCAGGACGACATATCGGTTTCGAGCCGGCACGTGCTGCGTGGCCTCCACGGCGACGCCGAGACCTGGAAGCTTGTCTCGTGCCTGCAGGGCACGTTCTATCTGGTCGTTCTGAACGCTGCCCAAGAGTCGAACGTGTACGGCCGCTGGCAGGGCTTTACCCTCTCGGAGCACAACCGGCTCCAGGTCTTGATCCCGCCCAGACATGGCAATGGGCACGTGGTCATGAGCGAGCGCGCCATCTTTCACTACAAGCAATCGACGTACTACAACCCGAAAGGCCAATTCACCATCGTCTGGAACGACCCGAAATTCAATCTCTGGTGGCCGGTGAAGCAGCCCATCGTCTCACGCAGGGACGAAGTCGGCCATTTCATGCAGACGTAGAGACGACGACACATGAAGGTCCTGTTTGTCATCAAAGAAATCGATTTTGCCGACCACATCGCGGTCCCGTACCTGTCAGCCGTGGCCAAGGAATTGGGGTGGGAGACGAACCTCTGTATTCTGGACCAGACGGACCTGATGCGGGCGGTTCATCGCGAGCGGCCCGACGTCGTGGCTTATTCGGCCAACGTGATGAGCTTCGAGGCGCTGACGGCGGCGCACCGAGAAGCACAGAGTGAATTCGCGTTCATCTCGATCATGGGCGGACCCCATCCGACGTTCAGCCCTGAGACATTTGCGTCGGCCGGCGTCGATGCGTTCTGCGCGGGAGAAGGGGAGTTGGTCTTCCGCGATTTCCTACGGCGCATCGAGCAGGGGCGATCCTTTGACGATGTGCCGAATCTGATCACCGCCAAGGGTCGCAACGAGGTGCGTCCGTTGGTTGACTGTCTGGATGAGTTGCCGTTTCCCGATCGTGACATTACCCTCGCCGACACCTTCTTAAAGGACACGCCCAAGAAGACGTTCTACGCTACGCGAGGATGCCCCTTCAGTTGCAGCTACTGCTGCAACAACTACTACAAGAAGCTCTATCGAGGCAAGGGGCGCATCGCCAGACGTTTCTCGGTCGAACGCGTGATTCGAGAGATCGAATTCGTGCGCGACCGCTATCGCATGGATTTCGTCAAGTTCGGCGACGATCTTTTCGCCATGAAGGCGGACGATTGGTTGGAAGAGTTCGCACGGGAGTATGCTGGTCGCATTGGCATACCTTTCAACTGCTACCTGCGTTTGGATCGAGTGGACGCCGATTTGCTGCGCCTGCTGAAACAGGCGGGCTGCTATTCCGTTCACCTCTCCGTGGACAGCACCTCCGAAGTCGTCAGAGAGAAGGTGCTGGGCCGACGCATGCGCCAGATCGACATCGTCGAAACGTTGCGCCTGATCCACAGTTTCGGCATCAATACATGGGTCAACTACATGCTCGCGGCCCCCGGATCCACGCTGGCGGACGACCTGGGTACGATCGCTTTGAACAAGAAGGCCCACGTGACTTATCCGGCCTACAGCACCACGGTTCCGGTGAAAGGCACCGCGCTGTATGACTACAGCCTGCAGCGAGGTCTGATCGATCCGGACGGCCCCATCAACGGCCTGGCTGGTTGCAGTCAAATCTCTACGCTCCGCGGATGGTCCCTGCGCGAGAGACAGATCCGATACAACATCTTCCTTGTCGGAGCCGTTATCGCCAAGCTGCCTTTTCCCCTGGATTGGCTGGCGACGCAGATGATCAAGGTGGTGCCTCCCAACCGCGTGTTCGTTAAATTGCGTCAAGTCTACTACCGCTATTCCATCGAGAACCGAATCTTCAATCTGTACCGCTACGGACGGCCAGCGCTCGTCAAGGTCAAGGCGGCTGTCTGTGATCGGAGAGAAGACCCACCGTCAGCGCGGCAACCGCTTGCGTGCCGGCAAGGAATCATGCCACTGCCTGGTCGGGAATCGTCACACGGCCGCACAGTCGAGAGAGTGTTATGTTCCAAGGAAAACGAGTGCTTGTGACCGGCGGTGCCGGCTTCGTGGGAGCGAATCTGGTCCGGCGCCTGTCGGATCTGGGCGCCGACGTTCGCGCCACACTTCACGTCAAGGACGCGGTGATCGCAGACGAACGGGTTGACTATGTCCGATGCGATCTGACCAGGGCCGAGGATTGCGCCAGCGTGTGCCAGGGCGTGGACTACGTGTTTCTGTGTGCGGCCGTGACCGCCGGAGCAGGCATGATGGAGAGCAAGCCCCTTTTCTTGCTGACGCCGAACGTCATGATGAGCATGCTCATGCTCGAAGCCGCCTACGAGGCTAAGGTCAAGAAGGTGCTCTTCATCAGCAGCAACACCGTATACCCCGTGACGGACCATCCGGTCAAGGAAGACGAAGTGACCGGTGAGTTCTTCGAGAAGTACTTCATCGCCGGCTGGCTCAAGCGCTTCTGCGAAGCCACCTGCGAGATGTACGCCACGAAGATCAAGGACCCGATGAAGGTGGTGGTGGTCCGGCCGGCCAATATCTACGGTCCTTACGATGATTTCGAATGGGCCACCAGTCACGTCCTGCCGGCGCTGATCCGGCGCGTGGTGGAACGCCACGACCCGATTCAGGTCTGGGGAGACGGACAAGACATCAAGGACTTCATCTACGTGGAAGACTTTGTCGCAGGTATGCTGCTGGCCATGGAGAAGATCGATACCTTCGAACACATCAACCTGGCCAGCGGCAGAGAGCATCGTCTCTGTGACATGCTGGAGTTGATCCTCGAGCTTGACGGGTACACCGATGCGCGCATCGAGTACGACGTGACCAAGCCGACCATGATTCCGAAACGCCTGATCGATCCGGCCAAGGCGCAACGCTTGTTGGGTTTCCAGGCCACCACACCTATCGAGACCGGCATGCAGAAAACCCTCGACTGGTACAGGAGCACCTTATGATCGTCACCCATACCTCCTCGAAAACCTCGTTGTGTGATCTCGACGCGGACCGCCAACTCGGCGCTGAGACCGGTCTGGCGGAGCTGCGCAGCGAAAGCGGGGACGCGATCGAGAGCCGCCGCATCGTGGCGGGTCACCCGATGATTATCACCCGAACGCCTTTTCGGATTTCCTTCTTTGGCGGTGGGTCGGACTATCCGGTCTACTATCGAGAGCACGGTGGTCAGGTACTGAACACGACGATCAACCAATACTGCTATATCACCTGCCGCTACCTGCCTCCGTTCTTCGACTACAAGTACCGCATCCGCTACTCCAAGAGCGAGCTGACCAACACCATCGACGAGATCGAACATCCCTCGGTTCGGGAGTGTTTGCGTTTCAGCGGCATCGAGCACGGCGTCGAGATTGTTCATACCAGCGATATCCCCGCCATGTCCGGCATCGGGTCCAGCTCGTCCTTCACCGTGGGTTTGTTGCAGGCGCTTTATGCCCTCAAGGGAGAGATGGTCACCAAGCGACGACTGGCTCTGGATGCGATCAACATCGAGCAGAACATCATCGGTGAGAACGTCGGCTCTCAGGATCAGACGGCCGCGGCCTTCGGCGGTTTCAATCACATCGAGTTCGGAGGAAGGAACGACGGCATTTTTGTCCAGCCGGTGGTCCTGCCGCCAGAGAAACTGGGTTACCTTCAGGACAATCTGCTGTTCTATTTCACCGGGTTCAGCCGGTATTCCTCCGAGATTGCCACGGAACAAATCCGCAACACACCCAAGAAGATACCGGAGCTCACGCGCATGCGGGACATGGTGCCCGAGGCGCTGGATATCCTGAAAGGGCCGGTCGAAGGTTATCATCAATTTGGGCGGCTCTTGCAGGAGTCGTGGGTGCTCAAGAGGCAGTTGACGGCACTCGTCTCCAACCCCACCATCGATGCCATTTACGATACGGCGGTCCGAGCCGGCGCGCTGGGGGGCAAGCTCTGCGGCGCCGGCGGTGGGGGGTTCTTTCTCTTCTTCGTTCCGCCGGAGAAGCAGCGCCAGGTCAAACACGCTCTGCGACGCCTCCTGCTGGTGCCGATGAGGTTCGAGAACCTGGCGTCGCATATCGTCTTCTATGTCAACTGACGCTCAGGTTGAGGACAGCTTTCGAGTCAACACTTATGCGGGGTAATGAAGCCATGCCAACGAAGCCAAGGACGCCGCTGTTTTCCGTTTACTCGGTTATCAAGAACGTTGCGAACCGCGAACGGATGTTCCGGCGATCCATCGAAAGCGTCCTCGGTCAGACGTTCACCGATTTCGAGTACGTGATCCAGGACGGTGGATCCACGGACCAGACGGCTCAGATCATCGCCGAATACGCCGATCCGCGCATTCAGTTCCTTTCCGTTCCCGATTCCTGCGGGGAAGAAGGGTTCTTCCGCGTCCTGAAGCGCTGTCGAGGCAAGTACATCGGCTCATGCCTGTCCGATGAAGAGCTGTTCCCGGACGCGCTGGAGAGCGCACGCCGGGCCTTTGAAGATCACCCGAACATCGCCGCCTTCTACGGCAATGTCAGCTATGTCAACGAGGATGGACAGAAGTGGGGACCCCGCGTGCCGCCGCATCCGTTCTCTCTCGAAGCGTATGTGTGCCAGGACCTGGTTCCGCCTTTCTGCTCGTCGTTCTTTCGGCGCCAGGCTATCGAGAAGGCGGGATTGCACGACCACCACTGGCGTTATGGCATAGGAGAGTTCGAGTTTTGGATTCGAATTGCTGGCGTGGGTGAGATCATCTACCTGCCATTGGACGTCACCTACTACGGCCGGCATGCGCAGTCCAATACACGCAGCGTGGGAATCTACGATCAGTTGACGGTCGAGCGCGAGCGCGTCATGCCCGACTTGTTTCGCGAGAACAGAGTTCTGCGCGAGTGCCATGTCACTGTCGAGCAAGCGATTGCCGCCAACTACGTCTGGGCTGCCCGGGGAGTATTCAATCTTGAAGGCGGGTCGGCGAAGTGCAAGTATTTCATGCAACAGGCCGCGCGGCATGACCCGGACAGTCCTCAGTTAGCGCGGTTGAAGACCCAGTTACGCGGAAAGAACTCCACGCCGTCGGCGAACGAGGTTCCTTCGTCCGTCGTCCGCACGACACCTTCGACGGCTCCGACGCAGGAATTCGCACGTTGGCTCAAAGTCCTGTCTGCCATGGACAACCGGCTGTACTACCGCGATCAGTCCCCTCAGACCTTGGCGGCGTTGTGGTCTCTAGCTCGCGATTTCGATCCGACCGTGATTGTCGAGCTGGGCACGCTCGGAGGGCTGTCCCTGCGCACCTGGCTGGCGGCCACCGAACGGGCCAGAGTTGTAGCCATCGATCTGAGTTTCACCAAGCTTGCGCAGACGCGTCGCCTTCTGCCTGCGGATCTGTCCCGTGTCACCCTTCTGGAGCAGGATATCCTGAAGACCGACTTCGCGTCCCGATGGACCGCCCAGGATCGGGTGGTGCTCTTTGTGGATGCGCACGATCTGCCCCACGTGCCGATCATGGAGCATGTGCTTGCTCACGCTCTGCCGGCGCTGCCCGACGGCAGCTTGGTCATTGTGGACGACCTGTGGTTCAGCGAGCAAAGACTGACGCACGATAGTGCGAGAGCCTTTCTGGAGAGCCGCGTCGTCGGGGAGATCGACGAACTCCAGTGCTTCAACGGGCACTACGCGCCTTACCACGAACGCGGGTCATTCATGGGCTTTGCCGAGGTGATCCCGCTGCTGGATTTCGTCAACCGATATGGCGTCACGCTTGTCTACGAGCAGAGGGGTAAACACGCACACTTCACCTGGAGCCGAGACTACCTTTCACGGAACCGGGCAGATCTTCGGGAGAGCCCGGCCGAACGTAACGGATGGCGCGGCGCCGTCTTGTACAATCCGCTGGAATCCGTACCTGTGTCTGGCCCGCTACGCGAGACGATGCGTTGCCTCGCGGCGACCTACTCGCAGGGCAAGACCAAACAAGTGGCCGAGCACCTCCAGCAGCTTCTCTCGCAACACCCACACGACCAAGGGGTGGGGTTTGCCTTTGCTGTCTGTCTGGCCAAACTGGGCTTGCTTTCGCAGGCGAGAGACGTTCTTGCCGCCGGTGCGATGGAGCCCAACCCTCCGCGGTACCAGCGGCTCCTTGATGACCTCACCGCGCGGGTCGAACCACCCGCTTCACCCCAGCCGGAGGACGAGGACGGCCTGACCATCTTTGCTCTGCCCAAACCCTTTGACGGCGACATTGGCACCATTCAGAAAAATGCGATTCGGAGCTGGGCGCGACTCAGGCCCAGGCCTGAGATCATTCTCTTCGGCGACGAGGCCGGGACCCGACAAATGGCGGAAGAGGTCGGCGCGCAGCATATTCGCGGGATCGAACGCAATGAGTTCGGCACACCGCTGGTCGACAAGCTGTTTCAGGCGGCCCAGGACCACGCTTCACACAGTGTCGTTGCCTATGTGAACGCCGACATGATCCTCTTCCAGGACTTTGTCGAAGCCGCACGAAGAGTGCGAGCCGAGCTGTCGGACTTCCTGCTGATCGGTCAACGCTGGGACCTTCCGCTTCTTGATGAAATCGATTTCGACCGATCCGACTGGCAGGCAGCGCTCCAGAGGCAGATGCAGGAGCATGCCATGATTCACCCCGAGTCGGGCCTGGACTATTTTGTCTTTCGCAAGGGACTGTGGCCCACGATTCCGCCATTTGCGCTGGGACGGACCGTCTGGGACAACTGGCTGGTCATGGACCCCAATCAGCGCGGCATTCCCGTCGTCGACGGCACGGAGTATGTCACGGCGGTGCACCAGGATCACGACTATGCACACATGACCGGCGGGCGAGAGGAGGCCTGGAAAGGCACCGAAGCGACGCGAAACCGCGCGCTGGCCGGCAAGACGGACCGTTCCGGGCGAACGTCCGGCGCCACGTGGATCCTCAAGAGCGACGGGAAACTGGTAAAGGCCGAGCCGCGGGGATCCTGGTGCGACACCGTGGTGTACAAAGACCAGAGGAGCGTTTGGCTGCTGGAGCACGCCAACAGGCTGCTGGCCCTTGACAAGCACGCACTGGCAGCCAGCAAGTGCGAAGAAGCGCTGGTGCTGATGCATGCCCTGCTTCGTCGCGCCCGGCGCACGCGCCGTCCGGACAATGACCAGGATCATACGCTTCTCGCGCAGCGATACGTGAGCTGCCACATGCTGCTGGCCCAGTGCTGTCTGAAGATGGGACGCTACGATCGAGTCACCGCAGTCTATACGCAGCTCTTGGAGAATTCCCTGGTCCACATCCCGCAGTCCATGCGCGATGATGTTACGCGACTGCGCGATCGGTTCCTCCGCCTGTCGTCGTTGCAACCGTCGGTGCCTCCGCCCGTCGCAGAGCGCGAAACCGAGACACGTCCCCAGCACCGTCACGACGGTACTCCTGCAGGCGATGCATCGATTCGCTGCCACTCATCCTCGGGCGGCGCGCGCCACGTGGCCCCGAAGGTGTCGGTCATTCTGGCCTGTCACGATGCGCAGGAGTTCCTTCCGGAGTGTCTCGACAGCATCCTCGCGCAAACCATGTCGGACTGGGAATTGCACGTTCTCGACGACGGCAGCGCCGACGGGACGCGGCGCATCATTGCGGACTATGCCGGTCGCGATGAGCGGATCATCCCTTACTACTTCGATGACAACGCTGGCCCGTACGTCCGACGCAACCGTGCCATCGAGCGCGCCGGCGCGCCCTTTATCGTGATCCAGGACGCCGATGACCTCATGTGCCCGAACAAGCTCGAGCGATTGCATCGAGCCATCACGCAGGATGAACGTCTCGGGGTCGTTGGCTCGTTCTACCGGATGTTCCTCGACCGGTACCAGGGGCCGGATCACACCGAGGACGTGATACTTACGACCACGCACGAACAGATTCTCGAGGACTATCGCAACGGCGGGATATGCGACTATGCCTGGCACGGTTCCGCCATCATCCGCAAGCGTCTGTTCGAAGACATTGGTCCCTATGACGAGAATCCTTTCAGTTCGGATTCGTTCTGGTTGGCCAAGGTGGCCGAGTACGCCAGCCGCAGCGACGAGCTTCGGTTGAAGAACATCCCTGAATTTCTCACGTTGCGGCGCATGCGTGCCGACTCGCAAACCGGCAGTTTACCTTCATTCGATCCTCGCGGTCGCCGGGCTAGATTCAGGGAGTATCGCAGGAGCAGACTGTCGGAGGTGATACAGAAGCTCGATGCCGATCCGACGGTTGATGTCAAAGCAGAATTGCGCAAAAGCGTCTGCGGCGACTTCATCCAGAGGCACGAGCATCTCTTCAAGGACTGGGAGAGCCAGCCGCTGACCGCGCGCATCGTGGGCCAGTTCATGGCCAGAATCTACTCGCAGTTCGGCACGGGACAACTCGTCCGCTGCATCAATACGTGCGGCATCGTCGAACGCCTGGCGTCAGGAATCGCGCAGACGGTGCGGGCCTACGATCTCGTGAGGGGCCTGGCCTATTTCGCCTTGGGGCTGCCGGACAAGAGCCGACTCTACTTGGAGCGTGAGGCTCAGACACACGGTACGGAAGTGGCGCGCGCGTTCTGCGTGCGCCACCTGGATCGATACGATCCTCAATGGACCCGCGCGGACCGTATCGCCATGGTGCGAGACGCGCTGTTCGGCGCCGAACCGTTCGGGCGGTCGGCCGGGGCCGAGTCTGCCATGCTCAGGTGCGTCGCTGACCGCCGCTCTCGTCACGCGACGCCTCTGTCCATTGTTGTGCCGTGCGGGGTCGTGCCGTCGGGGTGGAGCCAACAGGTAGCGGCGCTGAACGCTCAGACCGATAAGGGTTTCGAGGTGATCGTACTGGGACGCGACCCCGACTCCAGCGATGTTTCAAGCCTGCTCCAGGACGCGGATTTCGACTACGTCGTACTCGAGGCCGGAGAGGAACTCAGCCCGTGGCGCCAGAGAAATGCCGCGGTCGCGCATGCCAGAGGTTCGCATGTCGCGTTTCTGGGGGAATGGGTGGTTCCCGAGCCGGAATTCGTGCAGCGAGTCGTCCGGCGTTTTGAGGCCGAGGACATTAACGGGTTGCGCGGCCGGATTCTCTCGGACGGCGCGATGCCGGTATGCTTCGACCTCGGGTCGGAGACCTTGTGCGCCGCGTGCGATGCCGACGAAATGTGCGTCTTCCCCAAGGACGTCTTCACTTTGCTGGGCGGATTTGCCGAGACGCCGTTCATGCGGGGGGCGTTCCAACTGTCGTACCGGATCTACACCGGCGCAGAAATACCCGCTCGGCCGATTCTCTATTGTCCCGAGGTCGTCGCCCGATACATCGGTCCGCGACAGGAGCGCGAACGCCTGGTCGACCGCTCTTCCCTGGAGAATCACTTCTGCATCGACTACCTCAAGCGGGCCGGCCTCCTCCAGAATGGCGACATCTACCTCACTATGACTTTCTTCGGGTTTGTTTCGGGCCTCTATTGCCTCTCGGACCAAGCCGATGAGCGACACTTCGAGCATTTGTTGGACAACTGCCTGTTCTTCGGCAGGCGCTTTCCGCGGGTGGCGGTGGAGCGCGCCGAGGCGGCGCTGGCGTACCGGCCGGATTCCCTGGTCGCCCGGCATATCGCGGCATCGCTGTATGCCAGGCTCGATCAGCCCGGGCACGCGTGCAGGCTGCTTGAAGAAGCCCTATCGCCGCTGGAGGGACTCCTCGCATTGGGGCGGATCGATCGTGCCAGGTCGGAGTTCACCAACTACACCGACGTCTGTGAATGCTACGTGGGCGGTTGCACGCTTTTGGCTCAATGCTATCTGAAGGTGGGGCGTCACGACAAAGTCGTCGCGGTCTATACGCGTCTTTTGGAGAACCCGCACGTCCAAGTCTCCGAGAGCCAGAGAAAGGACATGGAGCGCGTGCGCGACCGACTGCTGGGTATGTTGGACGCGACGCTGCCGGTGCCTCGGTCTGTCGCACCTCGAGACGCGATGAACCGCAGCGCCACGTGCGAGCCGCCGACGGAAACCATATCGCGCCGACCGGACGAGGTCCCCACCGCATCGCCGCCCGACCGAGCAGAGCCGCTTGCTGTTTCCGAAGCCGCAGATGTGCATGCAGAGGCAGTGGCGAAGCTCGAGGCCAGGTACGCGTCCATGGCTGGCAACGCACCAGCCAAGCATGTCACGGCGGTTCGGCTGTCCGAGATCTGTCGTAGAGCAGGCAGGACTGACAAGGCGAGCACGTTTGCCCTCCACGCGCGAAAGATCAAGAACCTTGAGGCGTTCACACGGGCCAGGCAACACAAGCCACACGAGTGCGTCCACAAACCGATGATTGTGGAATTCAACGTCATCGGGCGGTGCACCGCCGGCTGCATCATGTGCAACTACGGACCTCACGGGGACGTCCTGGACTTGAACCGTTTCAAGTATCTTGCCGACGACCTGCTTCCTGCGGCGCAGAAAGTCCTGTTGATAGGAGGAGAGGTGTTGCTTCACCCCGATTTCTACCAGATGTCGGAGTATGCCAGCCGCTTCGGCGTTCATCTGGAGATGACGACCAATTTGTGTTCTCTTGCAGGCGATCGAGCCGAAGCGGTGGAACGCTTCTTTGGTTCTGTCAAAGTCTCCCTTGATGCGGCGACCAAACAGACGTACGAATCGATACGAACGCACCTGAGTTTTGACCGTCTTCAAGAGAACCTCGAGCGACTGGCCCAGATCAAACGGCGTCGTGATGGCCTGAGACTCCAATTGGCGTTTGTCGCCATGGAGCGCAATGTCGCCGAGCTGCCGGATACGATCGAGATGGTGGCGCGATTCGGTTTCGACAGCGTGGCCGTCAGCTTCGTACACGTCGATGGCCGGCTGACGCTCGACGATTCCCTGCTCTTCCACCGGGAACTGGCCAATCGCTGCTTCGATCAGGCTCGACGCAAGGCGCAGGCGTTGGGAGTGCGACTGGAGATTCCCAACAACTTCGATGTGAGCAGGAAGCCATATATCACTCCTGAGAGGCCGACCGAGGGACACAGACAGTGCCTCAGACCCTGGCAGAGGATCAGGGTACTTCTCAACGGTGACATCGTACCTTGCTGTCGCCTTTACCGCCTGCGCATGGGCAATGCGTTAACGGAGCCGTTCGAGCAGACGTGGAACGGCTCGAAGTACCAAGACCTCAGAGAGGCGATAGCCACCGGCAGCGAGCGCATGCCTGCGGAATGTAAACACTGCGAGCTGATAACAGGGCCCACTGACTCCAATGATGCACTGCTGCACATCAATCTGAGACATCTGGCGGATCTCAGGCAACGCCTCGCCGCGGCGGCCATTGTGCCGCGAACCCATGTCGCTGTCGGTACACCAGGCGTCGGCGGCGCCCCGAAGGTCACAGTGGTCACCGCCTGTCACAACTGCGAGTGTTTTCTGGTGGAGTCCCTCGAGAGTGTTCGCCGGCAGAGCCTGCAAGACTGGGAGTTGTACCTGCTCGATGATGCCAGCACCGACGGTACGCGACCGATCATTGAGGAATACGTGCGGCGCGATGCTCGGATCAAGCCATTCTATTTCGATACGAACGCCGGACCCTACGTCCGCCGGAACTTCGCCATCGAGCGCGCCGGCTCCGACTTCATCGTCATCCATGATTCCGACGACCTCATGGAGGCGACGAAGCTGGAGCGCCTATATGACGAGATCAGCAAGGATAGCCGTCTGGCGATGGTCGGATCCTTCTACCGTACTTTCTTCGAGGAGTTCAAGGGCATTCAGTATACCGATCCCATCGAGCTGCCGGTCGAACACGAGCAAATCGCCAAGCAGGCGGCTTCGTGGCGGCACGGGATCAGCCACATCTCTGCGATCATTCGCAAGTCGATGTTCGAGCGCATCGGAGGCTACGACGAGAATCCCTTTGCGTCCGACGCCTTCTGGTCGGCCAAACTCGCCGAGCTGTCCCGGCACGATCCGAGCGTGCGTTTCAAGAACATCGCCGAGTTCCTGACCCTATACCGCGTCCACAGCGTCAGTCAGACGCAGGTTCTCTCCACCTTCGACCCGCGTAACCGCCGGATTCGTTACCGCAGCTACGGTGACTGCAAGCTGGAGCGAATTCGCGAGGAGATGCGCACCGTCCCAGGGACGGACATCGAGCGGGAACTGCGCGCGTGCAATTGCTCCGACTTTCTGACGCGCTTCAAGGCCCACATCATCAAGTGGGAAAACGAACCGCTGGACCCGCGCGTGCTCGAGAGCCTGCTGCAACACGCCGTCGGCGCGTTCAACGCCGGCGGCTATGTCAGTTGCGTCAACATCCTCAACGGCGTTGAGATGATGGAGCCGGCGCTGTCGAAGCGTATCGTCGGCTTCGACCTGCTTCGAGGTATGGCCTTCTACGCCCTGGACGTCAGAGAGCGGTCGCTGGCGTCTCTGGAGCGAGAGATCGACCATCATGACAGCCCGGCCGCACGGCAGTTCAAGGCCGATGCGTTCGAGCACCAGGGCAACCTCGATGTGCTGGCGTGGTGTGACGAGAATGCCGGTCGGTACAATCTGGAACTGAATGCTGCCGAGGAGGCGGCACCCCTCTGCGTGGGAGCCGCTCGAAAATAGAGTTTGACGCCTTTAGAAGCAAGGCGGTTTGAACGATAACCATGAAGGGGCTGTGCGATAGAACGACCCCCGATGGAACTGGCTCGGTCTTCCCGAGGCACTTAAAGGCCAACAAGAATGGGTGAATTGCGGCTTCCAGGACTGGCAACAGGCATCGACACCGCCAAGCTGATCAGCCAGCTCATGGCGATCGAGCGGCGCACCCTCAACAAGTATATGGCGCGCCAGGACACGTGGAACGAGCGTAAGAATGCCCTGAGCAGCCTGAAAACGAAGCTGGAGACACTGAAAAGCACGGCCGCAGCGCTGTCCGACGCTCGCCAGCTTCGCGCCTATGCGACGACCTCGAGCGATACCGACATCCTGACAGCGGAATCGTCCAATAATGCTTTTGAGGGCAACCATACTGTTGTCATCGATCAATTGGCCAATGCGGACCGCTGGGTCCACACCGTCGGCGCCAAATACGCTGAGGACTACGTCGGGGAAGGCACGTTCATTTACACGTACAATCACCAGGAGGTGGTCATCACGACGACGGCCGACACCACCCTGGAAGAATTCGTGGGGTTGATCAACAACGACGCCAACAATCCCGGTCTGACGGCCAACTTGCTCTACTATAACGATGCCTACCATCTCGTTCTCAACGGCAACGATGCCGGTTCCGACTACGAGATTGGCGTCAACGCCAGCAACACGGAAGTCTGGCAGACGGCGTCGCCTTTTACGGCCGGCGGCGCGAATGCGCCCCTCGCGACGAAGATCATGGACCTGGACGAGTTCGACGGGACGTTCGCCGGCGACGAGACCATCACGATCAGCGGCCAGCAGCACGACGGCACGGCGGTCAATCAGGTCTTCGCGGTCAACGCGAACACCAAGCTCGATCACCTCATCGAAGAGATCAACGATGCCTTCGGCGGCACCGCGACCGCCACGCTCGTGCACGGGCAGATCCGCCTGACCGACCACACCAGCGGCGCCAGTTCGATGCAATTGAGCCTGACCTACAACCCCGGCTCCGGCTCCACGACGTTCGACGTCCCGGCGATCAGCCAATCCACCCAGGGCGGTAGCGTCACGGCCACCCTGGCCGCCTACGCGGAGGCGGACTTTACCGAGACGCAGGCGGCTCAGGATTCACGCATCAAGGTCGACGGCTTTCCCGCCGGCGCCGAAGAGTGGATCTCGCGCAGCTCCAACACGATCGACAACGTGCTTTCCGGCGTGACGCTGCACCTGCACGACACCGGGACCGTCCAGGTGAACCTGACGCGCGACATCGAATCGGTTAAACAAAAGCTCAACTCGATGGTCGATGCCTACAATGTGGTGCTGGCCTTCATCAACGAGAATACCGGCTACGAGGAAGAGACCCAGACCGCCGGCACGCTGATGGGCGACGCCACCGTCAGGAGCATCAACAATGAAGTCCGCATGCCGCTGCTGCGACAGACGAGCGGCTTCGTCGTCGACGTCGACAGCTTTCTCATGCCCGGCGAGATCGGCCTGGAGCTCGACGGTGAAGGCATGCTGAGTTTGGACAACAGTGCCTTCGACGAGGCGATTGCCGAAGACTACATGGGCGTGCTCGCTATCATCGGTGCGGACAAGACCGGCAGCTCCACCAGCAACACCGTACAGCTCTACGGCGCTTCCAGCAAGTACACAACGGCCGGGACGTACGATGTGGAAGTGACTGTCTCCGGCGGCGCCATCACCGGCGCGCGCATGAAATTGGCGACCGAATCGACCTATCGCGATGCGACCTTCAGCGGCAACATCGTTACCGGAGACAGCAGTTTCACCAGCGGTGGCGACGCGGTGTATGCCGAGAACGGTCTCCAGCTCAGCGTCGACCTCAGCCAGGACGGGACGTTCACAGCGACCGTTCGAGTCAAGCAGGGCTTTGCCGGCGCGATGGAAGACGCGCTCGACCGTTTCCTGAAGGCCACGAGCGGTTGGCTTACCCTGGACCAGGAATCCGTCAAGACGCAGATCAAGAACCTGGACGACCGGATCGCGGTCGAGGAAGACCGCCTGGCGCAGAAGGAGGAGCGGTTGGTGGCGAGATACGCGCGGTTGGAGAAGACGCTGGCGCTGCTCCAGAGCCAAATGGCTGCACTGGGCATGTTGTAGCGTGAGCGTCCGCTTGGGACGACGCACGACCGACAACACCGATTACCGCTGAGTCGCTCGCTTCTTCTGGCGCAGGCGGTAGAGCATCGCGAGCACCTCGGCGACCGCGACATAGAAGGCCTCCGGGATGGTCTGGCCGGGCCGGACCGAAGCGTAGATCGCGCGGGCCACCTCCGGACGTCTGACGATGGGGATACCGTAGGACTGCCCGATCTTGATGATCTTCTGCGCCAGGTGGTCGGCGCCTTTGGCCACCAGAATTGGGGCGTCCATCATCTTGGCGTCGTATCGCAGAGCCACAGCGACGTGAGTCGGGTTCACCAGGATGACGTTGGCCTTCGGCACTTCGCGGCTCAGACGCTTCATCGACATCTGGATCTGGATGCGTCGAATCCTGGACTTGACCTCCGGGGAGCCCTCGCTGTCCTTGTGCTCTTCCTTGACCTCCTGGCGTGTCATCTTGAGATCTTCGATGTGCTGCCATTTCTGGTAGAAGGCGTCGGCGATACCGAGGGCCAAGATCGCGATGCATACCCGGATTCCGAGACCGGAGACGATTCGAGCGATGGCGGTGATGATATCCGTCGACCAGGCCCAGCGGAGGGTAGCCAGCGCGTCCAGTTTGTCCCGGAGATAAATCCAGACGATCAGGCCGACGAAGAGCAGCTTGGCGATGGAACTGACCAAACGAACCGCCGCACGCTTGCTGAACATGTTTTGCATCACCGTGGCCGGGTTGATAGCGTTCCACTTGAACTGGACGGCGCCGGGAGCGTACGTCACACCGCCGACGACGTAGCTCGTGACTATACCGGCGGCGCTGATCGCGGCCAGAAGCGGCAGCATGACCACGATGCTTTCGGTGACCCTGGCGTTCAGGTAAGCCATGAAGGTCTGAGCGTTGGCAAAGGTATCCGCCGGCGTCGACATACCCGACTCAATCTTGGACCTGGACCATTGGAAGAAACCGGGCGCCACGAGCATCAGGGTCAGCAGCAGCGCGAGCAGCGTGATCGCCGACGACAGGTCCTGGCTCTGAGGCGCTTGGCCCTTCTCGCGGGCCTTTGACAGCCTGCGCGGGGTCGGTTGTTCGGTTCTTTCAGCAGCCGGCTTCTCGGCCATGGTCTAAGTTTCAAGGGTGAAGTTTCAAGTTTGAAGCCGTGCCACTTTACACTTGCCACTTCAAACTTAGCACTTCGGTTAGAGCGGTAGCAGTTTCGCCATCCATTCGGCCATCTCGGTGATGAATCCGTTCACGAATGGCAGAAACATGGACGTCATGATCAATCCCATCGCCATGCGCACAGGCATGCTGATGAAGAGGATGTTCATCTCGGGGACCAGGCGCGCCAGCAGCGCGAGGGTCACCATGAGCACCAGGAACGCCGCGAGGATCGGAGCCGCCAGGCGCAAGCTCGCCACCAGCATAGCGGAACCGGCGCCGATGACTCCGTCGGTCAGCACGTCGATGCTGGGCACGACCCCCACCGGAAACGCCGCGTAGCTCTTTGAGATAATCAGGAGGAACAAGTGGTGTCCGTTGGCGCTGAAGAACAGCAGGATAAAGAGCATTTCGACCAGACTGCCCAACGGTTTGCCTTCCTCGTTCGTGAGCGGGTCGAGAACGTTGGCCAGGTTGAGCCCCATCTGGCGCTCCACGAAGTGGGCGCTGAGTTTCACGACGGAAAAGAGCAGGACGACGATCAGGCCAAGGGCCAGACCGTACGTGGCCTCCCCAGCGAGCAGCAAGACGGCGCTCAGCGTCGAGACGCCGGCAGGATCGATTCCGACCGGCGCGACGATCGCAAAGAAGACGGACAGCAACACCGCCAGCGCCGCCTTGATCTGCACGGGAATCGCCTGCCACCCGAAGACCGGCAAGACCAGGAAGAAGGCCGAAATTCGTGTCAGCACCAAAGCGAAGCTGAGCAGGGTCTCCAGCATCTCGGCACCAGGATCAGTAACCGGCGTTCTGAATCTGCGCGAAGATCTCAGCAGTGAACCGCAAGCTCACCTGCAACATCCAACTGCCGAACAGCAGCGTCACGGCGCCGACCGCCAGGAGTTTGGGGACGATCGTCAACGTCATGTCGCGGATTGACGTGACCGCCTGGAGCAACGTCACCAGAATGCCGACGACCATGCAGGTAATCAGGATCGGCGCCGCCAGCAGCAGCGCGGTCTCCAGTGTGTGTCTGCCCAGGTAGAGCACGAAGTTGCTATCCATAGGTCACTCGTCTTTCGTCTGGCGGTTGCGCGGCTCGTTTCGGTTGCGTGCGCCGTCACGCATGACGCTCGGCGCAGCCGCAGTCGTTCCGCATTATCGAAATCCCAGACTGAGGCTTTTGGCCAGCAGTCCCCATCCGTCCACCAGAATGAACAGTATCAGCTTGAAGGGCAGTGAAATCATCATCGGAGGCAGCATCATCATGCCGGCGCTGAGCAGCACGCTGGCGATGACCATGTCGATCAGCAGGAATGGAATGAACAAGAGACAGCCGATCTCGAAAGCGGTGCGGAACTCACTGACGATGAAGGCGGGAATGACGATGTGCATCGGGACGTCCATCGGCGTCGCGGGAGCGGCGACCTTGGCCATCTGCACGAACAAGGCCAGGTCCGCCTTGCGGCTCTGTCGCAGCATGAACTCTTTGATGCAGTTGCCGGCTTTGTCGGCCGCGGCGCCGAACACGATCTCGTCCGCCAGGTAGGGTTGAATCGCTTCCGCATTCACTTTGGAGTATGTCGGCGCCATCGTGAAGAGAGTCAGGAATAAGGCCAGCCCTATCACCGCAATCGTCGGCGGGATACTCTGGGTGCTCAGCGCCCGGCGGGCAAACGACAGCACGATCACGATGCGTGTGAACGAGGTCATCATCACCAGAAGGCTGGGCAGGAGGGCCAATCCGGTGAAGATGATGGCCAGCTTGACCGGCGTAGACCACTCGCGCGTCTGACCGTCGTTGGCGGTGGCTTTCTCCAGCACCGTCATCAGTTCGCCGATGCTCGGGACGTTGTCCTGGGTGGGAACGGGGGTACTGTCCGCCTCGATTTGCGGCAAGCTCGGCGTGGGTATCGGTGTCTCGATCTGCCCCAGGCAGAGCGTTCCGCCGGAGAGCGCGACCAGACCGAGGATCAGCGCATAACTACGCATTTGGCACATCTACAGATTCACCGCACTATTGACTTCTTGTTTGGACAGATCGAACCATGCCTCGTCCAGATGAGCGAGGGTCGCGATCGTCTCGTTGGTGCTGCCGACCAGCAGCTTCTGGTTGCCCACCTGCACCAGATGAAGCGTCTTGCGCGGCCCGAGGTAGGCGGTCTCGACGATGCGGATCTCTTTGCCTGGCGCGTTCGTTACCCTGGGCAGCACTTTCTTGGACAGGTAGAAGGCCGCCACTGCCAGGACGGCAACCAGCGCCACCGAGAACATCATTTTGAAGAACAGCTCTCGGCTGCCGAGGCTTGCACCTGACGAGTCTGAGATCTCCAGATCGCGGAGAAAGGAGGCCTCCGATTCCGAGGCCGGGGTGTCGGCCTTCTCCCTGCCCCCCGTGCGGGCGCCCAGGCCTACCAGTCCACCGCCGATCACCAGCACCACAAACAAAGCGATGACCTTCTTCCTCTGACCGTTCACAAGAACCTCTCACTCTCGAGGGCATCGAGCGCCGAGACGCGGTTCTCGCGTCTGCTCTGCACGATGCGTACCAGATCATCCGGACAAGCGCCGGGAGCGAGAGACAGATATGCAAATCTTGTGCCGAGCCGGCCAACGGGCCTGTCGCGGACTTTGAGCGTGATCCGCTCAGACCCGGCGACTGAAGAATGGTCAGGGTGTCGAGAAATTTGACAGACGGCTCAACCGGCCCACTTCAGGACAGCGATCAGGATCTGGGACGTCCTGGGATCGGGGCGGTCCTGGCCGGCCCAATGGCCCCCCGGTCCCGCGCCCCACCACAGGACGCGCCAAGGCGGAGCGCGGTCGGCTAGCCGGCCTGACACATCCTGGGCCAGCCGGTCCTGCAGGAACCTTGCCACGGCTTCGGCCCGCTGGGCCGAGAGCATCCATTGCTCGGCTTCGGTGGTCTCCTCACCCGCCAAACCCAAAACGTACAACGTGCTGGTTTGCGGGTCGAGACTTTGTTGAAGATCGAGGCAATATCGCGACAGAAACCGCTGAGCGGCCTCGTCCAGTACCGCCTGCCCGGAGGTGAACCTGACATCCGTCACAGAGAAATCGAGCCTCTGGCCTACGATCTGCGCCGGTAGCGTCGTCATGGACGCCTCAATGCGCTCGAAGATGCGCCGCAGTTGCTCTCGGTATTCGTCGAGCGTCCGGTCAACCGACGAATCAGGCTCCGTCGTGGGGTGCTTGACGGTGGGGGAGCCCAGATCGACGGACATGTCCGTGCCTAACAGGGCGCCGAGCCCGTGCAGGCGGATGGACTCCCAGAAGGAGTCGCGTCCTCGGTTAAACAACTCGGGGTCCTGCACTTCCGCCAAAGTCAACAGCAGGACGAAGAACGTCAGCAGCAGCGTGACCATGTCGGAGAAGGTGACGATATAGGCCGGGACCTTCGCCTTATCGTCCAGGAGTGCACGTCTGGCAGGTTTCACCTGTACGTGCTCCTTTCCAGGATGACGATCTCCAGGACTCGTTCGGTCCGGGGATTCGTGACGAACAGACCACTGTCGCGCAGGCGGCCTTCCGTCATGGTGGTGGCAGACGAGATGCTGAAACGCGTCTTGTCGAGACCGGCCTGTCCGGCCACAAACCGGATCGTCTCCCAGGCCCGTTTCAGTCCCGTGTCGTCCGCTTCCCGGCCCGCCTCCACGCTATGTTCGCTAACCACGACGCGGTTCGGCACCGCCTTCAGCAGCGCTGCTACGTCGGCGAGCATCTGACGGCCGTGCGCGGACATCCGCAGGCCCATGCCCAGGAAGACCTTGTCAGACGGCACGAGAAACACTCTTTGATTCTGGAAATCGAGGAAGTCCAGGCTCTCGTTCGGATTGGACTCGTAGTGACCCTCGACCGTCGGTTTCTCGCTGCCGGCGATCGGTTCCTGGTTGAACATGATCCGCGGCGTGATATCCAGTGCGTCATGCTCCTTCGCCGGCGTCAGGCCCAGCGAGGCCAGGCCTTCCGCGAAGGCCGATTCCATCCTCGTAAATACCTTGTCGTCAAACGAAGAGAAGCTCAGCAACAGCACGAAGAACGTTAGCAGCAGGGTCATGCAGTCGCTGTAGGTGACCATCCATTCCGGGGCGCCGAAATCGTCGTCCGACGCGGTTTGTTTGAGTCCGGTAGCCATCAGACGGTTGCCTTTACCTCTCGACGTCGCCCGTGCGAGACGAACGCCTGCATCCTCTCGCGGACCAACGTCGGGTTGTCCCCCTGGGCGATGGCGCAGATGCCCTCCAGGATCATCTCCATGGCGATCGATTCTTCTTTGGAGTAGATGCCGAGTTTTCCCGCCAGCGGGATGAAGATCAGATTGGCGACGAAGGCTCCGTAGAACGTGGTCAACAAGGCCACCGCCATGCCCTGGCCGATCTGGTCGGGCGAGCTGAGGTTTCGCAGCATCTGAACCAGGCCGATCAGGGTCCCTATCATGCCGAAGGCGGGCGCGGCCGCGCCCATGAACTCCAGGATTTTCTTGCCTCGAGAGTGACGGTCCTGAAGGTACTGAATCTCCGGCTCCAGGAGATCGCGAATCGACTCGGAATCCTGGCCGTCCACCAGCAATTGCAGGCCCTTGGCAAAGAAGGGATCGCTCAGCCGGCTGATCTCCGGCTCCAGCGCGAGTGTACCGTCGCGACGGTTAATGGCCGCGAAGTTGACCATCTTCTGGATGAGTTCGGTTTGGGACGGAATCTTCGCGATGATCGTCTTCTTGATGATTGAGAAAATGGCCAGGAACTGAGGCAGGGAGAAGTGAATCATCGTCGCGCAAAGCATCCCGCCGACCGTGATGCACAGCGAGGGGATGTGGAAGAACATGGCCGCGCCACCCCCCATGATGATCGCGCCGATGACGACGACGAAGCCCAGCAACGTTCCTACGATGGTCGCGATGTCCATGGACTCAATTGCCTCCTGTGACCACCTTCAACTTCTGACACAACAACGCGGCCAGCGCCGGCTCGGTCGTGACCATTTCGGCCAGGACCTTGGCCTTGGTGCGCTCCTGCATGTAGTAGAGAATCTTGACGGCATCGTCCATATTGGCGCCGCGCGTGGCGCCGCCGTTCTGCGATTGACCTGCGGTCATGCTGACGAGAAGCTCGCTGGCGCGGGCCGCGTCCATCTTGTCGTAAGCGGCCGCGATAGCGACCAGGTTGGCTCTCTCGGTCTGGTCGATCTCCACCCTGGCCTTCAGCAGCATGTCCCGCTCCTTCTTCAGGCTGGCCACGCTGGTGTCGAGGTCCACGCGCAGGTTGTTGAGCGTCTCGATGTCGTTCTTAAGCGTCTGTTGAGCGATGCGCAACCGTTCCTTTTCCTTCTCCAGAGCCCCCAGCTTGGCATTGTACTCCTGGATCTTCTCACGCACCTCGAAGATCAACTCCTTGAGCTGCTCCTCCGTCAAGGCCAGCGCATTGCTGCCGCCGTCTGGCGAGCCGAGCGACGGCGTCAGGAGTTCAGGCGCGGTCGCGGCCGGCGATGAGACTTGTCCGCCGGGCCCGCCTGGGGACGCCGGAGAACCCATTACGGCGGCCGGCTTGGAGAGCCATCCGGTGGCGAACGCTGCCGCAAAGCTGAGCAGCCCGGCAGCGGCGGTGATGAGGACGCGTTTCTTACTCACGGTCGATGCTCCACATTGCGCTCGATAGGATAGTCACACCCCGTTGCTGATGGCTGTCTCACGACCCCGCCCTTGCGTTGCGAGCGAAAGCCACCGTGGTCCGATCGTCCGACTCTTTCTGCTCCAGTCTTTCCTGCTCCTGGATGTATCGCTCCTTGGCTTCGGCTCGAAGCTTCTCCAGCCCCTCCTTGAAGCGCTTGGCGACCATCACCTCGCGTCTCTTTTCCTGCTGGAGCGTCTCGAGACGATCGATCTCGTCTCGCACGCTCTGAATGTAGCGGTCGTTGGTCGCAGCGTGTCGGAGGAAGAACTCCTGGGCCTTCAGGCGTTCTGAAGGCGGGATTTGGGCGACGCCAGCGATCATGTCCTGGAGAATGCGCCGGCGCATGAGAAGCTCGGCGCGTTTTTCGGCCAGCGCCTCGGTCAGGCGAAACAGTCCCATGCGTTTGAACTGCTCTTCCTTCGTCTTGATGTCCAGCACCTTCTGGAGTCGCCATGCGAATCGTCTCATCTCCGTATCGATCTCACGTCTTGATGCTCAAGAGCTGGTCCCATGCACGCGTGATAGCGGTCAATTGTCGGACGGTCTCGGCAAACGGTGTCTTCTGTCTCGTAGCCTGGACGAGGAATTCGTTGATGCGATCGATCAGGCTGATGGCCCCGTCGATGCGGCGGTTGCTGCCGGGAGAGAAGGCGCCGATGTTGATCAGGTCTTCGGCGTCGACGTACGTCGCATAGATTTCCCGCAGCTTCTGGGCCGCCACGCGATGCTCTTTGCTGACGACCGCTGGCATCAGCCGACTGACACTCTGAAGGATATCCACCGCCGGGTAGTGCCCGCGACCGGCCAGCTTGCGCGACAGAACGATGTGTCCGTCGAGCAGGCTGCGTGCGCTGTCGGCGACGGGGTCGGCCAGATCGTCATTCTCGACGAGCACCGTCAGGATGCCAGTGATGCTGCCGGCCTCCGAACGACCCAATCGCTCAATGAGGCGAGGCATCAGCGAGAAAACGCTGGGGCAATAGCCTTTGGTCGCGGGTGGCTCACCCGCCGCCAGGCCGATCTCCCGCTGGGCCTGAGCCAGGCGGGTCAGGGAATCCATCATGAACAGGACGTTGCCGGTCTTCTCCCGGAAATACTCCGCAACGGTGACCGCCATGAAGGCGGCCTTGACGCGCTGAATCGGCGGGCTATCCGACGTCGCAACCACGACCACGCTGCGGGCCAGCCCCTCAGGTCCGAGATTCTCTTCGAGGAACTCGCGCACCTCACGCCCTCGTTCGCCGATGAGCGCTACGACGTTGACGACGGCGTCGCTGGAGTTGGCGATATCGCCCAGCAGAACGCTCTTGCCGACCCCGCTGCCGGCGAAAATCCCGACGCGCTGGCCGCGGCCGCAGGTCAGAAGGCTGTCGATGGATCGGATGCCGAGCGCCAAGGGTTCGCTGATCTTCTCGCGGCTCAGCGGCGGAGGGCTGCTCATATCCAAAGGTCGCTGGTCGCCTCCGATCAGCGGGCCTTTCCCGTCGATCGGTTCGCCCAACCCGTTGAGGACTCGACCGAGCACGCTCTCGCTCAGCGCGATGTGCCGAGGCGTAGTCCGGGCCGTGACGGGATCGCCAGGCGAGATGCCTTCGATGTGTTCCAAGGGCAACACAATCACGTGGTCGTGCCTGAAGCCGACCACTTCCGCCAGAACGCGGCGACCGTCGCGGAGGTGAATCCCGCACAACTCGCCCAGGCCGATCACCGGGCCGGCCGACTCGACGGTGGTCCCGGAGACGCGAACCACGTAACCCTGGCAGTCCACCAGCTCCATGGTCTCCAGCGCCGAGTAGTACTTCTCAAAGTCGATAGTGCAACTGTCGCATTCGGTCATGACTGTTGTGCTCTCTCCAGCGCCTCGGCGATGCGCGCCAGGTGTTCCTCCGCGAAGGACTTGACGATCCCTTTGGGGGTCTCGATGAGGCAGTCGGCGCGGGCAATGCTCCAGTCGGCGACGAAACGGAGCTCCGCGAACTGACCGTCGGGCTGGTCCTGCTGCAACTGCTGGCATCGAGGCAAATCGTCCGGGTTCACCCGGATGACGATGCTCTGACGCGCGGGCGCTCGTTTGAGTGCTTCTTCAATCACAGGCTGGATGTCATAGTCACCCTGGCTGATGCGACGTGCGAGTATCTTTCTCGCGATTTCCACTGCCAGCCTGGCGATATCCCCTCGATGGCGCGCAACCGTCTGATCATATAGATCCTGAAGCTTGCCGGCGATGGTACCGACAAGCTGACACGCCTGCACCAGTTCCTGGGTGTGTCGCTCCGCTTCTTGCACGCTGCGAAGTCGTTCTGCGCTCGCGAGGGAGGGCGCTTGCTCCGCGGCGACGTCGCCGGTACGGCCGGCCCCATCATCGGGCGAACCATCCGCTCGGGCCGCATCCACCACTTGCAGCGCCGCGAGCGGCCGAGCCAGATGTATCGTTCGCGGTTGGGCCATGGGGCTATTCTTCTTCGAACGTCAGTTCGCCTTTGTGGTTCAGGTCACGCAGCGAGCTGACAATCTTGTCCCTCGCGGCGCGGATATCCTCTTTCTTCGGAGCCGACATGAGCGACGTCTCTTCGTCCACCATCGCGGCGGCGCGCTCGGAGATGTTGGACCTGACCTTGCGCACCACCTCCGGGTCGGCTTCGTGCAAGGCTGCGGCCAGTTGGCGCTCATCGATGCCGCGTAACGCCTGCTGGAGGGAACGGTCCCCCACCTGAGGCACGTCCTCCCAGATCACCATCAGATCGGTTACCTTCCGCCCGGCTTCCCTGTCTTTTTGAACGATGGCTTGCAGGACGCCGTCGCGAACTTCCTTGTCGAGATTGCGTACGATGATCGCGACTTTTCGCAGCGACTGGTCGGGATGCACCTGGACCGCGGTGCCGGTCTTCTGGGCGGCGCCGAAGGTCTCAAGACGTGTGCGCACCATTTGGGCGATCCTGGCCTTCGCCTCCGGCGTGACACCACCGATGGCTGTCATGCGGCTGATGGCGCTGACCCGCACGCCTTCGCCCAGGAGTCCGAGCACCTCCGAGCTCTTCTTGGGAGAGACCTCGGACAGGACCACCGCCACCGCCTGAGGATGTTCCGTTTCCAGCACGGTTGCCAAGGTCTGCGAGTCCGCCGAGCGGATGGCCATGAAGGGATCGCGTTTCTGCAGCAGCTCCTGGATGCCGCTCTGGATCTGTCTGGCCTTCTCGTCGCCGACGGTGTTCTTGAGCATCTCGTGCAGAAAGTTCTTGAACTGAAACGACGATTCGTTCTGCAGCGAGCTGCAGAATTGACGGGCGACCTCGGTCGTCTGTCGGGCGTTACGCTGACCGGCGGCGTCCAAATAGCTCAACTCAACGGCCAGTTCCTGGACGATTCGGGCATCGACGCCCTTGAGCAATTCGGCGGCCGTGGCCGGGTCGAGGCTGGTCAGAAGAAGAGCCGCTTTCTGTTTTCCCGTCAGCGCCACCTGCTACTCCCTTTCCTCGATCCAGTTGAGGAACATCTCTCTGACCTGCTCCGGATTGTTTCGCAGCGCGTGAGCGATCTGCCGTCGAACCATGACCGGCTCGGCGGGCGTCACGGGGGCCCCCAGCAGGCCGGCGGCTCTGCCACCTTCGGGCAACTGCTGCTGGCCACCGGCCGCGATGGCTTTGGCACGCGCCTTGCTGAACGTGCGGAAGACGACCAGAGCGCAAACCGCCATGATGCCCAGCGACAGTTGCTTGGCCAGTGCCAGATAGCGCAGCCAGTGACTGGGTCCCTCCTCCAACAGTGGCTGCGTGGGTCGCTGGAACTTGGCGTGGACGACCTTCAGGGAGTCCGTGTCCGTCAGGCCCAAGGCCGTGCGGATGATCTGCTCGACCTCCGTAACTTCCATAATCAAGGCAGGTTGTCCTGCGGTTCCCGGTTGGTTGGCGTCAGCAGCGCTGAGATCAACGAAGGCGGCGACGGACAGGGATTTGATCTTGCCCGGCAGGACCACCTGTTGCCTGATGGTCTTGCCGACCTGATATTCGGTGATGACGGTCTCATCGGTCTTGCTGGTGCCTGCCGCGGCCTGCTGCCCCGTGCCGCCGGCTCCGGTTTCCTTGTTGTTGGTGACTTCTTCCTTCGTGGCGACTTTGGCGCGCGGGTCGTAAGTCTCGGTGACGGTGCTGACGCTGTTCATGTCCACGACGGCGCTGACGCGCACGGTGGCGCGGCCGGGACCGAGGACCGCGGTGAGCATGTCTTCGGCTTTCTTGACCAGTGCCTGTTCGACGCGCTCCTTGTAGTCCTGCACGGTGCCGGCGCCGGTTGCCAGGGTCGAGTCTCCCTCGCCTGACAGCAACTGTCCCTGGCTGTCGATGACCGTGACGTTCTGTGATTTCAGGCCCTTGACACTGCCGGAAACCAGGTGCGTAATCGCAGCGATGTTACTGGCGCTAAGCCGGTAACCCGGCTTGAGCCGCAGGACGACAGAGGCAGAAGTGACGCCTTCCTCGGAGGCAAAGAGGCGCTGTTCCGGATCGACGATATGGACCCGCACGTGGTCCACGCCGTCGATCATCTGGATGCTCCGGGCCAACTCATCTTGCAGGGCGCGCTTGTGATTGACGTTCTGGACGAAGGGGCTGACGCCGATCTTCTCATCGTCAAAGAGTTTGTAGCCTCTCTGATCGCCGGTGGGCAGTCCCTCCTTGGCCAGGTCCAGGCGAAGCTGGTAGACGTGCTGTCTCGGGACGTAGATGGTGGTGCCGCCGTCCCGGAGCACGTAGGGGATGTTCTTCTCGCTGATCTTCTCGGTGATCTTGGAGGCTTCGGCGGGTGACAGTTCCTGGTAGAGCATCCTCATGTCGGGCCGGCGCGCCCAGTGAGCCAGCAGGAGCCCAATGAGCACCGCCGCCACGACGACCGCGGCCAGCAGCGCCCGCTGGACCAGGCTTACTTTCTGCCAGACCAGGAGTATCTTCTGCAGGAAATCCATCAGGCCTCAGGAGACTGCGGATTTCGGATTGCGGATTCAAAACGTGATTCCTAGTCCGCAATCTTCAATCCGCAATCCGCAATTTAACTCTACATCGGCATGTTCATCGTTTGTTTGTACGCCTCGATGAGCTTGTTCCGCACGCCGAGGAGCACCTTGAAGCTCGCGTCGGCTTTGGCGACGCTCGAAACGACGGAAGTGATGTCGTTGTTCTTGCCGGTCAGCAGGTCCTGGATGGAGGCATCCGACTCCTGCTGAAGGTCATCGACCCGGGAAACGTACTTGCCCACCGCCTTGACCGTCTCGGCAAATTCCGCGTTGGCACCACCGGTGCCTTCCATCGGCGGCGCGATGGACTTGGCATTCGCGAGGATCGAGTTCAGATTGGGGTCAAAATTGATCATAGGAACGGTCCTTCAATCACCGGAGTAGTTCGAGGGTCGTTTCGACCATCTTCTGATACCGTTTGAGGACAGCGGCGCTGGCCTGGTAAGCCCGGCTGGCAATCGACAGGTTCATCATTTCGATGGGCATCTGCACGTTCGGCATCGTCACGTAGCCGGCGGCGTCCGCCAGGGGATTGCCGGGATCGGGAATCCGCTGCAAGGCGCTCATATCCTCGACGATGTTGTCCACTGCCACGCCGCTGATGCCTTCGTTCTCGGCCCGCAGGACCATCTCGAGCCGGCGATAGGGCTGGCCCTGTCCGTTGTCCAGGGTCCGGGCGTTGGCAATGTTCGACGAGACGATCTCCATCTGCGTGCCCTGAGCCCGCATGCCGGAGACGGCGATGTCGATAGGGCCGAATACCTTCTCGATGCTCATCCTTTCGTTTCCTTATCCTGCTGTAGCTGCCATGGCCGGGCTGGCGGCCCATCGCCTTCGGACTCGTTATCGGATGTTGATAGCCTGGTCGATCTGCTGGAATTTCCTGTTCAAGAGCCTGACATAGGCGGTGTGACGCAGCGAGTTCTTCAGCAGTTCACCCACTTCCATGTCCAGGCTGACGTCATTGCCGTTTGACTTGACCGGCGTATTGCCTGGGTGAAAGGGCTCCGGCTCGATCTCGTCGAGATCGACATCGCCTTCGGTCTTGAGCGCTTCAGCCAGCAAATCCTCGAACTTGACGTCGGTGCGCCGGTAGCCGGGCGTCTCCAGATTCGCGATATTGCTGGCAATGGCCTGCTGGCGGTAGCCCTCGGCCCTGATGCCTGCTTGAAGCAAATCAACGATGCTGCTGCTGGACTGAGGCATAGCCTGTTCCTTCTGCTCTATGCGAACGTTCTCTGACAACGGACTTCGACTGCAACAACCATGCCAAGTTCAGCATGTTGGTGTGCGATACCCGCGCCAGCGCGAATACCAGCCGTCAGACAGCCTTGTGCTGTTTTTCGCTCACGTCTGGGGCCCTTGGACGTCTGTCAGGATTCTATACAGGCGGTTAGCTTATTTGACACAGGTCAGCGGCGGGCGGGTCCGCTGAGCGGGGGGTGGAAGAGTCTGCCTGCGGGCGGAACATTCCTCCGTCCTGAGCCCTTGACGATACCGAACGGGATGCCCTCTAAATGTCACAAGTTATTTCCATGAAGACACTTATGGTGTCTTCCGCCATTGCTGTACCCCCTGGCATGGCGCTTGCTACGCACTGTGATGGCCTGTCAAGTCACAGTAAGGACGACGAGTATGAGCGAATCGGTAGCCGCAGCCGCCAGCAGCACATTCATGCCCCTCAGCGAGAGTCTCCTCAGTGCCCGCGTGGCGGCAGGCGGCGTATCAGAGGAGCCCAAGTTGTCCTTTGAGGACATGCCGGCCCTCGCGAAGATCAGGGAAGAGCAAAGGACCGATAAGAAAGGGACCGCAGAGCCCTCCGTAAGCGAGTGTTCTTGTCCCGGCGTCTCGAACCCCGCGGGCCCGGCCGGAGCGGAAAAGGGGGCCGGGAATGCCTCGAGCGAAGGCACCGTACGCCCGCGCGGCGAAGACGGAGGCCATGTCGCTGTGCAGCAGACGCAGAAGACGGGGCGTCAGGCAAAGACCGACGGCGCCTCGCCGAAGGCGAACGGAGAGGTCGAGGCGGTGGCAGTAGTCAAGGGAATCCATCACACCGCCACTGCGGTAGCTCCCGAGCAAGCCGTTGTTCCTACGCAGGCCGTTCCAGGCCAGGCTCAGAAGGTCCATCAGCAGCAAGCTTTTGTCAGAAATGGTTTTATGCAACGTGCGGCAGGTCCAGCTCGCACTGCGGCGGCTCCGGATGACAAGGACGGAGTCGGTGCCGTCAGGAGGGTTGGAGTCCAGGACGGCAAGGCTGTTGGCGGGATGGCGAAAGAAGGGGGCCTCGCTGCCGCCGGCAAGGTATCGGAGCAAACCCGAGAGGCTACGGTCTCCCAGGCGAAGACCGTCGCTGTCAAAGAGAAGAGCTCCGAAGCGGAGCGTCTTGAGGGCAAGGCGCTCGACCGGAGGGCTGCTGGTGCAGCCCCGGCCATTGAGGCGCGAGGCGCTGCCAGACCCCAACCGTCCCCTACCGACAAACAGCCAGACAAGAACCTCAGCAGGACGGCAGTTGAGCCGGGCCCGACCGCCCAAACGGAGGAGAAGGCGGATCGAAACGCTGGCCCTCTTCGTTCTGAGAGCCACCATCCGCGCTTCCGGGAAGCCGTCGCCACGGACTCTGGAAAGGAAGGGCGTGCTGTTGTGGCACAGGCTCCAAGTAAAGAGGGGAGTTTCTCCGACTCTAAGGAAGGCCTGAAGGAGCAGGCGGACGGGTCCATGCCGTCGGGAAACGGTCCCGCGGCCTTCTCGCAGCGAATCTCTGTGCAGACTCCAGGCACTTCGGGTTTTGAGGGTGCCACACCAAAGAGCGGGTCCCAGAGCGTCAGCGATCAGATCCTCGATTCGGTTCGCGCGTCGCTGGCCGGCGGGGAGAAGCAGGTTATGGTCCGCCTGAACCCGCCCGAACTGGGCGCCGTCACCGTGCGGTTTCAGGAGCAAGGCGATCAGATCCGAGCGGTCCTGGAAGTCTCACGCAACGAAACGCGGCAAGAGGTGGAACGGGCCATTCCCGAAGTCCTGCGCACCCTTCAGGAGTCCGGCGTTCAGATCAGACGTGTCGAAGTGATCCTGTCGGACCAGTCCGGCAAAGACTTGGGCAAAGACCAACTTCAGCAGGACGCCTGGGCCCAGCAGCAGACGTCCCAACAGCACGCCGGCAATCCGCAGGCGCCGTTCGCAACGGGATGGTCGTCGCAGACCCGAGCGACGCGCAGCAGTGCCGAACCTGACGGCACGGGATCTCAGGGTGTGACCAGCACGAGTGGAATCAACCTGTTGATCTAGCGAGGAACGAAGCGCTGGCCGGGCGCGAAGTGAGATGCCGCATCGCTCTTACGGAACTGCGCCGGCGGCCGCGAAACCCGCGGAGGCGGGTCCAATCTTGCGCGTGTACCACTTGCGGCGGGCGATTTCGATCGAGCGGGTGAAGGCGTGCTTGAAGCGCAGCGCCGAGAGACGCTCCGTGGCGGTTTTGCGCGCCCGCCGGCCCATCAGAATGGCGAGGTCTCTGTCATCCAGGAGGAGCCTGGCGTAGTGCGTTAGCTCGTGCGGGTTGTTGCTAACGAAGCCGTTTACGCCGTGCCTGACGAGCGAGGTTGGATGCGCGTTTCCGAGGACGGGCAGGCCCGCGGCCATCGCCTCGGCGGTGGCCATGTTGTGCCCGGCCTCGAACCGCGGGTCGGCCGTGTGAATATAGAAGCGATGGCATTGAAGGATTTCCTTGAGATGCTGCCAGTCGCGGGCGGCTTCCACGCCAGGCATGTCCGGATTGTGACCTACGAGCGTAACGGGGACACCGCCAAAGGCTTTCTCGTGGAAATCCCAATCCAGAATTCGGCGGCGACTGCTGATGAAGTTGCAGATGCGCAGCCCGGCGGCTTTTTCGCTCGAATAGGGGAGATAGTCATCCGTGTCAATGCCGAACTGAACGATATCTTCGGTGAAGCCCCAGGATTCTCCCTTGAACATCGAGGTCGCAACCACGTGGGCGCCGACAAGCTCGACGTAGGTGTGCAGCATTTCCTTCATTCTTTCCGGATCGCAGCCGGGCCCCTCCTCCTCAAGGCGTCCTTCCAGACTGTGGTGGAGCACCAGGATGCGCGGCTCGCTACGCGTACGCACGTCGAGCAGGTCCGTCGTGTTGTGGGTGACCATGCAGTAGTACCGGGTCGGAGACGCCAAGGCCTGCTCGAGCGTGATCAAGCGGGCATTGGCCGGTACGGGGCGCATGCGCGCATCCCAGCCCGGGTGGTATCTTCCCGGCAAGCCGACAATGATGTCGAGGTCGTAGCCCAGGATGCCCAGTTGATGGACCCAGGCTTCGTGGCAGTTGAAAGCCAGCAGCGTTCTATTCTCTCGTGACTTCTGCTCAGGGTGCATGTGCGACTTCCGTTCCTCGAGTGACGCCTCGTCACCCGGGAGGCAGGCCTCGTGATGCGTCGCCGACCGGACGCACTTGGCGCAGCCACGCATCCACGTTTTTGAGGATTATCGGTCACACGGGGCAGATTCCATGAGATTTAGTCTGCCGCGAAAGCGTGGAAGCGTCACTCATAAAGCGGGCCTCGCGACGCCTCATCGACGAGACACCCGGTGCAACTCAGGTTTCCTGCTTCTTCGCAGCGCCAGGTCCGTTTTGACACCGGTGACGGAAGGGAAATACAGGGATTTTTCGGGCCGGCGTTTTTTTTTCCGGTTTCTCTCGGCGCACGTTCCGCGGGAGGGCCGCCTATCAGTAGCGCCATCGGTCATATTAAGGGGCGACGTCTGCGTCCGGCATTTGGGACCGATGCGCGCCTCAAGTCGGACGGGCTTTGGTCGATAATGAGCGTTAGACGTCAAAACCTTTTGGAAGAAAGGTTGCGAGTGAAGGCGCGAAGATTGTAGGGGCCAAACTGGTTTATTTAAGGAGTCGGAAACATGTTAGCAATCAAGAACAACATTATGGCGGCGAACGCGGCCCGGTATCTGGGACAGAGCTACGATGCCTTGGCCACGTCGGTCGAGCGGCTCTCATCCGGTCTGCGGATCAACAGTGCCAGCGACGACGCGGCGGGCATGGCGGTCCGCGAACTGATGCGTGCCGATGTCGCCGTGCTGCAGCAGGGTGCACGGAACGCCCAGGACGGCGTCAGCATGCTCCAGACCATGGAAGGTGCCCTTCAGGTTGTCGATAACCTGCTGGTGCGTATGCAGCAGTTGGCCGAGCAAGCGGCGACGGGGTCCTATTCGTCCGCTCAGCGCGCCATCATGAACAGCGAGTTCGCCGAAATGGCCAACGAGATCGATCGTATCGCCAAGGGGACCGATTTCAACGGCATCAAGATGCTCGACAGCTCGGCGGCGGTGTCCGTGCACTTCGGCGGCTCGACCGACTCGATCAGCATCACCGGCAGCGACGTGACGAAGTCCGGTCTGAGCATCAATTCGCTCTCCATTGCTGAGGCTGCCAGCGCCATCGCGGCCTTGGGTACGCTGGACAGCGCGATCAACACCAAGGACACCGCTCGGGCCAAGTTCGGTTACAACATCAACCGTCTCGAGAGCACCGGGGAGGTGCTGGGCATTCAGGCCGAGAACCTGCTGGCCGCTGAGTCTCGTATCTCGGACGTCGATGTCGCCACCGAAATGGCCACGCTGACGCGCAACCAGGTGCTGTCGCAGGCGGGTACGTCGATGCTGGCCCAGGCCAATTCGATTCCGCAGATGGCCCTCACCCTGCTGAGATAATCTCATCGGGATTGACATATTTGACGGTAATGGGGGGAGATGACTGGCGCCGGGGCGGTGGTCATCTCCCTTCCGAAAACAGGTGCCGTCAGATGCCGCCTGCTATGAGCCGAAGACGGGGGCAACCGGCTATCAGGGAAGAGATGGCTGATTGTTTGTCGGGAATGAAACCATGAACGGAATCGGAACGTACCAGCAGACCGCCGTCGCCACGCAGAGCCGAGGCCGCCTGATCGTCATGCTCTACGACGGCGCGATCAAGTTTCTGAGGCTGGCCATCAAAGAGTTGACGGCCGGGAACTACGCGGCCAAAGGGCAGTATATCAACCGGGCCCAGGACATCATCAACGAGCTGAACGCCGTGCTGGACATGGAGGCCGGCGGCGAGATCGCTCAGAACCTCCGCAAGCTGTATGTCTTCATGGGCCGACACCTCAGCAGGGCCAACGTCAAGCGCGACCCACAGATGATCCAGGAAGTGATCACCCTGCTGGAAGAACTGAACCAGAGCTGGAAAGCCGTCACCGGCTAGAAGTGCCAAGTTTCAAGTGTGAAGTGTCAAGTGCCTGGCGGCGATTCCACGCTTGACACTTGACACTTGAGACTTACAACTCCTTTCAGAATCTCCGCACGATCTGCAACTGGAAGATGTGGTTGTCTTCCAGCGCTTCCCCTCGGACACCCTCGTACCGATACCCGGCTTCGATCAGCCAGTCGGTCCCTCGAAAGGCAGTCAGGTCGCACTCGAAGGTGTGCACCACCGGCCTGCTTTCGGCGGACAGATCGTGGGTCTGGCGGTCGTAGGTCAGGTTTAACCGCATGTCGCCCGTCAGGTAGTGCGATAGTTGCATGAAGACGCTGCGCGAGTCTGTGCCCATGTAGTGACCGATGATGCGACCCCTGTAGGTGTAGCCCGACTGATAGAGGCTATGGGCGTAGAACACGTTGGGCTTGCCATCGACGTGGTTCTCCGCATACTCGATGCGGAAGTCGGTCCGGCCGGTTTTCAATAAGTCGTTCAGTTGCAGGCCATACAACGCGCCCCAGTTGCTGGGGATACCACCGGCCTCATCCTCCCCGGCGCCCTCGACGTAGAGCTTGACCGATCGCAGAGGCAGCTTCCTGAGCCAAGGCAGACCGGCCAGAGGGATGAGCGCCGACGCATCCCCGCCGGCAAGCTGGTTGTTCTCGGCCTGCTCGGTCAGAGCAAAGAACATCTTGGCGTAGTCGGTCACGCTGACGTCGGGCACGCCACGACCGCCAAACATGACCACCCGCGAGGCACCCAACTCGACCCAAGGCAAGGGCTTGATGTTGAGGCGGGCGCCGGTGAGCTTGGCGTTGGGAATGGCACGGTCTTCCTCCAATTGCGTGAGGAACCACTCGGTCCGCACCGGCCCCAGGTCGCGCAGCAGCCAAGGCAGTTGCACCGGCTGGGGGTTGGTGATCTTGACCATCGTGAACGGCTCGGCGTTGTTGCCCATGAGGACCGAGCCACGGTAGCCCGGTCCCCACCATAGCGAGTCCTTTCCCACCTGCACTTCAATTGGCCCGGCCATGATTTTTCCGTAGCCTTCGATCAGGTCGAGCCCGCGGTCGGATTCGGAAAACGCACCGCCGTACTCCGGGTGGAGGTAGAAGGCCGCGAAGTCAGAGATCACGCCGCGCGAGGCGAAGCCCAGCCGATAGTTCGAGCCCTGCTCGAAGATGTCGCCGCGAATGTTCTCCAGGTCGGGCCGGTTCTGCGCATATAGATAGTTGACGTAGGGGTTCTCGATGGGCTTGACGAAGGAGCCGCCATAGATGCCGTCGACGACACCGAGCTGGATGAGTTCGCCTTTGAATTCGTCTCGGAGACGGTCGATGATCGTCACGACCACCGGTGACGGTGCCTTCATGCGACCGAGGTCATGCATGGCCTGCGCGACGTGCCGGGCCATCTCGAGGCGGGAGATGGGCTTGATCGTCAACATCGCGCTGTCGACCAGGCCATAGTTGGCGAGCTTGTCGACCGCGTCGTAGCTCCAGTGATCGAGCGGAACGTTGGTTGACACCAGGGCGTGGCACGGCCGGACAAGACAGATCGACACCAGAATAGAAGCTGCAATCCTTCGCATGACCTCGGTTCACACAAACCCCAAGCACAGTCCTTTGCGCGTTCGCCAGAAGGTACGTCAATGACACGTCTCGGTCAAGACCGATGCCGGCGAAAAACACGTTTCGATCTGCCTTAAAGGGGTAAAGATTTCCGTCCCGCTTGTCCGATAAAGACATAATGAGCGATAGTGGCTCGGCTGTCCACGATACCGTCAGGTCCGAGGAGATGAGAGAGTTTTTGGCTCATGAACGCGGAAAATGCTTTGACAGCGCGGCGCGGACTTCTACGATAGGTGCGTCGTCAATGGGGACGGTGTTGGGACAGCCACGTATGGCTCGGCGTCAATGTGCTCGGAAGCTGGGCATCACTGATGCCGGGTCTCTGAAGTTGCCTATTGTCGCAGACGGGATAACGGAATCGGTCTGTCCGGAGCAAGAAGGAGTCTGGAATGGAGTCCTGGGTGCCTTGGCCTCAAGGTGAAGCCGCCAGAGGGCCCGACGTCTCGCCATCCGTGACGCGACGGCGGCGCCGTGTCGCGCCCGGCTCCTTCCGTTTCGGCGGCGCGCGGTCCTCTTATGGGACGGTCCTGGTGCTATTGGCCGTTCTGGTCGCCCGCCCGTCGCTCGCCCAAGAGGCTGTGCCTTCGTTCCCCGGCGCCGGCCGCGGGTCGATGCCTGACGCGTCCCAGATGACTGCGGCCCAGGTGCGCGATCTCCTGAATGCCTCCAGTACCAAACAAGATGTCGGTGTCTCAAGCCCATCCGAGCCGGTCGAGCCCAATGTCGAGCCGGATGCCGCGGCGCGTGAGTCGGCTCGTGCATCTGGGCGCCGAGACGCCCCCTCGGCCGTGGAGCTGCTGCTCTCCGGCCGGGCGCCCGCCGAAGTATCCACGGACCTCAAGCAGTTCGGCTACGACGTTTTCTCCCGACGTGTTTCAACCTTTGCGCCGGTGGCCAACGTCCCGGTCGGGCCGGATTATGTCATCGGGCCCGGCGACGGCTTCACGGTCACGCTCTGGGGCGGCGTCGATGCCCAGATTCCCCTGCAGGTAGACCGAGGCGGCCAGGTGGTCTTGCCGGAGGTCGGAGCGCTGAAGGTTTGGGGCATGCGCTTCGCCGAGTTGGAGAGCTACCTCCAGCACGAACTTTCGCGCAAGTATACCAATTTCAAGATGTCCATCTCCATGGATCGCCTGCGGACCATCACGATCTATGTGGTAGGCGAAGCGGCCGCGCCCAGCAGCTATACGGTCAGCTCCCTGTCCACGGTCATCAGTGGGCTCTTTGCGGCCGGCGGGCCTTCCAAGAACGGCAGTCTCAGGAATATCACGCTGCGCCGCGCGGGCGCCGAGCCAAACCGGATCGACCTCTACGATTTCCTCCTGGGCGGCGACAAGAGCGGCGACGTCCGTCTGCAGGACGGTGACACGATCTTCATTCCGCTGATTGGACCGGTCGTCGCGATCGCCGGCAATGTCAAACGGCCCGCGATCTATGAGATGGCGCAGGCCCTGACGCTCAAAGAGGCGTTGGACCTGGCGGGTGGCGTGACGTTCGCCGGCTGGCTCCAGCGCGTCCAGGTCGAGAGAGTCCAGGACCACCGCACGCGGATCGTGGCGGACCTCGACCTTGCGGCCCGCGACAATCCCGAAGGGCAGGCGGCCGCTCTCGACACGGTCCTGCGCGATGGTGACGTGGTCAAGGTGTTCGCCGTGGCGGGACCGGAGCAGAACGTCGTCTTCCTGGACGGACACGTACTGCGGCCGGGCAAGTACGAATGGAAGCCCGGCCTGCGCCTGCGGGAGGTCCTGACCTCCTACAGCGTTCTGCTGCCCCAGCCGAATACCGATTACGGCGAGATCGAGCGGCTTGTCCCGCCCGATCTGCACCCTGCCATCGTCCCCTTCAGTCCGGCCAGGGTGCTGGCCGGCGAGGACGAGGCCAATCTGCCGCTGGAGCAATTCGACACGATTCGTGTCTTTCGCTGGGACGAGAAGACCACGCAAACCGTGCGCATCTCGGGCATGGTGTTCGACCCGAACCAGTACCGGCTCGTCCCGGACATGCGCGTCACCGATCTGGTCGACCGGGCGGGGGGCTTGCAGAAAAACGCTTACCTGCGCACCGCCGAGATCACCCGCCGGCACATCAGCCAGGACGGCATGACCACCGAGAAGATCGAGATCGACCTGGCCGCGGCACTCGCGAGCGACCCCGAGCACGACATCTTCCTACGCGACTACGATTACCTGGTGGTCCGCCCGATCCCGGAGCTGGAGTTCGACCGCACGGCCGAGATCGCCGGGCAGGTCCGGTTTCCCGGGGTCTACCCGATTCGGCAGGGCGAGAACCTCAGCTCGCTGATCGACCGGGCCGGTGGCTTCACCGAACGGGCCTACCTCAAGGGGGCTGTCTTCACACGTGAGAGCGCCAGGGAAGTCCAGCGGCGCCGGCTGGACGAGATGGTCCGCCAGGTCGAGGAATCGGTCTTGGCCACCAGCGAGGAGGTGCTTTCCGGTGCTACGGACGCCCAGACCGTCGAAGGGCAGAAGGCGTCGCTCGCCACCAAGCAGCAGCTTCTGGCCCGGCTGCAGGCCGCCCAGGTCACCGGCCGGGTGGTGATCAAGTTGATGCCGCTGGAGCAGTTCCGCGACTCAGCCTACAACCTGAAGCTCGAAGATGGTGACACGCTGACGGTCCCCGAAACGCCGAGCGTCGTGTACGTCGTGGGCGAGGTCTTCAATCCGACCTCGCTGCTGTATGAAGAGGGCGGCACCGTCAACCACTATCTGCGTAAGGTCGGCGGCCTCACGCGCGACGCCGACGAGAAGCAACTGAGTGTCGTCAAGGCCGACGGCTCCGTCGTCAGCAAACAACAGGGCAACGGTCGCCAGGGCATCTTCTGGGACAACGAGTTCAATCGGTGGTTCTTCGGTGGGTTCACCAGCCTGAGGTTGGAGCCGGGCGATACGATCGTGGCGCCGCGCAAGCTGGATCGCGGTCTGTGGATTCGTAACACCAAGGACATCACCCAGATCGTTTTCCAGATCGCGGTGGCCGCCGGGGTAGTCCTGGCGATATAGATTGCAGTACAAGGATGATGAGTATTGGCTGATCGGCAGGGAAAAGCTGGTGACGTGAGTGCCGTCCGCAGCGCGGCCGACGAGCAGGAGATCGACCTGATCGATTACCTGCTGGTGATCTGGCGGCACCGCTGGATGATCGCCCTGCTGACGGTCGCCGCGATGGGTGTCACGGTGGCGCTGATGCTCCTGCAGCCGCGCCGCTACGAGTCCCGCGCGACGATTGTCCCGCCGGTGGAGATTCTCCAGAAAGAAGCCGGCGCCGCCGGTGGACTCGGGGCGCTGGGTAATTCCGTCCTGCGCAACATCATCGATACCGGTAGCATCGCCGGGATCTACGTCGAGATTCTCGAGAGCCGCGAGGTGGCCGACGCCCTCATCGAGCGTTTCGACTTGATGCACGTCTACGAAGACCTCGAGTTTCAATCCGAAGCCCGCCGGCAGCTCGCCCGCCACACGAAGATCGAGACCACCGACGAAGGCGCTGTCAAGATCGCCGTGACCGACCTCGACCCCAATCGCGCTGCTGCCATGGCGAATGCCTACCTCGAAGAGCTCGACCAGCGCAACAAGAAGCTCATGACCGGCCAGGCGACCAGCAAGCGGGTCTTCCTGGAGAACCGCCTCAAGGAAGTCGAGGCCAAGCTCAGCCGCATCGACGCCCTGCCGGCGCATGAGGCCCAGGTCCAGCAGATGCTCTACGACTGGCTTATACGCGAGTGCGAGCTGGCCAAGATCGAAGAGGCCAGGAGCATGCCGACGATCCAGGTCCTCGACGAGGCGGTGGTGCCGGAGCAGCCCGTGCCGCGCGGCACGATCAAGAAGGGCATCCTGGCCGGCATGGCCGCGCTGATGTTCGGGATCTTCCTGGCCTTCACGCGCGAGTACGTAGCCTCCGCGCGAGTACGCCGTCAGGAGCCGGCGCGGTTGCCGGCGTCTGCAGAGCGGTCTGACACAGGCGCGCATACCTTCCCGAGGGGAGACGACGACATAAGACGTGCCGCATCCGCGCCGCAGCCGGTGGGATCGGGCCCGCGCCAGGCCTAGCCTGACGCGACCGCAGAGCTGCGGCTGAATGCAGGGCAAACGGTAACCCGGCCCGCTCCGGTGGGCGGCCGACCGCCGCGACATCGACAGTCGCGCCCGGCGTCCGCAGTGACGTCGAGGCAGAAGCGGCGCCGCCGACGGGGACGGAGTCTGTCCGAGCCGCTTCGCTATCCGTCACTGGTTATCGGTGATCAGTGGCCGGCGACCCACAGCAGACAATGATTAGCCTGTTCTCTAGTCATTGCTTCCCGCTCGGCCCATTACGATGAAACCGAACGGCATCATTCAGAGAAAGCTGTCGCTGCTCGATGACCAGGTCCTCCAGCTTCGCCAGCATCTGGCGGGCGTCTCGCGGGAGAAGTTCCGCGACGATTGGGTCCTGCGTTCGATGGCCGAGCGGGCGCTGCAGGTAGCGATAGAGATCGTGATCGATATTGCCGAGCGTCTGCTCGCCGGTGCCGGCGCCGGACCAGCGGCGACGGCCGCCGAGGCGATCGACAAGTGCGTCCAGCTCGGGTTGCTGCAAAGCACCAGCCCTTACAAGGACATGGTCCGGTATCGCAACCTTATCGTCCACGAGTACGAGCGCATCGATCCCGATATCACGTTCGCCTTGGCCACGGCCAAGCTGGACGACTTCCGCGCCTTCCGCGCCGAGATCGACCACCTGACTTCGTAGCCGAGCATGCCCCTATCGAAGCACTATATCGACATGCAGGACGAGCCGGTGCCGTTGGCGGCGGCGGCGATTGCGGATTTGCTGGAGGGGGATTTTCCCCAGATCAGCTTCGCCGTCGTTCTCGGCTCGGCGGCGCAAGGTACGGTCGGACCGCACAGCGATCTGGACCTGGCGGTCTTCTGCACGCAGGGCTTGTCCCTGGATGAGCGGCTGGCCTTGATCCGTGGCGTCGAAGAGCTGCACCAGGGTGTCCGCTGTGACTTGGGTTTTTTGAACCTCGCCGAGCCGGTCTTTCGTTTCGAGGCGCTCAAGGGTCGGCTCATCCTGAAACGCGACGAAGAAACTTGGCGGCGGTTCTACTCGACCACCTGTCGTGAGTATGAGACGCAGATATTTCACTACGACAAGCAGCGCCGTTATCGCCTGCGGGCTCAGCGGCAGGCGCGCCGCGACGAATAGAGCAGAAGCGGCCGCCAGATGCGTTTACTCCGTCACATCGGAAAGCTGATTCGTGGCAGACGAAGCTTCACACGTCACCGATGAAGCGTGATCTGTCACGGAAGGAGCTTCCTCTGCTGCAGATGACACCTGATCTGCCGCAGATCAAGCCCGATATGCCACGGATGAAGCTCGATAGGTGGCGGATGAAGCGTACTATGTCGCCGATGAAGCTTCGCGCCGCGTCGATGAAGCGTGATATGTCACCGATCGAGCATAAGATGTCCTAGTTGAGGCGTGAGATACGACCGATCACGTGCCATGGCCGGCGATCGGACGCCGGTTATCGGCTGTGGTCGCCGGCGGGAAGGTGTCGTTTGGGTACTTCGTATCTCGCATTTCGTATCTCACTGAATAGTCGCCGCGTGCCGAGGTGCGGGCCGCGCGATACGGCGTGACGGTCACACGGTCGAACCGTCATACCGTCGCACGAAAGAGATTGTCACAAAGTGACAGATTTTTCCTAAACCTCTCTCCTTCGATGTCCGATGGGCGGGATGGACGAGACGCACGCGTCAATTGAGCGAGCGTTATCCAGGTGTTCATCCTTCGATCGCGACCAGAGGATATCGGTTGCTGCCGGGTCCGGCCCGCCGTGGGCCAGGGCCGTTGCGGGCGGCATCTAACTGCCGGTGCGGGGGGCGTCCGGCCTGTTGAAGGAGAGTTGTTTCATGGGCAGATTTCCAAATGCAGAATCCGAGGTAGCCACCCTGGCGACCGAAATGGCGGCGGGCCTGACGGACCATGCCGACGTCTTCGATGCGCCGCCGATCCCCGCCGAGACGCTGGGGACCCTGCTGGCCTCGTACAACCAGTCGCGCACGGCGGTGCTGGACACGCAGACCGCCGCGCAGACGGCGACCGCGTCGAAGGAGGTCAGCCTCGGCCAGCTCGTCGGCGCGATGAAGAAGGACATTCGCTACGCCGAGAACAAGGTCGGCGCCGAGAGCGAGCAGTTGTACCTGATCGGCTGGTCGCCGCGCCGGGCGCCGACGCCGCTGGCGGCGCCCGGCCAGGCGCGCGTGCTGGCGGTCGCGCGTCAGGAGGAATCCTGCGTCGATCTGAGCTGGAAGTCCCCGGACGATGGCGGCAGGCCCAGCGCCTACCGTGTGGTGCGGCGCGAGCGGCCGGAGGGCCCCTGGCAAGACGTCGCCACGGCCGTCGAGACGCAGGTCGATCTGATCGACCAGCCGCGCGGCAAGGAGTTCGAGTACCGCGTCGTCGCCGTCAACAAGGCCGGCGAAGGCGAGCCGAGCAATACCGTCGTCGTGGTCCTCTGACGAGGACGGCAAGCGCTAAGCGGTAAGCGCAAGGCGCACCCTGTCACCCATAGCCTCCGGGCCGGGCGGGCCCTCTCGCCCGGCCTCGGAGCAACCGCCGAAGCGCGAAGCGGAATATGCAAAGCCGGGGGATGGGAAGCGGTAAGCATTACGCGCAAAGCGGTAAGCGCTCGGCGCTTAGCGTGCCTCGCCTGCCACTTGGCGCATCTCGCTTGGCGCGGGGCATGCTCGCATGGATAAAGCGACAGTTCTGAAAGTCGCCGCTTTCGGCCGGGCGCTGGAGGCCGAACGTATCAAGCCCGAGAAGATCATCCTGTTCGGCTTCTACAGCACGCAGACCCAGCGGCCGGACAGCGATATCGACCTGGTGGTGATCTCCGAGGACTTCGCCGGTAAAGGATACTGGCAGCGGATAGACGTTCTGGCGGCGGCCATCTGCAAAGTGTTCGAGCCCATCGAGGCGGTCGCTATGACCCCGGAAGAGTGGCGGCAAGGTGATTCGCTGATCGCCGACTACGCCCGCAACGGCGAGGTCGTCTATGGCACGATGGCCTGACGGGCAGGTGGTCGGACCGTCTGGCCGTTCCACAGAAGGCCGGACGCGAGGCTGCCCAGTGTCTCCAGGCCCGGACCTTCTCGTTGACTTCTCCGTCGCTGTCGGCTAGGGTGATTGAGGTGTCCGGGCGTTATCATGGAGCCGCCGAAGGGACAGGCGAGCTGCGTATTACGACTTTGATGGTCCAGGGAGTCGCAGTCCAGGAATAGAGCCATGGCGACGGCATTGGAACTCAAAGGAACGGGTTGGTCGAGCTATCTGGCGAACGCACGGCGTCCGGGCGCACCCGAGTTGACCGAAGCTCAGAGCGAGGCACGGCAGCGTTTGCTGGAGCGCGTGGGCCAGGCGGCTAGGGCCCTTAGGGAGCGGTTCGGTGCGGGACGCGTGATTCTGTTTGGGTCGCTGGCCCACGCGGGCTGGTTTGAACCGGGAGGAGACGTGGACCTGGCCGTTGAGGGCTTGGCCCCTGACGATTACTGGCAGGCGTGGGGTCTGGCCGAGGAGATCATTGGCGAGCGGCCGGTAGACTTGGTCGAGGTGGAGAAGGCGACGGAGTCGTTGCGTCGCGCGATCGACCGTCACGGAGTCGAGTTGTGACGGGCCCCTATCTGGAACTGGCCGAGCGCATTCGCGGCGAAGTGCCGGAGCTTCGGCGTGTCATGAACCGGGCGCTGAGCTCGTGGACGCAGGTGCAGCGTATCGAAATTGCCCCCGCTTTGGCCCCAACTCCAAAGGGAGCTGTTGGCCTTTGCGGATTTCCTGGCAGAACTGGACCGGTCGAGATGACAGTGGGACAGTCACGCGGTCACACCGCTAGACCGTATCACCGTCCGACCGTAACACCGTCCAACGCGGCTTCGCCGCTACCGTCAGACTGTCCCACCGTCCAACGGGTCGTTTGGCCGCAGCTTGACGGCGGCAGGCCGCAGCGCTATGATTAAGATATGGCGATCGATACCATCAAGCTTTCGGACGAATTGCAGACACGGATCAGAGAAGCCCTGGCTCCGCTGCATCCGGAGAAGGTCATCCTGTTCGGCAGCTACGCCTGGGGCCAGCCGACCGAAGACAGCGATATCGACCTGTACGTCGTCACCCAGGACGACTACATACCGGCAAGCTGGCGAGAAAAGCGCGACATCGTGCGGGCCGTCTCGAACCGGATTCTCAACCTGCGTACGCGCTACGCCATCGACCTGCTCGTGCACACCAAACCCATGCACCGTGAATTCGTCGCCATCGACAGTAGTTTCGCCCGCCGGATCATCCACGAAGGAGCGAGGCTGCTGTGAAGAGGGCGAGTGGCCCATGGCTGGAGTCGGCTCAAATGGATCTGGCGAGCGCCGGTGAGATTCTCACGCGCGAGGACCTGACTCCCGTGGCCGCCTTTCATTGCCAGCAGTGCGTGGAGAAGTGCCTCAAGGCCGTGCTCGAAGAACACTCGAAGAAAGTGCCCAAGGAACACTCAACCCTGAAGTTGTACGGCCTGATCCAGGGCCTCGTTACCCTGGCCGTCGACATGGATATCTTGACGGACCTGGATGATCTCTACATCGACGCCCGCTATCCCGGCGACTTGGGTCTGCTGCCCGACGGCAAGCCCACGAGCGCGGATGCTCAGCAGTTCTACGAATGTGCCCAGGATATCTACGAGCAAGTCAAACGGGTGCTCAACGCGAAACGGTAGGCGGTAAGCGCTTGGCGCTTCGCGCGTCACGCTTGCCGGCGGCTCTGCCGGCACCGTCCGACTGTCCGACCGTCATTCCGCTTGGCGTTTTGCGCTTGCCGGCAGCGCTGCCGGCTCGGCGTTTGACACCGCGTTTCGGAGGCGGTACGATAAGCTACGCGGCAGCCGTAGAATGCTGTGCCGCCAAGGAGCTGATATGAGCGCAGTCGTTATCGATGACCAGACGCTGAGAGGCTTGCTGAAAGAGGCCCTCATCGAGGTGATGCAGGAGCGGCCGGAACTGCTTACCGCTATGCTCGCGGAAGCCATGGAAGAGGTCGGCCTGGCCGAGGCGATCCGGCAAGGCTCCCAGACGGGAAGCGTCGCCAAGAGCACGGTCTTGAAGGCGCTGGAGTAGCGCCTCTTGAAAGTCGCCTGTCGCAGCAGTTTCCTCAAAGACGTCAAGGCGCTCCGGGATAAGCCACCGAACGAACGGAGCCGGGCCGCCCGGCGAACCGACGGGGACGATCGAAGAGTTGCTCGATGCAGATATGAGGACGTTGGATAATATCGATCTGGCTGAGTATGAATCAGGAGCAAGCCCACCGAATCCTCATGAGGTTACGCCATGAGACCTGAAGAGAAAGCGGCCCTGGACGAGTTGAAGGGCATCTTGCAGGAGAAGTACGCGGTTGACTGCGTGGTGGTTTACGGCTCCAAGGCCCGAGGGGACGATGCACCGGATTCGGACATCGATGTGATGATCGTGCTCGACGAGTATACGCCCGAGACCGAAGCGGTCATCGACGAGCTGGTATACGACGTCAATCTGGCCCATGACTGCCTGATCTCTACGGTCCTGTTCGGCCGGCAGGAATTGGAGCAAGGGCCGCTCGCCGAATCGCCGCTGTACAAACGGATCCTCGCGGAAGGGGTGCCGGTGTGACCGGCAACGAAAAGCAGAAAGAGCTGGCGCGATATCGGATACAGCAGGCCGCCGAGAGCCTGGACGAGGCGCGCTTCCTGCTGGCAGGAGGCAAGAGCGCACGGTCGGTCATCAACCGGGCCTACTATGCGATGTTCTATGCCGTACTGGCTTTGCTCGTCTACGAGGAGTTTTCGTCCTCCAAGCACAGCGGCGTGCTGAGCTACTTCAATCACCATTTCATCAAGGCCGGCGTCTTCGACAGGACGCTCGGGCTCGCGCTGGCCAGGGCCTTCGAGTTGCGACAGCGTGTCGACTATCGTGAACGAGTCGAATTGAGCCAAGAGGACGCGCGCCAGACGGTTGAGCGGGCAGAACGCTTCGTCGAAACCGTCACCGCCCACCTGGCGGCCGTCGGTAAGATGTAGAGTATGGCTGGCGTCGCCGACGGATGGCAGGCGGTAAGCGCTTCGCGCGCCACGCTTCCCGGCGGCTACGCCGCCACCGTCCGACCGTCCGACTGTCCCACCGTCCGACCGTAGTATGCGGCTCTGCCGCCAGCGTCCGACTGGCCAACGCGGCTACGCCGCTACGGTCCGACCGTTCGACGCGACTGCGTCGCTACCGTCCAACCGTCTTACGCGGCTTCGCCGAGCATTTTCCGCTTTGGGCCAATGGCATGAGAGTAATCCCGGCCGAAGGCCGCAACCCGCAACGAATAAGGAATGACCGATAACGCGGGCGCGCCGCCACCGGCCGACAGTAGGCGCAAGGCGGCAAGCGCTTGGCGCACCGAATTAACCGCCGATGAACGCCGATGCACGCAGAATGAATAACGTCACCCGGAGCGCAATCGAGGCGAATCCATCGCCAATGGTCAATAATCACGCGATGCAATTGCCTCTTGACAGGCGCGGGCTGGGCCGATAGGCTGACTGTTATGACGACGAAAGAAAAAGCGGTACAAGCGATTCAGGGCCTGCCCGATGACGCCTCCATTGAGAACGCCATGGAACGTCTGCTCCTGCTGGCCAAGATCGACCGAGGTCTCGAACAGGCCGACGCCGGGCAGACGATTCCTCACTCTCAAGTCAAGGAGAGAATGGCCAAATGGCTCAAGTGAGGTGGACGCCGCAGGCCGCCGACGATCTCGATTAGCGGATCGGCTGGTTCTTTTTCCTCAATTGGGCCGTCTGGTCCCCGAAGTCAACGATCCAGCGATCCGCGAGCTGATCCTTGGCAATTACCGTGTGATCTATCGCCTGCGTGGGGACTTGGTGGAGATCCTTACGGTTCACCGTGGCGCCAGGCTCCTGGATCCGGCAAAGCTGTACTGACCTGAGCGCAGTCGAATGGAGCGGTAGGCGCCTGGCGCGTCCCGCACATCGCTCGGCGTTTGCCGCTTGGCGCGCTTCGCTTTCCGCTTGGCGCATCTCGCATGGCGCTTGCCGCTTGGCGCGCCACGCTTGTCGGCGGCTCCGCCGCCACCGTCCGACCGTAAACGGAAGGCGGCAGGCGCAAAGCGGTAAGCGCTTACCGCGTTACACGAGATACGAACAGCGAGATACGAGATACGAACCGCCCGAGCGATGAGCGACGAATTCACCACCGATGAACGCCGATGCACGCGGATTCGACACTGTCACCTAGTACCACTATCAGAAGGTCAGATGGTTATAGGGTCACACTGGTAGGCTGGACGCCTTGGCATGGCTTTGTCTTAGTCGCGGCGGTAGAATCAAGATGGGTGAGATGCGATAGGACGTTCGAATGAGTGGGGTAGGAGTATGGCCAAGACCGCACTGGAGATGACGAAGGAGCAACTGGCAGCGTACCATACGGGCGCGGCCGTGCGGCGGCGGGAGGTGTTGCTGCAGCCTCAGACGCAGGCACGCTGGGAACAGGCGCAGCGCCTGGCCCGCCAGGCAGCGCAACGGCTCCGCGAGGAATTCGGAGTTCGGCGGGTCGTTCTGTTCGGCTCGGCTCTCCGGCGGCCTTCTTTCACGCCGTGGTCCGATGTGGACTTGGCGGCGTGGGGTCTGCCTCCGGAACGCTTCTACGCGGCCGTGGCAGCCGTGACGAGTCTGAGTACGGAGATCGCCGTTGACTTGGTCGATCCGGATCGATGCCCGGCGGCACTGCGGACCGTCATCGAGCGCGAGGGTGTCGAGCTTTGAACCAGCGATTGGAGCAACTGGCGGCATCCATCCGGAACGAGCTGACGGAAGTGCAGCGCGTTCTGGGCCGGATCGAGGAGGGATGGCGCCGAGCCCGGTCGTCGGCCGATGACTACTATCTCGATGCGGTTGCCCTGAATCTGCACGGATTCTACGGCGGCCTGGAGCGGATTTTCGAGCGGATCGCCACCGTAGTGGACGGGGCCAGACCCTCCGGCGAACACTGGCACCAGGCCCTCTTGCAGCAGATGGCTGAGGAAGTTCCGGGCGTCCGACCGGCGGTCATTTCGGCTTCGACCCGGACGAAGTTGGACGAGTTCCGGTCTTTCCGGCACGTCGCTCGCAATGTCTACACCTTCCACTTGGACCCGGCCCGGTTGGAGCGGCTGGCATCCGGAGCCGCGCTGGGTTTCGATAGCGTCAAGCCCGAGTTGCTGGCCTTTGCCGAGTTCCTCGAACAGCAGGCCGGCAGCGGCTGACCGACGTACTGTCAGGCGGTACCACTGAGCGTTTGGCCGCAGCTTGACGGCGGCGGGCGGCAGCGCTATGATTTAGATATGGCGAACGATACCATCAAGCTTTCGGACGAGTCGAATGGATTGACTTGACTGCCCTGCAGACTTGTAATCGAGGTAGCTGTCCGTTGGGTTCTGTAGCGGACTAAGGAGCCGTGGTGTGGATAGGCACGTTCGTGAAGTAGTTCGCAAGCTCATCGCGGGTCTCGGTCTGGATGCCGGCATCGTTCGGGTCTATGCCTACGGCTCGCGGGTCCGAGGGGATTACGATCCCGGCTCGGACCTGGATCTTCTGGTGGAATTGCGGGAGGTGACCGCTACGGCCAAACGGCGAGTTCTGGATCGGGCCTGGGAATTGAGTCTGGAGGAAGGCTACGTCATCTCCGTGGCCATTGTCAGCCAGGAGGCGTTTGAGGCCGGACCGCTGTCTGTTTCCCAGTATGCCCGCAACGTCCGCCGCGAGGGCATTGAGGTGGCTGCATGAGGGACGCGGATTTCCAATCGCTGATCGATTACCGTCTCGAGCAAGCCAACGAGGCCCTGCCGGATGCCGATGAAATCAAGTTGCTCTTGACGGACGTTCAAGCCTTGGTCACCGGTCTCCGCCATTACGTAACGGAGCAGTCCTGACAGGATCAAACGGAACGACGGTTCCCCGGCTTAGCGAAACGCTAAGATATCCGCGTCATGCTTCACGAGCGACGAGCGACGAGCCCCGAGCGATGCGTATCTCGTCAATCGTATCTCGTATCTCGTGAATCGTATCTCGTCGCGCGACGCGCACTTCGCTTGGCGCTTCCCGCGCTACGCTTGGCGCACCTCGCCGGCGTAGCCGGATCCGCTTGGCGCGCCACGCTTGCCGGCGGCTTTGCCGCTACCGTCCGACCGTAAACGCAAGGCGGTAAGCGCGAAGCGCAAGGCGGTGAGCGCTTGGCGCTTGGCGCTTCGCGCGCCACGCTTGCCGGCGGCTTTGCCGCCACCGTCCGACCGTCTGACCGTCCAACCGTCTGACTGTCCAACGCGGCTCTGCCGCTACCGTCCCACCGTCAAACTGTCCGACGGTACCACTGTCACACGCGGCCCCCGGCCGAGATTTTCCGCTTTGGGCCAATGGCATGGTTGGGACCTGCGGCCAAAGGCCGCAACCGGTAACGAATAAGGAATGACCGAAAACGCGGCTACGCCGCCACCGTCCGACAGTAGTACCGTCAAATAGTCACACCGTCGTTCCGTTTGGCGTCTTGCACTTGGCGTTTAGTGAGTGCCGAGCGACAAATCATCGATCATCCATAATCAATGAAGATGCCCGACCAGAAGCTAACTGGCGCTCTACACGCTACGGGGATACATGCCTGAACAGGCAATCGCTAGTGGCAAGACAAATCTCACACACGCGTCGATAGGCAATTTCCGATGGAGTGCCCTCACTACAGCCTCGACGTCGGGTGCGCAGTTTGTCATCAGTATTATCCTGATGCGGATCCTGGAGCCGAAGGATTTCGGCGTGGTGGCTTATGCGATGGTCTTCGTGATGCTTACGAGCCGCATCACGGAGTTTGGCATTGCCCCCGCGATCGTACAGGCTAAAGATCTGAATCGACACCATTTGCGAGTTGGCTTCACCCTGACGGTCTTTCTGGCCGCTACTTGCTATCTCGGGCTATTTATGGTAGCTCCGCACGTCGCGTCGGGGATACGCATGCGCGTATTACGGGTGGCGGGTCTTAGTCTTGTGATTTCCAGTGTAGGCTTAGTCGCAACTTCCACGCTACAGCGGCAGCTGCGATTCAAAGACCTCTTCTACATTGTCTTTCTTTCGAGTGTCGTTGGCTATGGGCTTGTTTCCGTTACCCTGGCCTTGCTCGGGTATGGACCCTGGAGTCTCGTATTGGGAAATATCGCTCAACTTATCCTTCGAAATGCGGCCTGTTACGTCGCATCCCCACACTCGATTGTCCCATCCATGCGGAGAGAAGAAGTAAGAGAACTCCTGACATACGGCTTCGGCATGAGCTTGGGGACGCTCGCTAACATCGTCGCCAAAAACGGCCATATCTTTGTTGTGGGCAGGGTATTGGGCGATGCGTTGCTTGGCGTGTACCAACGCGCATACACCCTCGTTCTGTTCTCTATCGGGGTCTACAGCAGGGCAAGCATTGCCGTTCTATTCCCTACGCTCGCACGAGTTCAAACTGACCGGGATCGTTTGCGGCGAGGGTACATCACGTCGGTATCTCTGACCTCTTTTGTGTTGTTTCCCATCATGACATGGGTTGCCGTGTGTGCTCCGGAAATTGTCATCGGGCTGTTGACAAGGAAATGGGAGGCAATGATCCCCCTGATACGCGTGTTCTGCCTCCTCGGCGTCTTTGCCTCCATCTACCCCATGGGTGATGCTTTGGGCCGCGCCTGTGGCCGGGTCTATATAAAGTCCATGATTCACGTCGTTTATGCCATCACGTCTATAGGGCTCTGTTATGTTGCAGCGTTTCACGGGGTCCTGATCGTCGCGGGCGCGATGGTCGTATCGGTCATCATCACTTATTCTCTGATGGGAATTCTCGTCACAAGGATTCTCGACATATCGTTTTTTGACTTCATGGGTGCACAGCTACCGGGCATATGCTCATCAGTGGTTATCTTTGGTATCTGCTATCCGGCTACTTGGCTGGGAAGGTCAGTGGGAATACCTGAGATTGGCCTGCTTGTGATCCAAGCCTTGACTGCCATAGCGAGTCTTGCCGTTGCCTTGCTCTGCTTGCCTGAAGCACTCGTACGTGTGCCCCGGAAGATCTTTCGCGAGCATCTCAGGCCCCGTGTTCTCCGTGGTCTCGCCCGGCCCGTACTTGGGCGCATGAATTCGTGAGGTTTTGGACTACCCTATGAGATCCCTATCACATTACACCGGTGAGAGAGTTTATCGCGCACTTCAGCCGCTCAAGCGTTATGCCTGGGCGAGGCGCTCCTACGGCAATCTACGCTACGTTGTGCACGTATGCACAGATTGTATTCCGCACATCTTTCTGAAGCGCCTGGTCAAATATGATGGCAGTTTGGCGCGACAGGCGGTCTTGACCTACAAGACAACGCTTCCTGAGAGCGCCTCTGCAGACAATTTTCTGCGTCTCTTGTCGGAAAAGGGCATCGAGTATCATCAGGGAAGACATACTTTCTATCTCCCGCCCCAAGAAGGCTTGGAAAAGGTCCTCGGGGCGTTCGTGGCGAATTATCCCGCTGATGCCGGGTTCAAGATCCTCAAGAACATTGGTTCGGGAGAGCACCACAGCTACCTGAACGGTGATCCGAGCATCCATCCATGGATGCGGCGTGTTCTTATAGGTTCGCCTCAAGATGTATTCGACGGTGCATGCCTGGCCGAAATCCTGGACTTGGGCCCCAGGGTATACGACTTGGTGACGTTGCAGAACGGGGCACTGTCTTTGACCTGCTATGTTGTTGAGCATGTTAAAGGGCACGAACCGAGCATTGACGATTACGCCGGCTTCATGGAGAGGCTGAAGAGCCACGTGGACAAGGGCATCCTGGGCATCTCTGTGCCCGAGGGATTGGAACGGCCGGATTTTGCCCCACCTCACTGCAACGGGAATCTCATAAAGGGTGATGATGGCAAGTGCTACTACATCGATTTCCAGCTCTTTATTCTCAAGGATCGCAGCAAGGCCATTGACAGCATTCTCGAGCGCGAAGTGGAGCACTTCCATTTTGGCCACCCCCACTTTCTGACGAGAAAGAGATTCCTGTACCAGGAAATCCCGGGCGTGAATCAGTCCGCCAAGCGAGACACCCGAAAACGCTGGTCTGCCGTCAGGGCTCTTCTCGACGCGCAAGGCGTGCGTCTAAAAGATCGATTGTTGCTCGACATCTGCTGCAACACCGGAATGATGCTTGCGTGTGGTCTTTCCGAGGGCGCATTCTGGGGGCTTGGATGGGACTTGCCCGAAGTCGCTTCTCCGGCTAGCCGTATCCAGCGAATGCTGGGCAACTCCCGCCTTCACATTACGGGATGCAAGCTGAGCGAGGATTACATATTGACCAAGGACATCCCTTCTCATCTTCAATCTCGCTTGGATGGGTCTGTCGTGTTCTACTTAGCAGCGTCCCAACACATCGGCTTCCTCAGGGAATTGGCGAACATTCCATGGCAGATGCTTGTGTATGAGGGCCATCAGTCGGACGATGCGACGACGGTTGCCAAGAGTCTTGAGAGAATGAAACGGGAGTGGCAGTGTGACATGGTCGCGCGGCGCACGATTAGGGATGGATACTGTGGAGAACGACCTCTGGCTCTCATGATAAGACGAAACCGCTAGCGATCTGACTGTGGATACTATGACCATGTGCTCCTCGCCGGCAAAGGTGGCGGACTACTCGCGCCGAGCCCGGCCGTCTCTCCTTGACGTTATCTTTGCAGTCGTCCTGTTTCTCACCGTGACCGACCTGTATCGTTTCGGCGCCGTCTGGGCTCGCTTCAATAGCCTGGCGCCGCTCACGGGCGCGTTCGCACTGGCTGCGTTCGTGTACACGCTTCATTACTGCCGATATTCCTGCTTGCCGCTCAGCAGGTGGATGGCGTGGACGACCTTCCTGCTTGTTATCCCGATTGCCTCGCTGGTATACAGCCCGAACCCCAATTTCCGGGACGTCGCCTTGCAGGTGTTCTACCTGTCCCTGCTCTGGGGCAGCAAGGTCTTCTTTTCGCGCCCGGGGACGCGCTCGATCCACGGCATTCTAGTCGACGGCGCCTTGGCTGTAGGATGCGCCGGAGTCATTTTGAGCATATTCAAGCCAGAGTTGTTTGCCGCGCTGGCTCAGGTCAATGACAGGGACATGCCTTATTACCACGGCCGAGGGTATGGGTTCTATCTGCAGCCGAATGTCTGCGCCGCCAGCCTCACGCTTCTTTTCTTCTTGTGGCTATTCGTGCGTAGGCCAAGGCGCACCAGCTATGTTATGGTTTCCCTTACGTATCTGTTGACCACAATCCTTACAGGAAGCCGAGCAGGTGTGGTCATGGCGGTGTTTCTGGTGGCCTTCTACCCGCTACTGGCGGGGCCGGGGTGGAACTTGGCACGTCTTGGAGCACGCATGGTGAGAGTGAGTCTTTTGGGCGGTGTGGGCCTAGCGATTGTCGTAGCTGCCGTATTTTCCGCGGCCCCGCGCCTGGCTTCAGGTGGCGTTCTCGAAACGCTGAAACGCGTCGGGGGATTACTTGCGTACCGCGAGCTCCTGCAACAAGACGCCTCGGTTCGTGGCAGAGTCGACCACGTAAAGGACTACATGGTCAAGTGTTACGAACAGCCATTCATCGGATATGGAATAGCGAGCGCTCCTGTCATGCGAGCGCAAGGGTTACTAGAGGCGCCCTCCCACAACACATTCATCGAATTCGCGTTCACGTATGGCAGCGTTGGCATACTTGCATGGGTTGTTGTGGTCATGATGACTTGGGAGGACTGTCGGCTGCTCCGCTCGCGCTTCCAATACAAGATACATGTGCTATTCTTCGGCACCTTGGCGCTTGCATGCCTAGCTTCGAACACTGTCCTCGGCAATCGCATCCTCTACGTTGTTCTTGGCTGGCTGCTGGCGACGAGGTATACATCACAAGCGGCATGGAAGGCCAACAATGCAGCGCTGCCGACGGAGGCAGCAAATGAGAAAGCCACTGTCGAGTAGGATTTAACTGCTGCAAGCAGTAGCTGATCGTACCTCAGATGATTCCTGTGAGTCGATTGCGCACTCATTCATCGCTGACTTATCCTCAAGACGCTAGGCTCAACGCCGAGAGTCTGAAGGGACGATAGACTATGGTGGCCAATGTTGGATTGGTGCCAGATTGTCGACATGGTCTCGGAGGGCCAAGCTCGTTTCAGAGGAAGCTTCACGGGGAGCTTTCGAAAAGAGGCCTCAAGCCGTGTTATGATCTGGAGCAAGGCGAACTCGATGTACTCATGGTTATCAATGCTACGAGGCATCTACCCTACTTGTGGAGAGCGAAGTCCCGAGGTGTGCCCATCATTCAGCGCCTCGGCGCACCATTCCTCTCTAGCACGCACTTGGACATCAGCTGGGCGTTGCGGATGAGAGCTTGGCTGGGCATGCGCAACATCGTCCATATCCGAGCCCATATAGCGGATAGGATCGTCTATCAGAGTCGTTTTGTGAAGGAATGCTGGGATCGACTCCATGGAGAAACCAATAAGCCCAGTAGAGTGATCTATAACGGGGTTGATCTCTCTCGGTTCTCTCCGAATGGGCCCAGGTACGTGTCGAAGGCTGAAGTCTGTATCATAAGTGTCGAGGGCACTCAGAGGGGGCCCGACGATCATCCAGCATTGGCTCTAGCCCAGTCCCTCAGGAACCGAGGCGTTGATATTGAGCTCCTCCTGTTTGGCCGACCTTTTGGCAACACCGGCATACTCTGGAAGGAGTATCCGTTCGTCCAGTTGCGTGGGGTTGTGCCAAACGATGACTTGCCCTTTTTCTACCGGGGTTCGACGCTATATCTTCTAACGGATATTGTCAATGCAGGATGCCCCAACAGCGTCATCGAAGCGCTGGCCTGTGGCGCTCCGGTGCTCGGTTATGCCCTAAGCGTGCTTCCAGAAATGCTGGATCCCAGCGCTGGGCGATGCGTCCCTGCTGTCGGTGATCCGTGGAAGGGTGTTGCCCCTGGCAACCTTGATGTCCTGTTAAGTGCCGCACTGGAGATGGTGGCGGACAACCTATCATTTCGCGCGGGGGCTCGAAGGCTGGCGGAGACTCGGTATGGTCTCACCCACATGGTAGATCGCTACGTCGACTTCTTCTCTCAGTGAGCACAGACTGTGACGTAATCCCAAGCATCGCTGCTGGGCTGTCTCTGTCACCTAATCCCGGAATCGTATCGACCCATGCAGGGGAAGATGAGCAGCCGACAAGTAGACAGGCTTGGTGCAAGGAGACCATGTGACAGGTGTATCTCACACGGGGAAGATCATCTGGACGACTGAACATCAGCTGCCTATCGCAGAGCAGTCGATGAGTAGTACCATTGCCTTGGCGGAATGTGATTGCGAAAGACTTGGTCTGAAAATGGATTCGCGCGGGAGGCTGGTGCTGAAACGCTTTGGGTGGCCCCTGCTGAAAATACGCAACGACCTGCTTGTCGATGGCTTCATCAAGCGGGAGGTCGGCGGTTTGCTTGCGCAATACCTCCATGAAGATACCGTTCTTCTCGATGTTGGCTGTGGAGATATGAGTCTAAGCCGTTTTCTACCAGTTGACATGTGGTACAACGGTTTGGATATCCAAATATCGCAGTTCCACATTGCGAGAGTTCTGAAGAGGAAGCCTCACACGAATCTCGTGTTGGCATCGGCCGCGCGAATCCCTGTGGAGTCGAACACGGTAACACTTCTCGTAAGCACGGAGACGCTAGAGCACATCAGGCATGTCGATGAGGCTCTCAGGGAGATGCACCGGGTAGCAACTCCTGGCTCCATCCTCGTTTGCAGCATTCCGAACAATCACTGCCTGAAGTATCAGAAGAAAGGACCTCACCCAGATCATGTGAACAACTGGACCTTTCAGGGTTTTGCCGATTTCATGGCGAGGCACGGATTCGACATGGTGGAAGGTTACATGAAAGGGTATTGGATTCCGTTGCCAGCGCGCCTTTTCAAGACGTCCTACCAGTTGCCGCTGTCATGTCGTGACGAGAGGCTCAACACGAACTTCTTCTATGTGTTCAAGACGATCAAGTGATCCTGAAATGAAGAGACGCAGTGTCGTCATCTACATGAATCTGGGGCCCTACCACATGGCGCGTCTACGGGCGTTGGCCGAAGTGGTGCCGGACGTCCATGTGGTTGAGGTAGCGGCCGAACAGGAGCTTTACCCTTGGAGGCCGAATCGCAACGAACTCGGATTTCCTTTGACGACGCTCTTCGCAAAGCGCGCCTGTGAGGCTGTTCCGGTGCGTGAGCAGCGTGACGCAATAACGCTTGCACTTTCGCGCATCGATCCCGTTACAGTAATTGTTGCTGGCTATCGCGAGCCCGCCATGCAGACTGCCGCAAGGTGGGCTTGGAAGAGGCGGCGACCGACTATACTACTGTCTCCCACGACGTATCTCGACCATCCCCGAATATGGTACAAAGAGTGGTTGAAGAGAAAACTCTTGCAGCGTTACAGCTTGGTTGCAGCTACCGGCGAGCGCGCAGCGGAATACGTGCAGCGACTTGGATTCCCGAAGGACTGCGTCTTTCGCGTCGGCAACGTCATCGACAACGACCATTTCTCCCAAACCGCTGTTTCCTCTTCGTGCGTTTCCGCAGAGCAAACACCGTCTCAGATTTCTGCTACCCATTTCCTTACAGTCTCGCGGCTCTCGCCGGAGAAGAACCTGGGGCGGCTGCTGAGAGCATACGGACAATACCGGCGGGAAGGGGGTGGGTGGGGGCTGGTTCTGGTCGGCAGCGGCCCGCAAGAGGGCCAACTCCGTGCGCTAGCCGAGGACCTGGGTATTCCGGGCGTTCACTTTCCCGGTTGGAAGGACTATGACGAAGTGCCTTGCTACTACGCCCGCGCCTCCTGTTTCATTCTGCCGAGCATGTCCGAGACTTGGGGCTTAGTCGTCAACGAGGCGATGACGTGCGGCCTGCCCGTGCTGGTAAGTCGCAACTGTGGCTGTGTCCCTGAGCTATGTCACGATGGTGAGAACGGCTATGTCTTCGATCCGAACTCGACGGCGGAATTGACGGAACGCATGCTGCGAATCTCAGCGAGCAATGGCCGTTTGGTGGCCTTTGGTGAAGCGAGCCGCAGGATCATAGCGTCCTTCACGCCCCAGACCTGGGCTGCCGGGCTGAGCGCCTGCATCAACAAAGTCCTGCAGGAAGGAGGATCATGGACAAGGCAACAGTAATCTCGATGTGTGGGAAGGCGCCTGTTGTTGGAACACTTCTGCGCAAGATCGCCAGGCGGTATCCGGAAGGTTCTGTTGCGACCATCAGGAATGGTCCCTTGCGGGGTTATCAATGGCGACGCAGCCATCGCTACGTGAGCGGATACTGGCTGGGGATTTACGAACTGCCGATTCAGGAGTGCCTTACCCGAGAGCTTAGGCCGGGCGATGTCTTCTATGATATCGGGGCTAATGGGGGCTTCCTTACGCTGCTCGGTTCGAAGTGCGTCGGTCCAGAGGGCAGGGTTTTCTCCTTTGAGCCGTTGCCTGAGAATATTCGCTCGATTCGCTCACAACTCGAACTCAACGCTACCGAGAATTGCGCCATTGTTGAGGCGGCTGTTTCAGATCGCCAGAGCACTATAGCATTCTGCGGTGGTAAGGACACCAGTACGGCACACATAGTGGGCACGAAGGAGGCGGAAGACGGCGCCGTTGTGCTCTCCGTCGATACCACGTCGCTCGACGACTTCGTCCAAAGAGCCGCAAAACCTGATTTCATCAAGATGGACGTTGAAGGTGCTGAGTTGCTCGCGCTCAAAGGCGCCCGGCAACTGCTGGAGAGCGATCGCCCACCCAGGATGCTCATCGAATTCCACGGCGAGCAGCTCAAGCAAGACTCATGTGCCCTGTTATGCGAGTATGGATACAGCTTCCATTCTCTTGATGGTCGTACGTGTGGCGGCATTCCTGAGGAACGACATGTCCTGTGCCTCCCACCGCAATGCAAGGCGTAGCCATCCTCCCTTTTTAGCCAGGACTATGCAGGCAACCGATGTCACAATCGATCCGGCAGTGGGGGAATCTCACAGCAGCCGCTTGAAGTTGCTTGTCCTGGCGCATGCGAACCGGACAGCGGGGGGTCGGTCAGTGGGGCTCAATGTCATTAGCGCGTTAGCTCGCGCACGGCGCTCTGTCGACGTGTTGCCGATTCTGCCCGTCGGGTGTGGCTATGAAACGACGGTCAAGGAATACGGTCTTACCCCCTTTTGGTTTGACCAGCGGGGCAGTCTCATGCGTCGGTTACTTTTCGACGCCATATTTCTTCCTCGGCACGTTAATGCTGTGAAGGCTGACGCGGTTCTTGGTCTCGGAAATCTTGGGTTGCCAAATCCGCCGGTACCTCAAGCTATTCTCGTACACGACCCTCACCTCCTCTACCCGCGCCGCCATTACGGCAATGAGCCACCAGCCAGATTGCTGCGGCATGCAGTGCAAAGACAGCGGTTCGTGCACTGCCTACCAGCGGCGAACCTCGTTTACTGCCAGACGCGCACTATGGCCCAGCGCCTCCAACGGGCCTTCAGCACAGCGAAGGCGATCAAGCTGCTGCCCAACTGTGTGCCAGGCGACGCGCTGCGAGCGCCGGGGGACATCCCGATTCCAGGACAACTGGCGCCATACTCGCAGAAGTGTTGCCTCATTTGCCTGACACGCTACTATGCGCACAAGAATCTGGAGTTCATTGTCGAGACATTTGATGCCTACAGAGAGTCACTGCGAGACGTCGTTGTGTTTCTGACCATCTCCGCGAAGCAGGCACCGCAGGCGCGCAGACTCTTGCGCAGAGTGGCGCGGCTCGGCCTGAGCGATCAGATCGTCAATCTTGGGCCGCTGGGGCAGACCGAGATCCCGGCCTTCTTCCGGCATTGTCACGCTCTGTTGTTCCCCACAAGACTGGAGTCATTTTCGACAACGTACCTGGAAGCGATGTTCTGCGGGTTGCCGATTCTGACCAGTGATCTTGATTTCGCACACGATGTATGCGGTCCCGCTGCATTGTACTTCGACCCTTGGTCGCCCACGTCGATGAAGCAGGCCATCCTGCAATTTGCCGGGGATGTGGCTTTGCGTGCGCGACTGGCGGACCTGGGCCGCCAGCGATTGGCGTCGAATCACGGGCGGTCGTGGGAAGACATTGCTGGCACGCTAGTTTCGGATCTGCGGGAGTTGGTGTTTGCTGACGTCAAACGGGTTGCCGTTGAGGAGTCATGCGAAACAGGCCGATCATCGTAACGAGCGGGACGTGGTCTACCAACATCGGGAATGCTTTCTTCCAGTTGGGGGCACAGTATATCGTGTCGCAGGCGCTGCCCGGACTCCCCGTGCAGTTACTGACAGACCAGGCAGGGTACTGGCAGTACGGGCCCAAAGTCGAGCCCGGCCTCAGCGCGCGCCTGCTCGATCATGTCGATGCCGAGTACATCGTTCTCAGCGGCAGCTTGCTGACATACAGCTTCCCGCCTCTGTGGCGCGAATCGTTCAAGATCCTGAAGGAACGCGGGACTCGCGTCGTCCTGCTGGGCGTCGGGCAGTTCGACTACAGCGACCGCGAGACGTCACTGTGTCGCGGATTGCTTGAAGAATATCCCCCTCACGCGTTCGTATCGCGTGACGCGACCACGTACGAGAACTTCAAGGACCTCGCGGTCCATTCTTACGATGGGATTGACAACGCCTATTTCCTGCCGCGCGCTTATCCTGCGGTCAAGCTGGATTATCCGCCCTACATCGTGCTGAATTTCGATAAGGGCCCGGAACCGATATGCACGTTGACCGCTGCCAATGGTAGTCCGGTCTGGGGGAGGCCGGGCTACAACCCGTGCCATGTGCCGTTCGAGGGGGGTACGCTGGACATCCAGTTTCCCGCGCACAAGCGGTTCTTCAGTGATCGCTTCGGCAAGTATTACGGCTACCTTGCCGGCATCAGCGGCCTCAAAAAGGCCAGGCAGGAACGGCTTGGTCGGTATCTCCTCCTTCGTACAGACCATCAGACCAACCCTCTGTGCCACCGCAAGCTCTACTACGGTCCTGGGGCGTTTGCCATGGACGTGCCGTACGGCTACTTCGCCCTGTACGGCAATGCAGCACTTACTCTGAGCGACCGCATTCATGCGTGCGTGGTGACCATGGCGTACGGGGGAACGGCCATGCTCTTCTCCAAGAGCCCCCGCGCGCATATCATCGAGCGTGTCGGCGCGACCACCATCTTTCAGCACCCGACGACGCTTGACCAGGCCCGCTTGGATCAGATGCGCAATGACGAAATCGCCTTCCTGGCATCGGTCCTGGAGGGACATTCCCCATGAAAATCTCCATTGTTACCGTCTGCTTCAACTGCGCCGATACCATCGAGGGTACGCTGGCCAGTGTCTTGAACCAAGCCCACGAGAATATCGAGTATGTCGTTGTGGACGGCGGCTCGACCGATGGGACGCAGACCGTCGTCACCGCCCTGAACGGCCGGGTTCGCAAGTTCATTTCCGAGCCCGACCACGGCATCTACGACGCCATGAATAAGGGCATCGGCCTGGCCGAAGGCGATTTCGTCGGGTTCCTCAACGCCGATGATCTCTACGTCGATGAGAAGGTGATTTCGGACATCGTCGCCGCCGCCGCCGCGCAAGAGGCCGACGCCGTCTATGGCGATCTGCTCTACGTGCGGCGTGACAACATCGATAAAGTCGTCCGCTACTGGAAGACCGGCCAGTATCTGCCCGGGGCCTTCCGCCTGGGCTGGGTGCCGCCGCATCCGACCTTTTTCTGCCGCCGGGAGCTGCTCGAGACGTTCGGCGGCTTCGATGCGAACTACCGGATCGCCGGCGACTTCGAGCTGATGCTGCGCCTGATCGAAAAGCACCGCATCCGCACGGCCTACGTCCGCCGTCCCCTGGTTCGCATGCGCGTCGGCGGCCGGGCCAATACCATCGGCGGTATGTGGTGCGGCAACCGCGAGATCCTGCGCGCCTTCGCCGCCAACGGCATCCGACCCTCCCCCAGCTTCTTCCTGCGCAAACCCCTCTCCAAGCTCGCCCAACTGGGCAAGCGGCCCGCCCGGGCCGTGCCGCGCCCTACAGTCTGACGGTCTTACCGTCCTACAGTCCGACAGTTTCACGGTTTGACGGTCTGACTGTACGACGGTCTCACCGTCTTACAGTTTTACGGTCTGACAGTCTGACAGTCCAACGGTGCTCACCGTCTGACGGTTTTCCCGCTTCCCGCTTTCCGCTTTCCGCGCCTCGCTTCTCACGCTTCGCGCTTGCATGATTTGCATGGGGGCTGCATAATATCTGCATGTGGATAACCCGAGATTGCGAATCGTTGGTCCGGCGCATGGCGGGCCAGTTCCCGGCCGTACTGGTCACCGGGGCCCGGCAAGCGGGCAAGACGTCGTTGCTGCGCTACCTTTATCCGAACGCTTCGTATCTGACGTTGGATCTGCCGAGCAACGCCGAGGCGGCCCGGACCGCCCCGGATGCGTTGTTGGAGAAGTACCCCGAGCCGGTCATTGTCGATGAGATTCAGTATGCGCCTTCCTTATTGCGGCATCTGAAGGTGCGGATCGACCAGGACCGCTCGCCCGGGCGGTACCTGCTGACGGGCTCGCAGGTGTTCGCGCTGATGGCGGGCGTCTCCGAGAGTCTGGCGGGCCGTTGCGGCGTGTTGAATCTGCCCACGCTTTCGCACGCCGAGCTGCTCGGGGCGGGCCAGTCGCTCAGCGAGAGAGCGTACATCTTCCTGGGAGGATATCCGCAATTGCACGTGGGTACGGAGGCGGAGCTGTGGTTTCCCGCGTATGTGGCGACCTACCTGGAGCGGGACGTGCGGAACGTGCTGCGCGTGGTGGACTTGCAGGATTTCAACCGGTTCCTGCGGGCCTGCGCGCTGCGGACGGCCCAGGTCGTCAACTATTCGGACCTGGCGCGGGACACCGGCATTTCGCCCAATACCGCGCGCAAGTGGTTGGGCCTGCTGCAGACCTCAGCCGTGATCGCCTTGGTCGAGCCGTATTTCGGCAATCGCACCAAGCGGCTGATCAAGGCGCCGAAGCTGATGTTCCTGGATACGGGATTGGCGGCGTTTCTGGGCGGGTTTGCCGCCCCAGATGACCTCTTCGACTCCAGTTACGTCGGCGCGTTCTGGGAGTCGCACGTCTTCGGGCAGGTGTTGAGGCTGTGCGCCGCGCGGGGCATGGCGGCGTCGGTGAATTATTGGCGGACGGCCGGCGGCCAGGAGGTGGACCTGGTCATCGAGCGATCCGCCGACGCGCTGGTGGCCGTGGAGTGCAAGTGGAAGGAGCACCCTGACGCCGGCGATGCGGCGAGTTTGCGCGGGTTGGAAGCCGTGGAGAAGGGTCGGGTCAGAGAGAAGCTCCTCGTCTGTCGGGCGCCGGTCCCTTACCGGCTTTCGGACGGCACGTGGGTGGTAAGTGTCGCCGAACTGCTCAAGCGTTTGCCCCCCAAAGGCCGACGCGACGCGAGCCGCGACGCCGTTTGACTGTCAGACCGTCTCGGCGCTTTCCGCTTCGCGCGCTTCGCTTCCCGCCCCACCTACTGAGCATAAATACTCAATGATTGAGTAAGAGTGTTGTGCGGCGGCGGCATCCCGGTAGAATAAGTCTCATGGCGACATACCAACGACACGCCGTTTCCGCCATTGCGGAGAACATTGCCAGGGACCTGCCGGTCTTTCAGGTGATCGTGGGGCCCCGGCAGGTGGGCAAGACGACGGCGGCCCAGCAGATCATCGAGCAACTGGGCGTGCCGTCCGTCTACGCCTCCGCTGACTCGCCGCTGCCGGTCGGGCCGGAGTGGATCGAGACGCAGTGGCGTCGGGCGCGGACGCTGGCCGCCGAAAAGCAGCGGCCCGTCCTGCTGGTCCTCGATGAGGTGCAGAAGGTCAAGGGGTGGAGCGAAGCGGTCAAAGCCCTCTGGGATGCACGGCCCGCCGATCTCCGCCTGCTGGTGCTGGGCTCATCGGCGCTGCTGATCCAGAAGGGTCGGACCGAGAGCCTGGCGGGCCGGTTCTTCGTGAATCGGTTCGGCCACTGGTCCTGGCCGGAATGCGCGGAGGCCTTCGGCTGGAGCTTGAACGAGTGGCTCTACTTCGGCGGCTATCCGGGCGCCGTCGTCTTCAAGCAGGACGTGGCTCAATGGAAGCAGTATATCGCCGATGCCTTCGTGGAGAGCATCATCGCCAGAGACGTGCTCCAGTTGCAGCCCGTGACCAAGCCGGCCCTGATGCGGCATCTCTTTGGCCTGGCCGCGACGTTTCCGGCCCAGGTCCTTTCCTACAACAAGATGCTCGGCCAGTTGCAGGATGCGGGTAACGCCACCACATTGGCGCAGTACCTGGGGATGTTGGAGACCGCTTATATCGTCTCCGGACTGGAGCTGTTCTCGAAGGGCCAGGTCCGACGGCGCGGCAGCAGTCCCAAGCTGATCTTGTGGAACAACGCCTTGATCAATGCGCTTTCGCTGAAAGGCTACGAGGAGACCCTGGCCGATTCGGTCTGGTGGGGGCGTCTCGTCGAGAACGCCGTCGGTGCGCATCTGCTCAATAGCCTGGCGGGCAAGAACGTCGCCGTGACATACTGGCGCAAAGGGCCTGCCGAAGTGGACTTTGTCTTGTCGTCGGGCCGGCGACTGGTGGCCCTTGAGGTCAAGAGCGGACGAGCGGGACGCCTGCCGGGATTGGAGGCCTTCAAGCACAGCTATCCGGAGGCCCAGGCCTGTGTCGTCGGCGGTGCCGGCATGCCGCTGGAAGAGTTCTTCGGCGCCGATCCGCTCGGCCTGTTCTTCTGAAGCCACGTCGGACGGTCCCTACGGTCTCACGGTCTCCCCGTCTTACAGTTTTACGGTCTGATAGTCGGACAGTCCTACGGTCCTTACGGTCTCACGGTCTCACCGTCCTACAGTTTTACGGTCTGACAGTCTGACAGTCCAACGGTGCTCACCGTCTGACGGTCTCGCCGCTTTCCGGCCCTTTTGGCCGCCTTTTGTACTAATGGTTTGCCCTTGTATCGGCCGATGTAGACCATATAATGCCGGTGGAACGGACGGGCAGATGGATCTGTGCCGAACGGGTTACCGGAGCGTGTGAGATCGGCTGCTGCGATGGCCAGGATGGAAGGTCAGGCAAGAGGGCCGGATCTGCTATCTGTGGTAAGGGTGGGGTGCTATGGGGCAGCGAGTCAGTGTCGGCCAGAGCCAGTTCAGCGACGCGTTACGCCTGAGTCGGGAGGAGGCCCAGGGCGGCGTTACCACGTTTCTTCCCCCGGCTGGCCGCTTGCACCCGAGAGCGGAGGAGCCATGGCACCTGCACGTTGCTGAGATCGACCCCGCCCACACGCCCAGACGCGTCGAATTCCTCCTGCGGCTATTGGACCTGGTCGGCGCCCTGGCCATGCTGCTGCTTGCCTTTCCCATCATGTTGGTTAGCGCTGTGGTTATCAAGCTCACCTCGCCCGGTCCGGCCTTGTACAAACAGGAGAGGGTGGGCAAGAACGGCAAGCTCTTTTTCCTCTACAAGTTTCGCACGATGATCCAGGACGCCGAAAAGCACGTCGGGCCGGTCTGGGCGGAAAGGAACGATGCCCGCGTCACTTCGGTCGGTCGTATCCTGCGGCGGACGCGACTGGACGAGCTGCCGCAGTTGTTCAACATCCTGCGCGGCGATATGAGCCTGGTCGGGCCCCGGCCGGAGCGGCCCTTCTTCGTCCAGCGGCACAAGGCCCTCCAGGGCGTGCGCCTGGCCGTCAAACCGGGCCTGACCGGACTGGCCCAGGTCCGCGCCTATTACGATCTCAAGCCCGCCCACAAGGTCAAGTACGACTACCTTTATATCCAAAAGCGTTCCCTCCTGCTGAACCTCTACATCCTCCTGCAGACCATTCCCGTTCTTTTCGCGAAAAAAGGCTGGTAGCTGCGGCGCAGCAGTAAACGCAAGGCGCCAAGCGCGTAGCGGCAGGCGTAATGGCTTGGCGCTCCTCGCTTACCGCTTTGCTCATTCCGCTTTGCGCTTGCCGCTTGGCGTCTTCCCCTTGTCATCCACATTGACGAATTGCCTGCGATCTAAATTTCCTATACCCTCTTACCCGAACCAGGAAGGAGGATGTACATGAAAAGGATTTCGCTCCTCGCGTGTCTTCTCGCGTTGGCCCTCTCTCTGACACCTGTCGTAGGTGCCGCTAGCGCAACGCAGTCTGAAGGCGTCTTCAACGTCCGGGACTACGGAGCAGTCGGGGATGGTGTAACGGACGATGCGAAGGCGTTTCAGGCTGCTATCGATGCAGCACCGAGTGGGGACACACTGTACCTTCCGCACGGCTCCTACAGCATTCAGAGCAATCTCACAATCACCAAGAGTCTCGATATTCGCGGACCCGGCACGATCATCGTCAAGGCGGATATCGACATCCACGGCTCTTACGACGGTACGGCAAAGAGTTTCCTGACGGCCGAAGCCAACCGCGGTGATGTAGAGGTGACGGTCGGGTCTTCTTCCGGTTTCGCTGAGGGCGACGTGGTGATGTATGTCGGGTACGCCAATGACAATGACTGGTCGCTCGACGACGTGCGCTACTACTGCGAATGGCACGAGGTGGATGACGTACCGGATGGAACTACGGTCACGTTGAGATCTTTCATCAATGGACGTATGGAGGTTGGGGCGCTTTCGAGCAACCATTATCCGGCGCTCGTTAAGGTCGCACCTATCCGGGTCAATTTCTACGGCCTCACCTTTCAGATGGACGGTGACGATGCCCAAATCAACATGCGTGTCTGCGCGGATTCGGGCCTGCACCACTGCGATGTGACCGGCACTAGCAGTGACACCCACCGTCTCTTCGACGTGCGCGCGTGCCGCAACTTTACGGTCGAGAACTGTAACTTCCATGATATCACCGACGATGGCTACCCGTTCTGGATCTACACGTCGGACGGCGTGGTGATAGCCAACAACAACGTCTTCAACTCGCCGCGCGGCTTTTTGGTGATGTGGTGTCAGAATGTCACCGCGACGGGCAACGTAGAGAAGTATCTGGGCAGTTATGGATTTCTCTTCTCTGAGTGTATCGGTGTAGCGGCGACGGGCAACACGATCTCGCATATCCCGCGCACCTGGACGTCCTACGAGAATCAGCCGCAGAATCTCAATGCCTTCATGCTGGTCGGTGGCGAGAATGTGACGATCGCAGACAACACTATCTACGCCACACATGGCGAGGGGGCGATCTACCTGCGGACCTCGAATTACGATTACTCCGAGTATGCCGGGGATGGGACGGAGTACGATGGTCTGTATAAGATGCCTCCCAACCGGAACATCACCGTGACAGGCAACACGATCCTCGAGGCCCCAGAGACTGCCGAAGCCAGCAGCAATCATGTTGGTCCGATCTTTGGCAAGTCGTTCGGCTACAATATGAACATCAGCCACAATACTCTGATTTGTGGAGAGTGGACGAATAGCAGTGTGTCCGGCGGGATCGTGCTGCAAGGCGAGTTCCGCGACGTAATCATCGCGGAGAACAGTATCGAATCGAACAACCGGATGGCCATCTACCTGAAAGATGATGCCAGCAGCAGGTATTACCCCGCGAGCATCCAAGTGCTGAACAACCACATCAGGCTTACGGGTGATTTCGATTCTGGCGACACAGGGATCATCGCACTCCAGGACTTGGAGGATGATGGTGATTTAGGTATCAGCGTGATCTCTGGCAACGTCATTATTGGAGAGGGCCAAACGTCGGATGCATACATGGTCTACGTAGCCTGTCACACGCCAGATTGGGCTAATTATCGCCTGCGGGTAGAAGATAACTGGTGCAAAGTCAACAATGATTCCAGCGGGATGCGCGGTGTCTTCTTCTCCTTGCCCAGCGCAACCTCGCCTGCCCCAGGAGCTGTCGTGGTCCGCAACAACTACTTCGATCTCGACGGGCTCGTGTACCACGCCAACGTGGCGCGGTTCGTCTGGGGAACTGACGATCTCACGTACAATGTCAAGAAGTATGGTGCCATCGGCGATGGCAAGACAGACGATACCGCTGCTATCAGGGCCGCCGTGGCGGCGGCGGTGGATGCCAACGGTATTGTTCATGTCCCGCCGGGCCACTACCTGGTCAGTGGCAAGCTCGTGGACAACCAGACCATGCACATCGTCGGGGCCGGGCCGGAGTTCAGTATCATCGATTGCGCCCGGTACGGGGGAGTTGTATTCGACCTGGCCCAGGGCAGTATCATCGAAGATCTGACCATTCAGGGTGCGCCCGGCAGTTTGAGTGCGACGGGTATCGGCGGCAGCGACTGGTCTTTGTGCCGGGTGGACAACTGCACGTTTCGCGATCTGGCCTTCGGTATCGACTGCGGGGGTGCCTGGGGCGCGACGCTGGAAGAGATCTCCTGCGTGGCGATGGGAGGGGGCATACGCCTGGCCGATTTCAACGGCGGCGCCATTCGCAGTCTAAGTATCGACGGCCACAGCGCCGGTTATGGACTACTGCTGCGCGACAGCTCCGCCTTTTCCATCGAGAACCTCACCACCCGCGACAATACGGCGGCGGGCTACGACCGCGTTCGCTTCGAAGGCTGCCACAGCGGGTCGCTGGAGGGCTGGTACGCCGAGGGTACGCAGGCGAGCGGGTCTCATGATCTGTCCATCGGCGCCGACGCCGGCCGTCATGCCGACGGATTGACCGTTAGCGAGGCCTGGATCGGCAGCGAGGGCCTCGCCGGTGTTGCGCCCATCGCCATCGAACGCGCCGTGAATATCACGCTGGCGGACTTCCACTGGCAAGCCCCGGACGCGAACGCTATACCTTGCTACATCGCCACCGCCGGGACGGGATCGCTCGACGCGATCACGGTACGCAACTGGATACGCGACGGCGGTGACGAGAACATTCCCCTGGCCGACGACAATCTGGCCGTGATCTGTGAGGGCGGCTTTACGCCGTCGTTGCTGGCGACGCCGGATGCGCAGGGCAATGTGCCGCTATATGTCACGCCGCAGCCGGCGCCGGCCAACCTCACGCGCGACTACAACCTCACCGCCGGTGTCGATACCGGCAGGCGCTTCACCAACACCGGCGCTGCCGGCGTCGTGACCGCGCACTTAGGTGCGGCCACGGTGGGGCAGACCTTCAGCTTCACCCGCACGGAATCCCATCCCTTCCGCATCGACCCGAAAGGGGCGGAGTACTTCCGAGGGCATGAGCCGGGCAAGTACCTGGAACTGGACAGTGACGGTTCCAGCGTCACGATCCAGTGTCTGACGCCGGGCGTGTGGGATATCGTCGCAGCCTACGATCCCACCGGAGCAGTTCCGTTTGCCTGGCAGCCATGACCAGCAACGCGGCTGCGCCGCTACGGTCCGACAGTAGCACCGTCCTACCGTCCTAATGTCCGACTGCAAACGCAAGGCGGTAAGCGCACAGCGGTAAGCGCGTAGCGGTAACCGGTGTGCAGCGGTGTGCGCTCGGCGCCCGGCGCGCCACGCTTGGCGCTCCATGCTTCCCGGCGGCTTCGCCGCTACGCCTGCGGATAGTGCCACGGTTTGCGGTAGTCGCGGCGGAGGAGCTGGTTGGCCTGCGGGTCGCCGATACATACCTCTTTTTCCCCATCCCACCTGACACTTCTACCGAGCTTGAGCGACAGCATGCCCAGCAGGCTCAGGTTCGTCGAGCGGTAGATCGCCTCGATGTCACAGACGGGACGCGCGCCCGTCTCGATCGACCGCAGAAAGTCCGCCCACAACTCCTTGATGTTCTGCGCGTCCGGCTGGTTCAGTTGCGGGTCCTCGTGGATTTCGCTGCCACCCCGCCTTTCCGGATAGAACGTCCAGCCGCGCTGCCAGCCCAGGTGGAACGTCCCTTCGGTCCCGTAGAAGTGGCAGCCGACGTTCTCGGTCCGCTCGCTCGGGTTGCCGGCGAAGTAGCGGTGCTCCCACGTGACGGTCAGATCCTCGAACTCGTACGTCGCGACCTGGTGGTCGGGTGCATCGGTCGTCTGGGCCTCGGCGCTGCGGACCGGCGCGCCTTTGATCGGCCGACCGCCGACGGAATAGACCGTCTGGGGCCATTTCTTCTCCATGATCCACACGACCTGGTCTAGCCAGTGGACGCCCCAGTCGCCCAGCGTGCCGTTGGCGTAGTCGAGGTAGTTGCGAAAGCCGCGTGGATGGATGCCGCTGTTGTACGGCCGCAGCGGGGCCGGGCCGCACCAGAAGTCCCAGTTCAAGCCCTCCGGCGGCTCCGCGTTCGGTCTCGGCCGCTCGGCTCCGCCCCCGTAGACCACGTAGCAGCGCACCATCCCGATCTTGCCTGCCCGGCCCTCGCGCAGGAACTTCAGGGCTGAGAGATTGTGCGGCGAGACCCGCCGATGCGTGCCGACCTGCACGACCCGGCCGGCGGCGCGCGCCGCGTTGACCATGGCCCGGCCTTCCATGATCGTATGGCTGATCGGCTTCTCGACGTAGACGTGCGCGCCCGCCTGGACCGCCGCGATCATCGGCAGCGCGTGCCAGTGGTCCGGCGTCGCGACGATCGCGATCTCGGGCTTCTCGGCGGCGAGCATCTCGCGGTAGTCCTCGTAGTGCTTGGGCTTGTCGCTGGTCCAGCGGGCCACCTCGGCGGCGCAGCGTTCGAGCTGCCGGCGGTCCACGTCCACCAGCGCGGTTACGTGGCAGCGACCGGAGGCGACGGCTTCGCGCAGGATGTTCGTGCCCCACCAACCCGCTCCGATCAGCGCGGTGCGGTACATCTTGTCGCGCTGGGCGGTCGCGACGGCGGGAAAACCTACCGCCAGGCCGGTGGCGAGGGAGCTCTTGAGGAATGTGCGACGGTTCAACGGCATGGCTGTGCCTCCTTCTGGCTAGCGGTGACGAAATCCTCATGCTCGGACGGCTGGCAACCGCTCTGACTTCGTCAATATCCACCGAGCCGGCCCTCCGGTCAAGCCCAAAAGCCTGCTGAGGGTTGGGCGGCACCCACCTGGCGAAAGGGCTGGCGTGTCAGGGGCCTTGCGGTATCATGAAGAACACCTTGTTGTCTCGGTGAGGAGTCTTGCCATGGTTCGGTCGATCAGATGGTCACTGCTCGTCGTTGTCGTGCTGGTATCCGTTGCGCGGTGTCAGGCGAAGGTCTATCCGAATCGCTGGGTGTTCGTGTCCAGCTCGCTGCGGTCGCAGGCCGAGGTGGACCGGATCGAGCAGATCGTGCAGACGGCCTCTGAGCACGGTCTCAACGGCATGGTCTTGTCGGCCGGGCTGGATCGTTTGGACCGTCAATCCGAGGACTACCTGGCCAGGTTGAAGAGGATCAAGGGCTTCTGTGCTGACCACAAGGTCGAGATCATTCCCAACATCTTCAGCGTCGGCTACGGCGGCTCGGTCCTGGCATACGACCGCAATCTGGCGGCCGGGGTTCCCGTGGTCGATGCGCCATTTGTCGTGCGTGACGGTCGGGCCCACCTCGAGCCGGACGCGCCTGTCGAGATCGTCAACGCCGGTTTCGAGCGGCACGACGGCGACCGCGTGACGGGCTACCGCTTCCACGACCGGCCGGGCGAGGTCTCGTTCGTGGATACAGATGTCTTTCGCAGCGGTGCCTCATCGCTGCGGTTCGAGAGCTTCGGGCGCTACGAGCACGGCCACGGCCGTGTCATGCAGGAGGTCAAGGTCCGGCCGCACCGCTGTTACCGGCTCAGTTGCTGGGTCAGGACCGACGGCCTGCAGCCCGCGAACGCCTTCCGCGTGCAGGTTCTCAGTCCCGAAGGCCGCAGCCTGGCGCCGTACGATCCACGTGTGCCGGATACCGGCGATTGGCGCCGCGTCGTGATGGGCTTCAACAGCCTGGATCACGAGACGGTAAGAATCTACGCGGGCGTCTGGGGTGGCAGGCAAGGGCGGTTCTGGATCGATGACTTCGCCCTCGAAGAGGTCGGCCTGCTGAACGTGCTGCGCCGGCCGGGAACGCCTCTGGTCGTGCGCGACGCCGAGAGCGGCCAGGTCTACGAAGAGGGTCGTGACTTCGCGCCTGTCAAGGACGAACGTCTGAACTTCCGCTTTGACCATGATGGGCCTGAGATTCAGTTGCTGCCGGGCAGCCGGATCGCCGAGGGACAGGAGCTTCGCGTCAGCTATTACCACGGAATAGCGATCAATAACGGCCAGGTTACCGTTTGTATGTCGGAGCCCAACGTCTACGGGATTTGGCGCAACGCTGCGAAGCTACTGCACGAACGGCTCGGCTGCTCGAAGTACCTGCTCAGCATGGACGAGATTCGGGCGGGCGGAAGCTGCCAGGCGTGCCGACAGCGCAACCTGAGCATGGCGCAGATTCTGGGGGACTGCGTCAGCGAGCAGGTCAAGATTCTGCGGTCGGTCAACCCCGATGCGGAGGTCTTCATCTGGTCGGACATGCTCAATCCGAACCACAACGCTCACGGCGATTACTATCTCGTCGAAGGCGATTTCACCGGCTCGTGGCAGTACGTCCCGAAGGACCTGGTCATCGTCTGCTGGTATTACGACAAACGCAACCAGAGTCTGCCGTTCTTTTCCTCGCATGGCTTTCGCACGCTGGCGGGCGCCTACTACGATGGCGACACGCTGGACAATCCGCGTGGCTGGCTGGCGGCTCTGGACGCGACGCCGAATGCCATCGGCATCATGTACACGACCTGGCAGAACAAGTACGACCTGCTCGGTCCCTTCGGCGACCTGGTGGGCGAACAGGCGCGGTGATCCGACGGTCCGACCGCCAGGCAGGCTGACGCGCCGCGTCCACGCCGCCAGCCGAAGAACGTCTTACGACTCGCGCACGCCCTCGATCACGCTGACTTCGTGCGCGGTCGGGATAATGCGACTGAGGCGCAGGTCCGCTTGATAGAACAACCGTCTGTACTGTTCCTCCGTCCGCTCGCGGCCGCCGACGATCAGCATCATCAGGTCGAGCCACTTACCGAAGCACGGTTCGTCCAGCGGTGGGATCACCGTCTCGACCACCAGCACGCGGCCTCCCGGATTCAGCGCCTGCCGGCAACTGCTCAGGATGGAGACGGCGTCGGCGTCGTCCCAGTCGTGCACGATATGCCGCAGGATGTAGACATCGGCGTGGGGGACCGAAGCGAAGAAGTCGCCTCCCACGATCCGGCAGCGTTGCGACAAATCCAGGTCCGCGAAGGTGGCGCCAGCGCGGTCCACCACAGCGGGCAGGTCGAACAGGATACCCTCGACGCTGGGGTAGCGTTGGAGCAGGGCGGCGAGCATGCGGCCGTTGCCTCCGCCGATATCGGCGACGGTTTGAAAGACGGAGAAGTCGTAGGCGTCCAGCATCGGCTCGGTCTCCGCGATGCCGTGGACCATCATGGCAGCATCGTAGATGGCGTGGCGGTCGGGATGCTCGGTCATGTACGCGAAGAACGGCGCGCCGAACGCGTCGTCGAAGCCTGGTTTGCCGGTTCGCACGGAGTACAGCAGGTTCCCCCAGGACCGATAGAACTCCGCTCCGGCCATGATACCGAATGACCGCAGCGAGTCAGGGCCGTCCGTCCGCAGGCAATCGGCCAGCGGCGTCAGGGAGAATCGCCCCTCCCAGTCCTCCGTGAAAATGCCGACGCTGGCCAAGGCACGCAGCACGCGATGGAGCGCGTCCGAGTGTGCACCGGCATCTTCGGCCAACTCCTGTGCTGTCCTGGGTCCCTCGGCCAGCCGGTCGGCGACACCGAGTTCCGCCGCCACGTAGATGGCCTGCGTCATCCAGCCCCCGATCATGCGTTTCGACAACTCCTGACTTGATTGCGTGGTAATCATAGTTGCCTCCTTTGCTTGCACCTGGATCGTCTCGATCCGCCCCTTGCCATAACGCGCTATCCGACGTTGGATGAACTGCGCGCAAACTACCCGAGCGTGTGAGTTGCGTTGCGGATACGGCGTCTCCGACCAGCGTGTTCTCTTTTCTCACTTATGAGAAGACTCTCACCCCTCCGTTCTGCTCAGGTGCATCCGGTGCCCGTAGTGGGCGCGAAGAAGTCCGGCGCCGGGAGCCTGGGGTGGTCGATCGCGCCTCGTGGTCGCTGCTACCGGAAGATCACATCGAGGAGTCTTTGAAGGCGAAGGTACATGAGCAGGGTAATCGTCAAGCCCACGGCCAACCCCAATACCAACCCCCGATAGCGATGACTAGCGCTCGGTGCTTTCGGATGAGCTTGCCCATGCGATACGTTGCTGACTCCGGGCCCGCGATGAGAGGGTAGCCGTTGAGATAGTTGCGGATGTCGTCCGCCATCTCCGACGCCGATTTGTAGCGTCGGCAGCGGTCTTTCTGCATGGCCTTCAAGGGAATCCACTCGAGCTCCCGCTGAAGGCGTTTCGCCAGGGCGATCACGTGCGTGCTGCGGCAGGCCGCGATCGTCTTGGCTGTCTCGCCCAAGCGTGTCAGTCGCGCACTGGGCGAAAGCGGTTCTCGCTCGCGAATCGTCTGTTGCATCTCCGCCAGTCCGGCACGTTCGAGAAATTCCGGCTCGAAGGGGGTCACGCCTGTCAGGAGTTCGTAGAAGATCACCCCGAGTGAATAGATGTCGGACCGAGTATCGATATCGTGGGTGGCGAAGTCCACTTGCTCGGGGCTCATGTACTGCGGTGTGCCCAAGATCTGGCCCTGAAGGGTCGCACAGGTCTTGTCGGTCAACGGCTGGGCTACCGCCTTGGCAATGCCGAAGTCGATGATCTTCGGCGCGGCACGGTCTCCCTGCTGCGTCACCAGGATGTTCGACGGTTTGAGATCCCTGTGTATGATTCCTTTCTGATGGGCGTGATGGACACCCTCACAGACCTGCTCGAACAGTCTCAACCTCGCTTCGACGCCGAGCTTGTGTTCGTCACAGTACGTGGTTAGAGATGCGCCGCGCACATATTCCATCACGAAATAAGGTCGTCCCGCCTCAGTAGTTCCGGCGTCAAGAACGCGAGCGATATTCGGGTGGTCCAGAAGGGCCAACGCCTGTCTCTCGGCTTCGAACCGGGCGATGACCTGTCTGGAATCCATGCCGGGTTTTATGATCTTAAGAGCTACACAGCGTCTGAGCGGCGCCTTCTGCTGGGCCAGATACACCAGTCCCATACCGCCTTCGCCGATCAGTTCCAGGAGCTCGTACCGGTCTATGACTGTGCCCGGTCCGGCGAGCTTGGCGGGATCTTCCGACGCGGTGGACAGACCCGTCGGCAGCGACTCGAGGAAGTCACCTGCTTGTTCGTGGGCCTGCAGCAGGGACTCTACGTCCGCGCGCATCTCCGGGTTTCCCCGGCAGGTCTCCGCGATGTAGGCCGCACGTTCGGATCGGTCGGCCATCTCTACCGCCTTCTGGAAAATCTCTTCTGCGCTCATACCTTGATCTCCTGCGACAAGTCAAGTTGCTCGACCTCTCCTTCCAGCCATTACAGCGCCGTCTGAGCGCATCCTGGACCATGATTCTCCCAGAAGAACCTCAAATTCTTTGAGAGCCGAGGTGAGGAGCGGAAGGAGCCATCATCTGGACGTTATGGCCCTGTAGAGCCAGGCCCGGGCGTAGGCCCAATGCCGCTTGGCCATCGTCGGAGAGATTTCCAGGAGGTCTGCCGCCTGCTCCAGCGTCAAACCGGCGAAATAGCGAAGCTTGACCAGCTTGGCCTTGATCTCGTCGGAGGCCTCCAGTTTGGCAAGGGCCTCGTCCAGCGCAAGCAGGTCTTCCGAGGGAGCCTCGATGGCGAACTGGGCTTCGTCAGCCCTAACTCGGTGCTGATTGCCACCCCGTTTGAGACGGCGCTTGCGGCGAGCGTTTTCGATGAGTATCCGGCGCATGGCTTCCGCGGCTGCCGCAAAGAAGTGGGTGCCGCTCCTCCATGTCTGGCCTTGCGCGCCGGCCAGGCGAAGATAGACCTCGTGCACGAGGGCGGTGGCCTGCAGCGTCTGACCCGGTCGCTCTCGCGACAGCTTTCGCGCCGCCAACTGGCGCAGGTCTTGATAGACCGCGGGAAGCAATTGATCGGCAGCCCGATTGTCCCCTTGCTCGATGGCATTCAGGATGCGGGTGACCTCGTCCATATAGGCTCTCCGCAGCCGGGCTCCTTCCGGAAAGGCCGTGGTCAGCGGCCGCCCCTGATCACTTTGTAGGCGTTCTCGCCGCCGTTGATCAGGTGGATCAGCGGGCTGGGGCGGTCGGTGCCTTCGATGAACGCCGGCCGCGCCGCCCAGGGGGTGACGCTGAGCACGCCGGTCAGGTCCATCCAGTGTTGCAGGCGCGCCACCGGCAGGTTCCAGGTCATGTGGAAGTGGTTGGCCGGCGGATACTGCTTGTACTCGACCATGCTGGCGTACTTGGGCACGACGAACGTGTGCGGCCAGGTCGGCGTCGTCAGGTCGCACATGGCTTTGCCCAGCTTCTCCGGCACCTCGGTCGTATGGGCCTCGTCCCAGATCAGGCTGAACAGGCCGGTGACACTGCTGTAGGCCATACGGGCCGCGATGCCGTCGATGCCCGCCGGGGTCATGAAGGTCACGGAGTTGCCGCCACCGGGGAAGTAGAACTCGTCGGCCAGCGGCATCGACACGCGGTCCATGATCTGCTTGACGGTCGAACCCGGCGCAGCGGCCCAGTCGAACGAAGCACTGCCAGAGTTGTCGCCGTCCACGAGGCCCTTGCTGAACCAGTCAGTGTCTTTGTCGAGCTTCCTGAGGCCCAGCCTGCTCGACAGCTCCTGGATTTCCCACGCCTCCCAGACCTTGCGAAAGTCCATGAACAGCGGGGGATTGCCCCCGCTCAGGTAGGTCATGAAGAGCATGGTCAGCAGTCCTTGCACGTCGGCCTCGGTCGCGTAAGGCAGAGGCGCCTTGGTGCCGGCGTGGTCGAACGAGCTGTTGAAGAAGGACTCCATCACGTCCGCGACCGGCAGCGGCAGGCCGCGTCGGTCGCTGCCCCATTCGAGCTGGCTCATGAACCCACCGCCGACGGCGTTCAGATCGGCCATGACGTCGCGCACGATCAGGTACATCGCCAGTGACAGGTTGAAGCGCTCGCTGTCGGCGTCGTCGCGCAATTCGAGCCGCTTGCCGACGTAGCGGTCGATCCACCCGCGCAGGTCCTTGAGTTCTTTCTCTTTGTAGGCCTTCTTGTTGAGCATGTCGGCCAGCAGCTTCATGTCGAGCCGCGTGATTTCGATACCGAAGGTGTTTCGCGTCGGCAGGACGTGGGCCAAAGCGGTCTCCATCCCCATCGAGTCGTGCCCGAAGACGACGACGCGCCGGCCGCGCAGCGCGACTGCCGTGACCGCCGCGTAGCACCAGTCGATGAGGCTCCCGGCGGTCTGCTCGGTCATCTGAGGTTCCTGTCCGGTGTCCGGCCAGGTGCCGACATTCAGGGCAGCCATCTTGCCGTACTGGGCCAGCGCACCATTGAGGGCGTGGGCGTAAACCACGCCGGGACGCGGGCCGCTGTTACCACAGGTGATATTGAAGGGAGTATTCGGCGGGAATTGCTGAAGCAGCGAGATCGTCGTCAGTTGCGGAAAGGCCCAGGTGTCCGGCACGCAGACGATGACATCGACGCCGGCCTTGCGGAACTGCTCGGCGACGATGTCCGCTTGCGCCTCGCCGTCGACCAGCACGGTCGAGTAGACCACGGGCACCGGCACCTTGTCCGGCAGGAGCACGCTGCCGCTGATGACGTCGGCGGCCATCTTAACGATATTCTGACACCGCGTGCGGCTGTCCTCGTCGATGCGCGGATCGCTCGTGGCAAACACGCCAATCACCGGCACGTTGGGCGTGGCCTTCTTGATGTTCGGCAACGGACTGGCTTCAGTCTTCTTCCCCATGAGGGCTACCCTTCATTATTGATGATCGATGATTGATTATTGATGATTGAGTTACCGAGGCCGGTCACAGCCCAAAGACAATTATCCGTCATCCTTTATCAATCATCAATTCTCTCGGGTCTTCCAATAGCTTCTTGACGAGGTCGAGGAACTGGGCGGCGTACGCGCCGTTGGTGATCTTGTGGTCTACCGACAGCGTCATGTTCATCAGCTTGCGCACGAGGATGTTGCCGTTGTCGGGCACGCACGTGTCGGTGATCTGGCCGACACCCAGAATCGAACACTGGCCGGGCACGACGATCGGGATGAACGAATCGATCCCGAAGGCGCCGAGGTTGCTCACGGTGATGCAACCGCCTTCCAGGTCGGACAGATCCAGCTTGTCGGCTCGCGTGCGTTCGATCAGCGCCTGACTGTCGCGGGCGAGCTGCTTGAGGTCCTTTTTGTTGGCGTCCTTGACCAGCGGCGCGACCAGGCCGTCGGGAACCGAGATGGCCAGACCCACGTGGATGGCATCGGCCAGTTTGATCGCGTTGCCGACGAGCTGACCGGTCATGATCGGATATTTCTCCAGCGCGGTCGCGACCGCTTTAATGATGAAGTCGTTGTAGGAAACCTTGACGTCGCCGGCTTGGTTTATTCTGGTACGCAGCGCGACCATCTCCGTGACGTCGGCTCGGACGGTCAGATAGAAGCAGGGAATTTCCTGCTTGGACTTGAGCATGCGCTCGGCGGTGATGCGCTGGAGCCGGTTCAAAGGAACCGTGGCCCCCAGCGTGGCCTGGGCAGACTGTGGCGAGGGCATCTTGCCCTTGCTTTTCGTGTCGAGGGCATCTTGCCTTCGAATCGCGGGCTGGAAGCCCGCGACACGCAAGGGCGGGACGCCCTCGCCACGGGCTGGTCGGGCCTGGGCCGCGGTCCGGATGTCCAGCTCGGTGATTTTGCCTATCGGACCGGTGCCTTTGACCCTCGTGATGTCCACGCCCATCTCCTGCGCCAGCCTCTTGGCGCGAGGCGACGCCATGATCCGGCCGGTCGGTTTGGCGGGCTCGGGCTCAGGCTGGACCGGCTCTGGTACCGCCGGGGTTGCAGGCGCTGCCACGGAGGCCGCGGCAGTCGGCTCGATGCCCAGCAGCGCATCGGCGACGCTTTGCGGCACATCTTCGTTCTCTTCGCCCAGGATCATCATCGGCGCACCGATAGGTAGCGTCTGGTTGTTCTGGACCAGGATGTACTTGACGAAACCGCCGAGCGGAGATTCCATTTCGAGCGTCGCTTTATCCGTCTCGATCTCGAAGATCACGTCGCCTTTCTTGACTTGGTCGCCCACCTTGACCGGGCAATTGACGACGGTGCCTTCCTCCATCGTCTGGCCGAGTTGCGGCAGTCTGATCTCTTTTGCCATCTATACAGTCCCCTTTGGATCTATGATCTGCGATTTGTAGTGTCCAGGACCACAAGTCGCCCATCTGCTGCTTACCGGCTTACCGCCTGCTTGACGGCAGCGACGATGCGCTCGACGCTCGGGATGCTGGCGTTTTCCAACGGCTCGCTCATCGGCGGCGGCACGTCCCGCGCCGCCAGGTTGATCGGCCTGGAATCGAGGTAATCGAAGCCCCGCCAGCCGTCACCGTACTCGTATTCCATAACCTGCCCGGCGATCTCGCGTCCCGCGCCGCACCAGCAGAAGCCTTCGCTGACGGTAATGAGCCGACCCGTCTTCTTCACCGACTCGGCGATGGTCTTGGCGTCGAGCGGTTTGAGGGTGCGCACGTCGATGACCTCGGCGTCGATGCCGTGCTGATCGGCCAGGACTTTGGCGGCCTCCAGGGAGACCATCGCCATCCGGCTGTAGCTGACGATCGTCGCGTCGGCGCCGGGACGCTTGACGTCTGCGACGCCCAACGGAATGATGTAGTCCCCTTCGGGGACCGGGCCGACCTGACCGTACGTCGCTTTGTGCTCGATGAACACGACGGGATTATCGCTGCGAATGGCGGCTTTGAGCAGGCCCTTGGCGTCGTAGGGCGTGGAGGGCATGACCACGTAGAGTCCCGGCGGGTGCATGAGCCATGCCTCCAGCGACTCGGAATGGTGCGCCGCGATACAGCGCCCGACGCCACCTTCGGTGCGTAGGACCATCGGCACCTTGGCTTTACCGCCGAACATGTAGCGGTTGTAGGCACCGACGTGCACGAGCTGATCCATCGCGATAGTCAGGAAGTCGACGTACATGATCTCCGCGATCGGACGCATACCGCGCAGCGCGGCGCCGACGCCAGCGCCGGCGATGGCGGCCTCGGAGATGGCGGTGTCGATGACGCGCTCGGTGCCGAACTCCGCCAGCAGGCCACGCGTGGCCTGATAGGCGCCGCCATAGAGGCCGACGTCCTCGCCGAAAATGAAAACGCGCTCGTCTCGTCGCATTTCCTCCGCCTGAGCGGCCGCGACCGCCTGGCCCATCGTCATCACGTCCATGCCGTACTGCGACTTGATCTTCGCGCGGGCCTCTTCGGTCTTGTCCTTTTTGGTCTTGGCGGTCGAGGTTTGCACCGCCGCTTCGAACGCGGCGCTTGCCTCCATGACCCTGGGCGACGTGGCTTTGTCGTGGTCGATGACATCGGCCGGATAGGTCTCCGTGACATAGACGTCTTTGTCTACGTCGGCGGCGTTGGGCCAGGGACTGTCAATGGCGAACTGTGTCGCGGTCTCGATGACGCCGAACGCCTTGTCCTTGATCGCGTCCAGTTCCTGCTCCGTGCACAGCCCTTCGGAGGCGAGCTTGTCACGCCAAACGGTGATAGGATCGCGATCGTGCCAGGCTTTCTCCTCCGCCTTGGTGCGATAGGCGCGAGGGTCGCTGCGGCTATGGCCGTACCAACGGTAGGTCTTGCACTCGATGATGGTCATGCCGTTGCCGGTGCGAGCGCGTTCGATCGCGCGACGGACCGCGAGGAAGACCGCGGCCGGGTCCTGGCCGTCCACGATCACGCCCGGAACGTCATACGCGGCCGCACGGACGGCAATGTCTTCGATGTTGCTGGCGCACAGTGTGCCATCGACGTTGCTGCCCGAGAAGGGGACACTCATGCCGTAAAGGTTGTTCTCGATGATCGCCACCAGCGGAACGTTCAGCGTCGAAGCCATGTTCATCGACTCGTGGAAAGTACCGGTGTTGGTAGCGCCGTCACCGAAGAAGGACAACACGACCTTGCCGCTCTTCTTGCGTTTCTCCGCCAGCGCCGCGCCGACGGCCGGAGGCTGGTTGCCGCCGACGATGCCGGTCGAGCCGAGATTGTTCTGCTGCTGGACTTCCGCGATGTGCATGGAGCCGCCGCGACCTTTGCAGTAGCCGGTCTCCCGGCCCATCAGCTCGGCCATCATCGCGTTCCAGTGATTCTGGCGGTCCTCCTCGCTGTCGCAGTACTTGTTGCCGACCGCGCCGCAGTGGCCGTGACCTCGGTGGGTCGAACCGATGACGTCGCCGCGTTCCATGGCTGCGATGGCACCGGTGGCAACCGCCTCCTGGCCGGCGTACAGGTGGGATGCGCCCTTGATGATGTTCTGGCCCAGCAGATCGAAGACCTTCTCTTCGAAAAAGCGGATCTCGTAAATCGTCCTCAGCCAGTCCTTGGCGTCGTCGAGTGTGATGAGCCCCTGGCCAATCAATTCCTTCATCTTGGGGATCGCTGTCCTACGCGTATCCTCGAGAGTGTACCCCATGCCATCTACTCCTCTATTGGACCGTTGCGTGGCCCTCCGCTCAGCCGGATGCGCGAGGACCTCCCGTTGGCAGTGTCAAAGACAGGCACTATAGCAGATTCCCCGGCTTGGAGCAACCTTCTTGGAGGTCCCAGAGCCCTGATTTGGCGCCACGGTCCGGGAAGGGTAGAATCTGACATTCGAACGGCTTACTGACATATCCGAGGTTCTGACAGAGGAGTTGGAAATGCGTAATTCGACGAATCTCGCGCGCTTGTTTACCTTGACTTCGGCAGTGCTCTTCTGGGTCGGCGTGGCGGCGGCAGGTCCGCCGGTAGACTTCGGGCATGGCCCGCTGAGAGTCTCTGAAAACAAGCGGTTTCTGGTACATGCCGACGGGACGCCGTTTTTCTACCTGGGCGACACGGCCTGGGAACTGTTCCATCGGCTCGACCGCGAGCAGGCCGACCGATATCTCCAAAACCGGTCCAGTAAAGGCTTTACGGTAATTCAGGCGGTGGCGCTGGCGGAACTGGATGGTCTGAACACTCCGAACTCCTATGGGCATCGTCCTTTGGTCGACAACGACCCGACCCGACCCGATGTCAAGGAGGGCCCGGACAACGACTACTGGGATCATGTTGACTACGTGGTCAAGAAGGCTGAGTCGCTCGGCATGTTCATCGGCATGCTGCCGACCTGGGGCGACAAGTGGAACAAGAAATGGGGCGTCGGGCCGGTGGTCTTCACACCGCAGAACGCAGAGGTCTATGGCGAGTGGCTGGGCAGGCGGTATCGGGGCGCTCCTAACATCATCTGGATTCTCGGCGGTGATCGGCCCGTCGAGGACGAGACGCAAAGGCAGATCGTCCGCGCCATGGCGCGCGGCCTGGCGAAAGGCGACGCCGACCGGCACCTGATGACCTTCCATCCCACCGGTGGGCACACCTCCTCCGAATACTTCCCCGACGACGAGTGGCTCGATTTCCACATGCACCAAACCGGCCACCGGGACCGGGGCAGTTGGGACAGTATCAGGAAGGACTACGAGCGGACGCCGGTCAAGCCGGTGCTGGATGGCGAGCCGCTCTACGAGGACCACCCGATCAACTTCGACCCGCTCAAGTTCGGGTTCTCCGCCGCCTGGCAGGTTCGACGGCTGGCGTACTGGCACGTCTTCGCCGGCGCCTGCGGGCACACCTATGGTTGTCACAACATCTGGCAGATGTACGCGCCCGGCCGCACGCCTATCTCGTGGGCCCACCACTACTGGTACGAGTCGCTCGATCTCTGGGGCGCGCGCGACATGCAATACGTCAAAGACCTGATGTTTTCGCGTCCTTACCTGACGCGCATCCCCGATCAATCCGTGGTCGTCTCGGACATCGGCGACGGCGACGCCCGCGTCCAGGCCACTCGCGATTCAAACGGCTCTTATGCGTTCGTCTACACGCCGCTGGGTCAACCCGTCACCGTCGATCTCGAAAAGCTCTCGGGCGAGAAGGTCAAAGTCTGGTGGTACGACCCGCGTCACGGCACCGCGCAGGAAATCGGCGTCTTCGACAAGAAAGGCACACGCGAGTTCAAGCCGCCCATCCACGGCAAAGGCAACGACTGGGTGCTCGTCCTCGATGACGCGTCAAGAGGTTTCCCCCCGCCTGGAAAGAACTGAATCATCCGGACGAGCAAACCGTGTTGTCGGCACGAGCATAGCGCGCGTTGGTAGGGGCGAATAATCATTCGCCCTCATCCGAATGACAGCGCGAGGAAGGACGAATGATTATTCGCCCCTACGGGTAAAGCGCAAAGAGGGGATCCCTAGTTGAATCGATATGGAAAGAACAGGCAACCCAGAGGCCGCTAAGGCATCAGCCTTACGTAGCCGCTGCCCCAAGAGCGCCACTCGGAAAACCGAGCGCACCCTTCGGGCCCCTGGATTGCCACGGTGCGGGGCTATGGTCGTGTCAACTCAAACCTGCTCCCCGGCCGGCGGGCCCAATTGGGGACCCGTCCAATCCGAGCATATTCCCTCTCGCGCGAATAAGGCGCTGCGTGGCCCCGTAGCCACTCAGAACTCGGGGCCACGCAGCAGAGAGTGAGAGATGAATAAGAGAGAGAGCAGGAACGTAGGTTCGTTAGGATTCGCGCGGACAGGCGGCGGACCCACCGTCGAGATGGCGGCAGGAGTTCCGTTATGGGAGCGAGCCGTGCTGCCAACACGTGCTGCCACCTGCGATCGGCACGGGCTTCGGTTCCGGCGCGAACCCGCGTCTTATGGGGGAGAGTGGGAGAGGGATTGCCGGTCTGGCTCGAAGCCTGGACCGCACACGTTCCCGTGTGCGCCTGACACGGGACGGAATCCCGATGTCCGGACGGTGCCAGCAAGGCACTGATGCGACTGTCGTCCGCCGTTCCCGCGTGCAGCACGGATGGGACACGCGCCGACAGTGCTTCTGACGATGATGGACTATTCCCGTAGTTCACCATGCCTCTGCCTCCAATTCAGAGGCTCTCCTCCATGAACACATGGTCCTGTGGCCGATTCGACACACGCGAGAAATGGCCTCCTCCATACGTGAGGACCATGTGACCTTTTGCAGCTTAGATACCCTGTGTGTACGCAAATGTCAAGAGAAAAGTTTGAGGAAATGCACAGAATTTGAGGGCTTTGGGAAGCGGGCGCTGCCAGTGCATGACGACGAAACCATGCTACTTTCTCCAAGCTGCCAAGAAACGGCCAACCAGAAAGGCATTCGATGGGCTCCTCCGACAGCCTTGTGGCTGTCTCAGCGGACCATCACTTGTCCGCCGTCCGGGACGAGGACCTGGCCTGTGATCGTGCGCGCTTTGTCGGAGCAGAGAAAGACGATGGCATCGGCGATATCCTGGCCCTTGATCTCCCGTCGCAAGGCGGTTTTGTTGACGTAATAGGGGATCACCTCTTCGGGCTTGATTCCGTACTTGCGGGCGCAGACCTTGATATACTCAGGACTCCAAATCTTCGATCCCTCGAAAACGTTTCCCGACGCGGCGCAGTTGACGCGGATGCCCTGCGCACCGAGTTCCAGCGCCCAGCCTCGCGCCATGTGCAGCTCGCCGGCTTTCGTGGCGTTGTAGGCGGTGTTGTTCTTGCTGGCCTCCAGGCCCGACTTGGAGCTGAGGTTGATGATGTTGCCGCCGATGCCTTGCTGGATCATGAGCCTGGCGGCTTCGCGCGCCATGAGGAAGTAGCCGGTCAGGTTCACCTCCAGCGCCAGGCGCCACTTGTCGACCGGCATGTCCACCAGCGCGTAAGGTGGCGCGACGCCGGCGGCGTTGACGAGGACGTCCAGACCTCCCCAGTGGGCCAGCACGGCTTCGTACGCTTTGGCGACGCTGCTCTCGCTGGTGACGTTGCAGGGAACGACCATCGTCTGGCTCTGCGGTTGCTCCTGCGCGATCCTTTGTGCCGTTTCTGAAACAGCGGTCTCGTCGATGTCTGTCAGCGCCACCATCGCACCGGCGCGCGCCAGACCGATCGCGATGCTCCGGCCTAGGCCGCTGCCGGCGCCCGTGACGACAGCGATGCGGTTGCTCAATTCGCCCCGTTCCGTCGCGCCAACGAGCTTCTTGCGAAAGGCCTCCGATTCCCAGTTGTTGATGAAATCCTGCTCACGCTTCGTGAGCGCCAGGACGCCGCCAAAGCGAGCGGCGTACAGGCGCACCTTCAGCGAAGCATCGGTGATGTCGGCAATCAGGCTCGCTACCGACTTTTCCGCGGCGACGAACAGGCCGCGTCCCTTGACCACGAACGCCGCCGGCACCTTCTGTCCACGCTGCGCCAACGTTCGCAGCTTGCGTGCGATGGCGTCGGCTTTGGGTGTCTCGACCCACAGGGCTGAGCCGTTCGCGTAGACCAATTCATCCGGATTCAGTGCAGGCGTTGCCAGCAGCCTGGCGGCTTGGCTGTGCGCCGTGAACGCCGTGACAGACTCCGTCGTCGCGAAGTAGCTTACCGGCAGGTACTTGCCGGTCGCGTCGAAGACGGCCTTTCGAATGGTGAGTTTCGTTTGCGTGATGCTGGCGGCCGACGGCAGTTCGGTCTGGCCGGCCTTGAGGGGCTTGAGCCCGCTCTCGCAGATCGATACGACCTTTCGCACCAAGCGCAACGCCGCGTCGGCGCTGGAGGCGGTGACGAACACGCCGTGCTTTTCCAGGATGAGAACGCCTGCCTTGTGGCCATGCTGTTTCTCGTAGTCGGCTACGAGCCTGGCGATCTTCTTGGCGAGCATGTAGCCTGGGTCCGTGTACGGGACCCACAGCCAGGACATTTTCTCCTTGGCCATGAGCTTCTCAAGCTCGGCGCGGCCATTCTTGGCGCTGACGTAGGCCGCTACGACCAGCGGGTGCAGATGAATCACGTGCGTATCGAGCAGCGCGTGCAGGTGCGCCTCGACGGATGGCCGGGCATCGGTTGCGACGTCGTCGCAGCAGGCAGCCAGCAGGCGATTGACGACCTCCGTCTCGCGCCGCATCGTATCCATCTTCGCCATCGACTTGTCGCTGAGGATGGAGAGCACCCCATCGATGCGCAGATGTCGCCAGCCGCGCTTCTCATCCATATCCTTCAACGCGGTCCCGCTGGCCTTGATGTACATATACTCACCGTCGGCGGTCTTGACGGAGGTATTGCCGCCTCCGCCCAGGACCAGCGCCGGGTCCTTGCCTGTGACGTTCGATATCCTGATGAGGTCCGTTAACGCTCTTTCCATGCGATTTGAATTCCTGTGTCACAATTGACGAATCTGGTCGGCTGTCAAGCCGGTATAGGCGGCGATCTTGGAGATTGGCTCTCCACCGGTCTTCATGCGCCGCGCTATCTCTTGCGCACGTGCCAGGCTGGCTTCCTCTCGGCCGGTGTCGATGACGTTCTTGAGGTCCCGGTTGATATAGCGGTCCTGCATAGTTGTATACTTCTCTCAGATCGTGGAATGCCATAAGAGTACGACCGGAAGCGCGCTTTGTCAAGAGCAGCATGACGCGCTTCAGATCGCGTGGCGCCCGAGGTGCAGGCACCGAGGGGCGCGGCTATGGCACGATGACCTCCTCTTTGTCGGGTTCGCTCGGCTCTTTCCACATCACCGGCGTCGCCGTCACGAACCAGACGATCGTTGCCAACAGCATGAGCCACTTGGTCCGATCGAGGTCCGTGCGGCCGGCCAGGAAGAGCACGGACGGCAGAATCAAACCGGTCAGAGACAGAATCGAGACAATTCTCAGTGCGAGGCGCATCGCGTGTTCTCCTATGCTTTCGCCGCCGTGGGGCGGACCTTCTTCTGGTAGTACTTGCTCAAGACGATGTACAGGATGGCTGCGACAAACCAGCCGGGCAGAGAGACAAAGTAGATCTGGATGCGGGCGTATTTGACCAGCAGATAGGCCGTCACCAGCGTAACGCCCCAGGCGGCGCCGGCGGCCCAGTTGAACAGACGTCCGCTCTTTTCGGCATAGGAGCTTTCCAGACCGAACCTGCGAATCAGCCAGAAGTCCACGAAAATCACCGCGCCCATCGGCATGAGGATCAGGCCATAGAGTGCGACGAACTCGAGCAGCTTCATCGCGATCGCCGGGAACATACCTGCGACGGTCGCGATGGCGCCGGTGATGAGTGTGACCTTGAAGCGCGACGTCTTGGGTGTCAAGGCCTGGAACGCCAGGCCGGCGCGGTAGATCGTCGGGTTGGCGGTGGTCCAGCCGGCGATGACCACGCAGATCAGACCCGCCACCCCGGCGGCCCGGTACGCCAGAGGGCCAGGCAGCACGGCGTTGTCCGTCGGGTCCAGGTGCAACTGATATGCGTACAGGATCGAGGCGCTGATCCAGGCCATGAAGTGCCCTACGTACATCCCGGCGGCGGATGCGACGGCGTACCAACTTTTGCGGGCGAATCGGAACACGGACAAATCGCTCATGCCGATGTGCATCGCCATGTTGCAGAACCACGCGAAGAACATCACATGCCAGAAGGTGAACTTCACCTTGCCCGGTTGGGGATCGCCGCCGTCCCACATCTGCGTACTGGCCAGGTGCCACAGGTCGCCGGCGGACTTGATCTCGATGCCGGTGGCATCGATGAACTGCCGCAGGCCGACAAGTCCGAAGGCCAGGAAGACCAGGACCATCCAGGGGGCCGCGACATTGGCGAACCTGGCGACGGTTTGATATCCGTACGCCGCGACCACGGCGATCAGACCGCCCACCACCGCGACCGCCAGCACCCAGCCGACGCTGTTCGGAAAGATGTCGGTCAGTTCAGGCATCGGGAACTTGAGGTATACGCCGACCGCGGTGGCCGAGACGGTGACCATCGCGCCGGCCAGGAAGCAGAACATCACGCCGTTGGCGAGGTTGTAGAGCACGACCAGCTTGCGCCCGCAAATCTTTTCCAACTGGAAATAGAGCGTCAGCCGCGCCCGCGTGGCGATCGGCGCGCACATGAGCATCCAACTCAGGACCGCCAGAGCGTTGCCGACCAGCAGCCCGACGATCAAGTCGAAGGCGCCGACACCGGCCGCGACAAACAGAGGCCCGAGTGTTAGCTCGGTGCCGGCACAATGCTCGCCCGCGTACATGCCGACGAAGCTTTTGAAACCGAGCAGGGCGCTCTTGGGCACCGGCTCGCGCTCGAACTCGCCGGAGGGCGCTGTCGTTTGTGCTTGCTGTTCGCTATCCATGCCGTCCTTCCTTATTGGAGACCATGAACCTATGCGCGTCAGCCGCGCCTGCTAAGCACGTCTTTCTCGTAGGCCTTGACTGCGTCGAGCCAGGCCGGACCGACGGGGACATCGGCTTTGAGGCAATAGTAGTCCCAAACCGCCCCGAACGGAAGGGTTTTCAGCTCTTCGAGCAGCGCCAGTCGCGACGTGAAGTCGCCGGCCAGCTCCATCTGCTTGAGGCTCTCCGTCGGTTCCAGCAACGCCAAGAGCAGGGCTTTGGCCATGTTGCGCATGCCGATCACCCAGGCAGCGACGCGGTTGATACTGGCGTCGAAGAAGTCTAGGCCGATGTGAATCCGGTCCAACCGGCCGCTGCGTACCAGCTCTTGCGCGATCGCGGCCAGCTCGCCATCCAGGATCACGACGTGGTCGCTGTCCCATCGCACGGGCCGGCTCACGTGCAGCAGCAATCCCGGTACGAACATGAGCACGGCGGATATCTTCTCGGAGATCATCTCCGTCGGATGGAAGTGACCGGCGTCCAGGCACAGCAGCTTCCGGCGGCTCGTCGCGTAGCCCAGGTAAAACTCGTGTGAGCCGCTCGTGTAGCTCTCGGCGCCGATGCCGAAAAGCTTGGATTCGACGGCGTCGAGCTCGAAGGCCGGGTCGATCTTCTCGGTGAAGACCTTGTCGAGCGCGTCGGCCAGGCGCTGTCGCGGCCCGGTGCGGTCGATCGGGATGTCCTTGTAACCGTCGGGGATCCAGACGTTCGTCACCGTGGGGCTGCCGAGCTGCTTGCCCATCTCGGCGCCGATCCGGCGGCAGGCGATACCGTGCTCGATCCAGAACTCGCGAATGCCTTTGTCGGCATGGCTGAGCGTGAACCCGTCGGCGGCCTTGGGGTGCGAAAAGTAGGTCGGGTTGAAGTCCATCCCTAACCCGTTGGCCTTGGCCCAATCGATCCAGCTCTGGAAGTGCTTGGGCGCGATCTCGTCGCGGTCGACGAACTTACCGCCGTTGTCCAGATAGGAGGCATGGAGGTTCAGGCGGTGTTTGCCCGGGATCAACGAGAGGGCCTTCTCGATATCGGCGCGCAACTCGTCGATGGTGCGGGCCTTACCGGGATAGTTGCCGGTCGCCTGGATACCTCCGCCGGACAGTTCCGCCCCGGCCTTCTCGAAGCCACCGACATCGTCACCTTGCCAACAGTGCATCGAGATCGGTATGCCTGCCAGTCGTTTCAAAGCTCTCTCGGTATCGACGCCAAGCTCGGCATATTGCTCGCGTGCCAGTTGGTAGGCTTGTTCGACCTTCTTCGAATCGCTCATGCTCGTCCCCTGCGCGTAATCTGTTAGGATGTCACTCTATTGGTTTGCTTCTGTCACCGTCCGACGATGAGCAAGTCCTGCTTGGCCGGCAATGGTGGAAACTCGGTGTGTGGCTCTGTCTGATACCAGTAAGCCACCGACGACAGGTCGTCCTGCAGCGGCAGGTATCGACCTTCGCTCTGCCAGCCCAGCGCCTGGATGGTCACTCTCAAGTCCCGCTCGAAGCGGATCGGGTCCATGATGTGCCAGCGGTAGAGACTGAAACGCGGCTGCTTGTCCGACTGGAACACCTGAGGCATGCCGGTGTAGGGTGTGCAGAACACCTGATATTCCTGCGTCCCGGGCTTGTAGAAACAGTAGGAGCCGCAGAAGTAGTCCTCGGTGCCGGTCCCGCAGATGGTCGGGAATTGCTGGTCACCGTCCATGAAGAACTTGATCTCGCCTTCGCCCCACCAACCCGGGCTGTTGGAGCCCCAGGTCATGTAGGTGCCGACGTAATGGCCCCGTCTCTTGATGCCTTCGACGATGGTGTAGTCCTGCTTTTCCGGCAGGGGGTTAACCCGGCGGAACTGGGCGTGGAAGTAAGCCATGTCATCCGGCACATCCGTCAGGGTGTAATCGACCTGGTAGTAGAGCACCATCGCTTTCTCGTCGAGGTTGGTCATCGTGATCTTGCAGGCTTTGCGGAAAGGCATCATCCAATAGCAGTTGAAGCCGCTGCCCGGATTGACGCAGACCGCCAGCGAGGTGACTTGGGCGTATTGGCCCATCCCGCAGGCGAAGAAGTCTCCGGCGGGACACTCGACCGATGGGTTCTCCTCGCCATCCCAGTAGATACGCAGGATGTTCATGCGGTTGTTGCCGGTCGGCGTCATCCAGATGTGCTGGATCGCGCCGCTGCCTTTGATCTGAGCCATGGTGAACGTCTGGCCCGCCTCGATTCGCACCGAGGGCGAGACCTTCCAGCCTTGGCCCAGTTCGCGGGCGGCGTTCTTGCCGGTTCCCTCCGTCGCCATGCCTCCCTTGCCCTTCTCACCGGTGAAGTTCTCCGGACTGATCGAGCGTGTCTTGGCCTGGGAAAGCTGAGGCAGATTGCCCATATTCATTCCCAGACCGTTGAACCCGGTGTCCTGGGCGTAGAGCGTTGCTCCCGCCAGCAGGACGAATAGGACACTGTGACTGCGTACGGAACGCCGTGCTGAGTTGGTACGATCCAGTCTCATCTCATGCCTTCCTTTCCTCGCCAGGACGCGCGACTCGTTATTACTCACTCGGAGGCATACGCCTCAAGGAGCGTTTTCTCGGCTTCGGTGGTCCAGAGGCCGTCTTTCAGTTTGGCTGCGACCTGGGGCAGCTTGGCGCCGAGGTCTTCCAGCCGGACCAGGCCAAGCCCTTTGCAGACAGGGTAGACGACGATTTTTCCGGCGATGCTGCGATTCTCGACGGCGCGAATCCCGTCGAGAGCGCCCTGGAGGTCGGAGATCGCCGCGACGCTGACGTTGGTATCGAGCCGGCCCGATTCGACTTTGCGCAGCATGCGTTTCATGTCGTCGAGCGTGGAGCCGCTCGTGCCGATGAAGTACAAGCGTTTTTCGATATACGCGTCCAGGTCGATCTTGCCCGTGACTGCCGCCGGGATGCCGGCGAAGATGTTGACGATTCCCTTCGGCGCCGCGTCGCGCACCGCTTTGGCGACCAACTCCGGTATCGGTGCCATCAGCACGGCATAGTTGTACTCCTCGTCATCCTGTGGCACGGTGGCGTTGTAGGCGCCGTACTCGATGCCGTTTTCAAGGGCCAAGGGATCGGCGACCTTGGTGAGTGCCGCCAGGCGGTTATCGTCGACGTCACCGGCATAGACGCTGACCCCTTCGACCCCCTGGCAGACGTTGCGAATGACGTGCATCATGCCCATGGGACCGCCGGCGCCGACGACGTTGATCTTATCGCCGTGACGGATTTCTCCGGTCTTCGGAATGGACTTCATCGCGTCGGCCGGGTCCGAGCCGGTCGTTCCGATGATCCGAATCCCGCCGTAATGGACGCGGCCCACCGCCGTGACTACCGGACGACTGAATCGGTCTCCACACAGAACGAGATTCAGCAGGCCCTGCGGCGCGACCTTGGCGAATAACTCTTCCACCGTCGTTCCGTTGGACCCGAAGTACACGACGTCGTCGTACGCCGCGTCATTGAGGTCCTCGTAGTCGCGCGCGCGAACGACGTTCACCGGCAGGTTCATCGGAGGCGGGGACTTGGAGACCCACGTCACCTGGGCCGGCGTGCCGTAACGCTTGAACAGATTGCCCAGCCGTCCCTCCTGAATCTCCGTCTCAGCGACGATCAGCATCTGACCGCCGGCTTTGAGGGTCGTGCGCTCCTTGCAGGCGTACGCATCTTCCACGCAGGCCCAAGGTTCGACGAGGGCAATGGCCGAACCAGAGAGCGACTCACTGGCGGGGATGAGCATCGACTCACCGTCGGGAGCGGTGATGACACGCTCGTCCATCAGGACGTATTCCTGCAACCCGCCTTCGAAATTGTAGCCGAACGCGGCGTTGGAGCTGGCGGTGCACAGCCAGCGGTAGTCCGTCTGCACGAGATACCGCTCGCCGGGCTTGTGCTTGTCTACACCCGGCCCGACCGCCACGATCCGCACGACGGTCTCGTGGCCGGGGACAGTCGGTGCGTCGTCAGGGACGTAGCTGGGAATCTCTTTGAGAATCTCCGGATCGATGCCTTCGACCACCGGTCCCTTGCGAACGTGATCGGCGCACTGCTTGAGCAGCTTCAGATCGGAGAAGCACAGACCGACCACCTCCACCTTGGCGAGTACCTGGTGCGGCCCGGGCCCGAGCACCTTCTTAGACGTGTTCAGGACAAGCTGATCGGGACCGATCAACTGCACGGCATATTGCGACTCAGGTATTTGCACCATGACTGAAGCTTTCGTTACGTGTTCGCTGCTCATTCACCGACTTGATCCAAGACTTCCCCGGGTGTCGCGGCTTCCGACAGGCCGGCCAGGTTCGTTTCCTGGTCGGGTTGCATCGACCGTCCCAACCGCTCGAAGAAGCTGTTGCGCTCGGCGGCCTCGCCAAAGTGTGTGCGTGCCCATTCGCTGGTATACCCGAGACCGCAGTGGCGCTGCATGACCGAATGCGCATAGACAATGTAGGCGCCCTTGAGAAAGACCGGCAGCAGGGGAGCCAGCTCCGCGCTGTCGAAGTCATCGACGAACTTCTGGCCGGGACTGTTCATCTCGGTCCCGCCAATCACCACGAGATCGCGCTTCTGGGCCCGTTCGATCGCGTCGTACAGGTTCTTGATCTTCTGGTCTTGCCTGCCTGGCGTGTAGTTGCGGTCGGGTATGACATTCAACGCCACTGCACCGGTGCCCATCGCCACGTCCAGCAGCTCTTCGATCGCCCGCTCGCCGTCGCTGGCGCCGTCCAGCCACGTGTGCGTCGGCATGCCGCCGCAGGCCAGGATGAACCGGTTCGTCTCGGCCATCTGGGGGAAGGAGCCCGAATCGGGCTGGACGTAGCCGACGCCGCCGCGTTTCATCGTCTTGGCGCGAATCGTATTGAGCAGGTCCCGGCCCTCCGGAAGCCCCAGAGGCTTGGCGTCCACCCCGAGCTTGGCGCTCCAGAACTCCGTCAGCGCGTCGCCTTCTCCGAAGGTCTCTACGGCCTTGTGAGCATAAGCCAGGCATACATGCCGCTCGGTAGCGTTTCCCGCCGGCGTGAGCGTCAGCACGTCGCCCTCGTAGTCCAGTTCCACGGGGCTCAGGTATGCGTTGACTCTCACTGTCAGGTCCCGGTTCCTTCTCTGGGCGGTTTCCTTGAGGCTGTGCAGGAAGCCCTGCTGCTCGACGGGAACCTGTGCATGCGGAAAGCCGACGCCCATGTGGTAGGAGATGCCAGGCTCGCCCGGCGAGTTGATGACGCGCGTGGAGAACTCCGGCACGTACACGCGCGTTTCCAGACCCGAGCAGCCTTTCAACCTCAGGCGCCGGCATGCCTGGCCAAACTCATCCAATGCGTCCAGTACGTCGAAATCCACCGTTCCTGCTACCGCCAAACCCGCTTTGCGCGCCAGCCAGGCGAACTTGCTGGGCGAATAGCCATACGTGTTGTAGGAGAAGAACGTGTGACAATGAAGATTGACGAATTCGCCTGGCGTCGGCAGGTCGATTCTGCCTGCCTCGATTTCTCCGGACAACACCTCTAGCGTGCGCTCACGCTCGGCGCTGTTGAAGCTGTCCAACTGCTGTTCGAGTTCCTCAATCAAAAGGGTAGCTCCTTCGCGGGCCGCTAGCGCGCGGCATGCCGCTCGTATTTCTGCGCCCAGACGGCCGGGCTTTGAGGCTGGTATTCCCTCAGGTCGAATGAATTGCGGACGATCTCTCGAGCCTGCGCCACATCCTCGATCTGTCCAGCCGCGATGGCCTGCATGAGGATATTGCCACTGGCGGTGGCTTCGATGGGACCGGTGACGACCTTCTTGCCGATGGCGTTCGCGGCAAACTGGCACAGCAATTCGTTCTGGATCCCGCCGCCGACGATGTGGAGCACGTCGATGGAATCGCCTGTGATGTCTTCGATGGCTTCGAGCGTCCGGCGATACTTCAGCGCCAGGCTTTCGAGGACCATGCGGACCATCTGTCCTTTATCATCCGTCGGCGTCTGGCCGGTATCGGCCAGATGCTTGCTGATACGCGCCGGCATGTCGCCAGGCGCGAGGAAGTCGCTGCAATCACAGTCGACGTGCCCAAAGAACGGCTGGGCCTTCGACGCCAGTTCGGTCAGTTCGCCATAAGACAGATCCTGTCCCTGGCGTTGCCATTGGCGTTTACACTCCTGGACCAGCCAGAGCCCCATGATGTTCTTCAACAGGCGGATGGTACCTTGCACGCCGCCCTCATTCGTGAACTGGTGCTCGAACGTCTTATCGTTGACGATGGCCTGGTCCAACTCGACGCCCATCAGGCTCCAGGTGCCCGAAGATAGATAAGCCCAGTGGTCTCCGGAAGCAGGCACGCCGAGTACCGCCGAGGCGGTATCGTGCGATCCGACTGCGATCACAGGGATTCGGTCGCAGCCGATCTCCTCGGCGACTTCGTCGGTGAGCCTGCCGATGACGGTCCCGGGCTGGACGATTTGCGGCATGATCGCCTGCGGCAGACCCAGCTTCTGGAACATAGGCTCGGACCAGCGTCCCGTCTGCATGTCCATCATCTGCGAGGTGCTCGCCAGGGTGTACTCGCCGAAGGCCCGGCCGCACAGGAAGTACGAGAACAGGTCCGCCATGAAGAGCAGTCGTTTGGCACGAGGCAAAGCCGGAGAGTTCGACACACTCATCGCCAAAAGCTGATAGAGCGAATTGAGCTGCATGAATTGAATGCCGGTGTGCTGGTAGATGTCCCGTTTGGGCATCAGCTCGAACGCGATGTCCATCATGCCGTTGGTCCGGCTGTCCCGGTAGTGGTAGGGCGCCTCGATGAGCCCACCATCGGCGCCGAGCAGACCGAAGTCCACACCCCACGTGTCGATGCCGATGCCGGCGATTTCGCTACCGGTCCTCTCAGCCGCCTGACCGATGCCCACCTTGATCTCACTCAGCAGCCGGGTGAAGTCCCATCGCAACGAGCCCTCCACCTCGACGGGACCATTGCCGAAGCGATGAACCTCTTCCAGCCCGAGCGTGCCGTCGGAGACAATCCCGAGCATGACTCTGCCACTTTCCGCTCCGAGGTCTACCGCGATGTAGCTTGCTGGTTCGGTCATGCGTGACTCCTTGGTTGAACCATGCCGCAGACGGTGAAATCAGAGAAAGATTAGAAAGGGCCGGCAATGTGCCGTCAACCCTAAACCCGGCACCCACCGGGTCCCGAGTCGGGCAGGACAGACTTGCCGGCTCCTGCAGGACGTGCTATTGTAGGCGTACCATGAACCTGATCGATGAAGACGTTCGGCGCCGGGTCCGCGAGCTATGCGACACTTATCGGGCTCGTTGTCTGTGGTTCTTGCGGCCGGATTACTATCCGACGGATCGCGACGAAATACTGCGCACGCTCGACTACATCAGACGTTACGGTGACCGAGAAGCATTCCGTCAGGCAGGCCAGTTGTACCAATGGCTCTCACCGGATTCCAGCAGGCCCTCTCAGCCGACGAAGTGATCGTTCACCCAGGGAGGATTCGGGGAGCCTATCCCGAGATCGCTTCGTGACGGGAAGCTGCGCGGCGCAGGCGGCGCGATCACGAGGCGACGGCGGCACGGTTGGGCTGGAAGCGCATTTTGGCCTGGCCGATGAGGTAGAAACTGCCGGTGATGCAGATAAGGTCCTCGCGACCGACCGCGCTGCGCGCCAGTTGCAGCGCCTCGCCCAGGCTGCTGGAGGTCTGATACATCTTGCCGCAGATTTCAGTGTACATGTCCGCCAGGTCCTGTGGCGAGACCGCCTTCGGAGAGCTGCTGCGCGTGAAGATGACCTTGTCGGCGCCGTATTGGAGTTCGCTGAGCATCCCCATGACGTCCTTGTCGCTGTTGCAGCCAAAGATGACGACCATGGAGTCGTAAGGGATGTTCTGGCCGATGGCGTGGATCAGCGCGCGAATGCTGGCGGCGTTGTGCGCCCCGTCGATCATGATCCGCGGGTCTTCACAGATCATTTCCATCCGGCCGGCAAGCGTGACGCGGTGGAGTCCGTCAGCGGCCTTGTCCACGTCGATCCGGTAGCCCGAGGACTTGAGCTTGTCGAGCAACGCCAAGGCCAACCCGCAGTTGATCGCCTGGTGTTTGCCATGTAAAGGCACGCGCAGGTGCTCGAACTTGCTCGTCGGGGTACTCAGGCAGATGCGGGTGTGCGGCCCGTGCTCGCGCGAGGTCTCGAAACGGTAGGAGAAGTCGATATCGCTGCCGGTGATGCTCAGAGGCGCTTTCACCGCAATCGCCTGCTCCTTCAGAACGCTCATCGCGATCGGCTCCTGCTGGACGGTGATGGCCGGGATCCCTTTCTTGAATACGCCGGCCTTTTCCAGCGCGATGCGGTCGAGCGTGTCGCCGAGCTGGAGCTTGTGGTCGATGCTCAGGCTGGTAATCCCCACCACCTGAGGCTGAATCACGTTCGTGCTGTCCAGGCGGCCCCCCAGCCCGGTCTCGATCACGCCGATATCGACTTTGCGGTCGGCGAAATGCATGAACGCCAAGGCGGTCATCAACTCGAAGAACGTCGGCGGATCGTCCTTGGACAGCTTCTCCACCGGCGCGTGGATGCGGTTCATCAGGCCCAGCATCTCCGTGTCGGTGATCATCTCCGAATTGACCACGATGCGCTCGTGCAGGTGAATCAGGTGCGGCGATGTGTACAGGCCGACGGCGTAACCATTGGACTCCAGCATCCGCGCCAGCATGGTGGCAGTAGAGCCTTTGCCTTTTGTGCCGGCTATATGGACGGTGCGGAATTTGTCGTGTGGATCGCCCACCAGCGCCAGGAGATTCCTCATCCGGTCCAGGCTGAACGTCGTGACGTTGTAGCGCACCTTCTCCTGTTTCTCGTAGTCGGTCCTCGCGAGGAGGTAATCCATGGCCTGCCTGTAATTGCTGAACGGCTTCTTGGCCTTGACCGATACGACTTTGGGAGAGCTGGTTTTTGTCCGTTTCTTTCCGGTTTTCTTCGTCGTTTTCGTCATGAGCCGGTGATGTTAGCAGATCGGGTGCTCATAGTCAACTGTTATGTGGCTATTGCACCTCGATAATGCGTCGCGACTTCCGTTCGGCTGTGTTGTAAGTCCATTCTTAGAATAGTGTTACAGGAATGTCGTTCCTGTAGGCGCATCGATGCCTTATTTGGTTGGAATCAGGTGGAGTGAACTACTGTTCGCTTCTGCTTATAGAAAGCAAGGGGGCCCAGGTGATTGCGGCCTGGGCCCCGTGGGACTCCCGTATGGACCAAGCGTTGTCAGATTTCCGCTCAGGGTGTCCCCAGTTGGACGACCTGGGCTGGGGATAGCGCTCCGTTGTAGATGCGAACTTCGTCGATCAGGCCGCTATAGAGACGATCTGTGTTCTGGGCGTTACGGCCGAGGTTGACGTTGTACGTCGCGCTGGCGATGGAGCCGGCATGCTCGGTCGTCGCCCGTAGCGCCCCATCCACATACAGCCTCAGGTGCAGCCCGTCGTACGTGGCAGCGACGTGATGCCACTCGCCGTCGAACGAGTCGTCGATATCCGTCGTTGCCGTGTACCAGTTGTCGTCGTAGATGAAGGTTTCGATCTGGTTACTGGTGTTGTGCTTGATGGCATAGGCCTGGTCGCCCTTGGTGACGAAGGGGTTGTGCTGACCGTTGTTGGCATCAGCAGGGTTGACCCAAGCCGACAGCGTGATCGCCTCGGTGATGTTCAGGGTGGCGCCGTTACCACAATTGGCGTAGGCGTCGGTCCCGTTGAGGCTCAGCGCGCCGCCGACCTTGCCGCCCGCGGTCCAGGTCGCGCCGCCCATGAGCGTGCCGTCGTTACCGTTGCCCGAGCCATCCGTGGCGTTGCCGTCGAGGGCCCAGTAGGCCGCCAGCGTCGCTGTGGTGGCCGGACGGTTCGGATACAGGCGGATGTCGTCGAAGAGCATCATACCGCTACTGCGCGGTCCGGTGCCGCCGAAACCGAGCGTCATCGACGCGACGCGCGTCAGGTTCACCCCGAACTGCGCCAGCGGAATGCTCCACTCGTGCCAGGCCGCGAGGGCCTGGTTGTCGGTGCTTTCCGCGTCCCCGGCGCCGTAGGTGACGGTGCCGCTGGTACCGCTCTGGTCGGTCAGGCGGACCCACATCGGCTCGGCGGGGTTGTTGGCGGGATCGCCATAGAAGTACAGCGTCAGCGTGGTCGTGGCGCCTTGCGTCCAGTCCTGGGGACTGGCGAACGTGCGCTTGGCCTCCGAGGCGGTGGCGGTGCCACTGTTGTTGTAGGTTACCGGCACGGCCTGGGCGCCGCTGTGAACGGTGGCGGTCTCGACGTACGGCGGGTCGTTATGGCCCACCTGCGAGCCGTTGGTAGCAATCTCGTAGCCGTCGGTCCAGGTCATGAAGACCTCCTGGCCGGCATCGCCGGAGTAGCTTTCCATGTCGTCGACGACGATGTACTGCCGGGTGGTGAAGTTCCAGACGTCGCCGGGCCAGGTCGCGATCGCCTCCGCCTCGTTGACCTCGTCGACCTTCCAGTAGTAGGTCGTGCCCAGCGCCAGCGGACCGGCGGCATAGCTGGCGACGTCGGTGGTGTCGACCAGCGCCGAGCCCTCGGCGACCGCCTGCGGATCGGTCCCGAGCGAGACCTCGTGTACCGCCGCCTCCCGGCCCGCCCGCCAGTCCAGCAGTGGATTGAGCCCGACGCCGCCGGCGCCGGAAACAGGGACAGGCTCGCGCGCGTGCGCGGGAGTGTAGTAAAACTGAACCTCGCTCAGGCCGTACTTCCCCTGCGGTGGCTGGGTGATACTGCGGTTACTGTGGATGTTGATCCGGACGGCCTGAACCGCGACGCCGCCAGAGTCGATGCTCTCTCCGGCGTAGTCCAGCGTGCCTGGCGCTTGAGCCAGCTCGAAATCGCCCAGTACCGTCCACGTCTCACCATCGGCGCTGTATTCGATGGTAGCATCCTTGACGCCCAGGCCGATGATGGCTTCATACGGACCGTTGTAGTTCCAGACGAGCATCTCTTCCAGCTTGTAAGCTCGGTCGAAGTCGAATCGGATCCAGACGGAATCTCCCGCCTGCGCGTTGCCTAGCCACATATCCGACTCCTCCGTCGAGTGCTGCCCGTTGGTCAGGCCGGAGCCGTTGACGGCCTCCACCGGCAGCGAAGCCACCGCGGAGGTGGTGGAGGCGGTGACAGCCACCTCGGAGATGATGTAAGTGGACGGTTCGACGGTGAAGCTCCAGGTGTTGCCTTTATACACCGTGGTGTCCGGCGCCGCGTTCGCCTCATCGACGCGCCAGTAGTAGGTCTGGCCGAATTCGAGCCGGCTGAGTGGCCCGTAGGTCGCGGCTACCTGACCTTGGCTGGCGAGTACGCCCAGGGGATCGTTGACAGTGGCATCGTTGACGTCGTCGAACGATGTCCCGAAGTAGATGTTGTGCGTCGCAGCGTATGGGCCGGGCTCCCAGCTCAGCACGACGTCACGTCGCACATCGACGGCTCCACTGGCCGGGACGGGCTTGGCCGCTTGCGTCGGAGGCGCCGGGTGCCACACCGCCTGGATCTCCTGCTCGGTCAGCGAGTGGTCGTAGATACGACAATCGTCGAGACCGCCCGCGTAGTACTTGTTGGCGTTCTGCGAATCGTATCCGAGGAAGGTGTCGGCTCCGAAGGCGTAGTTGGAGTGAGTGGCCTGGTAGCTCCTGGCCTGTTCGTTGAGGTATAGCGTTCCACTGGTGGGCGTGACGACCAACGCCACGAACGACCACTCATCGGTCGGAGCGATGAAGCCGGGGTCGAAATTCCAGGCTTGCGCGCCGCTCCAGGAATACCGCAGCGCGTTGGCGTTGGTGATCCAGATGCCAGCCTCTCCTCCGCCCCGCGCGAAGATCACGCCGCACCAGTCCGACTGCGACGCGGCCGGTCTGATCCAGGCGGTAAGCGTTGCTCCTGCCGAGGTATTCAGGTTCATCGCCGGCACGCGCACGGTGTCATTGTCGCCATCCAGCTCGAGAGCGCCGCCGAACACGCCCGCGATCCACGAGGGACCGCCCTCGACGCTTCCGTTGAAGCCGTTGCCTGAGGAGTCGACCGCGACGGTGCCTCCGCCGTCGTCCAGCATCCACCAGCCGACGAGCGCGGCGCTGACCGGCGGCGCAAAAGCCAGACCCGCCACAAACGACACAAAAACCAGGATAGGTAGTCTCTTGCCCATAACAGTCCTCCTTCACAGAAACCTGCTCGGTTGTATCCCGATCGGACCGAGGCGGCCCGTCTTAAGATCGGACGATTATGAGGTTTGCTCCTCCATCGAGCAATCCGGGATTCCATTATACCACCTGCCCTTGCCGGCGACAAAGGCGAATTCTTGCGGCAGCGCGTTCAGCGGCGAGCGAACAAGTTGCCCGGCAGGTGCCTGATAAGACCCTTGAGGCGGAGGGAGACCAGCGCCGCGTGGACGGCGCCTGCCGGCAGGGAGGTCTCGGCGATGACCTCGTCGCTGTGCGCCGGCTCGGCGCCCAGATTCTCATAGACCTGCCTCTCGTGACCTTTCAGATCGACGCGGTTCGCCTCGAACAAAGGCGCCTCGGCCTTCTCGGCAGCCTCCCTCGCGGCGCGCGTCGTATGGTCCTTGAGCTGGTCGCCGACGTAGCCGAGAGCCTCCATGACATCCTCGACCGCCTCGACCAGCCTGGCGCCTTGCTTGATGAGTTGATGGGGGCCTTGGCTGAGCGGGGAATCGACCTTGCCCGGCACGGCCATGACCTCGCGATTGCTCTCCAGCGCGGTGTGAGCGGTAATCAAAGCGCCGCTGCGCAGGCCCGCCTCGATGACGAGCGTGCCGAGCGAGAGCCCAGCGATGATCCGGTTACGCGGCGGGAAGTTCTCCCGCAGGGGCTCGTACCGCAAGGGAAGCTCGGAGATGCAGGCGCCGTTGTGAGTTATGAGCTCGAACAGCTTGCCGTTCTCCGGGGGGAAGATATGGGCCAGGCCGCAGCCTTGCACGGCGATGGTGCGGCCCCCAGCCGCCAGGGCGCCCTGGTGGGCGGCGGTGTCGATCCCGCGCGCCAGGCCCGAAACGATCGTGAATCCCGATGCGGCCAGAAGGTGTGCCAGACGCGACGCCTGTTCCTGACCGTAGATGCTACAGTGTCGCGATCCGACGATGGCCACCGAGAGCGTGTCCCGAGAGTCCAGGGTTCCCCTGACGTACAGCACCGGAGGCGGGTCGTATATCTGCTTGAGCAGGGTCGGGTAGCGCGGGTCTTGGAGGTGAAGCAGCCAGACGCCGAGCTTCTCAGCCAGCTCCAGTTCCGCAGCCGCGTCGAAGGTGTCGCGCGTTGCGGCGATCCGCTCGGCGGTCTTGAACCCGATCCCATCGACCTTGGTCAGTTCGCTGACCGATGCACCGAGAGCCGCATCGACCGAACCGAATCGCTTGAGGATCCTGCCGAACGCGACCGGCCCGACGCCGTCCGCTCGGATCAACTTGAGCCATTTGCCGATATCTGGTGAGTTCTCAGGGACTTGCGCCATTGCTCTCCTTCCGCCGTCTCTTGGTCTACAAGCCCAGTCTACCTGTTGCTCCACGCCGATTCAAGCCTAATCCGGGCCGGCGGCGGCGATTTGGACTGCCTGGGTTCGTTTGCCATACTTTATTGGGGCGCTGGCTATGAGGGTGCGCTTGTCGCGACCTGTGGGTTCAGACGCCGGACAGGAGACGATCATGAAGATGTGCAAACCAAATACGTTCAAGTACCTCGCGATCGGCTTCGCCTGCGTGGTGATCGCGATGGCGATCCTCCGCGCCGCCAACGCGCTCGACCAGGCGCCCGCGGTAGCCGGAGCCATCCTCTTGTCACTCCTCGTTGCCTCTGCGGAGGAGACGAGCAAGGCATAGCGCGAGCGCCAACATGTGAGCGCGGGCCAGCGGCATCGAGAAGAGACCCTCGCTACTCCTGCAGGGCCTGGGCTTGAACATTCGATGACGCAGGTCCGTCGTAGCGTCTGGCTCTGGCGTAGTATTGAACGACCGCCGGGTCGTGGAAGGCGCTGAGACCGTGCGCGTTACGCAGGCGGATGCCGTTGAAAGTCCGCGCGCGGCTCAAGGCGACATAGACGTGACCCGGCACGAAGTTGACGCGCGAGCCGTCCACGTTGACCACGTCCAATGTCATCCCTTGCGATTTGTGCACGGTCAGCCCATACGCAGGCACGAGGGGATACTGCACGACGGCGTACTTGATCGCCTCCTCCTTCTTGGAGGCGTCCCAGACGCGCTCCTGGAACTCGAAAGGACAGACGCGCACCAGTCCCACGCTTTGGCGGTCGAAGCGCACCTCGACCCAGCGAGGCAGTTCGGTCCCGCCCTCGGACTCTCCCGATATGTCGGTGATGGTCCCGAGGTCGCCATTGACCAAGCCCTCGTGGTTCTGGATGCACAGGACGCGCATACCTCGCTTGAACTCCAGGCGGGCCTTGGCGCGCGTGTAGGTCTCCAGCCACTTGATCACCGGCTCGGTCTCGCCGATCTTGACGCAGCAGACGCTATAAGTGGACCGCGCGCCGATGGCGTCGATGCAGCGCCGGTTGTAGGCGTCGGCTTGGCGGTTGGTGCCGAAGAGCACCGGGTAGTTCGGATCGAAATCGTCTACGGCGCGGGCCAGCACCGCCTCCTCGACCCGGCCGTTCCGCAGCGACTTGAGAAACTCGATGAACTCGGGCTCCGCCTGGCGCAGGACCACCTGCAGGTCGATCAGCTTGAAAGCCGCAAACGGCGGGCTGTCGAACGCAAAGTCAGGCTTGCCTTCTTCGTTCTTCAGCACAGGCGGCAACTGAAAGAAATCGCCGACCACGAGCAGGCCGGTGCCGGGTGAGACTCGGTTGAGGAACCGGTCAAACGTGACCCTATCGACCATGCTGATCTCGTCGACGACCACGACCGACGCCTTTTCGAGCTTACGCCGACCTTTGCTGATCCGCCGGCTCGGGTCGGGCATCTCCACGATGGGCAGAAAGGCCGCCGAGTGCAGGGTTGTCGGTCCTTTGACGTAGCGCGAGTTGTGCAGGCCGGTCTCATCGCGTAGTTGGCAGGCCGCCAGGCCCGTCGAAGCGGTCAGAACGATCTCCTCGTGCCTGCGTCCGACGGCCTCGGCGATCTTGCGAACCAGGGTCGTTTTGCCGGTCCCGGCGCCGCCGGAAAGGAACAGGCGCTCCCCGGCCAGGAGGCTCCCGACGACGTCGGTCAGCACCTGCGGGTCTCGCGCGTCGGTGTAGGTGCACCGCGCGACGGGATCGCCCGCCTGCGCTGCGGCCTGATCGAGTCTCTTGGCCAATCTGCTCAAAACGGAGATTCCTCCAACCGGCGTCCATGCCTTCCCAGACTTAGAGTCCCTGACAGAACGATCTGCGTATGACGGCAGCGGCATGGACGTTGTAGGGGCAACCCCCTGTGGTTGCCCTGGGCACGCACAGGGGCCTGCCCCTACACAGCACATCGGTCATTCCGCTAGACGTTCCTGCATGCTGTCAGTCTAAACTCGACCGGCGACCAACACAAGGCCCTCGGCGGGGACTTTTCCGGGAATACTTGCACGCACGTCTCTCAGAGCATACGATACGGCCTGGTTACTGGCCTGCGACATAGAAAACTGAACGCGGCGGAAGCCAGGGAGGCTGCTGCCGATTCCATGACACCGGTTAGTGGGAGGTCGCACAATGAGATGGTGGAGCCTAAGTAGTGCAGTTGTCACGTGTATGGTCCTGCTGGTAGGCCTGTCAAGCTGTGGCAAGCCTTCCGACGAAGCGAAAGTGACCGAGCTGTCGTACAGCGTGTTCTTTCCGCCCGCCCATATTCAGTGCCAGACGGCGCAGGCCTGGGCCGATGAAATCGGCAAGCGGACCAACGGCAAGGTCAAGATCAACGTCCACGCCGCCGGCACGCTGACCAAGGCCGAGCAGTGCTACGAAGGGGTCGTCAACGGCGTCTCGGACCTCGGCATGAGCTGCTTCGCCTATACGCGCGGTCGCTTCCCGCTGCTGGAGGGGCTCGACCTGCCACTGGGCTATCCGAATGGTAAGGTCGCGACCCGCGTTGCGACGGAGATGGTCCGCAAGTACCAGCCGAAGGAAGTCTCCGACGTGCACGTGCTGTACGTCCACGCTCATGGGCCTGGCATCCTCGCCTCGCGCAAACCTGTCCACAAGCTGGAGGACCTGGCCAGCCTGAAGGTGCGCGCGACGGGACTGTCGTCGAAGATCGTCGAGAGCCTGGGCGCCACGCCGGTCGCGATGGGCCAGCCGGACACGTACGAGGCGCTGCAGAAGGGTGTCGTGGACGCGACGTTCTGTCCCATCGAGACCCTCAAAGGCTGGAAGCAGGGTGAGGTCATCGACTATGTGACAGAGACCTCCGTCATTGGTTATACAACCGCCATGTTCGTGGTGATGAACCAGGGCGTGTGGGACCGGCTTGGGCCTGAGCTCCAAAAGGTCTTCACCGACGTGAGCAACGAGTGGGTGGACAAGCACGGCCAGGCTTGGGACCAGGCCGACAGGGACGGCTTAGCTTTCGTCAAGGAACTGCAGAAGGAGATTATCACCCTGCCGGCCGACGAGCAGCAGCGGTGGCAGACGGCGGTCCAGCCTATCCTCAATGCGTATGTGACCGCGGCGACAGAGAAAGGACTGCCGGGCCAGCAGTTCCTCGCCGACCTCCAGGCCATGATCCAGCAGCAAGCGGCGGGAACGACGCGCTAAATGACGCCACCGGCCGAGACCAAGACAGGGTTCGAGAAGATCTGTGCGCTGTATGAGTGGCTGCTGCGCCTCGTCGTACACATTCTCGTGGTCGTTTCGGGTCTCAGCGTCCTGACGATTATGCTCGTTACCTGTGCCGACGTGATCCTGCGGTTGAAATGGATCAACCGACCGTTCGTCGGCGCCTATGACATCGTCAAGATCGCCGGGGCGCTGAGCCTGGCCGCGGCGCTGCCCTATACCACCGCGGTCAAGGGGCACGTCGCCATCGAGTACTTCTTTCAGAAATTCAACCGTCGCGGCCGGCTCGTGCTCGATACCGTCGTGCGCCTGCTGGGCATGGCGCTGTTCGCTTTCCTCGCCTGGCGCAGCGTCCTCTACGGCCTGGCCTTCCATCGCAACACGCAAGTCAGCCTGACGCTCGAACTGCCCATCTTCTGGGTCCCCTGGGTCATGGCCTTCTGCTGCGCCATGGTCGTGCTGGTCATCGGCTATAACCTCGTTCATCCGGGCCGGGAGATGATCAAGCCATGACCGACATCCAGATCGGCATCCTCGGTTGCGTTGCGCTGCTCGTGCTCCTGGCGGCCAGCATGCCGGTGGCGTTCGCGATGGCCATCGTCGGGTTCGTGGGCTTCGCGCTGGTCCGCACGCCGCAGGCCGCGATGAGCATGATCACGATGGACCTGTACGACACGTTCTCGTCGTACAGCCTGACGGTCATCCCGCTGTTCGTGCTCATGGGCCAGGTGGCCTTTCACGCCGGGATCAGCCGGCGCCTGTTCAAGGCCGCCTACCACTGGCTTGGCGCCATGCCGGGTGGCCTGGCGATGGCGACCGTCGGCGCCTGCACCGCCTTCGGCGCCATCTGTGGCTCGGGTCCCGCTACCGCCGCGACTATGGCGTCGGTGGCACTGCCCGAGATGAAACGGTACAAATACAGCATGGAGCTTGGCTGCGGCGCCGTCGCGGCCGGCGGCAGTCTCGGCATGCTCATCCCGCCCAGCGTCGTCTTCATCGTCTACGCCATCATGACCGAGCAGTCGGTGGGCAAGCTGTTCATCGCCGGGATCGTGCCGGGCCTGCTCATCGCTTTCTTGTTCTGCCTGACGATCTACCTGAGCTGCAAGCGACGTCCTCACCTGGGCCCGGCCGCGCCGCCTTCGGCCTGGAGCACCAAGTTCGCCTCCCTGACCGGCGTGATCGAGACGCTCGTGCTCTTCGTCGTCGTCATCGGCGGCATGTTCAAAGGCTTCTTCACCCCCACCGAAGCCGCGGCCATCGGCGCGGCCGGTACGCTCGTGATCGCGCTGGTCAAGCGCCAGTTGAAGGTCAAGACGCTCATCCGCTCGCTGCAGGAAACGGTCCGCACCTCGTGCATGGTCATGATCATCGTCACCGGCGCCGTTATCTTCGGTCATTTCCTGGCGGTCACGCAGATTCCGAACGAGCTGGCCGCGGCGCTGGCGGCTTTGCCTCTGCCTGGCTGGATCATCGTCGCGCTGGTGATCCTGTTCTACCTGGTCGCCGGCTGCTTCGTCGACGCGCTGGGCCTGATCCTCCTGACGATCCCGATCTTCTATCCGGTTGTGATGGAGCTCGGCTACGATCCGATCTGGTTCGGCGTCATCATCGTCGTCGTCACGCAGATGGGCGTGATCTCCCCGCCGGTGGGCGTCTGCGTCTACGTCGTCAGCGGCATCGAGCGCGACGTCCCCTTGCAGACGATCTTTCGCGGCGCGTTGCCGTTCCTGGCGGCCCTGGTCGTCGCGGCCGCCCTGTTGATCCTGTTCCCCTGGCTATGCCTGTTTCTGCCCGATATGGTGCAATAGCGTTGGAGCGGAGGTAGGGGCGAATAATCATTCGCCCTCATGCGCCGGTCGTGCTTGGTGTATTCGCTGGAAAAGGGCGAATGATTATTCGCCCCTACAAATCTACCCCTTGGAGGCGATAGAACAATGAATGCGGTCGATCCGAACGCGGCCAGTTTCACGCAGATTCTCTTCTGCACGGATTTCTCCGAGAACGCGGACTTCGCGTTTTCGTTCGCGCTCGACGCTGCGACGCGCCGGCCGGGCAGCCGGCTGCACCTGCTGCACGTGGTCCCCGAGTCGGACGCCCAGTTCTGGAAGACGTACATCTACGAAGTCGAGGACGTCGACGCCAAGGCGCGTCACGACGTCGACGAGCGGATCGAGACCTACCGTGCCCGCGTCCCCGCGGGACAGGCCTTCCACGTCGAGATCCGTATCGGCAAGGACTACCAGGAGATTCTCGACTTCGCCCGCGCCCAGCAGATCGACCTGATCGTCATGGGCCGCCAGGGCCGCGGCGCATTGCAGAAAGCCTTGTTCGGCAACGTCACCGAAAAGGTCGTCCGCCGTGCCGACTGCGCCGTCCTCGTCGTCCCGCTGAGCTACCGCAAGAGGCGTACGCCGTGAATGCGTAAATGCGTAGATGCGACCAACGCTCCCACGCTCCCACGCTTCTACGCTTTCACGCTCCAACGCTCCCATGTGGCCCAGCCGCCCCCGGCTGGGGAATATTCGAACGATTCAGCCCCTTCGCAACCCGTAGGGGCGAATAATCATTCGCCCTCCGTGCGACAGTGGCACAGCACGAATCCCGCTCTTCCTCGGGGACGCTGTCCCCGAACCCCTGGCATTTTTCGCGTTGGGCCAATAGCATGTTGACCGTTCGCAGTGGCGTCTGTAGGGGCAACCCCCTGTGGTTGCCCAGAGCCTGCCCTGAGCCCCGTCGAATGGGGCGGGCACAGGGACCCGCCCCTACCCGTCGCGTTTCAAGTGTCAAGTCTGAAGTGTCAAGCTTGGGGATGGCCCCCTTTCCTTCTCCGCCATCCCCAAGCCCGTCCCGATGTCCATCGGGTCGCCCTTGAGGCTGCCACCCTGTCTTCACACTTGGCCCTTCACACTTCAAACTCGCTTCTTATGCCCTCACGGGCACACTACCAACAGCCCGCGCCGCCGTGCCCGACTCTTTCCATTTTCCCCTTATCCCGCCCCGTCTTCCTGCCGATAAACAGACCGAATGGAAGTATTGCCGAGGGAAACAGAAGCACAGCGGATTCCCAGGAATGAAGACGCCGCGTACTGATTGACGGGAATATGCCCATGTACGTGGCTACGCCACTGTGCTGCTTACAGAGTTGGACTGCCACGATTGGAGGTGGATTCCGATGGGAGTATTCGTGTTCGTAGTGATCGTAGTGATCGCGACATGCGTTGTTGTCGGGCTATGGCGTGAGCGCAAGCGGCAGGCGCTCCTTCAGGAGATATCGGAAACGGGGCAGGTATTGTGTGAGATCATCCCAAAACGTTTTTTGGTGCAGCCGTGTCCCAGATGCCAGGAGGCGACGATGCGGCTCCTGGAATTCAGTCCGCATGCTCGGTCCATTCACTACCAGTGTGCTCATTGCAACAAGAAGATGTACGCCACGGCCGGAACGCCTGATGCATCTGAGATACTCTCACTCTGGAATAACCTCGTAGACCTCACCACCCAGTATGGGCGAATGTCGAATGCCCACCCGGTGGCCTCGGTAGTGTTCGAGACCGTGCTGGCGCCCTTGCCATACGAACAGACGAGCCGCACGCCAATACCTGAGGGTGTGCGCAGTGAGGTATGGCGCCGTGATGGAGGCCGCTGCGTCGAGTGCGGTTCACAGAACAACTTACAGTTCGACCACATTATTCCTGTGTCACGTGGTGGCGCGACCTCGGCGCAGAACTTGCAGCTGTTGTGCCAGAAGTGCAATCTCAGAAAAGGGGCAAGGGTCTAACCGAGCAACCGGGTAGGGTGCGCCATGCACACTGCTTCCAAACGTGCGCGGATCTACGTCACTTGGTTACAGGAGAAGAAGATGTTAACATGCCCATTCTTCGAGACAGGTACACGGACCTTCCGCAGGAACCCTATCAGACCTGACAGACAACCTCTTCCCGCTCAGAGCGTCACGTATGCATGGTGCGAGCATCCTAAACACTCCCCGATAGACAAAGAAGATGCCACGGATCGCTTCATTAACGGTGCCTTTGTTCTAAAATGTGAAGGCGACCCTGAAAGATGTCAACTTACGCCCGAAGAATACAGCGATATGTGAGTCAAGCCACCCATTAGCCTTGTGGTCTTGCGGGGGCGTGCTCCATGCGCCTTTTCCGAACGATGCCGAATCGGTGTGCGGGGCACACCCTACGGGAATCACATCCCGCATGGCGAGGCGATGAACATGCCATTGGTTCAATGCGACAAATGCCATCCACTCTGTTCCGCGCCGGGACCGGCGCGCGGCCGAAAGGGCTCGGCGGGTCCTTGCCGGTAGGGCGGGAGGATGGACTCTGCGGCCTTTGCGGTTAAATGCTTGTGTTTTAGCGGCTTACATGTGTCTGTAGGGGCAACCCCCTGTGGTTGCCCGGGGCGGGCACGGGGACCCGCCCCTACCTGTCGCGCTTCAGGTGTCAAGTTCGAAGTTTCAAGTGGCGTGACCGCAGGTTCGATCCTTCACACTTGACACGTCACACTTCCAACTCGCCGGCCAACGCTTGGACGCTTCTACGCTTACGCGCTCCGACGCTTACAGCCGGAACCGGCCTTTCTCCATCAGTGTCTTTCCATCGACGGTGATCGTCGGGGCGATGATGACGCCGTCGACGTGAGCTTTGCTGTCCCATTTGGCGCCGGTCTTGCCGGGCAGGGGGCTGCCGAAGGCGATGTGGACGCCGGGGAATTTCTCGTCCTGGAGCAGGTTGTAGATCAGCTTGGTCAGGCCGGTGTTCGTGCCGATCGCAAACTCCCCGACCCGGCTGCTGTTTTCATCGGTCTCGAAAACGTACTGGCCGAACTCCGTTAGCAGTTGCTCGTTGTCGCAGCGCAGCGTCTCGCGCAGCGCCCGGCCGTCTTTCACCTCCACCGTCACAGGCGTCTGCGCCAGCGAGCCATACTTCTCGGTGAAGAAGTCGCCCAGGCAGCCGTCGATGACCACGGTTCCGTTGAGCGTGACCGGCGAGGTGAAGACCTCGCCGTCGGGCAGGTTCTTCCAGCGGCCGGGCTGGACGTCGCCATCACTGATCGTCCATTTCAGCGACGGACTGAACCCGGCGGTGAAGTCGCAGCCTTTGTCGGTCGCGACGCGGATCGTCTTGGCGTCCTTGACGCGCTCGTAAACGAGCTTGCTAACCCGTTGGATCTCGACGTAGTCGCTACACATCCCGTCGCACATGATCTCTTCAGTGATCCCGATCATGTGCGCGTGGCGCAGCTTCTTGTTTGCTTCGATGGTCTTGATCATCGGCTGGCGAAACGTCGCGAGCTCGCCCTTGGCGCCCTGGGCCGCGTAGATGCTCACGTCCGCCGCGGCCATCGCCTGCGCAACCTCCGGCGGGAACGGAATCGGCCGTGTGCCGAAGTCCTCCATCACGAAAAAGTCGATGCGCTCGGTAATCTCGCGTACCGCCGTGCGCAGCGCGTCGCCGATCCGGCGCGTCTCGGTGTCGGTAATGATGACGGCCCGCTCGCCTGCCTTGACCTTCAGACAATTCTCAACTGCCTGCCTGACCCCGTCTGCCAACGTCCCCACGATTCGCACCTCCATAGCATCGTAGAACCCCGATCCACATTGGCAATACACGTCAACCTACCCTACGAGACTGAATTCTGCAAGGTTTGCCGTGGAAGAGTCCCTCGTTCTCTTCTAGCCTTGTATGCAGACCTCTCGATCGTTGAGATCAGTCTACATCTTTCATCTTGGCCTCCGGTGACTGCCTATGTGCCCTTTCGAATAGTCTCATGGCCTGAGGGACGTCTATTTCGTTCGTCTTCAGTTTCATATGTACGATGTCGTACTCACGTGCTCTCTTGTCGTGGAATAGCTGTCGCTGCTTCCACTTCAGCTCATGAGATAATATCGGCAGAGAAAAGGTGGCCACGGAGCACACAGCAATGGCTACTGTTATCCAGTATTTCGGGTTTTCACCGAAATATACTTGGCAAAAGGCAAGTACGAACACCAGGAAGCTGCAAGTCCTAGCGCACCAGGAAGCACCAAGGCACAAGCATCGGTTGAGTTTCTCCCAACGCCATTGCCACCCTATTTCCTGATCGAGTTTCTCGAGCAGCATGTCACGCTTGTCCATCATCCTCGGCCAATTCTTACAAAGAGGAGCGCAGACCTTATAGGCAACGAATCGTACGGCTCATCGCACATCGCGGCCGCTTCATGGTGTTTGATAGCCACGACAGCATTCTATCTGCGCTAGCTAAGCGGAAATCCTCCAGAGCAAGTACATGGGATTTTCCTGTAGCTCTGTCTTATTCTCGATATTCTCGCGGAGGTGGTCCAGGTACATGATAGCCGCCTGCGATAACGACAGGGTCGGACCAAGCAAGTCTATGCCAGGGTCGTTCACAAATGCCGCTAAGATTGTCGGGAGCGATATGAACGCTATTCTCTGAAGATCAATGAAACGCATCTTCTTGATCTTGCGGTGTGCACGTTTGACTTCGTCGATGCCGGCTCGAATACTCTCGTTCATCAAGCTCATCTGTCTATCGAAACTACTGGAGCCTGCGGCCAAATCCATAGAGTTCATCGCTTGCATCATATGCATGCGAAATCTCTCGAAGCATTCTCGCTCATCCTCTTTGATTCGCTGAAGTGTCGGCAAGTCTACGTTCGCCATCATTGGCAAGTCTATTCTTTGGATCGCGCGAGCCACGTTATCATCCAGGTACGACTGTTTTTCGGGTAAGAGCCTATAGGCATGGTAGACCGACTGGAAATTCAGGCCCTTCGCGTAGAGATACTGCTCCCAAGACGCAGGAGGTACAAGAGGGCAGTACATCACTTGACCGGACAGGGTCAATTCTCGTCCCTCAGTGACGCACCAGTGCGCTACGTTCTCTGATAGGAGGGGGAAGCTTCCCGTCGCAGGGACGCCATCCCATGATCCATCAGCGAGCCTTGCCCTTGAGCCACTGGCGAGAATCGCCCGCCCGCCCAACACCATATGAGGTGGGACCGTCTTGCCGCGTAGTGCCGTGTATGTATATTCCTCCTTGGGGAACCACGCGGGCACAACGAACGCGCAAAACGTCGGCTCGGTTTCTATGTTGGCATGGTTCAGGATTACAATATCGGCAAAGAGGAGGCCTCGTTTGACCAACTCGCCTATATTCTCGTTTTCGAGAGGAGAAAAGACGAGCTTGTACCCATCGAAGGAGGAGATGGCTGTCACCGCTTCGCGTCTTCTCTCATTGAAGAACAGGCTAACAAGCGGAGGTTGTATTCGATGGTCCGGTAGGATATCAACCGTCTCAAGGAATTCCCGATTGATCTGCCTGACAGACGATCTCATCTCGGTTCCTCACTCGCTACCCAAGTGCGCTCGGCCTGCGATTCTTCGAAAACAGGCAGAATGCGTGTCTGCCCACCACGAGGATATTCTACACCGAGTCGACACGTGCCACAAGAATCCTGCTCTTGATTATTTGTCTGAGTCCGGTCTATCGTCCTGTTCTCAACACGGTATACTATTGGGCAGCCTTTTTGCCTGTTGAAGGAGAACCATTCGATGAAGAAATATCACATGGATTACATTGAGGACAAAGAACTCTTCAAGGCTGTGATGTTCGCCCGCAGGTTGATCAGGCAAGGCACCAAACCTGGTCTTGCGAACAGTCGTGCTGCGAGATACTACCGATTGTCGGTCGCTGATGTTGCGAGGTACACAGGCCAAACCGGCGGAAGAACCCGGGCGTCGCAGAAGAGACGGGCCGACCAGTAGGTTCTGCCCGAATATGCCAGCCTGCGGCATCTTTGGATCATCACTGGTGCAAACGGTACCAAATAGGCCGTGTGTTTCTGCGACAGGCTCGGAACTCAGCGAAGGGGCAAGCGTTCGAATGCCCTACGGGCGGTGAGAAGCAGGGCGGCCAGGATAAGGCAAGAGGATCGAGTTGGGCCCATGGTGGCTTCCTTGTGAATACCCTGATCGCGGGCGTGGGCGAGTGATTATTCGCCCCTACGAGCGCCGCTGACCTCCGGGTAGAATCTAACCGCACCGGGTTCCTGATACAAGAGGCACGCCGGAGCGGGTGACCTGCCCTACGGATGGTGGGGGCGGGAAGGGAGAGAAATCGTGGCACAGACCGTAGAAAACGCAGGTTGACGGTCCTTTCCGCCGAGGAGCTCTGACCGCTTGTTGGCTCCCCGTAGATGACACATTCTCTGGCATTCACCGTGAAAGGAGGATACAATGCACTTTCGTATGGCGATTGCCTGGAGGATCGACTCATGAAAGTGATGTATGACCGCGAGACGGATACGCTGACGGTGGCCTTTTCGGATTCACCCGTAGCGGAGAGCGACGAAGACAAGCCCGGCGTGATTCTAGATTGCGACGCGGCGGGTAATCTCGTGTCACTGGAGATTCTCGATGCTTCCCGCCGCGGCATGGTGCCGAACAGAATCGAGTAGGTTGCAGAGTTCTTGTTGAGGTCAGTACAGTATGAAAGCAACGGTCGTCATCGTGGGCGTGGTGTGCAGCGTGGTTGCGAAAGGTTGCGCGCCGCATCAATCCGAGTCGCCTCAGTTTACCGAAGAGCAGTACAATCGTTACTACGAAGCGAAAGAGGCAGCTCTGGAGCGACTCCTGGGTCCAATGCATGATATAGTCGGTCATGCCATTGTCCCGTTCGGAGTCACGCGCGGCAACGTCGACATGTTCAACTTCCCGAACGGTATCGCCGGAACGGGTTTCGCCACGATGGAGCTGATCGAGCCTGACGGGCGCGGTCCTAAGCCCAATCGCATCGGCACCTATGAACTCGTCACCTTCACGAAGCTGGAAATGCCCGCGGCCCGAGACAACAGCCTTCCCTTCTATAAGATCGAGCGCCGGATGTGCCAGATCATGACGACCATCGGCTACTACTCCTACGAGGCCGTGCTCAATCCGGGCGAAACCGGCGAAATCCCGGCCGATGGAGATGATCTGGGTCTGTGTCTCATCTTCGATGAGTATCGCAATGACGGCGCCGGCCTTGAAATCGATGGGCGAAGGCACTGCTTGCTCTTGTGCACTGAAGTCTTCCGCAGCGAGATGGAGTACGCCATGCACCACGGCAGCGAGGTGGTCCTGAGCAAGTTGAAAGACGCCGGGTACTATCCTTACAGTGACCTCGACAGGGAGCCTGTCTTCTGAACGAACGTGGCTCCGCCGCGCCAGTGTCAGTCAAAATCGGTCGGCAGGGCGGGGTTGCGGTAGTGCTCAAACATGCGGGCGATCTGCTCGGGCAGGGTCCGGCTGATCGACAGCTCGGGCAGGGCGTCTTCGGCGAAGAAGTCCACGCCGGTGGTTTCGTAGCTTTCCCTCGCCTGGCCGCCGGTGATCTCGCAGAGGAAGAACAGCTTGTAGATGTGAAACGGCATGAGCGGCACGTGCGCGTGCTTGCTGCGATCGTAGACCGCCGCGAGCTTCGTCACGCGGACCTCGAAACCCGACTCCTCGCGCACCTCGCGGACCGCCGCTTCGGAAGGGCTCTGCCACGGATCGGCCCATCCGCCGGGCAGGGTCCAGCCGCCGTCGATCATCTCTCTGACCAGCAGGACCTTGTTGTCGCGGAACGCCACGCCGCGCACGTCGACCTTGGGCGTAGCATAGCCTTCCTCTCGTGAGAGCAGGTCCAGCACGGACTTGCGGTCGAGCTCGAAGCCGGTTGCCATCATCTCGGCCGCGACCGTGCGGATCTGCTCGTACCGCTCGATTTCGTAAGGCAAGTCACAGTAGGTCAAGCCATCCTGTGCCAGTGCGGCCAGTTGCTTGGCCCATCGAAGCCAGTTCGGTTCCATGTGTCCGTCTTCCTGTCGTCAGTGTCAGGTTGTGTGACCGCAACGACTGTCGCGGCCTTATAAGAGTGACAGATGTCCGGCTCGACTGCAACGAGGAACTCAGCGATGGCAAGCCGATCGGTGCGGTACATGTGTATGGGTAGATTCTGCCGGCCAATGACCCTGTTTGTCATTTCGACTGGAGGACTGCCGCAGGCGGACCGAAACGGAGAAATCTGGGCGGGGACTAAGGACCGTTTCAATCGCAGCCAGATGTCTCGGCTCCGCTCGACATGACAAAAGGGCCAATCATCCGGGTGACCTACAACCGTACAATGCATCCTGGGCAGATGTTGACAGACACGCCACCGAGCGTTACCGTACTCGGGCAGTACGACAACATGCGGCTCTATAAATAGGAGCGGAGAATCATGAGAAAGGACCTGTTGGTTTTCGGACTCGTGCTGGCGGCGCTCGGCATGGGCGGCTGCATCAGCATTCACAGCGAAGAAGAGAGAATACCACCGCGACCGCCGATGAGGGGGGACACGGACGCCACGATCCAGGAGATCGACGCGGTCGGCAAGCTGGATTTCGACAACAACCGCCATGCCGCCTACCGGAATATCGCCCGGCGCGAGGGCCTCAGCGATCGCGCGCAGGTCCATTTGGTAGACGCGGTGTTCAAGCGCCTGTCTTTTGAGAACATGAAGGTCGATGTCCTGCTGACGCTGATCGAGAATCCCTGCTTCAGCCCGGCGGCCAAAGGCGCCATTCTCAGTCGGCTCGACAGCTTGGCCTTCGAAAACAACAAGCTGCAAATCCTCCAGGCCATCGATAAGCGGCACGTCTAAGAACATCTGACGAGATGACCGCCGTGAGGTGTAGGGGGCAGACCCCCGTGCCTGCCCTGGGCAACCACAGGGGGTTGCCCCTACAACGTCCGTAGCGCGACAGACCATTCTGTTGGAGGCTCCAACCTCGCCTAGCGGGACGCCTGTCGCGGTCGGGTTCACAACACCTCGTTGCCTTTGCCTTGCTGGATCAGCGGGACGTAGCTTTCCAGTTCGGCGCGCACGGTCGGGTCGGTCAGGTCGATCACCTTGCGCTGCTCGTGCGACATGTAGGCGGCCATGATGAGCTCGGTGATGAGCTTGCCATACTCCACGTTCAAAGCGCCGTCACGGCCCGCTTCGAACGCAGGCAGCGCGTCCAGCCACTCCGCGATGTAGCCATACAAGTCGATCTCGTTGGGCTGGAGGATGAGCGAGCCGCGCGAGGCTTGCGATTTCTCCAGCGCCAGTTCAGTGTCAAGGACGGCGGCAGCCGCGGCGTCGCTGATGAACATGCCCGTCGGCGACTGGAGCGAGTTGACCGTGTAGGAATAACCCGGCCCGAAGGTCTCCATAAGCAGGCGCAGTCCCGGCGCATCGTACATCCATGAGTTGATCGCCTGCACGATGCTCCGCTGGTGCGTCTGCGGGTCTTCGAGTTCCAGTGTGACACTCGAATAGTCCTCCGCCGGCGTCGCGGCGTAGTCGACGCCACGGGCCTTGAGCTGGCTTGCCCAGGGCTCTTTGCCCCATTTCAGCAGCGCCATCGTCGCGTTCACCGAGACCGGCCTGAGATAATCCATCGGCTTGCCGCTGGGCGTGAGCATGAACATCCCGCAGGCGATACTGTGACATCCCATGTCACAGCAGACGCCGCCACCTTGGGTGGTCGGGTCCCAGAACCACGGCTCGTGGGGACCACCATGCTCCTCGGCGCTGCGCGCCAGATGGGCCGGACCCATCGCCTTCTCTACCTGCGCCAACTGCGCTCGCGCCTGGACGATGGCCGGCATGTGGATCTGGTTCTCGAAGTAGGCGGTGGGGACGTTCGTCTGCCGGGCGAGACGCACCAGCTCTGTAGCCCCTTTCACGTTGCGCGCCAGCGGTTTTTCGATGATCAGCCCCTTCAGTTCCGCTCCCTTCTCGACGGCGCGCGCGATGTCCGCCATGATCTCCAGTCGCGCGAAGTTCGGGGCGAAGATGCAGAGCACGTCGACCGCGTTCGCCAAGTCAGCGACGGACTTGTAGACGTTGGTCTCACCCAGGCGATTCTGCCGCGCGAGTTCTGCCAGCGCCTCGGTGCCTTTGGGCGCGCAGAGGCCGGCCAGTTCCGCGTCCCGGACCGAGCGCAGCGCTCTTTCATGGAAGCCCGCGACGAATCCCGCTCCGATCATTCCTATCTTCAGCATGACGACGTCCTTTCAAACAGGTATTCGATGGTTCGGCCCGAACCGAGGATGTGTCGTATGTACCGAGGACCGCGAACGAACGCAAGGAAGAAGGTCGGCGGGGGGGCACTGCATGTTTGTAGGTGAGACCTTCTGAAGCAGCCATTGGATTGTCATTCCGACTGGAGGGCTGGCGACGGCAGCCCGGAGCGGAGGAATCTGGCCGAGAACAAGGTGACGCCCTATCCGCGGCCGGATGTCTCGACTGCGTCCCGGCCAGCCGGGACTCCGCTCGACGTGACAAAGGCGCCTGCTTATTGAGCTACCTACAAACGTGCAGTGCACCCGTCGGCAGGTGCGAGCCAGTTCAGTTGTACGCCAGCGCGGCCGCGCCAAGGACAGCCACCGCGCCGCCTGCGAGCGAGCGCAGCGTGGGACGGTCGCGGTCGAGGATCATGGTGAAGGGGATTACCACCAGAGGGGTGGTCGCGACGATGGCCAGCACGATGCCGGTCGGCGCCACGGCCAGCGCCCAGGAAATGCAGGCGACCCCGAGGGCCGGTCCGAACAAAGCGTTGGCGACGACCCACGGCCAGACGCGCCGCCATGGATGATCCAGGCTTGGCTTGTCTCCGGCCGTGGCAGGCCCTTTGCGCCAGCGATGGCCGAGTACGGCGATCGCCGTGACCAGTAAACCTGCGACGATACGCTGGTACGCGGCGGTTGCGCCGTCGATATGCTGGCCCACTCCCTTAGCAACGTCAAACGCCTTGACCGTCAGCACGGCTCCGCCGCCTTGACCGAGAGCCGCGACGACGCCCAGCGCGATGCCGACCAGCCACGTGCGCGTCGGCACGGGCGTGCGGCTGTCCGGCGCTAGAGCGGCAAAGACGCCGACCAGAATCGCCGAGCCCCAGAAGATCTGCCCGCCCGTCAGCCGCGTGCCCAGCCAGAACCACTCTATGATCGCCCCGATCGGCGCCGCCAGGCACAGGCACAGCAGCACCGCCAGCCGCGGCCCGATGCGATAGTAGGCCGCGTAAAGGGCCGTGTCACCCAGCGCGAACCCCACCAGGCCGCTGGCGATCATCCAGGGCAGCGCCGCGCCGTGGAATCCCTGTCCGCCGGTGTGGGCCCAGAGGCCCAGGAAGAGCGTCGCCAGTGTCAGCCGGGCCAGATTGGCGGTCCCGGCGCCGAGCACACGGGTGGTGCGTCCGGCACTGACGGCCGACATGGCAAACAACACCGTCGTCAAGATCGCCTGGATCATCGCAAAATCACTCCACCCGTTGGCGCCGCGGGATTCAAAGCCCAACAAGAGACTCGGCCGGCCGCGATTTGTCAATAGGCATCGTCCCGACCGAGGGCGGCTGGTCTACATGTTCCGTCGCGCCATCACGGAGTTTCGTTTGGTTTCCCGACAGATCATCGTCATAATAGAGACAGCCGGAAGGGGGTTTCGAGACGCGGCCCCCGTCGTGGTAGGCCTGCAGGACGTACGCCGGACGCGACGTCCCGTTCCTGGCGGAGAGCGCGTTGGAGATGTCTTTTTACAGAGCAGTCGAGATGTCCGTCATGCTTGCCGGGCTGATCCTGACCGCCTGGCCGATCTGGCGGATACGGCGCCTCTGGATCTCCGTCCCGATCGGCACACTGCTTTCCTGCTGGTTCCTGGTCATCTCGAGCGCTCTGACCCTCAAACTCGTCCCGGGCTACGACGGTTTCGGGGCCGGCATGACGATCCTCTTCGCCCCGTTCTTCGGAGTGGGTTATGCTGTCGTCCTGGCTGGCATTCGTCAAGCAACGTCATCGCTAGGTGCACGCCAGAACCCCAGCGAGCCGCCGGGGCCACGCCGGTTGGAAGTGCTCGCGGGAGTCGCGGCCTGGGCGGGTCTGCTGGCCTTCGCTATCGTGCTGCCTTTCGTACCCCCGCCCCGTACCGCCGCGGCGACCCGCTCTTCCTCTCCGATTGTCTTTTCTTCTGCGGCCCCATCCTTCTCTGGCCGTGGTGATGTTCCTGACGCACCTCTTCCGCCGGCGCCGCCTCGCGCGGCCAGCCACGCCGGATGCGCTCTAGTATTCTGGCTACCCTAAAAAGGTGGTAGCCAGCACGGCCAGCGTCTGGCGGTTGCGCGGCTTGTTTCGTCAGGCGGTTGCGTTAGGCGGCACCGCTGCACGCCAGACGCAACCGAAACGTGCCGCGCAACCGCAACCGACTTACGTATCTTGGGATGCTGCCCACCAGATTGGAGTAGACGGAGTACTGGGGTGGTAGGATGGGCTTCAGCCCATGCGGCCTTCCATGGATCGTCAACGTTTCTGACGCGATCGCGCCATCTCGAGCGCGGCCAGGAGGGGTCGCAGTTTCAACGTCGTCTTATAGACCAGGACGTCGTCGGTAGAGGCGCCCTCGCGCAGGGAGCGTTGTGGCACGGCCAGTAAGATGTGGTGATGATGGAAGCGACGGAGTGTCTCGCGTCTATGGGCCAGGTACTCCGGCGTCCAGAAACCGACGATTTCCAGAAAGACTTCTGTGCCATCTTCATGACGGAAGGTGAAATCCGGAATGAAGGTCGTCTGATGTTCGTGCAGGATGCGGCTCTCCCGCGTCATCTCCCAGTCGTTGCGCTTCTGGCCGAACTTGTCCGCCAGCGCCTCCTCCAGCGACGAGTCGAACTCCTCGGGTGGCGGCAGGTGGCTGGTGAAGCGGTCGGTCTCGGAGATGACCAGCTTGGCGCGGCTCTTCCAGGGCGTCTGCACGATCGCTTCGGCGCGCCAGCCTTTGCAGGCCAGCAGGGCCGGCAGGAATCTTGCGAAGTTCACGCCATACCGGCGGGTCTCGCGCAGGACCGACGCCGGACCGGAGAACGTGATACGATAAGTAGCATGGGCGTCCCGCCCATGAGTAACACGGCTGTCCCAGCCGTGAGTAGCACGGGCATTCCTTCGACTGCGCTCAGGACAGGCTTGCCCGTGATTCATGGGCGAGACGCCCGTGCTACGGACGATCTCGTGCAGCAGCCGGGCCAGCTTGGCGTAACGCACGATCGTCTTGAGATCGCGGGTCGCTGTCACCGTCATACTCTCGGCGCGATAGAGACAGGCCTGAAGCTGAGCGACGTTGTAGCGCGACAGAAAAGCACTGGCGTCGGGCCAGCCCGCGAAGCTCTCCAGCCGCTGGTAAGCGATCACATCCGCATAGAGCGCCTGTTCGATCTGGTCCCACGTCATGCCCATCTCGCTCGCCAGGCGCGCCTTGACGTGCTGCTCGTCATGCTCGAACAGCCGGTCGGGCTGCGTGACGAGCGGGTGCAGTGCCGCCGCTTTGGCAAACACGTCCAGTCTCAGCTTGGCCGCGCTGCCGCCGGGATCGGCCTGGAAAACGGATTGATCGTCGAGCAATTTGCAGAAGGCTTCGATACGCCGGATAGGACAGTCGGGCTCGTCCGCGAAGATCATCTCGACCTGCCGGTGCAGCTCGCGGCGTTGCCGGCCGGCCCCGTCGCGATAGACCGACAGCATGCGCTCGGCGTACTCGACGTAGTGTCGATGCGCCTTCTGCGTCAGCCGGTCGGGCACGGCCCGCCCGTCCCTATACTCGACGATGGACTGTTCGCTCGTAAGCATCGCTGCGTCGCCTCTTGCGCGAGCGGTGGACTTCCTTCGTGTCGGCGCAGATCACTTCATACAACGTGGCGCGGGCCGCGCCCGACCGGCGCAGGACGCGTCCGAGCCTCTGCGTCGCCTGGCGCGTCGAGCCTTGACCGCCGATGACGACCGCCACCTTCGCCTGCGGGACGTCCACGCCCTCGTCGAGCACGCGGTTGGCGATCAGGACGGGGAACCGGCCCTGCGCGAAGCCGTCGAGCACGGTCAGCCGCTCGCGCTTGCGCGTGTGCGAGAGGATCGTCGGCGCCAGGAACCGCTTGGAGACCTCGATGGCCATCGCGTTCGAGCCGGTGAAGACGAGCGTCGCCTGGCCCTGGTGCAGGCGGAAGATGTCCTCCAGCACGCGGAGCTTCTCGTCGGCGCGGTCCTCGATCGACCGCTTGAGGTAGTACGCCTTCTGAGCGTGGCGCGCCTGCGGGTCCTTGCCGGTCTCCTTGCACAGGTCTTGCCACGCATAGCCCGGCGTCTCTTTGCGCCGGACGCTGAGGAAGTGACGCACGACCTTGCTGCACTGGTCGTACGTCGCCTGCTCGCGCGCGTTCAGCGCCACCGGCACGCGCACCACGTCGAAATCCGCCAGGGTCGAGCCGCGCACCGCCTTGAACGGCAGCCGGTACGCCACCGGCCCGACCAGCCAGTCCAGGTCCGTCTCCAGCCCGTCCGAGCGCTCAGGCGTCGCGGTCAGACCCAGCCGCATCGTCGCGGTGCTGAGCAGCGCCGCTTCGCGCCGGCACTTGCCCGGCAAGTGGTGCTCCTCGTCGAAGATCAGCAACCCAAACCCGGCGCCCATCTTGTCCATATGGATATACGCGCTGTCGTAGGTGGTCACCGTGACCGGCTTGATGTCGAACGTGTTGTCGCCGACGATGCCCGCGTCGTAGCCGAAGGTCGCCAAAATGCGCTGATGCCACTGATACATCAGGTCGCGCACCGGCGCCACGACCAGCGTCGCTACCTGCGCCTGCGCCATCGCCGCGAAGGCGACCTCCGTCTTGCCGGTCCCCGTCGGCATGATGATCTGCCCGCGACAGCCGTTCTCGGTCCACGCCGTCAGTGCCTCCGTCTGCTCGCGCCGCAGCTCGACCAGATCGTTCTTGGGCCAGACGACGCGCACCGGTTTCGGCACCTCGTCGCGAAAGCGCACGCCGTAGCGCCGCTCCAGCGCCGCGTGCACCGCCTGGTAGCGAATCGCTTCACAGCGCCAGGCGCCCACCCGCTCGTCCCACATCCAGCCCGACGAGTCAGCGTCGCAGGCACGGCCCTGAGCCGGCGGCCCCGCCAGCAGCAGCGTACCGCGATCGAAGGAGAGCACGACCTGTCCGTCTGTCCTGTGATCCATCATGGACAGCCATGATAGCGAACCCGCCACACCTTCGCCAAGGCTGTTTGGAGTTCCGGCTTCAGCCGGTTTCGTTCGGAATCCTGTTCGGAGTTCCGGCTTTAGCCGGTTTCTACCCTGACCCGCCCGAAGGCGGAACTCCAAACGAGACACGCGTCATGGGCCTCTGCCTCTCCTGTTCGCTCTATGTGGTGCCCCCGTCCTCGCGGGTGATCCCAGGCGAGACCGGTTGGGATCGTTTGTAGTGGCTCCTACTGGTTCTCCCAACCGGTCAGCGGAGGGATGTCAAGGGGCCAGGCCAGATGGAGATTGCCGCCGGGACCGAGCCGACTGGCGGGCACGCCCTGGATCTGTCGGCTCTTGCGGAGCTGGTCCGACACCGTGACTTTCCGGACATGGCCGTCCAACATGGAGACATAGGAGTGGCCCGTATTCAGATCGCCTCGGCGCGGACGGTGGTAAGTCGCAAAAGCATCCGCGGCGCTTGTGTCAGGGACCTTCGATGCGTAAAGGCGCTCATCGGATTCGCCGCTGATCGTGTAGGAGGGCCCAATATCCAAGCTTCCCAGGGTGATCGCGCCGGGGATTTCGTGCGAGGATATCCAGTGGTCCGTAGTGTCGGAAGGGGAATCCATGTGTCCCGGCCAAGGGCCGCTGAGGTTGTACGGCGCTGCCGACTGGTGCCCGGGTCCTCCGAGGCCTTCTCGTCCAGCCACGTTGACAGCCCACGAGTTCTCTTCGCCGAAGGCGAACACCTCGGACGGGCTGCGCGTGACCTGCGTTTCCTTGCGGACTTGCCTCTCTCGCAGGCTTCTTCGGTCCAGTTCGTTGGACGGTAACGGTGCGATCAAGCTTGCGGTCTGGAAGGCCCGACACAGGTTGCCGTTCATCGCGTAAGTATATTGCGGGATGACAGGGATGTTCGCGTCATGCGGGATGGCCGTACCTTTAATCACGGTCTCTCGACGGTGCTCGCTTACCGTCGTGTGCACATAGGTGATGAGGGGAGACCTATTGCTGCAGCCTTGTTGCATGTTAGCGCGGGCGCCGGTCTTACAGAGAAGGATCTTCGGGTTTCCCAGGTAGGGGATGAGCGCGCCCTGGAGCTCTCTGTGCTCGCGCAGGAAGGGGCTGCCCGGACCGATGCGAGCATCGTGCCAGCGACAGCCCATGCGGAAAGTCGGGTCGCTTGGGTCGAGCGACTTCCGGGAATGGTAGAGATAGGTTGGGTCGGGAAACAGGCCGTCGTGGTCGTTGCAGTAGGTCATGAGCATGATGGTCACCTGCCGCAGGTTCGACTGGCACACCGTTTCAGCGCCTTGCTCGCGCACCATTCTGGTCACCGGCAGCATCACGGCCATCAGGATCACAATGATCGCGATGACCACCAGCAGTTCGATAAGTGTGAAGGCCCTCTTCATTCTCGCGCGCTCCTTACTTAGGACAGATTCCTCCCGCGCTGTGGTGGTATGGGTCGTGGACGTAGGTCCCCGCTCGTCGCCCCCCGGCCTCAGGCACGTTCCCGGCCCCTGGGCCGGCCGCCATTCTCGCTAATCGCACCATATCCCTATGCTAAGGCCCGCCGACCGCGACGTCAAGTCCTTTTCCACCCGCTCGCGCTCCCGGCGGCTCCAGCACCTGCGACTTGCAGTCCCTGCCTGCCCGACCCCGGCGCCGTCACGCGCCAAGTTGGCATGATGTGCTTCGGCCCATGCCATTCTCTGACAGCATCAGGATCGAGGTCAGGCTGGATCGACCGCCTCGGTGGCGATACCTACCGAATTGGCCCAGTGACGCAGCTTCTGCCACAGCTCTTTCGCTTTGTCCGGATGACGCGTCAGCAGGTTCGTCTTCTCTCCCGGATCGTTGCCCAGATCGTAGAGTCTGCCGTTCGAGCCGTCCGGATCGATCAACAGCTTCCAGTCGCCGTCGCGCACGGCCAGACTCGGACTGACGAAGTCGGGATTGCCCGGCATCAGGGTCGCATAGGGCTTGCCGTACTGCCAGAAGATCGGCGCGGAGCGCTTCGCCGGCTGGCCCAGCAACGCGTCGTACCTGTCCTCGCCGTCGTGGCGGATCGAGGCCGGCACCGGCACGTCTGCGACATGGCAGAAAGTCGGCGACAGATCGATGCCGCACACGACACTGGCCTCGTTGGTCTCTCCGGCCGGGATGGTCCCTTTCCAGCGCGCGATGAACGGCATGCGAATGCCGCCCTCGTACAGGCACCACTTGCGGCCATAGAACGGACCGGTGAAGCCGGGAGGGTTCCGGCCTTGCCGGTAGTAGCTGGTCCAGTCGGTCGGCCCGTTGTCGCTGGTCAGCACGATCAAGGTCCGCTCGCTCAAACCGAGCGCATCTACCGCGTCCACCACCCGCCCGATCTGCTCGTCCAATGCCTCCAGCACCGCGAAGAACCTCTGCTCGAACGGATTGTCCGTCACGTCCCTCCATTCCTCCGCGGCCCCCTCCTTGGGCAAGTGAGGATCATGGACGTCGTTGGGGAACAGCTCGATGTAGAACGGCTCCTCTCGATGCTTCTCCATGAAGGCAATCGCGCGATCCGCGTAGGTCTCGCTGCTCTCGTGCTTGTCGATAAAGCGAATGTCACCCCGGCCCAGCGCGGCACTTTGACGGGACAGACCGTCGTTGTGGAACAGGACGCGATCGCCCAGCCCTTCGAACGATACGAGCGACTCGTCGAAGCCGTACGCCTGCGGCAGCGGCGCATCGCCGACGTCGCGGCCGCCGCCGATATGCCACTTGCCGAAGTGGGCGGTCGCGTAACCGGCCTGCTTGAGAATTCGCGCCGTGGTCGGCGCCTGCGGGTCCAGCCAATCGGCCATCTGCCGTCGCCGATTGGCCGCACGCGCCTCCAGGTACGAATGGATTTTCCAGCGTGCGGGATACTGGCCTGTCATGACCGCGACACGCGAGGGCGAGCAGATGGGCGAGTTGACGTAGAAGTTCGTTATCCGCAGGCCCTCTTGCGCCAGCCGGTCGATGTGCGGCGTCTCGACCTTCGGATTGCCGAAGCAGCTCGGGTCCGCATAGCCCATGTCGTCGATGAAGATGAAGAGGATATTGGTCCGCCTGCGCGCCGCTGCCTTCGTGGCCTGCCATCCCGGCAGCGCCATCAGCCCCAACATGCCCACACCGGCGCGCCTTAGAAACCCCCGCCGATCCATAGCCAACTCCTTTCGTTGCAGGTTCAATGCAGAGGTCACGATCTTAGCACGCCCGCACCCGCGCGTAAAGCGCGTGCCGTTCGTAGTGGCGTCGTCAGACGCTCAGTAGCATGGGCGTCCCGCCCATGGAATTCGCCCCGAGAAATGTGCTGCATATTCCGGGCAACGGCTCGAAATCCGTGTGTCGGCGGTTCAGGACAGCCCCGTCGTCCTTCAGTCTGAGACCAGCAGGCAGGCGTGCTTCATTTGAGACCACGCCGCCTCGAAGCGACGCCAGGATAGTGCGGCAAAGCCGTAGGCGGGGTCCATGATCAGCACCTTGTGAGGTTTCAACCCGGCCACGACGACGAAATGGTCCTTGCGCGGACTCAGCGCCCAGGCGAGCGCTCGGCAGGTGGCCCCGAGAATTGGCACACCGTCGAAGAAATGGAGGTCGCGCGGCACACGAACCGCGCAGATCACCGGTCGGCCCTTCGCTATCTGCTCTTCGATCGCACTTCGCGATTCCGTATCCATGGCGATGACGTAGGCCTTGAGCCCTTCAGCTTCGGCAATAGATCGAAGTGCCAGGAGCAGGTACGCACGGCGCTCTGGGCTGGGATACTTCTGGATGATTTGCTGTTCCGAAATGTCGATGTCCCAGTATGCCAGTACACTCGAAAGGCATGCTGGACCGCAGGTGTAGTGTCGGCCTTGCCGGACCACCTCAATGGGACAGTACACGAAGTCCCCATACCGACGCTGGAACGAAGCTTGGTCCGTGCTCGTCGGCAAGGACCCACAACCCTGCATGAGAACGACGGCCGTCAACGAGAACGACAGGAATAACCGCCTCAGGTCACGAGCCAACCCGCCCGTACATCGAGGATTCGGCATCACGCATCTCCCAGGGACAGCGGTGCTTCGCCACTGCAACAATGGAACCCTAGTCGATAGCGCCGGTCACATACAGAATGATGAATACCACGCCGACGACCGCCAGGAGCAGCACCACCCCATCGCCGCCTGCGACGCTGGCCAGTTCATCTGCGTCTTGCGCCTGTTGCGCCGCCAGGGCGTCATCCTCCGCCTGAGTCAGCGGCGTTCGCGAGACGGCTCCCGCGTAGGCCGGCGCCGCCATATTCCAGATCATGCAACCGAGCAGAAAATAGGGGATTAGCTTCGACATCCAATAGCTCCTTTCTTGCGATGCCCGTACGAGCTCCTGAATCAGGTTCTGAACTCGACACAACTTGCCGTTTCCCATGCAGCGACAACCGGCCCAGCGTGCAGGCCCACGGCCTCGGTTCCGCGCAGGCTCCACCAGCGTTCTCGCGGAAACGGCTTGAGGTAATCCTCATGGAGATTCATCGGACATGACGTCCGTTAACTTGAGGAAAAGTGGGCCCGCCGGCTCAAGCCGCGCGCGACCCGGCAGGGCCACCTTCTACCGGAACCCTGGAGGCTGCGGTTCATGGGGTGTCGGTGTGTTGCCCGTTGAGGGTGTGCACGCGTCCTGACGCGCAGTCCCGAGGGCGGTTGCCCCTGTTCGTAGTGACGCCGTCAGGCGTTCGTTCGTAACGGCGTCGTCAGACGCTCAGTAGCATGGGCGTCCCGCCCATGATCACGGGCACGAGCGCCCGTGCTGCTTCAAGTGTCAAGTCTCAAGATCGAACTCTCAAACGACGCCAGCGCACGTTCGTGTCTTCACACTTGAAACGGACTGTCCAAGCTCTCACGCCCACGCGACAAACAGGCGGCCCTGGGCATCCAGCGCCCTCTCCTGGGCGTCCTGAGCGGCCGTTGTATTGAGGGGTCAGCGTATCCAGAGGCTAAAATGGGTGACTGTCCCTATTATTACTATTATTCCGGCGAATTCACATGGTAAGTGCAACACGGGTATAGAAGAGACATCGCGAGCCGAATCCGGTA